>JAQBXY010000028.1 GCA_027623325.1 Gemmatimonadota bacterium
ACAACGTGATCATCGTCTGCTCCATCGAGAACTTCGACCCGATGGGGGTTCACACCGGCGACTCGATCACCGTCGCCCCGGCACAGACGCTGACCGACGTCGAGTACCAGGTAATGAGGAACGCCGCGATCGCGATCATTCGCGAAATCGGTGTCGAGGCCGGCGGCTGCAACATCCAGTTCGCAATCAATCCCGACGATGGAGAGATGCTCATCGTCGAGATGAATCCGAGGGTCTCCCGGTCGTCAGCGCTCGCGTCGAAAGCGACGGGCTTCCCGATCGCTCGCGTGGGGGCCAAGCTCGCAGTCGGGTACAACTTGCACGAGCTACCGAACGACATCACGAAGACGACGCCGGCATCCTTCGAGCCGGTGCTCGACTACGTGGTTGTGAAGGTGCCGCGCTTCGCTTTTGAGAAGTTCGCCGAGGTCGACGATACCCTCGGCGTACAGATGAAGTCCGTCGGCGAGACGATGGCGATCGGGCGCACCTTTCGCAGCGCCTGGCAGAAGGGATTTCGGGGTCTCGAAACCGGCCGACTCGGGTGGGCTGTCGGAGACCGGCTCAAGGACGACGGACTCGTCGAGGACAGCAAGTCCGCGCTCCTATCGGCCATGCGACGCCCGACACCCAATCGCCCGTTTCAACTGAAGCGTGCACTTCTCGCGGGGCTGACGGTCGAGGAGATCTTCGAAGCGACCAAGATCGATCGTTGGTTCCTGGATCAACTCGTGCAGATTCTGGAGTGGGAAAAACGCTACGCCGAAGCGCCGGAGGTAACTCCCGAGCTTCTGCGGGCGGTCAAGCGCGAAGGGTTCAGCGACGACCAGCTCGCGATCCTGCGGGGCGAGGACGTGGCGACGGCGCGGGAGCGGCGATGGGCGTGGGACATTCGCGCGACTTACAACGTGGTCGACACGTGCGCCGGGGAATTCCCCGCTGCCACACCGTACTACTACTCGTCGTACGAGGGCGAGTCGGAGAGTACTCCGTCGGATCGGAAGAAGGTCGTGGTGCTGGGCAGTGGGCCGAACCGAATCGGGCAGGGAATCGAGTTCGACTACTGCTGCGTACAGGCTGTCCTCGCACTGAGGCACGCCGGTTTCGAGACGATCATGATCAACTCGAATCCGGAAACCGTATCGACGGACTTCGATGTCAGCGACAAGCTCTACTTCGAACCGCTGACGCTCGAGGACGTGCTCGAGATTCTGCACCTCGAGCAGCCCCTGGGGATCATCGTTCAGCTCGGCGGCCAGACACCGCTCAAGCTGGCCAAGGGGCTCGAAGCCTACGGGGCCAAAGTGCTCGGAACTTCCGTCGACGCGATCGACCGGGCCGAGGATCGTGATCGCTTCGACGCCGTGTGCCGCAAGATCGGAGCGCGCACGCCAGCCAACGGGATGGCGACCAGTGAGGCGGAGGCGCTCGCTGTTGCGGAGAAGATCGGATATCCCGTGCTGGTGCGGCCGAGTTACGTGCTCGGTGGGCGCGCGATGCGCATCGTCTACGACGCGGCCTCGCTCGAAGAGTATTTCGATGAGGCCGCGAAGGCCTCTCCCAACCACCCGGTGCTGATCGACCGCTTCCTCGAGGACGCGTTCGAGGCCGACGTCGATGCGCTCTGTGATGGTACCGACGTCGTTATCGGTGGAATCATGCAGCACATCGAGGACGCGGGCGTCCACTCCGGCGACTCGGCCTGCGTACTGCCCCCGTACATGCTTTCGTCAGATTCGATCGGACAGATTCGGACGTTGACCCGCAAGTTCGCGCTCGAGCTAGGCGTTGTCGGACTCATGAATGTCCAGTACGCGATCCGCGACGGAGTCGTGTACGTTCTCGAGGTGAACCCTCGAGCCTCGCGGACCATTCCGTTCGTCAGCAAGGCCACCGGTGTTCCTCTCGCCCGCCTCGCCGCACGCGTGATGGCGGGGGAGAAGATTGCCGACCTCGGGATTCCGGAGGAACCGCCGGTTCCGGGCGTAGCTGTCAAAGAAGCGGTGTTTCCCTTCAACCGCTTTGACGTCGACGTGCTTCTCGGCCCTGAGATGCGCTCGACGGGAGAGGTCATGGGCTTCGACGACTCCTTCGGCATGGCATTCGCCAAGGCGCAGGTTTCGGCGGGCAACGTACTTCCCGAGAGCGGCCGAGTCATCGTCACGGTGAACCAGGGCGACCGCGAGACGGTGGCGCCCATGCTGCGCCGCTTCCTCGACCTCGGCTTCGACCTGATGGCGACCCGAGGGACCCGCGAGTCGCTCATGCGCCTTGGTGTTCCCACGACGCTCGTGTACAAGGTCGGCGAGGGGCGTCCGAACATCGTCGATCACATTGTGACCGGTGACATCGCATTGCTCATCAACACCCCGCTCGGGAAGAAATCACAGGGCGACGACTATGCCATGCGGCGCGCGGCGATCACCTACGGTGTTCCGTATCTGACGACGATGTCGGCGACGTCGGCAGCCTGCGACGCCGTCATCGCACTCAAGTCTCGACGCCGGGAGGTCCGTTCGATTCAGGAACGTATCGCCTCTCTCGTTGCGCCGGTCGGCGCAGACTGACGGTCGAAGGGTAGGTGTCGCCCGTGGGCTGCAGGACCGGATTCTTCCTACACCCTTCGTCGCCGCTGCACGACACGGGGTGGGGACATCCCGAACACCAGGGGCGTCTCAGGGCTCTGGCCTCCACGGTGGGGAAGGACCTTCTGACGCTCCACGGCCACGTCGAGCAGATGGAGGCCGCCGACGCCACTCTCGACGATCTGCTCCGCGTCCATAGCGCGGCACAGGTGGAACGAGTCAGAGCGGTGTGTGATTCGGCCGAAGAGTCGGGCCGAGTCATGGCGCTTGATGCGGACACCAAGGTCTCCGCGGCCTCGTGGGACGCGGCCGTCGGAAGCGCGGGGACGGCCATCGGGGCCGCGCGTGCGGTTGTGGAAGGCGCGGTCCGGAACGCGTTCGTCGCGACTCGCCCCCCGGGCCACCACGCGACTCCGGATCGTTCGATGGGTTTTTGCCTGTTCAACAACGTGGCCGTCACGGCCCGCTGGCTTCAGGCTCAGGGCCATGCGGAGCGCGTTCTGATCGTGGACTGGGACGTGCACCACGGCAACGGTACCCAGGACACCTTCTACGACGATCCGTCGGTCTTCTTCCTTTCGCTGCACCAGTGGCCCCACTATCCCGGGACCGGCGCGGTCGATGAACGGGGCAGCGGAGAGGGGGTCGGCTACACCTTGAACGTGCCGCTACCGGCTGGCACGACCGCGGCCGTGTATCGAACTCACTTCGACGCCGCGCTCGGGAATGCGCTCGAGGTCTTCACACCAGACTTTGTCCTTGTGTCTTCCGGCTTCGATTCCATGGCGGGGGATCCCCTCGGGGACTTTCATCTCGAGCCATCGGATCTGTTCGATATGACCCGACGTGTGGTCGAGATCGCTCAGGACGTCTGCGATGGCCGGGTCGTCACACTCCTCGAGGGGGGGTACGAGCCGAAGCGTTTGGGGGCAGGTGCGGTGGCCGTGATCCGTGCACTCGCCGGTCTGGAGATGGCGTAGCGGCTGGATTCCTGGCCGACACGCGTTGCCTCGACCGTCCTGCTCCATACCTTTCTCTCCCATGTCGCGTGATCATCTCGGAGCGGAGGGGTACGCCCCTACTGTTCCATCCATGCTCGACCTCATCCGGTTGAGTCCCCGTCTTCTCTTTCCACCGGGAGGCGTCGATCTATACCGTCAGATCGCGCTACTCACAGAGATGGCGGCCGACGCTGAGGTTCTCGATGTCGCCTGCGGCAAGGGTATTTCACTCGGCTACTTCGTGAACGAGTTCGGGGCGCAGGGTTCTGGTGTCGATATCGACCCGACCATGACCGAATTCGCCGAGTCGCGGAGCCGGCTGGAAGGACTCGGCGAACGACTCCAGTTCCAGACAGGCCGATCGGATGCTCTTCCCTACCGTGACGAGATCTTCGATGTGACGGTCGGTGAAATCGGTCTCGCGAACCACTGCGATCCCGCCGACGCGATTCGCGAACTCGCCCGCGTAACGAAGCCCGGTGGGTTCGTCGTCCTGGTCCAGTTGGTTTGGAAAGCTCCGGTCGAGGAAACGAGACGCGCGCTGCTCTCGGATCACTTGGGTGTCCGACCGCTGATGGTCGTGGAATGGCGTCGTTTGATGCGGGAAGCGGGCGTCGGCGAGATCCACGTCGAGGATTGGTCGGACGAGGAAACTGCGTTTCGACCCACGGTCGTCAAGCCGTTCCCCGATTTCGCAGAGCTGTTTTCCCTTCCGGAACGACTCGTGATTCTCCGTCACGCGTGGAAGCGGTGGGGGTGGCGAGGCGTGAGCTCTGCGATCGCCCGCGAGAATGAGGCGCACAAACTGCTTTCGAATGAGCGCATCCTGGGGCTCGACCTTCTGCGTGGGCGAAAGGAACCGGACCTGGTTGGGGCGACCGCTCTCGCGGATCAGACGGAACAGGCGTCCGCGCCACCAGCCTCGGAGCTCCCGCCCGGATCCGGCCGAAAGACGGGGAAGGGACCGCGCGACGCGCGCGCGGCTGCGGCCGGCGAGGGGGCATCGCCGACCGAGACGACAGGCCTGCCTCTCTTTGCCGGCGAGGGCCCTCCGGGACGACCGGACACCAGAGACTGAACCAAGTGAGGTTGGACCGTGAGTACCGCTCTATTATGTACCCCGGAAGGAATCGCTCGCGTCCAGGCGGCGTTGCGTGAGCAGGACCTCGACGGCTGGTTGCTCTACGAATTCCACCACCTCAACCCCATCGCAGTGACCCTCCTGGGGCTCGGAAAGACCACGCGCCGAGCCTTCGTACTGATCCCCGCCGAGGGTGAGCCGATCGCCATGATTCATGCGATCGAGGCGTCGTCCTGGCGCCACTGGCCCTTCGCCCGGCGGACCTATTCGGGGTGGCGGGATATGGAGGAGCAACTCGGGGAACTAGTCTCGGGCGGGCAGCGTTTCGCCATGGAGGTGTCACCGGGTGCGGCCGTCCCCACACTCGACTACGTGCCGGCGGGGATCGCCGGCGTGTTCCTCGGTCATGGCGTCGAGATCGCCAGTTCCGGAGATCTGGTCTCGGCGTTTCACTCGGTCCTGTCACCTGCACAACTCGACGACCATCAGAGAGCTGCCGAGATCGTGCGGGATGTTGCGAGGAGAGCATTCGAGCGGGCGGCCAATGCGATCCGCGCAGGGGAGCCGACGTCCGAAGGTGCGTTATCGGAATGGATCGTTTCCGAACTCGTTGGGGCGGGCCTCGTGCACCTCCCGGCGTGTATCGTAGCGATCGGACCTCGGGCATCGGACTCGCACTACGCACCCGCGGGTCAAGGCGAGACCATCAACCGGGGCGACGTGCTCTTGATCGACCTGTGGGGTGCCTTCGAGGGCTCGGTCGCCGCCGACCAGACGTGGATGGGTGCCATGGCCTCATCCGTGGACGCCCGTACTCAGGACATCTGGGCGGCCGTTCGTGACGCGCGCGATGCTGCGGTGACGTTTTTGAGAGAGCGATTCGACGCGAACGAGGAAGTACGAGGGTTCGAGGTAGACGACATTTCGCGCGGCCTGATCGCAGAACGGGGGTACGGCGATTTCTTCGTCCATCGGACGGGGCACTCCATCGACACCGATCTCCACGGAAGCGGCCCGAATCTCGACAACCTGGAGAGCCGGGACGACCGTCGACTCCTGCCGGGCGTTGCCTTCTCGATCGAGCCGGGCATCTACATCAACGATGACATCGGTGTGCGGAGTGAAATCAACGTGTATTGGGGGCCCTCCGGGCCGCTGATCACACCGTCTGAGATTCAGACCGAGATCTTCCTGCTCCTCGACGATTGAGCTCGGACTCATCGCGGGTCGATGTCGCGCTGGCGCTCCCCATCCATCGGACGTTTACCTATCGGGTCGATGGCCCAGTTCCGCCGCCGGGTACTCGAGTCCTCGTACCCTTCCGGCGAGACGAACGAATCGGGTGGGTGGTTGGACCGGGCTCGACGGAGTCGATCGAAGGGATCAAACCGGTTCTCGCGGTACTCGACGAGAGGCCCACAGTGCCTGTGGATCTGCTCGAGTTGTGCCGATGGATCGCCTCGTATTATCTGGCCCCGCTCGGTGTCGCGCTGCGCGCGGCGCTTCCCTCGGTGCTTACGGATGTCTCTCGCGACTATCTGACGCTGCGCGAGTCGGCCGGCGCCGCGCTGAAGCCGCGGGAGCGGCGTGTCGTGGAGTGGCTTCAGGGGAAGGAAGGACCTCAGCGGGTCCTGACCCTTCGCAAGGCATTGGCCATGGGTTCGGTCTGGCCAGAGGTCCGGGCGCTCACCGCGCGGGGTGTCCTGACACACGAGACGGTTCCTCCGTCCGAGCCCTCGGTGAAGACGCGCCGGGTGATTCGAATCGTCGGCCACCTGGGAACGCTTGCCGAACGAGACCAACTCTTCGGGAGAGCCGGTCGCCAGCGGGAAGCGTACGCCTTCATCGAGGCGGCTGGTGGATCCGCAGAGTTGGGGCAACTCACGGGAACCGAAGGCTTCAGCCGGACGGTCATCACCGGGCTCGAGGCGAAGGGGCTTGTAGAGGCGGTCGATGAGGAGGAATTCCGAGATCCATTCGCGGACGTGCCTCCCGCCGACCCGCCCGACCTGGTACTAACTCCGGACCAACGCACCGCCCTCGACGCTCTGGTGGCCGCTCTGGATGAGCCGTCCCCCGCGCCGTATCTCTTGCAGGGAATCACGGGGTCGGGGAAGACACTCGTCTATATCGAGCTGATACGCTCGGTGCTCGCACGAGGCCGCACCGCGATCGTACTCGTGCCCGAGATTTCGCTTACGCCGCAGACCGTATCACGATTCCGCGCACACTTCGGGAATCAAGTCGCGGTCTTGCACTCGGGGTTGTCGGATGGTGAGCGATACGATGCCTGGAGACAGCTACGCTCCGGAGAGAGGAGCGTCGCCGTCGGTGCGCGGTCGGCTCTTTTTGCTCCGCTCGCCAACCTCGGGGCCGTGGTTGTGGACGAGGAGCATGACGGCAGCTACAAGCAATCCGAGGCGCCGAGATACCACGCTCGGGATCTCGCGGTGATGAGAGCCAAGGCCCATGGGGCCGTCTGTGTCCTGGGCAGCGCCACGCCTTCCCTCGAGAGCTGGCATAACACTCGGACCGGCAAGTTCCGCCGTCTCCTTCTTCCGGAGCGGGTCGGCGGGGGGCGGTTACCGGAAGTTCGCATCGTGGACCTGAGGGAGGGTCGGGCCGCGAGGGCCGAGGGAAGCGCCTCCAAGTCTCGAGCGCGGGGTGCCGGCGTTCTGTCGGAGGTATTGGTCAATGCGATCGATGTGCGACTGCGGAAGCGCGAACAGGTCATCCTGCTCCTGAACCGTCGCGGCTACTCGGCCTTCGTACAGTGTCGGGAGTGTGGCGAGGTCGAGCGCTGCGAGAACTGTTCGATTTCATTGACCTATCATCGGACTACCCAGCGAATCGTCTGTCACCACTGCCGATTCGAGGCTCCGGCACCCTCCAGGTGCCCCCGCTGCGGCTCGGATGACCTGTCCTTCAGAGGCCTGGGTACCGAACAGGTCGAGCGAATTACGGGGGAGACGTTCCCCGACGCGCGCATCGCCCGCATGGATGTGGATACGACCTCCGGGAAATGGGCTCACCAGCGCATTCTGGATCGGGTGGAGCGGGGTGATATCGACATCCTGTTGGGCACTCAGATGATCGCGAAGGGTCTGGATTTTCCGCGCGTGACGCTCGTGGGCGTGGTCAACGCCGACGTCGGTATGCATCTCCCGGACTTCCGCGCGAGCGAGCGCACGTTCCAGCTGTTGAGTCAGGTCGCGGGGCGGGCGGGCAGGAGTAAGCTGGGAGGTGAGGTCTTCTTCCAAACGTCGCTGCCGGATCACTACGCTGTGCGAGCAGCCGTCGCGCACGACTTCGAGTCCTTCGCGGTCCGCGAGTTCAGCGAGCGTGAGCGTCCCAGCTATCCGCCGCATGTCCGGATGCTGAACGTGGTGGTGAGCAGCCCCGATCAGAGGCTCGCCGCGCGCGTCGCCGAGGAGGGAGCGCTCTGGCTCCGTCGTCGGCTGTCGCCGGGTCGGAAGCCAGGGACCACCGGACGCGGAGCCGTCAGCGACGTAGAACTCGTCGGTCCGGCGCCGGCGCCCATCGAGCGACTGCACGGCCGTTGGCGGTGGCATTTTCTCCTTCGGTCGGCGTCGCCCGGGGCCCTCGGCGATGCCGCCCGGTCGCTGGCGGAGGATTTCCGGGTGCCTGCGGGCGACGTACGCTTGGTGCTCGATCGCGATCCTGTCGCACTTCTCTGAAGCGCACGAAGGGATTGAGGGGACCCGCTGTTCGAAATAGCTTCGGGAGCAAGGGAATCGACCTGCGCGGGTGACCAGGAGGTGTCGTGAGTTGTTTGGCGCTGAACGCTTCGTTCGAGCCGCTCACCATTGTTCCCGTGCATCGAGCCGTCCGGCTCGTCCTCGACGGTAAGGCAGAGATCGTCGAAGAGGACGACGGAAAGCGGTTCCGATCCGAGCGACGGACGTTGCCCTGGCCCTCGGTGATCCGACTCGTGCGTTACGTGCACGTCCCCTATCGTTTCAGGCGGCAGGTCACGAACACCTTCCTCTTCGCCCGCGACGATTACACCTGCCAGTATTGCGGACGCCACCGAAGTGAACTCCGCGGGCGACAGTTCCTCACCCGGGACCACATCTTGCCGGTTTCGCGCGGGGGTGGGAACTCGTGGGACAACGTGGTCACGAGTTGTTCGGCGTGTAACAACCGAAAAGGAGGACGGCTTCCCCGAGAGGCCGGGCTGAGCCTGCTCAGTCAGCCGACGGAGCCGAACTACGTCCATCTGGTTTGGGTGGTCCGCAGCGTTACGCAGACCCAAGCCAAATACATCCAGATGTTCTACGGCCAGGACGCCCTCGACGCGGTGTCTCCCTCGCCTTAGTGCACCCTCTTGTGAAGAGGTTCCCTAGTCGTCGAGCCAGGCGTACGGACGTTCGCAAATCTGTCCGTACCCCCGGACCGTTCCGCCGCGGTTGGTAAACTCCTTCCAGCAGATGATCCAGCCGCGCACCTCGTCCTGGGTGACCTCGTAGCTGAAGCCCGGTTGCGCTGCGCGCTCCGACAGGAATCGCTGAAGGTAGGCCGGCATGTTCGCGACCCCCTCTACCTCGAACGAAGCGTCGTCGGCCTCGCTGATCGCGTTCTGAAGCCGCGACTGGGAGAGTTTGAGAGCCCTGAGCGCCTCTTCGACCGACGTCTTGACCCCCGTCAGGTCGGGCGTGGAGCCCGTTCTGGCCTTGATCTTCTTGACCAGGTCGTCTGTGCCGGGCGCCAGCAGCTCGTCGCGAGCACGGCTGAACTGCCCCAGAAGCTGCTCGTGCAGACGTAAGAGCTGGGTATACTCCCGCTTCGCCTGACGCTTAGTTTCTGTTCCGTCGGCCATGACCGCCTCGGACGTGGATGGGCGCGCTCTCGGTCCAGCAGAGCGGAAGTGATAAGGTGTTTTCTTGCCGAGGCTGCAACCTTGAGAGTCTGATGTCAGACACACCGAAGGCCCTTGATCCTGTGCCCGAGCCGGCTGCGAGTGGTGCTTCGCCGCTTCCCTCGGCGCGGTCGTCGTCTTCTCTGGAGCCCACGCCAAGAGCGGAGGCTCGAAGAAGGAACCGAAGCGGCGCGGCAGATCGGCAGAAGCCGACGCCAGTCCGTGCGATGGCTGGGCTCGACGGTTCGCCGGCTGCCCCCGAGCCATCGGTCGACGAGGTTCAGCTTGTGGTCGATGGCCAGGAGTGGGTGACTCGAGTCATGGGCATGACCGGTGGCGCGCGATCGACTCCGCTCGTTCTGCTCGGGTTCTGGGAGGGCGGCGCGGCTTCTGGCCCCCCCCAGCGCGAGACTCTCGTCGTGGGTCAAGCATTGGCCGACTTCTCGGAGGGGGATCTCGTGCTGGCCCTGTCCGCTTCTTCCCCCCCGAGGGAGGAAGGGCGCTCCACGACGATCTTTGCCGAAACCGGAGAACGGCGGCGCAAGTAGCGCGGCGTGTCGCGGTGAAACGGGTCTGACGAATCCGATGCTCGGCTCGTCCTCAACGGGGGACACTTACCTGGCAGCAGCGCGGGCACAATTGTGCGGCGTAGGCGGCGGGCGGCTAACTTTCGAAATAGATACACCCCAGTACTGGCGCGCGTAGGCGCCTCCAGCGGAAATCCTCAACACGGTTAAGTGCCTCGGTGTCTTCAAGGATGTCGGAACCACTGACGGACGGTGAGCTGGTCCACCGAGCGCGAAAGGGCGACGAGGTCGCATTCGGGCTTCTGGTGGAGCGGTATCAAGGACCGGCGTATGCGGTCGCGTACTCCGTCACGGGAAGACGCGAAGATGCGGAGGACGCGGCGCAGGAAGCGTTCTTGGTGGCGTTGGATCGGATGGACGAGTGCAGGAGCCCCGAGAGGTTCGCGGGATGGTTGATGACCATCGTCCGGAATCGTTCGAAGAACCTCATTCGTCGTGAGTCACTCCGGGAGACGGATCAGGTTCCGCCCGGGGCACGCTCGAGGATCCCGACACCGGATCGTGTAGCGGAAACGAACGAGTTGAGGGCCCTTCTGGAGAAGGCTCTCGCAGAGATACCGGAGGTACAGAGGCAGATTGTCCTGCTGCACGACCTCGAGGGTTGGAAGCATAGAGAAATTGCGGAGAGACTGGACCTACCGTCCGGGACCGTCAGGTCCCATCTACATTTCGCGAGGAAGGCGCTGAGGCAGGCCCTCGAAGGGGTGCCAGGAGTGCCGGAGATGATAAGGAAAGCGCTATGAGCAAATGGTTCAGGTCCGATTCGACGGCGCCGACCGACGAGGAGCGTGACGTGATGCTGGCCGACGCACTGCACGTGCTCGATCCGATGTCCAGCGATCCCAACTACTGGTTCCGTTTTCGCGGTTGGGTGATGACTGGAGCGGCCCGCGAGCTGTCTCGTCGCCGACGCTTGGCGGAGCTGACGGTGGCGGACGTCCTCACCGCCTGGGCACGAACTGTCGTGCCGACGGCAGCTCTGGCGGCTGCGCTCGCCGCGATGATGCTCCTGCGGGGGGACATCGGGCCCAGCACACATCTACTGGGTGTGGAGGATCTGCTTTTGTCGGACATCCCCAGCGAGACCGTTCCCGTGCTCCTGTCACCGGATGCGGCCGCGGGTGTCGTCGCGTTCGCATCTGAGATCTTCTGATGGAACACGGATCGCGGACCCGCCTTATGACGGCCCTCGTGCTGGCCGTGGTGTTCGGCTCTGGGGTGCTCCTGGGATTCGCCGCCGATAGCAATCTTGGCGCGACCCCGGTCGAGTCCGCCGACGAGATCGCCAACAGCGCGGAGGCAGATGAGCCCCGGAGCCGCACGCGGCTGTACGACCAGGTCGATCCGACTGAGGTCCAGCGGACACAGATCGACTCGATCGTGAGCGAGCACCGTGCGCGGACCAACGCGCTCGACGAACAACTGCGTGGAGAGTATCGGGCGGGATTCAAAGTGATCCTCCTCGAGACCCGTGAGGCGATCAAGGGAGTGTTCACGCCTCAACAGGCGGCGGAGTACCAAAGGCTTCTCGAGGAATGGGACGCCAGGCCCGCCGAAGCGCGCGGGAACCGGGACGAGCGGGACTGAGGCAGCGTGCGGGATTGATTGCCGGGGAAGCCACGTTCGTAACATTTGCGGATCTCGAAGCGTCGTGAGTGCACGGTCGGTCGGTCCGTGCGGTGAATCGCATGCGGGCGCGATCTGGCGGTACGGACTGATCCGATCCGGCAACACGACTTATTGAACTCAGGCGCGACTATCTGCTCGCCCGAGCCGAGCTCGAGGCGATGGGGGGGGAGGGAACTGTGAGCGATGAAGCGATCATTCGTACCCAAGGGCTGACGAAACACTACGTACTCGGTGCGGAGACGGTGAGGGCCGTGCGAGGCGTGGACCTCGTTATTGAACGGGGTGAGTTCGTGGCGATCATGGGCCCCTCAGGGTCTGGCAAGTCCACCTTCATGAACATGATCGGTTGCCTGGACACGCCGACCGAAGGTCAGTATTGGCTCAATGGACAGCTCGTGAGCGACCTGTCCGACGACCAGCTCGCCCGCGTTCGCAACCGTCAGATCGGATTCGTCTTTCAGACGTTCAACCTTCTGCCGAGGGCCACGGCGCTGCACAACGTGGAGCTCCCTCTCATCTACGCCGGTATTGGAAGCCGTGAGCGTCGTCGCCGAGCGATGGAGAAGCTCGAACTCGTGGGGTTGGGCGATCGAATGGGTCACAAGCCGCCTGAACTGTCCGGTGGTCAGCGTCAGCGTGTCGCGGTCGCCCGCGCGCTGGTCAACGAGCCCGCGCTCCTTCTGGCCGACGAGCCGACCGGAAATCTGGACTCGGAGACGAGTGGCGAAATCATGAACCAGTTCGAGCAGCTTAACGAGCAGGGGCAGACGATCGTCATAGTTACGCACGAGCACGATATCGCACAGCACGCGAGGCGGCAGGTACACCTGCACGATGGACACATCGCTCGGGATTTTCTCAACGAGGTGGCGGAGAGCACGGCATGACGATGACGAACGGGAGGCGGGCACTGGTCTTGATCGGCGGACTGGCCGTTGCGGGTTGCCAGACGGGGGAGGCCGCCGACACTGCACCGAAGCTCCTGACGACCGTGGTGAGCCGGGGAGATCTTATCATCCGGGCTGAGGCGACGGGCACCGTCGAGCCGGTCCGCGAAGTCGAAGTGAAATCGAAGGCCTCGGGTGAAGTGTTGCGCCTTTTCATCGACATCGGCGATGAGGTCGATCGCGGCACGCTGTTGGCGGAAATCGATCCCCGCGACGTGCGGAACAGGTTCAACCAGACTCAGGCCGATCTTGCTGTGGCGAAAGCCCAGATTGAGATCGCGCAGGCGCAGTTGGGACGCCAACGTCAGCTGCGTGAGGCGCAGGTCATCACTCAGGCCGAATTCGAGAACGCGACGCTCTCGCATGCGAACGCACAGGCCTCGCTCGTACGGGCCCAGACGAACCACGATCTGGCCGAACTCCAGCTTGCCGACGTGAGCATTCGTGCTCCGATGGCTGGCACGATCATCCAGAAGAATGTCGAGGAGGGCGCAGTCATCCAATCAGCCTCGTCCAACGTGTCGGGGGGCACGGCGCTGTTCGTGATGGCCGATCTCGGCGCGATGCAGGTGCGGACGATGGTCGACGAGACCGACATGGGCGACCTGAAGGCGGGCCTCACCGCGTCCGTACGGGTCGAGGCGTTTCCTGATCGGACCTTCCAGGGCACCGTCGACAAGATCGAGCCACAGGCTGCGGTCGTTCAGAACGTCACCATGTTCCCGGTCATCGTCTCGATCGACAATCGGTCAGGACTGCTCAAGCCGGGTATGAACGCCGAGGTGGAAGTCTTCATCGATCAGGCGATCGGTGTACTGCTCGTTCCCAACAATGCGGTTGTTCAGTCGACCGACGTTGGGCCGGCAGCCATGGCGCTTGGCCTCGACGTGGAGACTCTGGACTTGAGCCAGTTCATGCGCGCGGGCCGGGGCGGTAGGGGTGGTGGCGACAGGGCCGCCGGTGGTACGGGGCAGCGGGCCGGAGTGGCGCAGCCGGGTGGCCAGCCCGCGACGCGTGGCCAGCCCCCAACGGGTGGTGAACGCCCTGCCACGGAAGGAGGCACTGCGGCGGCGTCCCCGCAGGGAGTGCCCGCGGACGCGATGGCTCGCATTCAGGCGATGCGCGCCCAGGTCGAATCAGGCGAAATCACGCAGGATTCGATGCGCACTGCGATGCAAGCGCTTCGTCCTCAGGGCGCGGGTGGCGGTGGGCAGAGAGGTGCAGCGGCAGCCGGCGGAGATTCCGGTTCCGCGCCACCGCGCGAGACCCGTCCTGCCGCGGTCTTCGTACTCGGTGCCAACGGTGTTCCAGAGCCCCGGCTGATTCAGATCGGACTTGGTGACTGGGATAACACCCACGTTGTCACGGGTCTCGAAGAGGGCGAGACGCTTGTCATCGTCGGAGCCGCTCAGCTCCAGGCGCAACAGCAGGAGTTCCTGAACCGCATGCGCGGCTTCCAGAGCGGGAGTCCGTTCGGGGGTTCTGCGCCTCGTGGCGGCGGCGGTCGCGGTCGATAGGAGGCGGTAGCATGCTCGTTTTTGAAATCGTCATGGTCGCCATGGGCGCGGTTCGCGCCAACATCCTGCGCTCCGTCCTGACGACCCTCGGCATTGTCATCGGTATTGCAGCGGTCATCACGATGGTGGCTCTCGGCGAGGGCGCGCAGGAGCGTGTCCAGGCCGAGATCAACCGGATGGGCACGACCGTTCTGACGATCCGCCCCGGCCAGCAGTTCTCGATGGGGGTATCTCGCGGCGACGCCGAAATGTCGATCGAGGACGCGATCGCGCTGCGCGTGGAGTCGGAGGGACTACTAACGGTTTCGCCGGAGCAGTCCTCGCGCCTTCAGGTTGCCTACAAGCGCTGGAACTCGAATACCCAAATCATGGGTGTCTGGCCCGAGTATTTTGATATCTACAACCACCAACTCCAGGCCGGTCGCTTCTTCAATCAAGGAGAGGTTCAGGGACGCCGGAGGGTCGCGGTCCTCGGGTACAACCTGCCGGAGACGCTCGGAGACACGCCTCCGGAGGTTCTCATCGGGGAAACGATCCAACTGCGTGGGATTCCGTTCGAGGTGATCGGAGTGCTCGCCGAGAAGGGCGACGCCGCCTTCATCAGGCCCGACGACCAGATCTTCGTTCCGCAGTCGACCGCGCAGTATCGGGTAATGGGAGGACGGGACCGCTTGGGATCGATCTATGCGGCGACGGAGACGACCGAACAGTTGGATATGGCCTTCGCGGAGATCGACCGGATTCTGCGCCGTGAGCACCGACTCAAGGCAGGTGAGGACGCCGACTTCAACATTCGGAACTCGGCCGATCTGCTCGCAACCTTCAACGAGACTAACCAGACGTTCACCATGTTGCTGGCCGGGATCGCCGGGGTGAGTCTCCTGGTCGGTGGAATTGGCATCATGAACATCATGCTCGTCTCGGTCACGGAGAGGACCCGCGAGATTGGTATTCGCAAGGCTTTGGGTGCGACCCGCCGGGCGATCATGACCCAGTTCCTCGTCGAGGCCCTCTTCCTGTGCGTGATCGGCGGAATCCTCGGGGTGGCCGCTGGATACGGGGCCGCCGAGATGATGACGCGAATCGCTCAGTGGGACACATCGGTAGCGCCCGGCGCGGTCGGTGCGGCCATCGGCTTCTCGGCCGCGGTCGGTCTCTTCTTCGGAATGTGGCCGGCGCGACGAGCGGCGCTACTCGACCCCATCGATGCGCTTCGGTACGAGTAGCCTACCGGCGTAGCAGTACCTGGATGCTCGCTCCCTGACGGATCAGCGAGATGGGTAGCGTCTCACCGGCCTGCGACACGCCGAATCGGAAGTCCTCGACCGACCGTACGCTCACCTGGTCAAGCCGTGTGATCACGTCTCCCGGTACGATTCCAGCCATCGAGGCGGGGGTGCCTGGTGCGACCTCCAGAACGAGGATCCCGGCGTCGACCTTGAAATACTCTGCGAGCTCCGGCTGAAGGTCGACGACCTCGGCCCCGGCCACTCGGTTGCGCCCCACCAAGTAGGGTGTCAGCGGCCGAAACTCCGGCGCGGGTGCAGCACCTGTCCGGATGACCGATTGCCCACCCGGCACTCGCAGCGTAAAGGCCGGTCCCGCGTTCTCACGCGCGTTCTCCGCCATAGTCGCCTCGAGCACGCTGGAACGCCGGGCGGCCTCGGTCAAAGCTGTCTCGAGGCGCCTGAACTCAGCGTCCTGCCCAAAACGCGCCTCACTCTGCCCGCCCATGACACGCCTGAGTTCTCCCTCGCGCCGGACCAGGCGGACCTCGAGGTCACCGACGAGGTCGTTGAGGGCGAGCATCTCCTGACGGAGTGAGTCGTGCTCCTCTCCCCTGAAGATGAAGAACTCGAACGGAGCACGCACTCCGCGTCCCGCGCCACTCTCGGTGACTTCGGCGATCCGACCCCTGACAGGGGCCGGGGTGCCCTGAATCCGGACGTTCTGCCCGCGGCCTTCGACCAGCTGAACACGAAGTGAGTCCATGGCGCGAACCCACGTATCGACCATCGAGTCGGTTCGAAACGAGAACTCGGTCGTGGTGGTCATGGCGAACTCAGCCGGCCGCTCGGTCGCGCGCAGGCGCACCCGAAGGGGCCTTCCGTCACGTTCCACGTTCACGGACACCCGGTCGCCGGCCTTCAGGTGGAGACGTTCGCTGAGCGATGCAAGTTCGCTCGGACTGTCCAGGTCATTGATCGACACCACACGGTCGCCCGCACGGAGCCCCGCGGCCTCAGCGGGACTTCCCGGGCGTACTTCGACGATGACGACCTCAACCGCTCTCCCCCATCGATCTCCGCTCACGTCGAAGGAGATCCCGATCCAACCGGGTGACGGCGCATCGGCGACCGGCGCTCGTTGGGCAACCCCGGCCGACGGCACGAGTGGAAGCATCAGCGCCGCGGTCGCGACACCACGGATCGTTCTACGTGTGAGTGTGTTCATGGTCAAAACCAATTGTCCCTCTTCGCGGACACCATCCGGAACGCGGCGTCGCGCTCCGCCATGGCCGAAGCGAGGAAGCCGTTCAGGAACGGATCGCCCGGTGCCTGGCGCACCGCGGCCTGGCTCACCATGACGAGATGTTCGAGCGCGGCGAAGCGACTGATCGGGTCTGAGCCCGAATCTTCGCCCCCGCCCCGGGCGAGGACTTCGCGATAGCGGGCCACCGCGGTGACGTAGTCTTGCTCGGCCACACGGACTGCCGAGGCTGCATCTTCGACGGAGGCTACCGGGTCCGCCCCTCTGTGGACCCCGGGCAATCCTCCCCCGGTGACCATCGAGCCCGCGCCGGCGCCGCTCAGGAAGAGCATCACGGCGGCTGCGGCCTTCATCCAGGCCGGTGTTTGAGCGAGGCCGAGCCGTCGGATCAGCCCAGGATCGCTCACGAGGCCCTCGGAGCGAAGACGCGCCTCGAGGACACTCCAATCTCCGAGAGGTGGCACGAGGTCGGGCAGCGAGCCGAGCCCCAGTGTCTGTTCTCGGAGAGCCTCCCACTCGTTCGAGCAGGCGACGCACCCCGACAGGTGATCTGCTTCCGCAGAGGTCGGCTCTTCGTCCACGAGCCGGGCGAGTTGTTCGATGCTCAGATGCTCCATGCTTCTGCTCCATGTTCCTGCGCGGCCCCGTCCAATCCAACGAGCATGACTCGCATCTTGGCTCGGGCCTTGAATAGCTGTGACTTCGACGTGCCGGCGGTCACGCCGAGCGCGTCTCCGATCTCTTCGTGGGTGTAGCCCTCCACGTCGTGGAGGATGAGCACTCTCCTCATTCCTTCGGGCAAACCATCAAGTGCGCCCTCGAGGCGTTTCTGAAGGAGCGAGTCTTTGTGCGCTGGCGCGATCGGGACGTCGACAGGCGCCGGTCCTTCTCGCTTCCGTCGGGTCTCGGACTTTCGGAGGGCCTGAAGCGCGGCGTTGACCGCAATCCTGTGGATCCAGGTTGAGAAGCGAGAGTCGCCTCGGAACGTCGGCAGTGCTCGGATCGCGCGGATCCACGCCTCTTGGGCGTAGTCCTGGGCGAGATCATCGTCTCCTGCGATTCGGCGCACGACGGCGTAGACCCGGGGGGCGTACCGGTCGTAGAGCGACCGTATGGCCCGGGCGTCGCCGTCCGAGGCGCGTCGAATGAGCTGTCGCTCCGTCGTTCCCAACGAGTCTGCTGTCATCTGGTCCCTTCGATGCACCATGCGCGTAGCAGGGTTGCCGGTGAACTACGAATGTTGCCGACCGGAACTAGTGAGCCTACCTGTGCAAAGGTTCACTAGCAGCTTTCTGCCCGTCCAACTAGCCTCTGTGCCTTACACGAGAACGGTTGGGGGGGTTCACGTCATTGATCCAGTTCACGCGCCTCACCAAACGCTACGGCTCCGTCGTCGCCGTGCGCGACCTGACGTTCGAGGTGCGGCCCGGGGAGGTCTACGCCCTTCTCGGCCCGAATGGAGCCGGTAAGACCACGGCGCTGCGCTGCCTCGCCACCCTCCTGGCTCCCTCGTCGGGCGGAGCGAGTGTGGGAGGGGTCGATGTAGCCGCCGATCCGATCGGCGCGAGGCGTCAGATCGCGTTCCTTTCCGCGTCGATGGGGTTGTACGAGCGCCTCTCGGCCCGCGAACTGGTCGTCTACTTCGGACGTCTTCACGGACTCGAGGGCACCCGGCTGAGGGAACGTGTCGAGGAGCTGGTCGACATGTTCGGGATCGGGACGTTCGCGAATCGTCTGTGCGGCAGACTGTCCACCGGGCAACGACAGCGCGTGTCGCTTGCGAGAGCGCTGGTCCACGACCCCCCGGCCCTGATCCTCGACGAGCCTACGCTCGGTCTGGACGTGCTGAGTGGACAGACCATCTACGACTTCATCCGCCGTGAGCGCGCCCGGGGCAAGGCCGTGCTCTTCTCCACGCATCAGATGGACGAAGTCGATCTGTTGGCGGACCGGGTCGGGGTGCTGAGGGATGGCGGTCTCGTCGCGGAGGGGAGCCCCGCGGAACTCGTGGCGCGCTCGGGGGAGCAGAACCTGGCGAGGGCCTTCCTGCGCCTCGTGACAGGTGAGTTGGGTGACGCCGTGGCAGCTGCCCCATGAACGCGTGGAGGGTTGTGTGCGCGAAGGAGCTTCGCGAGACCCTACGGGATCGGCGCACCTTGCTGATGATGATTGTGGTGCCGGTGCTCCTCTATCCGGTCCTCCTCATCGTGATGGAACAGCTCCTTCTGTTCGGCATGCGCAATCTGGAGGCCGAGCCGACGCCGGTCGCGGTGGTCGGTGAAGTGCCACCTGCGCTCGCGGCGCTGCTCGAGGGCGCGGAGGGACTCATTGTTGTCCCGATTGATGGTGATCCGGATTCGGCGCTTCGCTCTGATTCGGTGACCGCCGTTGCGCTCGTCGGAGGGCCTGCCGGAGTCGACGGGACCCGGGCGATCACGCTCCTGTACGATGCGGCGTCGGACCGGTCGAATCGGGGGAGAGGCCAACTTGCGAGTGTTCTCGACGACTGGGGGGATACCCTGGTCGCGCGGCGCCTGAGTGAACGCGGCCTGCCCGCGACGTTCGCGGTGCCCATTGCAGTGGCCGACTCATCGATCGCCCGTCCCGAGGAAGTCGGCGGATACACCCTCGGCCGTATTCTCCCGCTTCTTCTCGTCGTCATCACCCTGCTGGGTGCGTTCTACCCCGCGATCGACCTCGCCGCGGGCGAGAAGGAGCGTGGGACGCTCGAAACGCTTCTCACGGCACCTGTGCCGGCCCGTGACATCGTGATTGGGAAGTTCGTTACCGTCGCGCTCATCGGAGTGATCGCGGCGGGACTGAATCTGGGGAGCATGATCCTGACCTTCCAGGCCGGCGCCCTGCAGATAACGGAGGCGATCGGCCTTGAAGTTTCGCTCCCGTTTTCGGCAATCCTGGCGATCTTCGCGACGCTGGTGCCGTTGGCGGTCCTCTTCGGCGCGATCTTCCTGGGGATCGCGGTCGGATCGTCGTCATTCAAGGAAGCTCAGAACGCACTGACGCCCGTGTACATGGTCGTCTTGATTCCGGCCATGCTGCCGATATTCCCAGGCATCGACTTCGGCCCGTTACTCGCCGTGACGCCCGTAGCCGGCGTCTCGTTCTTTTTCCGTGATCTGATGACGGGAGATGCGGAGGTGGGACTCGGCTTGCTCGTCGTGCTGTCGACCACCGTCTACGCCGTCGCTGGCCTCGCATTCGCCTCGAGGGCGTTCGGCAACGAGCGCGTCCTGTTCGGAAATGACGGAGGCGACGCCGAGGTCGGCTCGAGGTCGTGGCTCGAAGGGTGGCGAGAGCGGCGGGGCGACCGCGGCCCTCCTGAGCCCTCGACCGTGTTCGGCTTCGTCGCCCTCGTTGCGCTGTTGTTCTTCTACGGGGGTATCCGACTTCAGCTTCGCTTCGGCGAAGCGGGGCTGCTCGCAGCCGAGTGGCTCCTTCTCTTCGTGCCCGCTGTCCTCATTGTGGTTCTGACCGGGGTCGATCCGGTACGGACGCTGTCCCTCCGGCGCCCCAGTCCCCGGGGGCTCTTCGGGAGCGTAGTCCTGATTGCGGGGGCGGTGCCGCTCGTGTGGGCGATCGGCTGGCTTCAATCGTTCGTGCTCCCGGTTCCATGGGAGCTGCTGGAAGGCTTGGAGGACCTTGTCACGGCGGAGACGACGGGGCGGCTCCTCTGGCTCCTCCTGCTTCTCGCCGTCACACCAGCGGTCTGTGAGGAGTTGGTCTTTCGCGGTGTGCTTCTCGGTGGCACTCGAACGCTGGGGCCCGGTCGAATGATCGTGTTGAATGGACTGGTCTTCGGAGCATTCCATCTTTCGTTTCAAACGGTCATCCGGTTTCTCCCGACGGCGACCTTAGGTATCGTCATCGCGTGGGCAGTCTGGCGAACCGGATCCATCTGGGTCGGAATGCTCATGCACTTCTTGAACAATGCGACCATCGTCGTGCTGGCTTCGACCCCGGCGCTCCAGGGGGTCTTTTCCGATCCCGAAGCGCCACCGCCACTCTGGTTGGTGCCGGTAGGTGTGATCGCCTTCGCGATTGGCGCGCGCTTGCTACTTCAGAACCCGCCCCCGCAAGAGGGTGGGTACACCATTCCATCCGAGGACCCATGACCGACAACGACCAGCTACCCGGTGCGACCCATCTCGAGTGCACCGGAACCGGAGAGATCATCGAGAGCGAACAGCTCATCGGCCTCTCCGCTGCGGGTAAGCCATTGTTCGCGCGATACGACCTCGATGCCATCCGCGATGGATTCGGCATGAAGGATGTCGCTCATCGCCGGGCCGACCTTTGGCGTTATGCGGAAGTGCTGCCGGTGCGGGACCCGAAGGCGCGTCTTTCCTTGGGGGAGGGGTGGACCCCCATGATCGATGCACCGCGGACGGCCGCCCGACTGGGAGTGCGCAAGGTCTGGGTAAAAGATGAAGGCCAAAACCCCACCGGCAGCTTCAAGGCGCGTGGCCTGTGTCTCGCCGTATCGCGGGCCTTGGAACTCGGAGCCGAAGAACTCGCGCTTCCGTCTGCCGGGAACGCCGGGAGCGCTGCGGCTGCCTATGGTGCCGCTGCGGGACTCCCCGTGCACGTGGTCGTGCCGACGGACACGCCGGCTCCGATTCTCGAGGAAATGAAGGCGCTCGGCGCCGACGTCCAACTCATCGAAGGGCTCATCAGCGACTGCGGCAAGGTCGTGAGGAAGGGCGTGGAAGAGAAAGGCTGGTTCGACCTGTCGACGCTCAAGGAACCGTACCGGGTCGAAGGGAAGAAGACGATGGGATACGAACTGGCGGAGCAGCTCGGGGGGCGTCTGCCGGACGCCATCGTCTATCCGACAGGAGGAGGGACGGGGCTGATCGGGATGTGGAAGGCCTTCGATGAAATGGAGCGCCTCGGCTGGATCGGATCCGACCGCCCGAAGATGTTCACGGTTCAAGCTGCCGGGTGTGCTCCGATGGTGCGTGCGTGGGAGGCGGGGAAGGAAGACGCCGGGGTGTGGGAGGGTGCGTCGACGTACGCTTCCGGACTGAGGGTACCCGGCGCGGTCGGTGACTTCCTCATCCTCCGGGCGATCCGCGCATCGGGGGGCGGTGCTGTCGCAGTGCAGGATCACCAGATGGCGGACTGGGTCGCGAAGCTCGGTGTAGACACCGGAATTTTCGCCGCGCCCGAGGGAGGTGCCACAGCGGCCGCGGTCCCGATGCTCATGGAGCTCGGTCTCATTTCACCCGACGACGAGGTCGTGCTTTTCAATACCGGAAGCGGGCTGAAGTATGTCGGGATGACGCCGATCGACTGACTCCGGGATGATCGCTCTCTTCTGGTTCGTTTTCTGGGCGGGGCTGTCGCTATTGGTCGCGGCCGCCGGTGTCACGCTCTACGCGCGACGGACGCAGGGCATCATGGCGAGAGGGCCCCGGGTCGACGATGACGTGATCGCGAGAATCATCGATCACGGGGAGATCTTCTTCGAGGACGACGAGCCCCTCGATCTCGACGAGATCGACGAGGAGGAGCAGCGCTTCTGGTCCGACAGTTGGGACGAGCCCACCGACCCGACCTAGTAGCGGCGAGTGGCGTCGTCGCGAAGAAGCGTTACCGAGTGTACCGGTAGTACAGCTGAGGGAGGGGCACGAGCCGCTTGTTCAGCGGCACTTCGTCGTTGGGGTCCGATCGCCGGACCCCGAGGGCGCGGTTGATGTTGATGGCGGCTCCGAGGGCGTGGTCCTGGGTGACCTCCCAATCCACACCGACTGGGGCGCGCAAGACGACGCCCCATCCCGTGCGTTCGTCTCCCGGGGCCCCGACGATCCAGAGTCCCAGACCCGCGAAGGGCTGGGCTGCTCTACTGCCGAAGTATTGTTTGGCGACCGCGGAGAAACTCACGTCACGGAACGACCAGGTGCCCAGGGCGAAGTCGAGACTCCGGGAGTCGCGGAAGAGCTCGACGTCCAAAGTGATGGCACTGATGCCGCCAACCGAGATCCCGAAGCGGACCCCGTCCCCCGCGCCGGTGGACTGTGCCGCGGTCGCGGCCGGTAGGCTCAAGGAGACCACGGCCAGAAGCGGGGCGATGAATCTCACGCTCAATTCCCCCAGGTGATCCCGAGCCCGAAACGGAACGTCCTGCCGGGACCTGGCTCGAAGTAGCGCCCTCCAAATGCATTCGGCACCACGGAGGCCACGTAGTCGTGGTCGAAGATATTGGCCACCGCGACGAACGGTGCCACGTCGACCCTCCCGAAGCTCAACTCATCGAGTCCGAATCGAGCATCACCTTGGAAGTAGGAAGGCGATGACGCCTGACCGTCGTCTCGGACCGGCACATCGTCCTGCCAGAGTCCTCGAAACTCAACGAACCCAATTCCGCGATCGACGATGAAGAGCGCGTCGAACTGCCGTGGCGCCAGCCCCGGCACCTTGTTGCCTGAATAATCGTCAGTATCGGTCTGGAAGATGACAAACTCGGCATCGACCTTCGTGTAAGCGACTCTCACGGACATGCCGGGCGCGAGGCTCCCGTCGAGGGAGGCCTCCCATCCCGTATGTCGCGATTCGCCCGAGTTGCGGAAGTACGTGCGACCGGGATCCGACGCCACCTCGAAGGGGACCAGGCCGTCCTCGAGCTTCGTTCGGAAGATGGAGACCTCGAGGCCAATTCGATCGACGACCCTTGCTCTCGCACCACCCTCGATCGAAAAGCCTGTCTGTGGTTCGAGGTCGGGGTTGAATCCCCCCGCGCCGCTCGGACGATTCGCGAGTTCGGTCGTCGTGGGGGTCTCGAAGGAACGCGCCACCGAGCCGAAGAACTCGACGTTGTGTCCCGGCGTCGCGACGAAACCGACGGATGGACTCACCGCATCCATGGAGCGGCTTCCGGAATCATCAGGATCTCCGGCTGCGATGAACTCATCGGTGACCGAGAAGGTGACGTTGTCGTATCGGACGCCGGCGAGCAGAGAAACACCTGCGACGAGGTCCATCCGACCCTGAGCGAAGACTCCCGTGCCCGTCACGTTCTCCTGTTGATCGAGGATCAGCGCGCCCGGCGTCCCCCCATTGCTCGCGAAGTTGAGGCGATCGTCCCTCTGCAGTTCAGCCTCGAAGCCGGCACCGAAGCTGAAGGTCCCGTCACCGACCGGCGTGGATCGCTGGAACAGCGCCCGGGCACCGCCCGCGTTCCTCTTCAGATCGATCACTCGCCCCGGAATCGGGTTGAAGAGGTCGCGGCGGATGCCCCAGAGGGCGAACTCCGCGCCAGTGGCGCCGAGGGCGCCGTCCCACGACGCTCCGAGCTGCCCTTGCTGGACCTCCTTGATGGCACCGGCGGTCACGTTGCCCACGTGGGCGGGCCGTTCACCGAGGTCGAGCAGGGTCTGGTTCAAAGATCCGGGATTCTCGGCATCGAGGTCGAACCCGTTGCCGACGATCCGGAGCGTGCCCGTGGCGAGGGGCACACTCAGAGTTCCGTTCAACACGGAGCGGGTCGCAGACCCGTACGTGCAGCTCGAGCACGTTGCCGGGTCTGCCGTCGGATCGATTCGAAAGCCGTCATACGTCATGCGCGAGAAACCGACGCGGTAGCCTGTGTCTCCACTCGTTCCCGTTGCGGTCCCCTGCACAGTCCGAAGACCATGCGTTCCCGAGGTCGAGCGCACGCTCAGGGAAGTGGGGACCAGAGCTGGATCGAGCGTCCGGAAGTGGAGTACTCCGCCTGCCGCGTTCCCATACAGCGCCGCGTTCGGTCCGCGCAGGGCTTCCACCCGGCCCAGCCCCGCGAGGTCGAGGTGATCGAGCGTCGCCTGGCCGTCGGGCAAGGTGGCGGGTATTCCGTCGACCAGCACACGCACCCCTCGGACTCCAAACTGCGAACGAGGCCCGAATCCGCGTACCGACACGCGCTCTCCGACCGCGAAGTTGAAGCGATTCTGGATCTGGACGCCGGGCACCGCTCGAAGTGCTTCCTCCAGGAAGACACCGGATGTACCGCGCGTCAGTTCGGGGCCCGCGACGATTGAAATGGGGTAGGGAGCCTGCGTCCCGATCGCGCTACGGAGCACCCGCACCATCACCGGCGCGATTCGGACTACGGAGTCCGGCTCCTGCGCGGACGCCGAAGGCCCACTGCCTGCGAAGACTCCGCCGGTCACGGTCAACGCCACTGCCAACGTGCGATTCACTTGAATTTCACCCTGTTCACGGTCGAACCCTCCCAAGAGGCGGACCATCATAGCGCACCCCCGGGAGCCCGCCTATCCCCCTGATCCCATGCTGTAGCTAGCTTGGCGGTCATGGCTCCCGATCGACTTCCCCCCGTCCCGGCCGCGGTCTTTGCGGCCCGCCGTGCGGCCGCGTTCGAGCGACTCGGCGACGGGATTATGGTCTTGCCCGCGGCGCCGATCCAGTACTCTTCGCGAGATACCGAACGATCGTACTGTCCGGACCGCGAGCTGTACTACCTCACGGGCCTCATCGAGGCTGAGTCCGTGGCTGTCCTCGCCGGGGGCGCCGCACAGAAGCTTGTCCTCTTCGTTCGAGAGCGGGATGCCGAGGCGGAACTCTGGGCCGGGCCGCGGATGGACCCAGCCGCCATTGGGGATCTCCTCGGCGCGGACGAGTGCCACTCCCTCTCGGAGATGGAGAAGCGGCTGCCGGAGCTGTTGGCGACTGCCGACCGAATCCACTTTCGATCTGGCCGAGCCGGTACCATCGATGCGGCCGTCCAGGCGGCGCTGGATCGGGCCCGTGCTCGAGGACCACGAACCGGATCCGGACCGCGGGGTGTCGTCGATCCGGGTGAGGTGATCGACGATCTGCGGATGATCAAGGATGAACACGAACTGGCCCTGATCCGGCGCGCGTGCGCCGTTTCGATCGACGGACAGCGCGCAGCTGCATCGAAGATCATGCCTGGGGCCGGAGAATGGATGGTCGAGGCGGCGGTCGAATCCGCCTTCCGTGATTCCGGTGCAACGGGGCCGGGCTTCGGAACCATCGTGGGTAGCGGCGTAAATGCCTGCGTCCTCCACTACGTGGACAACGCCGACCGCATCGCCGAAGACGCGTTGGTTCTCGTCGACGCCGGGGCCGAATTGGGGCTGTACCACGGCGACATTACCCGTACCTATCCGGCTTCGGGTCGGTTCAGCGCCGCTCAGGGCCGCGTATACGACATCGTCGAGGCGGCGATGAAGGCTGGAATCGCGGCGGCGGCGCCCGGTGCATCGCTCGCGTCGGTTCACGAAGCCTCAACGCGCGTATTGGTCGAAGGCCTCGTCGACCTGAGGGTGCTGGAGGGGGGTGTCGATGACCTGATCGCCGAGGGAGCGCACAAGGTGTTCTTTCCCCACCAGACATCCCATTGGCTGGGCCTCGACGTGCACGATCCGGGGGACTACGTGCGCGACGGAGCCCCCCGGACGCTCGCTCCCGGGATGGTCTTCACGGTCGAGCCCGGTCTCTACTTCCGGCCCGAGTCATGCGCTGAGGGAGCGGGCGAGCTCGCCGGAATCGGGATTCGAATCGAGGACGATGTCGTCATCACCGACTCGGGATGCGAGGTCCTTACCCGCGCCTTGTCGACGGCCCGTGCTGACATCGAATCGATGATCGGCGTCGGGTCGTAGCCGTCCGTCTGTGACCCTCCTCCTCGACGCGCTGCGTGCGCCCGGCCCGCTCGTCACCGTTGAGCTCCGGCCTCCCCGCTCCGATCTCAAGGCTGCGGCGGGAATGTCAGCCTGGATCGACCTCCACCACACGCTCGGTCGTCTCACCCGTGACGAGCTCTTCGTCTTCCTCACCGACAACGCGGTCGGAGCGGCCGAAGAAGAGAATCTGGCCCACGTGGGCGGAAACGTGGGTGACTCGGTCGACCTTCGGCGCATCGTTCCGATCCTGACCGCGAAGCACAAATTGGAGTACTGCCATTCGTTCGCGGTCCGCGCGGCGTCGGAGGGTTTCGAGGCGTTGACCGTACTGGGTGGGGACGTCTCGGTTCCACCACCGAGATGTGTACCCCACGGTCGCGATCTCCGTGAGATCCTTGCCGAACGCGTCCCTGGACTGGCGCTCGGCGGATGGGTGAATCCGCACCGGGACCCCGTCGAGCAGGTCGGCTTTTTGAATGCGGACGATGCACACGCCGGCTTCGCGCTCAGTCAGATCGTGTCGCATCACGCGGTCGAGGCCGTCGAAGCGTTCCTCCACGAACTGAAGCGAAGTCGAACGGAAAAGCCCGTCGTGTACGGGGTGTTCTTCTACCGCAGCGCGAATCCCACGACGCTCTCCACATTGTCGGCCTTCTTTCCCGTGCCGGTCGATGCGCTCACTGCGGAATTCGAAGCGGGTGCCTCCGCCGAAGAAATCTGCGCGCGGTCCATTCGAGAACTCCGCGCGGTAGGGGCCGAGAAGATCTACGTGAGCAACCTAGGCGAACGGGGCGGAGGTCGACGCCTTCAGAAAATCCTCGACCTAGTCTGATCGGCCACCCGAGGTTCGGTCGGCGTGGGTCCTACGCCGTCACTCGAACGCCACTCTCCCGAAGCACCCGCAGGGCGACGTCGACCTTTCTGTGCGGGGCCGTCAGGTGGTACCCCTGCACGAACGTGCGCGTCGCTTCGATCATCTCGAGCGCGATCGTCACCCCTTCTTCCAACGACGCTTCCGGTCCTGAGGCATCCGCCACTCTCATGCGCTCGACGATCTCGATGGGTACGGAGACTCCGGGCATTTCGTTCGCCAGGAACTCCGCGCTTCGGAGTGTGACGACCGGCCAGATGCCAGCGACCACCGGGATACGAGACTCCGTAGTGCGATCCAGGAACCGTTCCAGCGCTTCGGCATCGAACACCGGTTGAGTGATGGCGAAGTCGGCGCCCGCCTCCACCTTGTACTGGAAGCGCGTGACTTCCCGCTCGAAATCGACCGCCGAGTGATTGATCGCCACTCCCTGCACGAATTCAGTCGGCGCGCCTATGGAGTTGCCGCCAGGATCGATCCCGCGATTGAGTCCCTGGACAACGTTCGTGAGCCCGATCGAGTCGATGTCGAAGACCACTGTGGCATCAGGGTAGGGACCCATGGTCGGGGGGTCGCCACTCACGACCAGGAGGTTGCGCGCCCCCATGGCCGCCGCACCGAGCAGGTCGGAGATCATGCCCAGCATGTTCTTGTCCCGGCACGTGTAGTGCACGATGGTCTCGATGCCGACCTCACGTTCGATGATCAACGCGGCCGACAGCGCCCCCATCCGGCTCCGAGATCTCGGGCTCTCGACGACACTCACCGCGTCCACCCCGGCGACTTTGAGTCTTCGGGCCGGCTCGATCACCTCGCGCGCGTCCCAGCTGTGAGGAGGGATGATCTCCACCGAAGCGACGGCTTCCCCTCGGGCGAGCTTTCTGCCCCACGCAGAGCGCGCGTCGAGCGGCACCGCGTCTACCAGGCCGCTCGGTGAGGTCGGCGAGCGGTCCGGCACCGTGACTACCACGTGCCGCGGCTGCAGCGCTGCGACCGAGTCCCTCATCTTCTGCACATGATCTGGGGTGGTTCCACAACACCCGCCGACGAAGCGCACTCCGACATCGATCATGCGTCGAGCATACTCCGCCATGTATTCTGGGCTCGCGAGGTACATCTTTCGGTCGCGAACCGTGCGAGGCAGTCCGGCGTTCGGCTGGGCCGAGAGTGGCAGCGTCGTGGCCTCCGCCATGTCTTCGATGGCGTCGAGCATGACCGCCGGCCCGACCGAACAGTTGAGCCCGATGACGTCGGCTCCCGCGTCGGCGAGTCCCTTCGCGAGTTGGGCCGCGTCGGTGCCGTAGGCGGTCTTGCCATCCTGGCCAACGGTCATCTGCGCCACGATAGGAAGATCAGACTCAGCGCGGACCGCCCGAACGGCGCACGCGATTTCACTCAGGTCGGCGAACGTTTCCAGAACGAATCCATCCACCCCGCCCTCGAGAAGCCCCACCACCTGCCGACGAAAGTACTCCATCGCCTCATCGAGCGACGTCGGGCCCCATGGTTCGATCCGAATCCCGAGCGGCCCGATCGCGCCCGCGACCGAGGCGCGCCCTCTTGCCGCCTCACGGGCGAGTCGCGCGGCCACTGCGTTGATTTCCTCTGTGCGCGCCTCGAGCCCGTAGGATGAAAGCTTGAGTGGGTTCGCTCCGAAGGTATTGGTCTCCAGGATCTCAGCTCCGACCGCAACATACTCGGCGTGGATGCCTTGAACGAGTTCGGGCCGGCTGAGGTTGAGCTCGTCGTAGCAGACGTTGACGAAGACTCCGCGGCCGTACAGCAGAGTGCCCATGGCGCCATCGAATACGTGGACCCGACCGTCGTCGAGCAGCGACCTCATGAGCGTTCCTCTGGATCGTACCCGAGATTCGGGGCGAGCCAGCGCTCCGCTTCCTCCACGGTCCACTTCTTCCTCGCCGCGTAGTCCTCGACCTGATCCCGCCCGATCCGCCCCATGCCGAAGTACGCCGACTCGGGATGCGAGAGGTACCAGCCGCTCACCGACGCCCCAGGGGCCATCGCGAAGCTTTCGGTGAGAGAGATGCCAATGGAGCTCTCGACGTCGAGGAGCCCGAAGAGTGTCGCCTTCTCCGTGTGATCCGGGCACGCCGGATAACCCGGAGCGGGTCGGATGCCCATGTAGGACTCTGCGATCAGCGCCGAGTTGTCCAAGCCTTCGTCGGGCGAATATCCCCACAGTTCCGTCCGGACCCGGAGGTGCATGAATTCGGCGAACGCTTCCGCAAGGCGATCCGCGAGCACCTTGACCATGATGGCCGAATAGTCGTCGTGCGCCGCCTCGAGCGACGCGGCGAGATCCTCCACCCCATGCCCTGCCGTCACCGCAAACGCGCCGATCCAGTCGGTCTGGCCGGAATCGATAGGAGCCACGAAGTCGGCGAGGGCGAGGTTGTCGCGATCGCCCTTCGCGAACTGTTGCCGGAGACCGTGCACCACAGCGATCTCTTGGCGCCGGCCCACCTCCGACGGCGAGGCGGAATACACGCGGATGTCGTCCCCGTCTGCATGCGCAGGGAATAGGCCAACCACGGCGCGCGGACGGATGAGATCCTCTGCCTCGATCCGGTCCAGCATCGTCTCGGCGTCGTCAAGGAGCGTCCGGGCGTGCTCGCCGACGGCCGGGTCGTCGAGCAGAGCGGGATACTTCCCCTGGAGTTCCCACGCCTGGAAGAAGGGCGTCCAGTCGATGTACCCGCGAAGTTCCGCGACGGTCACGGAGTCGATGACATGAATGCCTGGGTGTTTCGGTACAGGCGGGATGTAGTCGGCCCAATCCGGGGAGCGGCCACGGGAACGAGCTTCGGCCAGGCGGAGCAGTTCGCTCTTTTCGCGGCGCCCGGCCCGTCGCTCGCGGACCTCAGCAAATTCCGCCCGCGCCGCCGTCACGAAGTCGTCGCGCCGTTCCGGGTCGAGGAGGGCGCCCACGACGCCCACGGCCCTGGAGGCGTCGAGGACGTGGATCGTGGCCCCCGAGTACCGTTGCTCGATCTTCACGGCGGTATGCGCCTTCGAGGTGGTAGCTCCCCCGATGAGGAGCGGAAGGTCGAGGCCGGCCCTCTCCAACTCACTGGCCACATGGACCATGTGGTCCAGCGATGGGGTGATGAGCCCCGAGAGGCCGATCACGTCGACGCTCTCCGACCGCGCTACTTCGAGAATCCGCTCGGTCGGGACCATGACGCCCAGATCGACGATCTCATACCCGTTACACTGCAGGACCACACCTACGATGTTCTTGCCGATGTCGTGGACGTCGCCTTTCACGGTGGCGAGCAGGATCTTTCCCTTCGCCGAACTCCCGGCCTTTTCGGCCTCCAGGTACGGCACGAGAAGCGCCACCGACTTCTTCATGACCCTCGCGCTCTTCACCACCTGCGGCAGGAACATCCGCCCGGCGCCAAAGCGGTCGCCCACGATATTCATCCCGTCCATCAACGGCCCTTCGATCACGTCGAGGGCTCGTGGAAGCAACTGACGGGCTGCCTCGGTGTCCTCGTCGACGTACTGATCGATGCCATGGACGAGCGCATGGGAAAGCCGCTCCACGACCGGGAGTTCGCGCCACGAGAGGTCCTCCAGCAGACGTAACTCGGTGGTGCCGGTCCGCTCGCCGGCAAGCCGCGTCAGCGTCTCTGTGGCTTCTCGGTTGCGAGCGAAAAGGACGTCTTCCACGGGTCCGAGCAGGTCGGCTGGGATGTCATCGTAGATCGGCAGCGCTCCCGCGTTCACGATTCCGATGTCGAGACCCGCTTCGATCGCGTGGAACAGGAAAGCTGCGTGCATCGCCTCCCGCACCTCCGGACTCCCGCGAAACGAGAAGGAGACGTTGCTGATGCCTCCGCTCGTCAGGACGTGCGGGCACGCCTCCTTGATCGCCCGGACGGCCTCGATGAACCAGATCGCGTACAACTCGTGCTCTTCGATCCCGGTGGCCACGGCGAAAACGTTCGCATCGAAAATGATGTCCTCGGGCGGGAAGCCTTCTTCCTCCACGAGAATTCGATAGGCTCGGGTGCAGACCTCGATCCGGCGGGCCACCGTGTCGGCCTGGCCGGCCTCGTCGAACGCCATGACCACCGCCGCCGCTCCGTAACGACGCACCTGGCGGGCGCGTTGTCGGAAGGCATCTTCGCCGTCCTTCATGGAGATCGAATTGACGACACCCTTCCCCTGCAGGGTCTTGAGCCCGGCTTCGATTACCGACCAGTCGGACGAATCCACCATCACAGGAATCCTCGAGATCTCCGGTTCGGAACCGAGCAGGTGCAGGAACCGCGTCATCGCGGCAACCGCGTCGAGAAGACCCTCGTCCATGTTGACGTCGAGGATCTGAGCACCACCCTGCACCTGCTGGAGTGCCACGCTGACCGCGGCTTCGTAGTCGTCGTCCTTGATCAACTTCGCGAAGCGACGCGATCCGGTGACGTTGGTCCGCTCGCCGACGTTCACGAAGAGTGAGTCGGGCCCGATCGTGATCGGCTCGAGGCCCGAGAGCCGGGTCCGGCGGGGCGGGGAGGGCAGTGCTCGGGGGGGACGCCCCGCGACGGCCAGCGCGATCGCTCGGATGTGGTCCGGCGTCGTCCCGCAACACCCTCCCACGAGGTTGAGGAAGCCCGCCTCCGCGAAGTCGGACGTGATGCGCGCCATGTGCTCGGGCGTGTCATCGTATTCGCCGAACTCGTTCGGTAGGCCTGCATTGGGATAACAACTGATGGGAACGGTGGCCGCGTTCGACAACTCCTCGAGAAACGGGCGAAGTTGGTCGATTCCCAAGGCACAGTTCAGCCCGACGGAGAGCAGGCCGCTCCGGAGCCCGGGGCCCGGCTGTGCCCCGTGAGCGACCGAGTTGTAGAACGCCTCCGGCGTCTGTCCCGAGAGCGTGCGGCCGCTCTGGTCCGTGATGGTGCCCGACGCCATGACGGGAACGTCTTCGCCCCGCTCTTCCAAGACCGTGGAAATGGCAAAGAGCGCGGCCTTGGCGTTGAGCGTGTCGAACGCCGTCTCCACGAGCAGGACGTCGGAACCTCCGTCGAGGAGCCCGCGTGTCTGCTCACGATAGGCGTCCACGAGTTCGTCGAACGTGACGTTCCGTGCGCCCGGATCCCCGACGTCTGGAGACAGAGACGCCGTACGGTTCGTGGGGCCCAGGGCGCCGGCGACCCACACGGCCCGACCTGGGTGACTGGCCTCGAATTCATCCGCCGCCGCGCGTGCGATACGTGCCGCCTCGAAGTTCAGCTCCTCCGAAATCTCTTCGAGCCCGTAGTCGGCCAGGGAGATCCGGTTGGCGCTGAAGGTGTTCGTTTCGATCAGATCAGCGCCGCTCTCGATGTACTCTTTGTGAATCGCGCCGATAATGTCCGGGCGGGTCAGGCAGAGCAGGTCGTTGGCGCCTTGGAGCGATACGGCACTGTCGGCGAAACGATCTCCTCGGAAGTCGCGCTCGCTCAATCGATGGCGCTGAATCATGGTGCCCATGGCACCGTCCAGGACCAGAATTCTCTGGGTCAGCGCTTCGTCCAGAAGTAGAAGGCGCTGGGCCCTCGTGCGGGTGCCTGTCTCGTCGCTCACTCTTTGATCTCCAAACGCAAAGCCCCTCGCGAAGATACGCGACGGGGCTCTGGCTTTTTAGCGTGTTTGCGGACGCGTTCGTCGTTCACGCGTCGTGCGGGCCGCAAGATGCCTCAAATCGCCCGAGCTTGTCGTCCAACGAAGGTAGCACTCGTCCGGGAAGTCATCCAGTATGATACCGACCGCACCTACATTGACGGGCCCTCCAAGACCCGCATTCATCCAGGCTTCCCGCCGTGCCGACTCACGACTCACCGACGAATCGCTGGCCCGATCGCCCGACCCTGTCCGCAGCCTTTTATAAGGGACACGGTCTCGGGAATGACTATCTGGTGTTCGAGAATGGGGAAGACTGGCCCGCGACCGAAAAGAACGTGCAGACCGTTTGTGATCGCCATCGGGGGGTGGGGTCCGATGGGATCGTCGTGCTCCTTCCTGGGAACCACCTGCGGATGTTCAACCCGGACGGCGGCGAATTCGAACGGAGCGGGAACGGACTTCGGATCTTGGGATCCTACCTTTGGCGCCGCTCCATGCACGTTGAGTCGTACGACGTCCGGGTCGGCGGTGACGAAGTACACCTCATCATTCACGGTCGAGATGGGCCGAGGTACGATGTCTCGGCCGAAATGGGGAGAGCGACCGCGGGCGGTGAAGCGGTAGCCCTCGATCCTGGCCTGTTCGAGATCGACGGCACGGTCCGCGGGCCCGACGGGAGCGTCCTGTCAGTCGTGCCCGTCTCCGTAGGGAATCCACACCTCGTGGTAGTGACCGATGGCTCGGCCGCCACGTTTTCAGAGGAACGACTGGCGGACGTCGGTCCATTCCTCGTCTCGCATCCCGCACTGCATCATGGAGCGAACGTCCAGCTGGTGCGGGTCACCGCACCGGACCGCTGTGACGCACTCATATGGGAGCGCGGCGTGGGCCGGACCTCCACTTCAGGAACGAGCGCGTGTGCCGTCGCCGTGGCTCTGGTGTCCTCGGGACGCCTGGCGCCGGGTGTCATCACGGTAACTATGCCAGGCGGATCGTTCACCGTCGGAGTGACACGAGACCTCGATGTCGTCTTGCGGGGTCCAGTGGAGGAGATCTTTGAGGGGCGACTCAGCAGCGAATTGGCGCGGGCCCTACGAGGCGATCCCGAGTCCTGATAAGCTGCGGATTCAGGTGCGGACTCGGGCCATGAAGAATAGAGCCGCGATCGCGAAGAGCCCGTTGGGGAGCCAGGCCGCCATCATGGGCGAGAGAGCGCCCGCTTCACCCAGAGCCCCGGAGACTCGAAGCATCATGATGTAGACGAGTACCGTCGCGAGAGAGAGGCCGATGCCGTAGGCCGCGCCTCCCCGTTTGTTGCTGGTCGCCAGGGGCGCTCCAAACAGGATGATGACCAGGGTCGCCACCGGAATCGAGATTTTCTGCTCACGCTTCACGAGCAGCTCCCGCGCATTGCCCCCCGTTCGTTCGACGATCCGAGCGAGTCGGTCGATTTCGGCATAGGTCATCTCCTCGGGCTGGCGCGGAGCCTCGAGTAGCTCCTCGGGCCTCTCGGTCACGCCCTGCATGACCATCCGGTCGAACTCGACTGTGCGCTCGGTGCTGTCGGCGCTCAGAGTGCGGAGGTAGCCTTGCGAGAGAGTCCAGCCCTCGGCGTCGGAGAAACTGGCCGCGTCGGCGAGCACGTGCATCCCCGGCTGGTCCTCCGTCGGGGGCCGCTCCAACACCAATCCGGTCATGCGCCCATCCGAAGCCGTGAGCCGCGAAACCTGCCACGTCAGTCCAGCCTCCGACCGGTATACGAAGTCCGAGCGCCACGACCGACCGGGCGTCTCCGATCGTAGGATCTGGGCCGAAATGCGATTCCCTCGCGGGACGACCTCGGAAAGACCGAGAGCGATGACCGTGAGGCCCACCCCCGCAACGAGGATCGGGGCGATGAGTCGGTGGAAGGAAATACCGCCTGCCTTTGCACCGACGATCTCCCGATGCACGGTCATCGAGTGAACGGTAAATACCGTCGCGAGCAACGCTGCGATGGGAAACGACCACTGGATGAAGAGCGGCAACTGGTAGAGGTACGCCTGCGCGACCTCCGAGCCCGTGAGCCCTCGATCGATGTAGTCGTCGAGCTTCTCGGCGATGTCGCCGATGATGAACAGCGGAGGACACGCGGCGAGCACCAGCACGAAGAGGCGGATGAATGTCGTAAAGACGAGGCGGTCGAGGATCCTGATCATCTTCCGGCCTCGGATCCCACGTCTCGTCGCCCACCGAAGAAGTCGGCGATCGCGTCCCCCATGCCCCCGCCCCGAGCCGTGCCGACGGAGTGTCCCATCCGGCGCAGGAGGGTGATCCCGATCGCAAGGAAGATCACGTTGCCGAGCCACATCGTGACTGCCGGATCGGCGACGCGGCGGTCGGCCATCGTTTCCCCGGCCAGCAGCCCCACCCAGTAGACGAAGAAGATCACCGCCGATGCCACGACGACGAATCCGACGCCGGCCTGCGGAAAGCGCAGTGCCAGGGGTGGCCCCATCAGGACAAAGACGAGACACGCGAACGCGATCGCCCACTTCTTGTGGATCTCGACCTTGTAGCGATTGATCGCCTGCTCGAGCGCCGAAGCCCGGGCCGCACGAGCGCGGGTACCCGCGACTAGTTGCTGGGTCAGCCCGTCCTGCGAGATGTACGAAGCCGTGCGGCGCACGCCGGTGAGGTCCCGGCGTCGAGCTTCCACAGCCCAAGCGGTGTCCGCCTCCAAGGGTTGGTTCAGCGCCACCCGCACCGCCTCGAGGGCCTTGAGACGGTTTTCCTGGAAGACCGAGTCGAGTTGAGCCTCTCTGCTTCTCGCGTTCTCTCCGAGAAGCGCGAACCCCATTTCGCGGTCCGACCGATCGGAGCCACCGAGCCGACGATCCAACTCGTTGCCGACGTCTCGCAACGGGACGATCTGCTGATCGAAGTACAGCCGTTGAAAGCCGCCCATCCTGTCCTTCTGTACCTCGTGGACGAAACCGTCATGCAGCGTCAGATAGAGGTCGGTCCGGGCGTCGTTGAACGCCATCTCGCCACTGGCGGCATACGTCGTTCGCTGGCGTAGCGGATCGTTGGCGTCGAAGATCGTGATATTGTCCAGCTCGTTGGTCTCGTGATCAATCCGATCGGCAGTGAGGAAGTATCGATCGATTCCCGTACCGACCTTCAACTCATTCACAACTTGCTCACGCAGTTCGAGCGTCGGACTCTTGCGACCGATATCGAGCAGGAGGTTCTTTAGCGCGTGGTTCGACTCGGGCAACACGGTGTCGTTGAAGAAGAGCATGACCAGGGTCGCGATGATTCCGAGACCCACGACCGGTGTCATGATCCGGCTCGGTCGAACTCCACCGGCAGACATCGCTGTAATCTCGTTGGAGGCCGCCATTTCGCTGAAAGCGTAGAGCACGGCGACCAGTACGGACATCGGCAGCGACAGGGCGATGGTATGAGGTAGAGAGTAGAGCAGGAATTCACCGATGACGCTCCACGGCAGGCCTTTGCCGACAAGCGAATCCACGCGCTGAGCGATAGCGTTGACGAAGATGAGACCCGTGATCGCTGACAATGCAAACAGGAACGGCCCGAGGTGCACACCGATCAGGTATCTGGCTAGGACTCCTTTTCGCATCGCTCCGTCACTCGGTCGGTCCTTCGTAGGCGTGCCCGTACGTTCGGGCACTCCCTACACCGGTTCGCACACTCTGTTCGTCGGTTGAGCTGGCCAGAGTGATCTCGCGCCTCGTTACCCTGGTTCTGGCGCTGGTGGTTCCAGCACTACCGCGCCCCCGCGAGCCCGTTCCAGACGCCTCGGTCGCGGTGCCCGTGGTGGCGGACACGATCATTCGACCGGATCTCCTGCGACCCTCGCAGTCCGTAAGGCTGGGGCTAACGGCGTCTCCGGACGAACCTCACGTGCGGCTGGGAATGCGAAGGATCCGGGTCAGCGAGGAGGGACTCGGCAGGCCGCGTTCGATACCGTTTGGAGACGTGTTGTTTGGGCCGCGGCCGAATACGCTCGAGATGGAGCCACTCGAGGACTTCGTCCTCCTCCGCCGCGTTGCGGACCGGGACCTTACCGGGGCGGCGCTCTTCCTGCCACCGGCGCCTCCGCTCAGGGGCGTTCCGTCCCCCGACGACGAGGGGGGGCGTTTCGTCACGGAGTACGCGGATCTTGCCCTCAATGTGCGCAGCCGCATGGAACTCGGCGGCGACTGGACACGGTTCGAGCCGTGTGATGAGCGCTTCGGTGTGGGCTGTAACCCGACGCTCATTCCGCAGTTGAGCCCGGAGGTCCAGTTCGGAGTTCAGGTAAACGGCACGATCATGGATCGGATTCAAGTCGACGTCGACTTCGATCAATCGAGGGAATTCGATTCCTCGAACAGGATCAACATCGTCTACGACGGAGGAGAGGATGATGTGCTTCGCCGGCTCGAGGTGGGTGATGTCACGTTTCGCCTCCCCCAGTCGCGATTCCTCACCCAGGGGATTCCGGCGGGCAATTTCGGGTTTCAGGCGGATGCACAGTTAGGCCGGCTCGACTTCCAGACCGTTTGGGCTCAGCAGCGGGGGGATCTGAACTCGCGAGTCTTCCAGCTGACCGGACTCGGCGATCAGCGCGCCTTCGTCCAGGAGGACACGCTGGTTCTTGACGATGCCGACTACGTCAGGGGGCAGTTCTACTTCCTCCTCGATCCGAGTCAAATCGAGGGGTACCCGCACGTCGATGCACTCGAACTCGATCCTGCCTCCGCGTCGTCGTTGGTCGCACCGGGAGATCAGCCGATCCAACTATACCGTTTCGAGGACGAGCCCGTCTTCCGACAGCAGGTCGAAGGCTTCATTCAGGCGGACGCCGTGGCCGATGGGCCGGGTGGCCAACTCAGGGAATCGGGCTGGTTCCGGTACTTGCAGCAGGGCATCGACTATTTCGTCCATCCGAGTGGGCTGTGGGTGGCGCTGCGACAACCGTTGAGCCGCGAGGAGATGCTTGCGGTCACGTACATCACGGCCTCGGGCGACACCATCGGCGACTACAACCCCGAGGCCCTGTACAACCGAGGTGAGCGACCGGAACTCCGGCTCCTCAAAGCGTCCGGGGCCAACCACCAACCCGGGCGACCGACCTGGGACCTGGAGATGCACCAGGTCTACCGCGTTTCAGGATCGCGCGACGTCGAGCCCGGCTCGGTAGAGTTGACGGTGTCCCTCGGAGAACTCTCTGCGGGGCGGACCTTCAAGCGTCGACCGTCCGGCGAGGATATCACGTTTCTTCGATTGTTCGGCCTCGACGAAGAAGCCCCGACCGACGTCCTCGATCCGTCCTTCGTCTACTCTCCCGGAGAGGAGTTCTTTCAAGATCAGCCTCCCGTCCAGGGCGTCTTCGTCTTCTTCCCGACGCTACGCCCGTTCGCGGAACCACCCGCCGTGCCTTCGCTCGGTCTCAATGAAACCGTAACGGGCCAGATCCTCGGCGACGACGCCAATACGCGGATCTATTCGGAGGAGGATCCCTTCGAGCGAGACAACGCGGGCCGTTTCCGACTTTCGCTCGCCTACCGCCTCCGAAGTCAGGGTGTGATTTCGTCCTTCTCCCTCGGCGCGTTCGGAATCCGCGACGGAAGCGAGCGGATCATGTTGGGAGATCGGCAACTCCTCCGGGGTGCCGACTACGAGATCGACTACGACGTGGGTCAGGTCCGACTGCTCGAGCCGGACCTCTTGTTCGCATCATCGCCCGGGGCCGCAGTACGCGCGACCTGGGAACAGCGGTCCCTCTTCCAAGTGACACCTACCCAGGTCTTCGGGGTGCGAACCCACGTCGACCTGGGGTCAAAGGGAGGCATCGATCTTCTCGGTCTGTATCAGTCCGAGCGCTCGATCGTCAAACGGCCCATTCTGGGAACGGAGCCGGGCGCCGCGCTCCTGGGTGGTTTGAGCGGGCAGTACACCACAGAGGTCACGTGGATGGACCGTCTTCTTGAAGCCGTGCCCGGACTCAACTTCGATGGGGCGTCCAGTTTCTCGGTCGACGGGGAACTCGCGATCTCGGTGCCGAATCCGAACACACAGGATCGTGGATTCGTCGACGACTTCGATGCCGCGGCCCAACTGCCGATCTCGCTCCAATCTTCGAACTGGATGCTGGGGAGCGCGCTCACGTTCCGAGATGGCGCGGACGGAGTCCTGCCGAGTGTCGTCGACGAGACGACGACGGCGCCGTTCACCTGGCAGCATACGTGGATCATCGAGTCGCCCGGGGGCGACAGCCTGGGCGTACACGAAGGTCTCTTCCCCCGACGCGACATCGACAATCAGATCAAGGTCTCCGGTTCCGAGACTCGCGAACCGGGGCTTCAACTCTCGCTGGGCACGAGCGCGTCGGGAACCGGCCTGGGTTGGGCGTCGACCACGACCTCGCTGTCGACGAACGGACTCGATCTCACGAAGACCGAGTTCCTCGAGTTCTATGCCTCGGTGAACCAGACGCTCTCGTTGGTTATCGATCTGGGAACGGTAAGCGAGGATGTCTTTTTCGTGGATTCGTTGGGGAATTCCACGGGATCACGACCGGGAGGAGGGCCCTGGGGGCTCGGCTTGCTCGATCAGGAGGCCGACCCGAGGCTGGGCGAGATTTGGAGTGACGTCACCGACGCTCGTGGCGTTTGGGGTGAGAACTGTGTCGCTCAACGCGGGCGAATCTACCGGCTCGGCGACCCGAGGGCCGTGTGTACCCGAGGGAACGGTCGACCCGACACCGAGGATCTTGACGCCGACGGAAACTTGGACACCTCCGAGCGCCACCTACGGTACGTGGTCACCCTCGATGGTAGGTCGCCTTTTCTAGAGAGGACCACGGCCGAGACCGCCACCGCTCTGCAACTCTATCGAATCCCGATCCGGGGAGCCGGAGCGATCGAGGTCGGAGGCCCCGTAAGCGAAGCAGATCTTCGAGCGGTGCGCCATCTGCGAATCACCGCGACTGGGGCGTCTGGACG
>JAQBXY010000029.1 GCA_027623325.1 Gemmatimonadota bacterium
TTGCCTCGCCTTCGTTCAGTGCCCCGGTGACACCGGGTGTCGCACTTACTATATGAATCCAAGCTCACTTACAATCCGATGCAGGCGACGCCGGTTTCGTTGCCTGAGCGATCAGGTCAGCGAAACCCGTGGTACGTGGATGGTGGAAGAGGAGAGACGACGGGCACGGACCAGCGACCTGATTCGACGTCGAGCCATCGATCGAAGAGTGCGTCGGAATAGGTCGGCATGAACGCAGGGCCGACCATGTCGCGCGCGACCTCACTCATCACGCCGAAATATCCGCCGCGCGCCGCGGTGACCAACCCGACCAGGCCGTCGTACGCTTCACGGAAGTTGTCGGCCTGGAAGGTGACTCGCTGATCTGCGTAGGCGATACCGGGAACGCGGGCCAGGGAGGACAGATCCGCCGGCGGTACGGCGTGCAGCGTCGCCTCAACCGGTTCCGTCAGTCTCATGGCCCGGGCCCCCCTATGATTCCTCATTGCGCGCTCTGCTGTGGAGGTGAGCTCGGCACGGGCTTCCTCGACCGGTCGGGGATTTGCGCTCGAGGCGGACGTCGCCCGCTTCACGGTCACGTACTCGACCCAAGGCATGGGACCCGCCAGATCGGCCGCGAGTCGATCGTCGCCGGAAGCGAAGATCACGGGCACGCCCACGCGACCCCACGAATAGGCGACGACTTCGGTCTCGGTCAGCGGCATCCCGTTCAGGATGAAATCGATGCCCAGCGTGAAGGTGTGGGAGGCGAAGCCGCCACTCCCCGTCTTGGCATGCATGCCCACTACGGCGATCGCGTCGTACGTGCCCGCCACTGTGAGGTCTACATAAGCATCGAAGGACTCGGGACGCCTCACGAGCTCGACACGCTCATCCAGGCGGTCGAGCAGGAGATCAGGTTCGGGGTTCCCGCTTCCGTGCCCGTCCACCACATGAACTTCGTCGGCTCCGCCCGCAAACAGGCCTGCCACGACCGCATTGACGTCGCCGGTGAGGTACGTGCGCCCGACCGCGTATCGATCGGGATGTGCGAATCGAAAGGTGTTCGGGTCACTCTGTCCCGTAAGGCCTTCCATGTCGTGATAGATCAGAACGCGGAGCGTACCATCCGTATCGGCCGCCGGAGCCTCGAGGACCCTCGGCGCGCCTTGGTCGGCACCGCACGCGGACAGGACAATCAGGGCGAATGGGGCCAGAGGACCGAAGTGCCGGATCATCGGGTCGGTCCCTTCCAACCGGGACCGCGGACAGCCCGGCCCGGCAGGGCGTCGGTGTGGATTCCTTCGCTGACGACCGCGACTCCATTCACGAACACGTGCTCCACACCGGTAGAGAGCTGGTGCGGCTCATCGTACGTCGCGTGGTCGGCCACGGTCTCAGGGTCGAAGATGACGACGTCGGCGTAGTAGCCCTCACGGAGAAACCCGCGGCCCTGGATATGAAGACGGGTGGCGACCGCCGAGGACATCTTCCGTACCGCATCCTCGAGGGTGGTTACGCCCTCCTCGCGGACATACTTGCCGAGGACCCGCGTGAACGTCCCGTAGGCCCTGGGGTGGGCGAGGCCCCCAGCTCTGACCGGATCGATGCCACCCGCGTCGGTCCCGAACTTCATCCACGGCTGGCGAATCTGCATGGCGACGTTCTCCTCGCTCATGAGGAAGTACATCGTCGACACCCGTTGGCGTTCGTTCAAGACGAGGTCGAAGGCCGTGTCGATCCAGTCCTTCCCGATGTCGGCTGCGATGTCGGCCAACCACCAGCCACGGTACTTCCGGTGCTGAGGCAGATCGAGCCCCAACGGCATCGTCCCTTCCGGCGTGGCCAGTGTACAGAAGCTCTCCCACGGTTCGGTCTGGACTTCGATCTCCTGGCGGATCCGATTCCTCATGCCCGGATCGGCCAGGTTGCGGAAGAGGGCTCCGTCGGCCGATGCCCACGGGGGGAAGCAAGCGTCGAGACCGGTCCCTCCGGCCGTGTACGGATACATATTCGCCTGGATGTCGACTCCCGCCGCGCGAGCGGAATCGATCATGGCGACGGCGAGGTCGGCCTTATACCAATTTCTCTGCCCGGCGGCCTTGAGGTGATAGATCTCGATCGGTACACCGGCGGTCGTGCCGATCTCGATCGCTTCGGCGATCGCCTCGAGATAGTTATCGGCTTCCGAGCGCATATGCGTGATGTAGACGCCACCGTAGGGAGCCGCCGCGGCATTGATGGAAATCAGTTCGCTGGTAGAGGCGAAGTTACCCGGCGGGTACACGAGTGCGGATGCGATGCCGAAGGCCCCGTCTTCCATGGACTGGCGGACCGCTTGCTGCATGAGCCGGCGCTGAGGGCTGCCCGCTTCACCCATGGCCAGACCCATGCCCAACACGCGGAGGGTGGACGCACCTACGAACGACCCGAAGTTGACACTGGCGCCGTGAGCCTCCATCGCGGCCATCCACTGGCCGAACGTCTCGAACTGACTGCGCCCGACGGCGGCACCCGCGTCGCGAAGCATCTCTGGGCTCGACGGCCCATTCGTCGTCGACTCCCCCATGATTTCCGTCGTAACGCCCATGGTCACCTTCGACACCACCCGACCGTCACCCCCCGCAAGAAAACTGCCCCGCGAGTGGCTCTGGATGTCGATGAACCCCGGGGACACGACCTTTCCTATCGCGTTCACACGACGAGCGGCAGGGGCATCGTGTAATACACCGGGCAGCGTGATGGCCGCGATTCGGTCGCCCCGGATCGCTACATCTCCGGGGTACCAGGCATTCCCGGTTCCGTCGACGATGCGCCCACCCTCGATGATGACGTCATAGGCTCCCGGGTCCACGGTACCGGGCGAGGCATCGGGCGCGGGGGGCGGCGCCAAAGTGGTCGCAGAGCACGCCGACATCATGAGCGCCAGCGAGCATAGAAGGAAGAAACGCGACATTACGAGCCTCCGGAGCGGTGATCGGGTGAGCGACCAATACCCGCGAAGACCCGGGTGCGTCAATGTGGAAGGGCGGCGGCGCGGGTGGGAGTTAGTCGCGCGGGTCGTTCATGTGGGCCCTGATGCGATCGAGGTATTCGACGAGACGTTCGATTTCTGAAGCGTCGAGGGCACCGCTCAAGACATCGTCGACCTCCCCCACCGGCTCGTCGAGCTTCGCGAGCATCGCCAGCCCGACTGGACTGATCCGGCACCAGACTCTACGCCGATCCTCAGTGCATCGCTCCCTCTCCACCCACCCCTTACGCTCCATCCGGTCAATAAGTCTAGTCACCCCCGGCGTCCGCTCGATCATTCGTTCACCCACGGTGAGCGTCGGCAAGCCGTCGGCGCCGGCGCCGCGGAGGATCCGGAGCACGTTGTACTGCTGAAGGGTGACGTCGGCCCGCTCGAGGATGTGTCCGATGTAGCGCTTCGAGTCATCCGCGGTGCGGAGGAGCGCGAGATACGCCTCCTGACTCTTGGATCGAAACGGCTTCGACTGCTTGATTTCGTCCAAGACCGATCGAGTCGCTTTCGCTGCCACAGCAGCCATTCGCACCTCTGCATCATTATTTAACGAGAACTTGATTCAAGTTAAAACTTGCCATCGATACCGCCACCGTCAGCCGAGTCCGGCCGCCGGGGTCCCCTGGGTCCTCAGATGCTGCGCTCCCTGACCTCGGCTTCCGTCAGGCCGTACAGCGAGGGCGTAGACACCCCCAAACGAGCCATGAGTTCGTACAGCTGACCCCGATGGTGAATCTCGTGCTCCGCCATCAGCCGTAGCCATTTCCAGACGCTCATGTCGATCCCCCCTACGGTGGCGCAGCGCAGTTGGAGACGATCGGGTGTGAGAGCCCGGAAGATCTCGACGGCCTCCTGGTGCATCGCCTCGAAGTGCGCGAGGACCGCGTCTTTGCCACGCGCGAGCTCTGGCCCGTGGCCCGGATACCGCGAGGGCAGCTGCTGCACATTCTCGGCCCACATCCAGCGTTCGGTCGAAGCGATGTGCCGAACGAGATCGCCGGGCGTGAAACGCCCCTCCCCCGGAGACCATTCGAGTGACTCCTCAGGAATACAAAGCGCCACGCCGCGCGTGCGCTGGTGCACGCCTTCGAAGTACGAAAGGAAGTCCTCGATCCTGTCGATCCGCATGACGACCTCGCTCGCCTGGTGTTCCGAATGTGGAGATCGTAAATCCTACGATGCCGAAGGCGAAGCCGCTTCCCACTTGGAGTCACGCATGGAACGGAGATCCAGGTCCGTTATGGCCCTTCTTGTACTCGCAGCAGGGGCCCCGTTCGCATCGACCCCTGTCGGTGCACAGCAGTCAGCGCTGCCGCCGACCGAGAAGATTTCGAACTACCTGCCCCACATGACCGTTCCTGAAGTCCAGGATCTTCGCAGCCGATCGGACATGGTGATCATTCCGGTCGCGTCGCTGGAGCAGCATGGCCTCCACCTCCCCATCGGAACGGACTACCTGAACGGCGTCGCACGGGCACAGCTGATCGCCCAACGCGCCGACGTCCTGGTTGCGCCCATTCTGCTCCCCGGTCAATCCCCGTACCACATGGGCTTCGAGGGCACGATCACGCTGCCGTCGACTCTGATTCAGGAAGTGTATTTCGAAGCGGCGAAGAGCCTGATGCGCCATGGATTCAAGCGGTTTCTCATTCTGAACTCACACGGAGGCAACCAGGCGATCACGACCTTCATCGTAGATCGCATCAATCAGGAGACTCAGGGAATCGCGGTGGATCTCGGCGCGGTCCTCGGGCCCTTTCGTGACCGCACCGCGAGCCGGGAAGAAGCTACGGAAGCCGTCTTCGATCGGCACGGGGGAACGGGAGAGACATCGGCGTCCCTCTATCTGATTCCTGAGCTCGTCGACCTGGCAGCCGCGGTGAACGCCGAGCTTACGTTGCCGGAGCACATGGAAGCGATGCTCCCCGCCGTCGTCGCGGGCGATCCCACCGCGACGACCGTTTTCCTCGCCGAGGGACTCAAAGACGAGGCCACGGGCAAAGGGACGTCTGCCGCCGAGATGTCCACGACGGGCGTATGGGGCGTTCGCGACCCGCGCGAGTCGACGGTGGAGGCCGGACGTGTTGCGACAGAGGCTATGGTCGATGCGGCGGTCGCCTTCATTGCGCGGTGGAACGAACTCCGCCCACCGGAAGTCCGGCGCCGCTAGTGAGAACTCTGCTCACGCCCGAGCGCAGCTAGAGAACGAGGGCCGCTCCGACCGCCGCCGTCATGGCAACGCCGGTCGCAACCTTGAGCGCCACTGCGGCGGTTCGCGCAAGCACCAGACCCCATCCGACGCGGGCCGAGCGTTCAACCGAACGTGTCTCGATGAGCGTCACGAGGCCCGCTCCGACGAACGTACCCACGAAGGCCGTGACGAGGGGACCGATCACGGGAATCGGTACACCGATGAACAATCCGACCATCCCGCCGATCACTGCGCCCCAGAACGCCCGACGCGAGCCTCCGAAGTGTTCGCCGAAGCGACGCAATACGACGAACTCGGCGAGCTCGGCCGTCCCAGCCGCGGCCGCTGCCACTGTTCCGAACGTCCAGGAGAGCGACCCCTGGAGCACGAGCCCCAGGACGATCACCAACATCAGCCAAAGGCCGGGCAGCCCCAACGGAATAATCAGGAGGCAACCCAGAAGGGCTACCACGACCGCGATGCCGAACAGGACGCTCACGCCACCCCCTCGAATGGATGCCCCCGAGAGGCCTGCGAGCGGGGGTGTTCCCCTTACGATCGCAGGCCCCCGAGGGATCCACCAGCAAGCTACCCGATACTAAGGCTCTGGCTGATCTGCGTACCGCAGGCGGTCCCAGACACCGTTGCCGAACCCGCCTCGCTCTGCAGTTGGATCGCGCCTGAGAAGGTTACGTTGAGCACGCACGTGCCCTCGCGTCCACCGGTCTCCCAGTCGACAGCACCTTCGATGTCTCCGCCCCACTCGACGCCGCCGGCTTCACTGACGTCGACGAAGAACTCCAGACCGAGATCTGGGTTGCCCCAGAAGGTGAACTGCCGGTCGGTCTCGGACGCGACCACACAGCCGTCGTGGACGTGGGTCACTTCGTACGCCAACCGTCCGCCCTCGGCCTCCGTGTCACCGGTCACAGTCAAGGAACCGGCGACGCCGACGTTCCCACCGAGGGGACACGGCACGGTCGCCGCGACCGTTCGATTAAAGGAGATCGGTGTAGCCTGCGGGCCCCCTGCAGCAGCCGCTGGCTGGAAAGCAGACAAATCCAGGCCGCTCGAGAGCGCCGCCCACATCACCGCGCCGGTCAGCTCGGCAACCTCGGCCTCCGAGAGTTCACCGACGTTGACCAAGTCATCGCCCCCGCACGCGGACACGGCGATCAGGCCCAACACCGTCACGAATCGAACACTCTTCACCGTCATCGTATCTTGTCTCCTGATAGGATTCGTCTCCGCAGAGCATCGGTAGCTTCAAAGGCAAGTGATGTGCCAGACGGCCTTCCTTCTCGGAAACGCCTGTTTACTGGGTGTGCGTCCTGGCGAAACTCGGCCAATTCAAGCCTAAAGAACCGGCGTCGTGCCCGCATTCGTGCATAACGCCCGAGCCTGCGCTCCTCCCCGATCGGGGCCTCAGGCAGTACCTTCCGGCCCAATCTCGACCCTCCCTGGAGGCTCAATGACGATCAGGCCGGCGTACGCCTGGAGGGTCGCACCGTGAAGGCACCGGCGAAGCGCCGAGCGCGCCGACCACCGACGAACACACTCGGGTGGAGGGAGTGGGCGGTACTGCCCGAGCTAGGTGTTCGTGCGATCAAAGTAAAACTCGATACCGGGGCACGGACATCGTCGCTGCAAGCCTCTGGGCTGAAGCGTTTCTTCCGCGACGGCACCCCGATGGTCCGCTTCGTGGTCCATCCGGTGCAGCGGTCATCCGTTGCGAAAGTAGAGATCGAGGCGGAAGTGGTCGACGAGCGCGTCGTACGCAGTTCGGGCGGCCACGAGGAGTTGCGACCGGTCATTCAGACGGTCGTGCATATCGGCGATCACACCTGGCCGCTCGAGTTGACGCTCGCGCGACGTGACCAGATGGGATTCCGCATGCTCCTCGGACGACAGGCATTGAAGAACCGAGTGGTGGTCGATGCCGGGAGCTCTTTCCGGGCCGGTCGCTCGCTCGCTCCCGTGAATCAGGCACGTCGCACGCGGCGAGCCTCAGAGGACGAAGAATGAAACTCGGTATCCTGTCCCGGAAGGCCAGCCTCTACTCGACGTCCCGGCTACGCGAGGCAGCGGAGAAACGAGGGCATGAGGTGGAGGTCATCAACTTCCTTCGCTGTTCCATGGGACTCGAAGGGAAGAAAGGCTCCATTCAGTATCGAGGAGCCAGCCTGGAACTGGACGCGATCATTCCCCGCATCGGAGCGTCGGTCACCTTCTACGGCACCGCAGTCGTACGGCAATTCGAGACCATGGGTGTGTACACGCTCGCCAGCGCCGTCGGTATCGGCCGCTCTCGAGACAAGCTCTGGTCACACCAGATCCTCGCGCGCGAAGGCCTCGGGCTTCCGGTCACGGCCTTCGCCCGATCGGTCAAGGACACGAACAGCGTAATCGCTATGGTGGGCGGTCCTCCACTCATCATCAAGCTCCTAGAAGGAACGCAGGGCTCGGGCGTCGTGCTGGCGGAGACGAAGAAGGCGGCGGAGTCCGTGATCGACGCCTTCCGCCAACTGGACGCCAACATCCTCGTTCAAGAGTTCGTAAAGGAAGCCGGCGGAAGTGACGTCCGCTGCATCGTCGTGGGCGGTCGCGTCGTCGCCGCCATGATCCGTCACGCCGCTCCAGGAGACTTTCGGTCAAATCTCCATCGGGGGGGGACCGCCGAAGCAACGAAGCTCACAACGCATGAGCGCAGAACGGCCGTGCGCGCTGCCAAGGCGCTGGGGCTCAATGTCGCAGGCGTCGATCTCCTCCGCTCCGACCGTGGGCCCCTCGTCCTCGAAGTAAACTCGTCTCCCGGGCTCGAGGGGATCGAGGGCGCGACGGGTGTCGACGTGGCCGACGAAATCATCGAGTTCGTGGAAAACCACGCGGACGACCAGGAGGTCGCTGGTGGCTGATTTCACGTTCGCCGGAAAACGGATCAAGTCGGCCACACGGCAGCAAGTAGAACTCCCGGCTGGCCGACTGCCATCCGGCACACAACTCTCGCTAGCCGTCGAAGTTCTACACGGTGCAGAAAAGGGTCCGGTGCTGTGGCTGAGCGGTGCGATTCACGGGGATGAGATCGTCGGAGTCGAGATCATTCGGCGGGTATTGGAACGACTCGACGCACGTCGCTTGTCGGGAACCATCATCGCCGTCCCGGTCGTCAACGTTTTCGGCTTCGTTACAGGATCTAGGTATCTACCCGGCCGCCGCGACCTCAACCGGTCGTTTCCTGGATCCGTTCGGGGTCCACTCGCGAGTCGCCTGGCCCGACTCTTCATCGACGAGGTCGTCGATGTGAGCGACATCGGCATCGACTTTCACGCCGGCTCCGATGATCGCACCAACCTTCCCCAGGTTCGGGGCAACATGGACCACGCGGAAACGCACCGGCTGGGTCTCGCGTTCGGGGCCCCCCTGGTCCTCCACTCGAAGACGATCAAGGGGACGCTCCGCGACGTCGCGCTGAAGCGGGGCAAGACGATCATTCTTTTCGAAGGCGGTGAGCCGAGGAGGTTCAGCGAACAAGCTGTGGCGGTGGGAGTCATGGGTACATTGCGCTCGCTCGAAGCGCTCGGAATGGGCGGCATTGTCGGCGTGGTCCCCGATCCACCGGCCAAGGCTCCGACGCTCTCGCGCTCCACTGCATGGGTGCGAGCTTCCCGCGGGGGAATCTTCCGTCTTGAAACCGAGCTCGGATCCTACGTCACCAAGGGCGGAAGAGTCGGTATGATCGCCGACCCGTCGGGTCGGGGAGGAAGCGAAGTCCGTGCCCGTTCGACAGGCGTCGTCATGGGACACTCCGTGAATCCCCTCGTTCACCAGGGTGACGCACTCGTGCATATTGCTGAGTTCGCGTGAAGACTCGAGCGCCACGGCCCAAGTTCCGACGCGCCTCGCAGTGGTTTCTGTGCGGATTCCTCGGCTGGTCTATGGGCTGTTCCGCCCCCACCGACGGACGGGGGTGGGAGTGCCTTGCTCCGGCGAACGCCGGGGGCGGCTGGGACCTTACCTGCCGATCGGTCGGACAGGTCGTGTCCGATCTCGGGCTCTCGCCGGGGTTGGTGCGGACCACGAACCTACCCGGCGCCGGGGGCGGAGTCGCCTACGCTCGCACGGTCGCTCAGCGCGGCGGCGACACCAACGTGATCATCGCGGCGAGCCCGTCGACGGTACTCCGCCTCGCCCAAGGGCAGTACGGCAGCCTCGATGAAGACGACGTCCGCTGGATTGGCGCTCTGGGAGCCGAGTACGGAATTCTGGCCGTCGCAGCGGATTCACCGTGGAACACGCTCGACGACCTACTCGCCGCCTGGCGAAGCGACCCGGCCTCACTCGTCGTCAGCGGCGGGTCCGCCGTGGCCGGTCAGGACCACATGAAGGTCCTCCTCCTTGCGCACCGGGCGGGTATCGACCCGCGGCTGATTCGGTACGTCCCGTTCGACGGTGGTGGGGAGGCGATGACCGCCTTGTTGGGCGGATTCGTTCATGTCTTTTCGGGCGAGGCGTCGGAGGTCGAAGGCCAAGTCGCCGCGGGCCGTCTACGCGTCCTCGTCGCCCTGTCACCCGAGCGCATGGAGGGCACTCTCGCCTCGGTCCCGACGGCCATCGAATCAGGGGTGGATGTGACCTGGGTGACCTGGCGAGGCTTCTACGTACCCGGCGAGATCGGTGACGAGGCGTACGACCGGTGGGTCGACATCCTTCGGCAAGTCGGCGCCTCGCCGGCCTGGGATGAGGCGCGTCGGACGAATCGACTCCAGCCTTTCTTCATGACGGGCGAAGAGTTCTCCACTTTCGTGAAGAACCAGGTCACCGACTTCCGAGAGATGTCGCGCGAGATCGGTCTCATCCGATGATCTCACGCGAGCAGCGGATCGTGGCGGCGGCGCTGATCGCCGCGGGTGTCGCGATCGGCGTCGAGGCGATGACGTTCGAGGTGGGCTTCCTCACGGATCCGGTGGGCCCCAAGGCGCTTCCTTTGGTCGTGGCTGCACTCCTCGTCTTCGCCGGGTCCTACTCACTGGTTCGGCCAGGAAAAGCCGCCCGCTGGCCGGTCCGTGAGGCGGGCTTCCGGATCGTCGCCGCGGCGGGAGCGTTCGTGGCATACGCGGTGGCACTTCCGACCATCGGCTTCTTCCTTTCGACGACGCTCGTCGTGATGGCGCTGTCCGCGCTTTATGGCGCGCCACGGGCTCACGGCCTCGCCGCCGCGACTGCGCTCTCGGGCGTGCTCTGGCTCTTGTTCGTCCGCCTGCTTGCGCTTCCGCTACCGGTGGGGGACCTGTGGATTCGCTGAGCCATCTGATGGGCGGTTTCGCGATCGCGCTCCAGCCGCTGAATCTCGGCTTGGCGTTGGGAGGGGTCCTTGTGGGGACCTTCGTCGGCATGCTGCCGGGCATAGGCCCCATCAACGCGATCGCCATTCTCATTCCGGTGACCTTCGCGACCGGCATCCCACCGGAATCGGCGCTCATCCTCCTGGTCGGCATCTACTACGGATCCCAGTACGGCAATTCCATCAGTACGATCCTGCTGAACGTGCCGGGGACCGCGTCCGCGGTCGTCACCGCGCTCGATGGCTACGAGATGACCAAGCAGGGTCGCGGCGGCCCCGCACTGGCCATGTCGGCGATCTCGTCCTTTGTCGGCGGAACGCTCTCGATTTTCGCGCTGGTTCTCTTCGCGCCGGTTCTCGCAGAGTGGGCGATCCGCTTCGGGCCGGCAGAGTATTTCGCGTTGATGATCTTCGCCTTTTCGGCCCTATCGAGCTTCTCCGGGGGAAGCCTCGTACGGGGGCTCGTGTCGACCGCGCTGGGGCTCGGCCTCGCCACGGTCGGGCTCGACCCCAACAGCGCGGTGCCCCGGTACACCTTCGGGCAAATCGAACTTCTCGACGGCATGGACTTCGTCGTCGTGACCATCGGGCTCTTCGCAGTGAGCGAGGTGCTCCAGCTTCTGGAGGATACCAAGGGCGGTCAGCAGACCGCCGCCGCGTACGGGCGAGTGATGATCTCGGCCAAGGAACTGGCCGGGACGACCTGGACGATGCTCCGTAGCAGCGGTCTCGGCTTCCTGGTCGGCGTCCTTCCGGGCGCCGGAAGTACGATCGCTTCGTTCCTCGCCTACAGCACCGAGGAGCGGATCGCGGGGACGAGCGGTCGCTTCGGCCAGGGAGATATTCGCGGCGTGGCTGCTCCTGAGGCCGCGAACAACGCGGCCGCGAACGGCGCCATGATCCCTCTTCTCACGCTCGGAGTGCCGGGCAGCGGAACCACCGCGGTCCTGTTGGGCGCCCTCCTGGGATTCGGCGTGACACCAGGCCCCCTCCTCATCCAGGAGCAGCCCGACCTGTTCTGGGGCCTGGCAGCTTCGATGTACGTGGGGAACGTGTTCCTTCTGCTCTTGAACCTGCCCCTCGTGGGCGTGTTCGTGAAGGCGCTCACCCTGCCCCGTTGGTTCCTGATCCCCGGTGTGGCCGCGCTCGCGTTCGTTGCAGTCTACGCCGTGAACGGGAGTTCCTTCGATCTCATGCTGATGACGATGTTCGGCGTCGTCGGCTACCTCATGAGGAAGATGGACTTCCCCCTGGCACCAGTGGTGCTGGGTCTGGTGCTCGGGCCACTCATGGAGAAGAATCTTCGGCGTGCGATGTCTCTTTCCGGGGGGGAAGTGAACGTGCTTTTCGAATCACCCATCGCGATCACATTATGGGCCCTCGCCCTCGCAAGCCTCGCGGCACCCACTCTGCTGCGCATGTGGACTCGTGACGTCGTGGCGGAGGTCGACGCAGCGGTTCCGACAGGAGTCCCCGATGAACTTTGACGGATGGTTTGGACCGTCGGTGACCCGACGCGACTTCGCGCGCATCGTGAGCCTCGCGGCTGCGAGCACCCTCCCAGGTTGCCGAAGCTCCGCCGCCGACTTCAGCGAAGACGGCATGCCCGTCGATGGCCCATACGACGTCGCGCTGCTGGACGGGATCATGGTCCCGATGCGAGACGGCGTGCGCCTCGCCACGGACGTGCACGTGCCCGCCCGAGACGGGTCGACCCTCGACGGTCCGTGGCCGGTCATCTTGGAGCGGACGCCCTACGGTAAGCAGCGCCCGAGCCGCTCCGAACGATCCGTGGCCGAGCCCGCCCGGGCCAAGACCCGAGACGAGGTGGCACGCATCTTCGTGGAGCGCGGCTACGTCGTGGTCTACCAAGACGTGCGTGGGCGCTACGACTCCGAGGGGATCTATCAGAAGTATCTCGACGACGCCCCCGACGGGTACGACACCTGTGCGTGGATTCTGGAACAGCCCTGGTGCAACGGGAAGATCGGGACGAAGGGGCTCTCGTACGCCGCACATACACAGGGCGCCCTCGCCTCGGCGGGAGCTCCGGGCGTCGCAGCGATGTTTCTCGACTCCGGCGGCTTCTCCAATTCGTACCAGGGCGGGATCCGCCAGGGTGGAGCCTTCGAACTGAAGCAGGCCACATGGGCCTATTCCAACGGAATCCTGAGTCCGGAGGTCACGGGTGACACGGAGTTGTCGGCGGCCATGCAAGCCGTCGACATTCGGCAGTGGTTTCATGAAATGCCATGGAGGCCGGGGCACTCTCCGGTGAGCCTCGCTCCAGACTACGAAGCCTACCTCTTCGAGCAGTGGACGAAGGGGGAGTTCGACGAATACTGGAAACAGGCAGGCATCTACGCGGAGGGCTTCTACGACGTGTGGCCTGATGCCCCCATGGTGCACATGTCGTCGTGGTTCGACCCCTATCCGCGGACCGCGACGGACAACTACCTGGGCCTCTCGGATGCCAAGCGTGGACCCGTCCGCCTGATTCTCGGGCCATGGACCCACGGTGACCGGTCGCTCACCTGGGCCGGAGACGTCGACTTCGGGCCTGATGCGACGCTGGACGGTCAGCTCGCGAAGGACTATTGGGAGCTGCGGGTCCGATGGTTCGATCACTGGCTGCGGGGTGTCGACAACGGCGTCGATCGTGAGCCGACGGTGCGGTATTTCCTCATGGGCGGCGGAAGTGGCTTGAGGAACGCCGCCGGCCGAATGGATCATGGAGGAAGCTGGAGGACTGCCGAGGATTGGCCGATCCATGGCACCGTCGAGACACCACACTTCCTGTCGGCCGACGGAAGGCTCACGCTCGCGGAGCCGACCGGCGACGACGTCGGGCGAACCTATCAGTTCGACCCCGGACACCCAGTGCCCAGCATCGGCGGCACGATCACATCCGGAGCGCCCGTCATGGTCGGAGGAGCCTTCGATCAGCGGGAAGGACCGGACTTCTTCGGATCTCGTGAGCCATATCGTTCGCTCTCGGAGCGACCGGACGTCCTGGTATTCCAGACCGCACCGCTCACCTCCGACATAGAAGTGACGGGTCCGCTTCGGGTCAAACTCTGGATCACCTCGGACTGCCCCGATACCGACTTCACCGCCAAGCTCATCGACGTTTACCCGGCCAACGCGGACTATCCGGACGGGTTCGCCATGAACCTGACCGACGGAATCATTCGGTGCCGCTACCGCGATTCGTGGGAGTCGCCGACGCTCATGGAGCCAGGTCGTACCTATGAGGTCACCATCGATGCGTTTCCGACGAGTAATCTGTTCAAGGCAGGCCACAAGATTCGGCTCGACATTTCGAGCAGCAACTACCCCCATTTCGACCTGAACTTCAACACGGGCGAAGCGGAGGGACTCGCCACCCGTTCGAGAGTGGCCACGAACACGATATGGATGGATCGCTCGAGACCGTCACACGCGGTGCTACCCATCGTTCCCGGCGGGGGACGATGACGAAGCAGGCACGGGCGCGCCTATCGTCGAAGCGGCCTTCGGCGATCGTGTTCCTCGCGGTCGCCCTCACGTTCGCTTGTTGGGCACCGCGAGCCGAGTACGACATCGTCTTCCTCGGCGGATCGGTCTTCGACGGCTCGGGCGCGGCCGCCGTGCTCGCCGACGTCGGGGTCAGAGACGGCCTCATCGCAGCGGTCGGCGACCTGGGGGAGGCTTCGGCCCTCGAGTCGATCGACGCGACCGGTCTCACCATCGCCCCCGGTTTCATCGACGCACACTCCCACGCGGAGCTCGACGAGGACTACGGACGCGACGCTCGGGCATTCCTTGCGCAGGGAATCACGACGGTCGCGCTCGGGCTCGACGGCGACGGAAGGTGGGACGTCGCTCGCCAACTGGACGCATGGGCGAGCGACGGCATTGGAGTGAACGGACTTCTGTTCGTGGGCCACAACGCCATCCGCCGCGAAGTCATGAACATGGATGACCGCGCGCCCACCTCCGAGGAACTCGCTCGTATGAAGGCGATGGTTCGATCGGCGATGGAGGAGGGTGCCTTCGGGCTCTCCACCGGGCTCTTCTACACGCCAGGCAACTACGCGACTACCGAAGAGGTCATCGAACTGGCCAAGGTGGCTGCAGAGTGGGAGCGCGCGATCTACGATACCCACGACCGCGACCTCGGAGCGACCTACCAGGGCATCGGCTACGATGCTTCGATCGCCGAAGGAATCCGAATCGGCGAAGAGAGTGGGCTTCGCGTAACCTTCTCCCACTTCAATCCACAGGGTGCCACGAACTACGGTCGCGCCGAGGTCGGCGCCCGGATGATCGAAGATGCGCGCGCGCGTGGAGTAGAAGTGTGGGCCGCCCAGCACCCGTACACGGCGACACAGTCGAATCTGCGAGCCTACGCGCTGCCTCGATGGGCGACCGCTGGGGGCCAAGACGCGATCATGCGACGGTTCGCACACCCCGACACGCTCGCGATCCTCCGGGTCCAGATGTTGGAGAGCCTCGCCATGCGCGGGGGGCCCGAGAAGATCATGATCGTCGACGAGGATCCCCGCTTGAACGGGCGGACCGTAGCCGCGCTCGCGGCCGAGTGGGGGATGACCGTGCCTGATGCGCTGCAGACGGTCTTCACGGACAGCGGCAACGCCACCGTAATGAACCTCGACCTGTACGACATCGAGAACACTCGGTACCTGGCGGGAATGCCGTGGATGATGACGTGCACCGACGGGCGGACTCCGGCCGAAGGACAGGTCACGGTGCATCCTCGCGTCTACGGCGCTTTCGCCCGGAAAATGCGCCTCTTCGCACTGGACGAGAATGTCATCAGCGTCCCTTTCGCGATTCGCAGCTTCACCGGACTGGCCGCTGACTTCTTTGGGCTTTCCGACCGTGGCTACATACGACCTGGAATGCGCGCCGACCTGGCGATCCTCGATCTCGATACCTACCGCGACATGGCCACGATGGAAGCCCCGCATCAGTACGCAGAGGGAGCCGTCCATGTCCTCGTGAACGGGGCGTTCGCGATCCGGGACCGGGCGTTCCTTGGCACGATGGCGGGCGAACCGATCCGTGCCAGCTGGGAGTACTCCGGTGACCGCTGAAACCGACACGATCCTCGTGCGACGGGAAGGCGCCGTCACCGTCCTCACGCTCAACCGCCCGGAACGACTCAACGCGGTTAGTCTGCGCCTCTACGAGCGACTTATCGAGGAATTGGCGCGGGCGGACGCCGATCGGGAGACGCGGTGCGTCATCCTCACCGGATCGGGTCGCGCGTTCTGTGTCGGCGCCGACCTCAAGGCACACGGCGAAACGCCCCTCTCGGACGCAGATCGCGATCGGTACACGCGGAGTGCGCAGGAAGCGAACTACCGAATTCAGTCGATGGGCACGCCGGTCGTCGCCGCGGTGAACGGCCACGCCATCGGGGCGGGACTCGAACTCGCCCTCTCGGCGGACTTCATGATCGTTTCCGAATTGGCCAAGCTGCGTCTGCCGGAGATCTCTCTGGGCACGTTCATCGGCGGAGGCGTCGTGTACACGCTCGCGGAGAGAGTCGGCGTCCTGAAGGCGCGCGAGATCGTCTACATGGGTGACTTCTTCCTGGGTTCCGAAGCCGCTGAGATGGGGCTGGCCAACGCGGCGGTTTCCACCGACGATGTGATGCCCGTCGCACAGAAGTGGGCCGATCGGCTCGCTGAGAAGGCCCCGCTATCGCTGGCTGCCGCGAAGCGGCTCATCGGTCCCGCCGGCACGATGTCCCGCGACGAGGCGCTCGAGCTGGAACGAACGGAACTCGTGAAGATCTTCGGGAGTGCAGATTGGAAGGAAGGTGTCGACGCGTTCCACGAGAAGCGGCCTCCCCGGTACGTGGGTGAGTAAGGTGGCTGGCTCGGAGCGCCACTCTCTCGATCCGATCCTCGACCCGGCCTCGGTGGTCGTTGTGGGCGCAAGCGCCGACCCCGCGAAGCGCGGATACCAGATCCTCCGCGCGCTCGGGGAGTCCGGCTACCGAGGGAAGGTGTTCGCAGTGAACCCGCGCGGCGGGGAGATTCTCGGGAGGGAGGTGTTCCCCTCGATCGAGGCCCTTCCCGAACCGGTGGATCTCGCCGTCCTGTGCACGCCCGCAGGTGCGGCCCCTGACTTGGTTCGCGCATGCGGTGCGCGGGGGATCGCGGGTGCGGTCGTCCTCGCGGTAGGCTTTGGAGAATCAGGGACGGCAGGCCGCGCGCTCGAGGCCGAACTGGTCGCCGCAGGCCAGGCATCCGGCGTCCGCATTATCGGGCCCAACACGTCGGGGCTTCTCAATCTACCCAAGGGCCTCAATCTCATCGGCGCGCGGGGCATCCGACCGGGAGGTATCGCGCTCCTGGTTCAGTCCGGGAACATGGCCCTCGCGCTCATGAACGAGGTGACCGAACGCTCCTGGGCCGGAATCTCCGTCTGTCTCGGCGTCGGCAACGCGGCCGACGTCGGCTTCGGTGAGGCGCTCGAGTGGTTGGGCGAGCACGACGATACGCGAGCCGTGATTGTCTATGTGGAAGGCTTCAAGGACGCCCGGGGATTCCTGGAGGTGGCCTCTCGGGTCAGTCGGACGAAGCCGGTCATCGTCATCAAGTCGGCCAGAACCTCCGACGGTGCCGCTGCGGCTCAGTCGCACACAGGCTCGGTCGCCGGTCCCTACGATCGACTGCGCGCGGGGTTTCGCCAGGCGGGCGTCGTCGAGGTGACGAGAACGGACGAACTGCTCCACGTCGCCGAGTCTCTGGCACACCAGCCTTCCTGCTCCCCCGAAGCCGGCATCGCGATCTTGTCGGACGGGGGCGGTCAGGGCACTCTCGTGGTCGACGCGCTTTCCGAGTCCGGAGCTCGACTTTCCGCGCTGTCGGCTGCCACTCAATCACAGCTCCGAAACCTCCTCGGGCCGGCCGCGGGCGTGTCGAACCCCGTCGACCTGGCCGGGGCCGCCGACGCCGATCCCCTGGTATTCGCCGCCGCGCTCGACGTCCTGTCCGCCGACCCGGATGTCGGAACGGTCCTGCTGGTAGGTCTGTTCGGCGGATACGGAATTCGTTTCGCAGAACGTCTCGGGGAAGGAGAGGCACAGGCGGCGGAAGCGATGGCCGCGCGGATGCGCCAGCGGGGGAAGGGCCTCGTCGTCCACTCCATGTACGCGGGGCATCGCAGTGCCCCACTCGCGATCCTGGGCGAGCAGGGTGTTCCTGTCGTCGGCTCGCTCGATGTGGCGTGTCGCTGCGTGACGGAGTTGCAGGCGCGCGGTCGCGATGTCGCTCGCCTGGCATGGCCCGCGGCGGGGGCGCTTCCTGACGAGTCCACACGTCCTCCAGTCCCCGCGATCGTAGCAGCCCGCGAGGAGAATCGGACGACGCTGAGCGAGCCCGAGGCGCGCGCCCTGCTCAGCGACTTCGGCGTGGTCTTTCCCGAGGCCTACTTGGTCTCCTCAGCCGACGAGGCGGCCGCGGTCGTCGAACGGCTTGGCCGCTCCGTCGCAGTGAAGGCCGTGTCGAAACGGATCATCCACAAGTCGGACGTCGGAGGGGTGGCCCTGAACGTGGAGGACAGGAACGAAGCGCGCGCCGCGTTCGAATTGAACTGCGGTCGGGTGGCCGCACGCGCCGAAGAGTTAGGCCTCCCACGCGAGGCCCCAAGCGCGTTGGTGACGCCCATGCTCGATCGTCCGCTGATGGAGATGCTGGTGGGTGCCCAACGTGACCCCGTGCTCGGCCCTGTCCTGACGATCGGCGCGGGCGGGATTTGGGTCGAACTCCTGGCGGACGTGGCCCATCGTGTGCTGCCCGTCACCGACGACGACATCCGGGGCATGGTCGATGAACTCGTGATTGGGGCGATGTTGCGCGGCGCGCGCGGCCAGCAGGCCGGACATATCGACGGTGTGGTTCAGGTCGCAACCGCGATCGCCCAGTTCCTTCTCGCCGTGCCCGAGGTTCAGGAAGTAGAGATCAACCCGCTCTTCGTGTATTCCGACAGAGTGGCTGCGGTCGACGCCCGGGTGACGTTGTAACTCCGTGGGAGGAAGCAACCATCCGGAGGCTACCCCCACGCCGGAAGCCGACGACTGGGGATCGCGGCTTTTCCGCTGGCGCAGTTATCCGCCCGTGTTCGTTGTTGCGCTCATCGTACTGATTACACTGGGGAGCCCTCGCGCCATCTCCGACGAGACCTCGGCCGTGATCTGGAGTGGTGTCGGAATCGCCCTCGGCATCATCGGGTTGGCCATTCGGGCTGCTGCGATCGCTGCGGCCCAGCCGGGAACCTCCGGACGTTCTACGCGTGCCATGACGGCGGACGCCCTAAACTCGGACGGCATGTACTCCGTGGTCCGGCACCCGCTCTACCTGGGCAACCTGTTCCTCTGGCTCGGCGTTGCAGCGATTTCGGGCCACCCGCTTGCGATCGCCAGCACCGTGGCTCTGTTTGGCGTGCTCTATCGGCCGATCATTCGCGCCGAGGACAGATTTCTACGTCGACGTTTCGGATCGGAGTTCGAGCGATGGGCGAAGCGAACACCCTCGTTCCTGCCATCGCGTCGCTCAGTGTTCCCTTCGCGGTTTCCGTTCAACGCCCGTCGTTGGCTGGATCGCGACTACCACGCAGTGTACGCCTTCGTGGTCGCCTCGTCCGTCGTGGGCCTCGCCGGCATCGCAGCGCAGAGCGCGCTCCGCACCCCGGCAAGCCGAGTCTGGCTTTCATACCTCATCGCAGGCACTGTGATCTTCACCGCCTTACACGTGTTGCGGCGAACGGGACATACGGGGCGAGGGTCGGAAAAGGGATGAGGTATTCTTGCTATTGAGCGGAAGGGTCGAATCGGGCCATGGTGATGCGTCTCGGTGGCTGTCCCGCTTCAACGCCGAATACGCAACGAAGGCCGGGATGCCCATCTTTCCGGGTTCCCTCAACCTGCGTCTCAACCATCTGTTCGACTGGTCCGACGAAGCCATCGGACCGTTGCTCGTCGAGTTTGCCAGAAGCGAGTACGGTGGTGAGCGCGACATCCTCTTGCTTCCCTGCCTACTCCGAAGCCTAGGTGACATGCGGGCCTATCTCTGGACGACGACGAACGGAGCGAGTTCTTCACACGACGTCGTCGAAATCATCACCTCCCTCGGTCTGCGCGACCACTTCGGCCTGTCGGACGGCGACATGGTCGAGTTAGAAGTCGGCTGGGGACCCGTCGGTTGACCCCCCGCGAGGAGTTGGCGAACAGCCTCAGCCACGGCGTCGGACTCGCCGGCGCCATCGCGGCGACGCCCATCCTGATCGTGGGTGCCGTCGCGCGCGGCGGCGCAGCGGACATCGTGGGTAGTAGCGTCTTCGGCTTTACCATGATCGTGATGTACTTCGCGTCGACGTGGTATCACGCGACACTCCCCGGGACGCGCAAGGACCGACTCCGCAGATTCGACCACGCAGCGATCTACCTTCTCATCGCCGGCTCCTACACACCCTTCACACTTGGTGTCCTCGGCGGTGCCTGGGGGTGGACGCTTTTTGGTGTCGTGTGGGGCGCCGCGGCCATCGGAGTCGGCGTGAAGACCCTCTCGGGTGTTAGCCATCCCCGCGTATCGACAGCCATGTACCTGATCATGGGATGGTCGATTCTCATCGCGATCCGGCCGCTGACTTCGAACATGCCGCCTGAAGGGCTACGGTGGCTCGTCGCAGGTGGGCTGTGCTACTCGGGAGGCGTCGTATTCTTCGCGCTCCGTGGCCTGCCCTACAACCACCTGGTGTGGCACTTGTTCGTGCTCGCGGGCTCCACGTGCCACTTCTTCGGAGTGCTGTGGTACGCGACGTAGGACCGTCGGTCAGTGCGTATAGGTGACGGATTTCGTAGGGATCATGAACGGACGTGAAACTATGAGGACCGGGAGGGATAGGAGCTACCACAGGTCGCCGAGCGCGTGAGCGACTCATAGCGTGGGCCGTCTACGTCACAATGCGTATGGGCTGAAACGTTCTATGACCGCAGCTTGGCAGACCATCGCAGATCATCCCATGGGAGGGCATCCATGAGCCTGAATACATATCGACGGCTGGCGGTCCTCGCGCTTGTACCGTTTTTACCTGGGGGGACGTCGATGTCCCCCATGCACCTCGACGCCGCCGAGACCGTATGGGCGGGGGTTCCCGTGCCGCTTCCGGTCACCACGAGCGACGAAGACAGGGCGGTTCTCCCCGATCCTCGCGTCGAAAACGACTCACTCGCTAATGAGGCTCCCGCGCCCCCTGCCGGTGCCGAGATGAACTCCGTCGGCGTGCCACGAGTCGACCGGCGATGGACGTTCACCTTGATTCTCTTTTCTGCTGTCACGCTCCTCGCGTTGGGGATCGGTCACGCGACGGCCAGCGATCCTTGGGGGGATTGACGAGCGACCCATAAGCGTCTGATCGCGATCGCAGCGCGAGGCTCCATGAACTCTGACACTGAACCCGTCTGCGTGATCGGCGCCGGTCCGGGAGGGCTGCTGGCGGCGGCTTCGTTGAAGCGTCGCGAGATTCCGTTTTTTGTCGTGGACGCCGGCCGTCAGGCAGGAGGCATCTGGGACATCGATCGAGACCAGACGCCGATGTACGAGTCGGCGCACTTTATCTCATCTCGCCGGCTCTCCAGCTTTCCGGGCTTCCCGATGCCGGATACGTACCCGGACTATCCCCGACACGACCGCATTCTGGAGTACATCGGGTCCTTCGCGCGGCACCACGATCTCGAGCGCCACATCACCTTCGGCGTCCGGGTCCAGTCGGCCTCTCGGCGTCCGGGAGGCGGATGGCTTGTTGCGCTCGACTCGGGCGAAGAACGCCTCTGCCGTGCGCTGTGCGTGGCCACCGGGACGACGTGGCATCCGAGACTGCCGGACATCCCGGGGAAGTTCGAGGGCGAGGCCTATCACTCCTTCGACTACCGCTCGCCCGTGGAGTTCGAGGGAAAGCGGGTCCTGATCGTGGGTGCGGGTAACTCTGGAGCCGATATCGCCTGCGATGCTGCCCGGAGCGCCGAACGGGCCTTCATTAGTCTCAGACGCGGCTACCACTTCATCCCGAAGTTCATCTTCGGTCAACCCGCAGACGTATTCTCGCACGCAGGACCGCAGCTGCCGCGATGGCTCGAGGAGCGTGTGTTCGGCTTCCTGTTGAACCGAATCCTCGTGGGTGATCTCACCGCCTATGGGCTGCCCCGGCCCGACCACCCCATCCTCCGGTCGCACCCGATCCTGAATACCCAGATCCTTCATCATCTTGGGCATGGCGATCTCGAGGTCCGAAAGGACGTGCAAGCGCTCGACGGCAAGACCGTCCACTTCGTCGACGGGAGCAGCGAGGAGATCGACCTGATCGTGTGGGCGACCGGCTACGAGAAGCGCTTCCCATTTCTAGCCGACGATGAGCTGGACCGTAGCGGAGACACCCTCGATCTCTATCTGAACGTATTTCATCGTCGACACGCCGACCTGACCTTCGTCGGTCTCTTCGAGACCGACGGTGCCGCCTACGGGCTATTCGGCCAGCAGGCCGAAGTCGTCGCATCGTATCTCGATGCGACGCTCGCGGAGGACCGACGCGCCCGATTCGACGAACTGCGTGCCCAGGATCGCCGCGGTCTCCGCGGAGGTCTGAGCTACGTGGAGAGCCCCAGGCACGAGTACTACGTGAAGGCGGACGTCTACCAGAAGGCGCTGGCGCGGGCATCTCGGGCCCTGGGGACGTAGGGCCGGGTCCCGCGGTCGGCGGTATCCGCGACTACGGTGTGATTGTGACGACGACGGTTCCCTGCCCCGGCCGCGTCACGTATCCACCCGCCGCCACGGATACCGTGGTCTCGCCGACCAGGCGGATCCAGCGCGACGCCGCCCGTAGCGACCGTCGTCGGCGAGTGATACAACCCGATGGGGATCGTGACCGTTACGCTCCCACCCGTCTGCGCGTTCGTCCCGTCCCCCCGTTCGCCAGCTCGATGTCGACGAACGCCGTACCCGCGATCGTCCTCGGAGCGCTACTCGTGAACGTCACCGTGATCGGTGAGCCGCCGGCGCGAACTTCCTGCACCGAGATGCTGTTCCCCACGATGTATCCCACCTGCGCGTAGAACTGACTGTTCGGCGACAGAGTCGTCGTCGTCGGCAACCCCGCGGGGGATCTCTCGGTGGACCGGCGACTCGTGGTCCGCGAGGGCGGAGCCGGCATCAGGTAGACGACGTCCGGTCGACTCTACGGTAGACGTAAGAAAGCCGGGACCCCTGATGGGGCCCCGGCTTTCATGCGCCCGACAGGATTCGAACCTGTGACCTCATGCTCCGGAGGCATGCGCTCTATCCATCTGAGCTACGGGCGCAAGACGCTCAAGATCGCTAAAGGAACCACGGGGTCAACCTTGGGAGCCCGGCGCCTAAAACACGGTCGGCGCCCGCCGCGGGGTTCGCGACGGGCGCCGATTGAATGAGCGCGCGGAATAAGCCGAGTTCTGTCCCCTTGCGGGGGAGGATCATTCATCTGGGATCGTTGTTACCAACGACCTCGTGCGGCCTACCCGGGACTCAGACGGGGCGGGCCACCCCTCATCCCCTATTTGGCCTTGCTCCGGGTGGGGTTTACCAAGCGGTTCCTGTTACCAGTAACCCGGTGCGCTCTTACCGCACCCTTTCACCCTTGCCTGTGCCGCGAACGGCCATCGGCGGTCTACTCTCTGTGGCACTTTCCATCGCCTTACGACGCCCGGGCGTTACCCGGCACCCTGCCCTGTGGAGCTCGGACTTTCCTCCAGCGGCCGAAACCGCCAGCGATCCTCACTCGCACGCTCACCTGAATCCTACGGGATAGCAGGTTGCTGATCCAGTGTCATCCGCACTCTCACCGAGTGGGAGGGCCATCAAAGGCCTCCTCGCGCTGAGCCCTCCCGTCGGATATCCTCGGGTCCGATGACACACGCTACCTACGACCTCGACGCGGTGCGGCGCCGAATTCCGATCCTCCGCACCCATATCCCCATGAACAACTGCTCTCAGGCGCCCCAGTCCGAGGCGACCCGAGCTGCGGCCGATGCTTACCTAGCCTCGTGGGACCAGGCCGGCATGGACTGGGACTCCTGGATCGGCGAGACCGAGGCCGCGAGGGCCGAGTTCGCGGCTTTCGTGGGTGCGGAAGCGGACGACGTCGCGGTGGCCACCTCCGTCTCGCAGGCGACGGCGAGCGTAGCGAGCGGAATGGACTGGACCGGTTCACGTCGCCGGGTGGTCGCGAGTGGAGGTGAGTTTCCAGCCGTGGGCCACGTCTGGCTCGCGCAGGAGCGCTTCGGCGCCGAGGTCGCGTGGGTGCCCGTGCGCGACGGAGCGATTCTAGTCGAGGACTATGCCTCGCTCGTGGATGAGCAAACCGCCGTGGTATCGGCTTGCCGCGGGTACTACCAATCGGGGTTCAAGCAGGATATCGCGGCGATCGCGCAGATCGCTCATGCCAAGGGGGCGCTCCTCTACGTCGATGCATATCAGACCCTCGGGAGCGAGCCGTTCGATGCCCCGTCGTCGGGCGCCGACTTTGTGGCATCCGGAAATCTGAAGTTCCTCATGGGCATTCCGGGTATCGCTTTCCTTTGGGTGCGACCCGGCCTCGCGAAACGGCTCCGGCCGGCCATCACGGGTTGGTTCGGGCGGGAAGACCCCTACGCGTTCGACGCGACCCGCCTCGATTGGGGCTCCGGAGCGAGGCGGCTGGACACTGGCACACCACCCATTATGGAGGCCTATGTCGCCCGTGCGGGGATGGCCTGGCTTCGTGAGGTGGGACTCGATGCGATCGGTGCCTGGACCTCGACACTTGGGCAGCGTTGTGTCGAGGGTGCCATCGAGCGGGGGATGAGGGTACTGGGCCCGACGGATCCGGCACGACGCGCTCCAACGTGTGCGATCCTGTGTGACGACAGTCATGCGGTAGAAGCGACGCTTCGGCGAGAGAACATCATCGCATCGGCACGTGGGCCCGTGATCCGGCTCGCTCCCCACTTCTACAACACGCTCGACGACGTTGATCAGGCGTTGGATGCGTTAGCGGCGGCCATGAGGAAGACGACGTGAGCGAACCAGCCGACTGGGCTTCCTCGTCATGAGTTCCCGCGAGACGTTCGGCTCCCGAGCGGGGCTGCTTGCGACGATGATCGGCCTCGCGGTCGGCCTCGGGAACGTTTGGCGGTTCCCCTACATGGTCGGGGAGTTCGGTGGCGCGGCGTTCATCCTCCTCTATCTGGTCATCGCGGCCCTTATCGGCGTCCCCGCCTTGATGGGGGAGTGGTCGCTGGGGCGTCACACGCGACTCGGAACGCTCGGCGCCTACGAACGGATCGGCGTGCCCGGAGGCCGTTGGCTCGGGTGGGTGTTATGCGGAATCGTGTGGGCAGCGGTCGCGTACTACACGAACGCGATCGGCTGGGTCGTCTACCACGCTCTGGCGCAGCTCGGAACGGGCGTCGGCTTGGACATCGACGCCTCCGCGATCCTGCCTCCCGAGACGGGATTTTCAGGCAAGTCGATGACGCTACAGGTCTTCTTCACTGCGCTGGTCCTCAGCGCAGAGGCTGCGGTCATCCTCAAGGGCGTACGGGGAGGCATAGAGAAGATCTCGAAGATCGTGACCCCGGTGCTCTTCGCGTCGCTGCTCATCGTCATCGTCCGTAGTGTGACGCTGCCGGGCGCCGACGAGGGGATACGATGGCTGTTGGCATTCGACCCCGGGGGCATCACACCGACGGTTGCGATCGCGGCACTCGGTCAGGTCGTCTTCTCCGTCGGGCTGGGCGGTACGCTCATGCTCGTCTACGGTTCGTACCTCGGTGCCGAGGCGAACATCCGATCCGACGCGATGTGGACCGTAATCGGCGACACGGGTGCGGGTCTCCTGGCGGGGCTGGCGATCTTTCCCGCCGTGTTCGCATTCGGGCTAGAGCCAGGGTCGGGCCCTGGCCTTCTCTTCGCGACGCTGCCACAGGTGTTCGCCGAGCTCCCGCTCGGTTGGGTGTTTGGCTTCCTCTTCTTCGGCGGGCTGTCGGGAGCAGCCCTTCTATCGGGCATCGCGGCCTACGAGGTGTTGGTCGCCGGATTCACGGACACGTTGGGCTGGACTCGACGTCGGGCGACGTGGACGGTTTATGGAGTGTCCATTCTCCTCGCCCTCCCGCCGATGATCAACCTCGAGATCTTCGTGCCCTGGGATCTCACCTTTGGATCGGGGGGACAAACCTTCGGGACACTCGTCTCCGTGCTGACCGTGGGATGGGTCATGAAACGGGCGACGCTCTTGGAACAGATTGCAGGACCCAACCCTTCCCCGTCCGATCTCGCGTTGGTGCGCTGGCTCCGATGGGTGGTGCCCACCGCGGTGTTCGCCGCCGCCATCTGGTGGCTGCTCACCGACGTACTGGGAGCAACGCAGGTAGCGTAGAGCGGTGACTGAATTCGATGCTGTCGTCGTCGGGGCGGGCCCGAATGGGCTAGCAGCTGGCATCGAGCTCCAGCGGAACGGGCTGTCCGTGCTCATCCTTGAAGCCAACGATACCGTGGGAGGTAGTGCGCGCACCGAGGAACTGACGCTTCCCGGTTTCCGACATGATGTCGGCTCCGCAGTGTACCCGCTTGGCATAGGCTCACCGTACTTCTCCTCGCTCCCCCTCCGAGATCACGGTCTCGAGTGGGTGCATCCGCCGGTGCCGCTGGCCCACCCCCTCGACGGCGACCGAGCCGTACTCCTGAATCGTAGTCTCGATACCACGGCGCAGGCCCTGGGAGACGACGAAGACCGCTACCGACGACTCGTGAGCCCGTTTGTGGAGAGGTGGCCCGAGTTTGCGAAGCACGTCCTGGACACCCCGCTGCGACCGCCGCGATCTCCGCTGTTGATGGCGCTCTTCGGCCTGCGGGCGATGACGCCGACGACTCGCCTCGCGCGCCGCTTCAGCACGGAAGGCGCGCGCGCGCTGTTGGCCGGTAATGCGGCCCATGCAGGCGTCCCGCTGGAGCGGGCGTTGCCCAGCGCTGTCGGGGTGACCCTCATGGCGGCCGGACACGCCGTCGGATGGCCCGTGCCGCGCGGCGGTGCAGGCGAACTGACCAGGGCGCTGGCTTCGTTGTTCGCGTCCCTGGGCGGTACGCTCGAAACAGGGGTCCGGATCGGTTCGCTCGACGAGCTGCCCCGCAACCGTGCCGTCCTCCTCGCCCTCACCTACCGACAGGTAGCTGAGGTAGCCGGCCAACGCCTACCCGTGCGGTACACCTCGGCGCTGCGAGGGTGGAAGTACGGTCCCGGAGCGTTCAAGGTGGATTGGGCCCTCGACGGTCCCATTCCGTGGGCCGCGGGCGGAGTGGACCAGGCCGCGACGGTCCACGTCGGCGGCACGATCGAGGAGATCGCGGAGGCCGAGAGGGCTCCTTGGCAGGGAGTCGTGGCCGAGCGGCCCTTCGTGTTGCTCGCCCAGCCGTCGTTATTCGACACGACGCGCGCTCCCCCGGGCCAACACACGGCGTGGGCGTACTGCCATGTGCCGAACGGATGGGATGGCGACGCGACCGACAGGATCGAAGCCCAAATCGAACGTTTCGCCCCCGGCTTCTCGCAGAGGATCCTAGCGCGCTCGACCCACGGGCCGCGTGAGCTTCAGGCCTGGAACGCGAATCTCATGGGTGGCGACGTCAACGGCGGAGCGCTCACGCTGGACCAGGCGCTCGGACCGGCACGGTGGACCCGTCACCCGTGGAGCACACCGGTACAGGATCTCTACGTGTGCTCGGCGTCGGCCCCGCCCGGGGGGGGTGTCCACGGGATGAGCGGTTACCACGCTGCTCGCGAGGCTCTGCGGAGGACGTTCGGACGAACCTGACGGGGTCGCGACTAGACGTTGAACCTCACGTTCATGATGTCACCGTCCTGCACGATGTACTCCTTGCCTTCCACCTGGAGCTTCCCCGCGTCCTTCACTGCGACTTCCGAGCCGAACTCAATGAACACCTCGTAGGGCGTGACCTCGGCGCGAATGAATCCACGCTCCAGGTCCGAGTGGATGCGGCCGGCCGCCTTCCGAGCGTTGAAGCCTTTCCTGATCGTCCAGGCGCGCACTTCGTCCTTGCCCACCGTGAAGTACGAGATGAGGTCCAAAAGCCCATACGCGGTGCGGATAAACCGCGCCAACGCGGACTCCGAGAGGCCGAGGTCGGCCAGGAAGTCCTTCTGATCCGCAGGGTCCATGCCCGCGATTTCCGACTCGATACTCGCCGAGAGCGTCAGCCCCGCGGCGTCCAGCTCCGCGATCCGGGCCGACAGGTCGTCCGGCATCGGCTCAACGGCTCGGTCCTCTCCGCGATTCACCGCGACCAGGAGGGGCCTGTCTGAGAGGATGCCGAAGCCCTTCAGGTACTTCCGGTCCAGCTCGGCGTCCGAAAGCGTCCGGATCGCCCGTTCTTTCTCCAGCACCGACGTCATGAGCTCGAACGCCGCGATCTCACCAGCGTCGCCCCTCTCCTTCTTCGCGCGTGCGAGTCGTTTCTCGATGATCTCCATGTCCGCGAAGATGCATTCGGTGTGAAACGACTCCAGGTCGGCGAGAGGATTCGCTTCGCCCTCGACCGCCGGGTTGTCGAAGTCTCGAATGACCAGGCAAAGAGCCTCCTGGTCGCGGATCTGCTGCAGTCCGCGCGGAGACAACCCTCTCTTGTCCGAGCCGTGCTCACCCGGAACGTCGCAGAAGCTCATCTCTGCGTACGTCGTCTTCTTCGGCGAGAAGATGCGGGACAATGCGTCGATGCGCGCGTCGGGTACGCGGACCGACCCAAGCCGCACTTCGCCTCCGAACCCGACCGGGACGTCGAGGCCGGTCATCGCGTTGAAGACGGTAGTCTTCCCGGAACCGGCGAAACCCACGAGTCCGATCTTCATGTGGCTCCTGGTGCTCGCCTATGTCACCCTTGGGCGGCTCCGCCCAAAGCCAGTTCGGGAGCGAGCGTCTCGCCCTCGGTCTTGGCGATGAACGCCGCGCAAGTCAGGTCGCCTGTCACGTTCACCGATGTCCGGATCATGTCCAAGATTCGGTCCACGCCCAGGATCAACGCGATGCCTGCCTGCACGTGCTGGCCCATGCCCACGGAATTCAGAACGATGATCAAGGTGATGATGCCCGCCGACGGCACACCCGCTGCGCCCACGGACGCGAGCGTAGCGGTCAGCACGACGATCAGTTGATCCGCGAGGCTCAGGTCGATGCCGTAGATCTGCGCGATGAACATGACCGCGACGGCCTGATAGAGCGCCGTTCCGTCCATGTTGACCGTCGCGCCCAGCGGGAGCACAAAGCTCGCCACCTCGTTGGAGACACCGAGCTCATCCTCGGCGGTATCGATGGTAAGCGGGAGCGTGGCGTTCGACGAGGAGGTCGAAAACGCGAGGAGCGGGACGGCAGCGATTCGTTTGTAGAACGCCATCGGGTTCACCCGCGCGACGAAACGGAGGGCCAGGCTATACGTGCCGAAGGCATGTAGCATGAGCCCGAGGACCACCACCAGGGTGTACATCAGGAGGCTCTGCAGGAGGTCGAAGCCGAAGTTCGACACCACCGCTGCGATCAAGACGAAGACGGCATACGGTGCGAGTTCCATGATCCAGTTGATGAGGACCATCGAGGCTTCGTTGATACCGTGGAAGAAATTGAGCACGGCGTCTCTTCGGTCAGGCTGGATAACCGTAAGTGCCGCGCCGAAACAGATCGTGAAGAAGATCAGAGAGAGCAGGTCCATCTCTGCGGCGGCCTGCACCGGGTTACGCGGGATGATGCTCATGAGCGTCTCCACCCAGCCCGGCGCCTGATCGGCAACGTCCATGCGCTCCAGCGCGGCGCCCCCGTAGCGAGTCGCCAGGTCGTCTCGCGTCGCCTCCGAGACCCCGGAGCCTGGCTTGAGTACGTTGGCGAGCCCGAGCCCGATCGTCACCGCGATCGCTGTCGTCGTCATGTAGAAGGCGAGGGTCTTGCCGCCAATGCGACCCAGCTTGCGCAGATCGCCGAGCGACGCGGTACCCACGAGCAGACTCGCGACGACCAAGGGAATCACGATCATCGTGATGAGATTGATGAACGCGGTGCCCAGGGGCTCAAGCGAACTGAACAGATTCTGCAGCGGCTCGATTTCGAAATAGCCCGCCGCGCCGCCAAAGATGGCGCCCAGAACGAGTCCGATCAGGATCTTCGTGTAGAGCTGCATGCACTTCCTCGGTTGAATCTCTCCGGCTAGTCGCGCGACCAGAATAGTCCGCGGGTTATCCCAGCACCAGCACCTCGGCCCGCTCGATGACGTCGCCTTCTATGATACCGCAGCCGCACCATCACCCTTGAAGTGCTCTGCAAACCAGGAGACCATGCGCTGCCAGTGATCGTGGAAATCCGCCACTGAACTGGCTCGGCCCGCCCCGTGTCCTCCGGCAGTGTAGTGCACCCAGACGACCTCCTTCTCGAGTCGCCGGAGCGCGTAATACATCTCCCGCTGATTCGTGGCGGGGACGTTCCAGTCGCCCTCTCCCGACAGCATGAGCAGTGGGGTGTCGATGCGGTCGGCGAACATGACAGCCGAGTGATCGATGTACTTCTGCGGCTGCTCCCACAGTGTCGCGCCGATCCGATCCTGACCGTTCTCCGCCGCGGCATAATTGCGGGTGGTAATCTTCGGAGAGTCGCCGAGGAAGGAGATGATGTTCACCTTGCCAGACACGTTGGCAGCGGCGGCGAACCGATCGGTTTGCGTTATGAGCAAATTAGCCGCGTAACCACCGTAACTCTGTCCGTAGACACCGAGCTGATCTTCGTCCACGAGTCCGCGATCGATGAGCTTGTTGATCGCGCTCGGGACCGCCTTCAGCCACGCCTCGGCCGGGTACCCTTCCTCGAACTGCACGGACGGGCGGAATCCGAACCAGCCCTGCGCCGTGATGATGTTCATGTTCTCGTTGAACCCGTTGTCGAAGAACTGCTCGTAGATCTCGGCAACGAGCGGATACTTGCGACTGGGGTCGTAATCGATCGGATAGTAGAGGATCCCGTAGAGCGTGTTTCCGTCTAGGTCGAGGTACTCCACCAGTTCGGTTCGTGAGACCGCCACGTCGTCGAGTTGCGGATTGAGTTCAGTGAGGCGGATGGGAGCGGCGGCACCCTCCAAGACGGCCCACACGTCTTCCGGCCGATCCCCATCCGACATCGAATACACGATCGACGACGCGTCTGTGGAGAAGCTCCATCCGCGGTAGACGTTGGCGTCGAGGAGAACGTCCTCGACCTCGCCGGTGGCGACGTCGAGACGCTTCAGCCCGCGCTCCCAGCGATCCGCTGCGGAGTGCGAAAAGAAGACGTACCGTCCGTCCTCGCTCCAATGCTCCACGCTGCGCCGCGGCCGTTCGTCTTCTTCCTCCTCGAGAGCAAAGACTGTCTGCAGATCGCCAGCGGCGACATGCAGGACGTGCCAGCCCTTGGATGAGGTCAGGAAGAGATCTCGACCATCCGAGCTCCAGCGTTCCACGGAGTAGGCAACCTTCGCGGTGTCTCCCGGTAGGGTCCGGTGCCCCTCCGTCACATCGACCCCTTCTTCGTCGCCCAGGCGATGAACCCACACAGCCCCTTCTTTGGTGAAGGCGTAGGCGTCACGAGCGTCGTTCCATCGCGCGGTCACGCGCTCTTCGGATGGCGCGACGAGTTCGACCGGCTCCGAGCCGTCGAGAGTCAGGGCGTACAGGCCGTAGTCGGTTCCATCGCGTCCCGAGTACGAGGTCTTGGTGCGCACGCTCGTCGTGTAGGTCAGGCGGGCCCCATCAGGCGAGAAGCCGACACCTTGCGGCACAACGTCGGTGAGGAGTTCGCGCACGGCCCCATCCGAAACGGTCACGAGGGCGGTCGTCTGCTCGTTCGCGATATTCCGGACACGATCCCACGCCAGAAAATCGTCTCGTGAGTCCTGAACGATGATCGGTGCGTCGGTCAGCGCGTGGAACGCCTCACTGGCTCGCTCGGCCCAGCCATCGGGCCGAAGCGTGAGGAGCAGGGTCCGTCCGTCCGGCGACCAGACGAGGGGTGACGAAGAGGCGATCGACTTATTGGTCCGGAGCCGGACCTCCCGTGTCGATCCCGGCCCAGCATCGAAGACATGAAGGGAGAAAGCCGCACCGTCGAAGGCGAGATAAGCCAGCTTCGTCCCGTCTTTCGACCACGTGAAATCATCGACTTGGGCGGGCTGTTCATGCAGCCAGGTACGGAGGCCCGTGCGCGTGTCGATGACCATGGCCGTCGCGAGTGAGGGCCCCACATAGGTCGGATCGCCGAAACGCATGTGATCGGTGTCGACTCTGCCCCGGCGCGTCCGGACGACGACGGCCACCCTGGCCCCATCTTCCGTCATGGCGGCGACCTGCGGCGAACCCACATCGAGCGCAATCTCGGTGGTGAATCGAGCCTCCTGCGCTTCGAGGGGAATCACGAAGGCCATGACAAAGGCGAGGGCGGTCAACAAGGGTCGGCGATACAGCATGGTGGCTCCTGGCGATCAGGATGGGGTGCAATCCGGGGGATCGTTATCCGGTAGGGCGGATTCTGCAGTCTCGGAGAAATCGACGATCCGCTCGCTCATCGGTCTCGATCGATTCGAAGAAGTCGGCAAGGTAGCTCACGGTTCGGCGCCGCGTCGCTTCCGTGAGTCCCGGAACATCGGTCCAGAGCTTCGTGATCTCGGTCGATGCCTCACGAAACCGTTCGAGAACAAGATGCGTGTTGAACGAATTTCCGCACCAACCCCGGTAAAGACGGTCCCGAACCGAAGCGAGGCCGTACACCGGATCTGGGGTCGCATACGGTGCATCGACGATACCGGCGATGTCGAAGTCGTAGGGCACGACGAGGGCGGCTCCTCCACGGTCGACGATCTCGAAGTTGTGCCCGGCGACATCGGACCAATCCGTGTTGCCGATCATGTATTGGAAGATTCCGACCATCATCAACGACGTCGGGTCGAACGCGGCGGGCAGGAGGTTCTTACCCTCCTCGAGATCGAAGATGGTCGCCCCGAGTCGCGCAGCTAGTGCGTTGTCTTCCTCGATCAGGAATCCGATGCGGGTTTCGGGGGCGTTCTCCCGCCCCGTGTCGACGAAGGTGAGTCGGAGCAAGCGAGCGTGGAAGCTCTGGCTGCTCAGCAACTGATAGGTGCGATATGCGAGATACTCGGTCAGCACCAGGTCTTCGTAAGAGTCTCGACCCGGACGGCAGGAGGAAACGAGTTTCAGCTTGTCCTGCCCCTCGAAGACGGTCCCCTTCGCCGTCGAGGCGTCCACGTCGATGCGCAGGGGAGGGAACGAGCAGTTCGCGGGGTCGAGCCGGAACTCACCTCGGGTGCGGAGCTCGGCACCCACGTCGATGGTGCCTCCCCCAGCGTCGGGTGCCGTGATCAACGCGGCGCGATCCGGAGACGCTCGCCGATCGCCACGCAAAGCGGCGAAGTCCGCCGTGAGGGTGAGATCGAGGATCTCGTGCGAGGCGAATAGAGGTGCAGGACCCTCCTGGGCCTCCGCTCCCACGGGGATACCGACGGCCGCTCCCATCCCCAGCAGGGTCACCAGCACGGTCCTCATGCCAGGTGTCGACCGAGACCCGAGCTCCGTACCCTGTCACCGCCTTTCGTGACGATGACACCTTCGGCCCCAGAAATGCGATCGATCAGCGCGACACCGGCCTCCGGTCCGAGAACGAGTACGGCAGTGGACAGCGCATCGGCATCCATCGCGCTCCCCGTAACAATGCTGACGGAGCTCGTGTGAATCGGTGATCGCCCGGTCCGCGGGTCGATAATGTGATGGTGGCGCCGATCCTCGGTGAAGGACCGCATATAGTCTCCCGAGGTCGCGATGCACTCCCCGCCCAGCCGGGCGAGCCCGACATAGTCGTTGGCGACATGCGGGTCCTGGATCCCAATCGTCCAGGGGTCGGTCGCCGAGCCCGGCCCTCCTGTCGCCATATCCCCTCCCGCGTTCACCATGACCCGCTCCGAACCTCGCGCGACGAGCACATCGATCGTGCGGTCGACGATGTATCCCTTCGCGATGCCATCCAGCGTGACTGACATTCTCGCATCGTCGAACGAGATCACCTGATCGTCAACCTGTACCGCACGAAAATCGACGAGTTCGAGGGCGGCGTCCACTTCCGGGTCCGTCGGTGGCCCACCGCGGAGCCGGAACGAGCTCTCGTACAGATCGAGAAGGGGTGCGACGGTCACGTCGAAGGCTCCGTCCGACAAACGCGCGTACTCTGCTGAAGCAACGAGTAACTCTACGAGTTCCGGCGGCGGTACCGCCAGTCGACCCGCGGCGTTGAGCCGACCCATCGGCGTGTCACTCCGGTGCCTACTGAGCACGTCCTCGAGGCGCTGCATCTCCTCCAGGGACGCCGCAACCATCTGGCGCGCTTCCTCCAACTCCGGGTGAACGACGGTGATCGTGACGACCGTACCCATGCGCGTCCGCGTCTCGCTGACACGGTGAAGCCCCGCCTGTCGGAGCACCCCCCAGACGAGGCTCCCGCCGAACGCCGCGGACACGCCCGCCACTGCCGTGATCCTCAGGGCATCTCGTCTGCCGATCGTCCGCTCAGACACTGGATGCGGCTCCCGACGCCACACTCGTCTTCAGCTGCACGAGTCGGGGCCGAATGTCGGCCATCTTGTGACGGCACACACCGGTCTTCTCGATGAGCTGCACTTCGCAGACGTTGCAGCGGACACACTCGTGAAACGTGATCGCATTTCCACGGATCGCCCCCGTGGGGCACTTCTGTTCGCAGACCTTGCAGTGACTACACTGCTCGACGCGCCCGATCCGTTTCAACGACACGAGCGACACGACGCCCAACGCGGCTCCGAGCGGGCACGCGTATCGGCAGTAGAAACGAGGAACTATAGCGGACGCAACGAGAAAGAGGCCGGCGATGGCCCAAAGCAGGAGCGACGGACTCCGAAAGAAGACCGTTCCGAACGGTTCGAAGTACTGATAAAGGCTCACATGACTGCCAGCCAACGCAGGCACGACGATACTCGCCAACACTCCGTACTTCGCGTATAGCGCGATGTCGTGCGCTCGTTTGGGCAGGGGCCGCTGGTACCGGCGCGGCACGATCCGATCGATGACATCCTGCAGCGCACCGAAAGGACAGAGGAAGCCGCAGAACACGCGACCCCAGACCAGCGTCGTGACAACCGTGAACGTGACCATCAAGAGCAGCGGGAGATCCCGGAGATAGACGCCGGTCCCGGCCCAGATTCCGCTGGTCACATGAGATATCGAGAGGAAGCCGCCATCGATAAAGCCGAGGACGACAAGCGTGACCCCGAGCGATACCCAACGCAGAGACACTCCCTTGGTGAAGAACGCCGCCGTCCCCAACGAGAGTACGAGGAGCATGAGGGCGACCCGGCCCCACGAGGTATCCGAAAGGGTGCGCGCCAAGAGTGTCTCGTCCTCCGAGAACACGAAATCGAACTCTTCCCCGGCTGATGGAGCAGCGGTGTCCGGAGCCTCCATAGCCACCTCGGCCTCGACCTCGGGCGTCGCAATAGAAGGAGGCGCATCGGCCACCGATTCAGGCTCGGGAGCCTCCGCGATCTCGACGCTCGCCGGCGGTGAAGCGGATACCGCCGCTCGGGCCGCCTCGGCCTCAGCCTCGGCCAAGGCCATCCGCGCCTCCCTCGTTACGTACTCGACGGAGTGCACACCGAACGCACCGACGTCGTATACGAAGCGGAACGGGCGGGTCACGTCGAGTTCGTCCCCTGCGAGCAAGAGCCCCACCATCGTGGCCTCTCCGGACACCACGCCTCCGGAAGGGAGTCCGAGCATGACCACGTCGGTGGACTCGATCGCGATGGTGTCACCGCCCTGTTCGATCGACCAACCCTCCTGGCGAAAGAGCCGGAGTCGAGAGCCATCGACCGCGTAAAGCATCAGGTGATCGGCGCCACCCCTTCGCTCCACCGCCCGCACCGCGCGCTCATAGAGCAGTGCCCCAAAGAAGTACTCCCCCACTCGATCGCCCTCGATGTACGCGAGCGAAATCCCGGCGGATCCTTCACCGGGCTCCGTGACCTCGAACCGCTGCACGATGCCCATTCTTCGGAGCTCGAACCACGACATCCCCACGAAGTCGACGACCGCGGAGGATGCCGCTGCACCGGTCGCCGAGTAGGCCGCAGCGACACGGCGTGCCGAATCTCGAACACCGCGCGACATCGCCCGCACGCTGATGGAGACCCGCGAGATGCCCTCGATGTCGTCCCACAGCCGGAACGGGTCACCGATCGTCTTTCCGGCGAACTGTTCCTGAAAGCCGGGCGTACGCAAGAAGTCGCCCATGCTGCGCATGTACGACTCGTCGTAGTCGGTCACCCGGACCCCGGTGAGCGTACCATCGGGGAGCATGCCGACGAGCGCCTCGATAGGCCCGCTGTACCCATACTGTTCGGGAGGCAGGTCCGAGGTCAGGAAAACGTACCCGTGAAGCGTTTCCTGACCGTCGTCGCCCGTCCGGTACCCGGTGATGACCGGCGGTACTCCCGCGGCCTCGGTGAATCGATCCGCGAGAGGCATGACCTCGCGCACGAGCGACCACTCGATCCGGTTCACCCGTTGCCCGAGCGCCTCGCGCGCGCCGGACAGAACCAGCGTGAGGGTCAGAACGACGACTGGCGCCAGCCGCAATGGAGCGGGGAGGGAACGCGACATGGCGCGAGCATACGCCTGCCCCCCGAGCCCGGCAATCGACCCGGACTTCTCCGTACGGCGAAGCCCTACCTAATGGAGCGTTGGCCTCGCACGATTCGAACCCCTCCGTTCGTGGTCACCGCACGGACGGTCCGACCTCCCTCGCCGAGGTTCACGGACAGGCTACGTCCGATCCGCCCTTGTACCTGCACAGGAAAGTCCACGTCGATGCCACCGTTCACGGTGCCCGTCTCGAGTCGCGCCGAGTAATCGGACGGTACACGTACGGTTACGCCCCCATTCGTCGTGGTTACGTCCAGCCCCTCGCCCCGCCACCGATCGCCGTCCAATTCGATTTGGACACCGCCATTCGTGGTGCGCCCCACGACGTCACCGCCGACACTCGTAAGATGAACACCCCCGTTCAGCGCCTCGAATTCGATTCGGCCCGTGACGCCGGTGATCCCAATGCCTCCGTTGAACGTCTCGAGATCGAGATCGGTCGACATGGGCACCATAATCTCCCAGCTGACGCCCCAATTCTCCCGCCGTTCGGTATCGGGTCCATCGGCGCTCAACCGCCCCCCGTCCATCGTCACGCGCACGCCGTCGGCGAGTTCCTGGGCACGCGTCTCGCTACGGGCGTTGGCCCACACCTTCGCTCGTACCGATACGACGTCACGAGCCCATCCTTCGACGGTCACCCCACCGTTCATCCCACCATCGACGGCAATAAGACCGGGGTCAGCGAACTCAGACTCGAGCGCCAGACAGTACCGATCGGAATCACGCCCGCCCCACTCCTCGTCGCACCACCCCACATCCGCCCGAGTCCACTGTGCGGCCGCCTCTCCGGCAACCCCAGCCCCCAATCCCACCACCGCCAGCGCGCACCACACCCGGCTCCTCAACATCGTCGCCACCTCATTCCACAGGGTCGTCCCTCTCCACACATCTGAGACAGAGGTTTGCGGCTGGGGGTTGCAGGGACCTGCACGGCCTACGTCGTCACGGACCGGAATTACGTAACGTGACGTAGCGACCAAGCCGCGCCCAAACTCCAGCTTCGGTGGACGAGAGCACCATTCGATTCACCACTGGAGGAAGTCATGATCACGTCCCGTATTCTCTGGACTCGAGCGAGCCTCTGCCTCGTGGCATTGGGGAGTGCTGCGTGCCAGGATGTCGTCGAGTCACCCATCGCTCCCGAACTCAGTGTCGTGCACGGAAATCCCGGGCAGCCGGACGCGTTCGAGGTGTATTCCCAGAATCTCTACCTCGGAGGCGACACTGGCCCCCTCTTCAGTCTCGACTTCACGAACATCGGAGCGATCCTGGCGGCGACCAACCAGTTCTGGAGCGACGTACAGGCAAGCAACATCCCGGAGCGCGCCGCCGAGATCGTAGACGAGATCGATGAGAGGCGGCCGCACGTAGTTTCGCTGCAGGAAGCCTTTCGCTTCGTCCTACTGAACGGGTCCTTTCAGCCCGTCGGCGGCCTAGACCTTCTCGCCGCAGTGGAATCGGAGATCGCGAACCGCGGGCTTCCCTACGAAGTGGCGGTAAGCCAGGAGGCGACGTCGTCGACTCTGCCGCTGGCCTTCTCGGGCGGCGCTCCGTCGCTCCTGCTCAACTTTACGGACCGTGTCGCCATTCTTCGGCGCACCGACGTAAATGTGCTCGACATGGCCCAGGGACAGTACGCCGCTCGGTTCTCCCTCGGGCCGGTCACTTTGATTCGCGCGTGGGCCCGCCTGACCGTCGACCACCTCGGCACACCTCATCACTTCGTCGCGACTCACCTGGAGACGCAGGCACTCGCCCCGGTCCAGGCTGGACAGGCCTACGAACTCGAGAACGTCGTCGTCGCCGGCCTGGACGGCGTCACGATCATCGCGGGCGACCTGAATTCGGACGCGGCGGCGGGGGCAGGATCCCCTTCCTGGACTCCGACGTATGACAGTTTCCTCGCGGCGGGCTTCACCGACGTATGGGCCACCGCCCCCGGTCCACGGCATGCGACGGGCGTCACCTGCTGCATGGCCGACGATCTGCTGGGCAACGCAACCCTGGACGAGCGAATCGACTTCGTGCTCGTTCGCTCCTCGGCCATCAGCAGCGATGAGCTACAGAGCAATCGCGGATGGTTCCGCGCCGAAGTCGTCGGCGACGAGCCTAACGACCGTACGCCAAGCGGCCTGTGGCCATCCGATCACGCGGGACTCGCGGCGCTG
>JAQBXY010000030.1 GCA_027623325.1 Gemmatimonadota bacterium
CGGGGTGCGCAGAGAAGCGCCAGGGTGAGCGCACATCGCAGCATCGGGACGCACATATGCCGCATAGGGACACCCTGCCTGAACGGGACCTGGGACCACGCCTGAGGTGGCCCGGCTCCAAGGCAGAAAAGCTCATGATGACGGTAGGGCCACGCAACGGGGCGGGCCTCGCGAAGACGCCTCATGCGAACCAGATTGTGTCGCATGAGACCACAGTGGAGATCCCTGCTGCTCGTCGCACTCCTTTTCGCGTGCGAGAGTGCCTACTCCGACCCGAATCTCCTTCCCGACTGGCTCGAGGATCTGATCGAGCGTCTGGAATCCGATCCGGTCGCGAACCCGCCCGCGTCGATCGCTCGCTGGGAGTACGCAGCCGGCGTCTTCTACTACCTGCCGCCGCGCTGCTGCGACATCTACAGCGACCTATACGACTCCGAGGGCACCCTCCTATGTCACCCGGATGGAGGCATCACCGGCGGCGGTGACGGCCGCTGCCCCCTTCTCGGCGACCGGATCCGTGAGGAAATCGTCTGGCGTGACCCGCGCGGGTAACCTACTGCTGCAGCGGTTCCCTAGTCGCGCAGGCGGTCGATAAAGGAATCGCCCGTGATCATGCGGACGACTCGCCCGTCCTCTTCGAGGAAACGGACCACCTCACCGACCGCACCACCCCCGGTCGGGGCGACGAGGAGGAATTGACCGCCACCGATCGGTTCCAACCGGGTCGGTGTGCCGATGCTGGTCGAGTTCGGCGACATCAGAACGAGACGCTCGTTCAGCAAGATCACCTGGGTGTCACCCCCGCGCCCTCGGTAGTATCCCGCGAATCTTGCCCACGCCGGATCCCAGGCGACCGTCACGGGCCTGACCTTCGTCGCCTCGGCCACGGCGGCACCTACGGTGCTCATGAGCTGCTGCGCGATATCCCCGGGGTTGGAGTCGTTGGTGTTGGTCAGGACGATGACGCCGACCCTGGAGTCGAGCTGGATCATGGTCTGCGTCGTATAGCCGGGGTAACCGCCCCCATGTCCAACGTAGAGCTTGTCGTCCACACGGCTGACGGCGAAGCCGATGCCCTGCCCACGAGTCCACGTGCTTTCGAGCATCCGGACCCGATGCATCTCTCTCAACGACGCTGTACTGAGGAGTCGGTCGCCTCCTCTCTGTCCCTGCCGGAACTGGGCCGACACGAACTTCGCCATGTCGGAGACGGTGGATGTCAGGCCGGTCGCAGCAGCCATCGATCGTGCGTCGACGAACGGGATCAGCTCCCGCGACCCGTCGGGCATGCGACGGCCGTATCCGGTGGCCATCCCCGCGGCGGCGACGTCGACGCTGGAAGCACTCATACCGAGGGGCGCGAAGATGTTCTGGCCCAAATAGTCGGCCCAGCTCTGGCCCGTGACCGACTCGATGATCATCCCGGCGATCGTATACGCGAGATTCGAGTATTTCCAACGGACCTCGGGCGAGAACGCGGCCTGCCGCTCCGGAATCAGGTTGCGCATTTCCTCCGCCGTAGGGAACTCCCACGACGACCAATGTCCGGCGGCCTCGCGCGGTAGCCCCGAGCTGTGTGTGAGCAGGTGCTCGATCGTGATCGCGGGATCGTCGGCCTCAGCGGTCTGGACTTGGAACCACGGTAGATAGTCCGACACCCGGTCGTCGAGCCGCAGTCTGCCCTCCTCGCGGAGCTGCATAATCGCGGTCGCGGTGAAGAGCTTGCTGTGCGACGCCATGCGGAACTTGGTGTCACGGGTCATGGGTCGATTCGCCGCGATGTCCGCGAAACCGAAGCCTTGATCCCAAACCAACTCCTGGTCCGCGACCACACCCACGGCCACGCCGGGTAGTCCGCGGTACGCGATCTGTCCCTCCATCCATGCCGAGAACAGGCGGATCGCCCCTTGAACGTCGGGGTCTGCGCTCACGTTCGACTGTTGGGCCGTAACCGGCGCAGAGATGAGCGAGAATGCCAACGCCCCGACGACAGCGGCCCTGGAGCCTACGAGTGCGATTCTGGACATGAGGTCACCTTGTGTGAGTCCGACGGAAACTGTTGGCTGGCACCAGTCGTGCGGCGATCATGGTTTTGCGGGCGAGATCAGCGACCTACCCCCGGAAGCGTAGGCGCCGGCTCGTCACTCCACCACCAGAGAGGCTCGATCTCACGCTGACGCGGCCAGACCTCCGTGAGCGTGTCCCCCTCATAGAGTCGACCGTTGAGCATTACGCGGTCGATCGAGTTGGAGTTCCGTAGGTCATCGAGCGGATTGCGGTCGAGAATCACCAGGTCGGCGAGCTTGCCGATTTCGATAGTTCCGACATCCTGATCGAGACCGATCGCCTCGGCCCCGAAAATCGTCGCCGCTCTGAGAGCGTCGTGATTGGACATGCCTCCCGCTCCCACCGACCACAGTTCCCAGTGGTACCCGAGACCCTGGAGCTGACCGTGGCTCCCGATCCCGACGCGCCCACCGGCTTCCACCAGATCACGTGCGAACGCCGCATGGTCATCGCTGACATACAGCCCCTCACGGAACCACTGCGGGCGACGCTGCGTCATCCGATCGATTTCCGAATGGGGGGTAAAGCGCCGGAGCTTGTCGTCATCGTGCACTTCCTCGGATTCGAAGAAGTAGTTTTCGGCCCAAGGCCCACCGTACGCGACCAGAAGCGTCGGTGTATAGACACGACGCGACTCGACGAAGAGTTGCGTCACATCGGCGTAGAGCGGGAAGACAGAGAGCGTGTGTTCGAGACCGGGATACCCATCGATCGTCTCGGTTAGATTCTGCTTGAGGTTCAACGACCCCTCGGTCGTCGGCATGAGCCGCAGATCGCGTGCGGCCTCGATGATCCACTGCCGCTGCTGCCGATTCCCCGCGACGTACATCTTCAGTGTATTCGTGTCGTAGTAGTTGCTGTATCGACTGAGAAGCGTTCGGGCGTGTTCGTAGTCCTTTACGTTCTGTTGCCAGAAAACGCCTGGACCTGTTGAGTAGATGCGCGGCCCGAGGATCTCGCCTGCGCGCACCATATCCGCGTAGGAGAGCACGTCGGTCGTAGCCGTTTGTGGATCCCGCGTGGTCGTGACGCCGTAGGCGAGGTTCGCCAGATAGATCCACGGTTGCTTCTTGTGCACGCCCCACGAAGGCCACATGTGGGAGTGCGCGTCGACGAACCCCGGCACTACCGTCTTGCCCGAGAGATCGATCACCTCCGCGCCACTCGGAATGTTCACCGAACCGCGTGGCCCGATGCCGGCGATGCGATCGTCCCTGATCACGATGTCGGCGTTCTCGATGACCTGGTAACCGGCCATGGTCACCACTCGTGCCCCACGGAGCACAGCCACACCCGTCGGAACATCGCGTGTGGCCATGATCTCCACGCGCACCTCGGTCGCTACGTACTTCGGATCGTCCGCATCGTTCGACTCGTCCGACCCTTCGTCTTCATCCTCCGCGTCTTCCTCTTCCGCAGGCGCAGCCCGCTCGGCAGCCGTAACCGAGTCGTCGAACGCCTGTGCGGCGTCGAGGTCGTACACGAAGTGTGCGTTGCCGAGCGAAAAGTGGACGCGCCGACCATCGGCACTCCACGCCGGGAACTCGCCGCCCATGACGGTGGACACCTTCCGAGCAGGGAATTGAGCCTTCGTTGGATCGGACACCGATATCGTGGGCGTCTGTCCCCCCGTCCGCGGTACGGTCACTACGAAGAGTTCGCTCTCGACCACCGCCAGGGCCTTGTCGCCCTGCGGAGCCATCAAGATCTCGGAAGCATTGAGCGGATTCGTCGTCCCGGGAGGCGTCTGACCCTTCACCTGAACGTGGTGCTTGGCATCCGAGCCATCCCAACGAATCGAGCTGAGCCCTTCGGCTCCCACATAGTAGTAGATCCGTTCCGGGTCACTCGTGAAGTGAGGCCGCGGGGTGCCGGTCACGGGGGTGATGGCTGTTGCTGAGCCGCCTCCGGCCGGGAACCACACCATCTCGTTGGCGACGGACGAAGGCCGCGAACCCTCGTTGTCGCGAAAGCTCTGCGCGGCGCCGCGGAGTGCCACGATCCGGTCCCCTGCCGGTGACCACGCGGGTGACAGGTAGATCGCGGGCTCACTGGAAACGCGCACAGGCTGGCCCCCATCGGGATTCACCCGATAAAGCCAACCGGCCTCCCCTTCCCACGTCGCATACGCGATCGAAGCACCATCGTTCGACCATGCGGGAGCGTGCTCCGAAATACCCTGCGCGCTCGTGAGCCGCCTCGCTCCGGATCCGTCGATAGTCGAGACCCACAGCTTGTCCATCGCGATAAAAGCGAGCCTGCGCCCATCGGGTGAAGGCTTCACATCCCGAATCTGACGGACCACGAACTGCGGATCCCGGGAGATGGGGTAGTCGAACTCCGCCGCCGGAGTGATCTCCAGGTCGAAGCGCACACGGAAGGGGATCTCCTGCGCGGGCCCGCCTCGGATCGGCAGCTTCCAGATCTTGCCGCCATAACTCGCGATCAGATGCTCCGAGTCCGGCGTGAAGCTCATGCCGGGGAGCGCATCACGTGACGCGCGTGACTCCTGGTCGTCGTGTTGCACCGGATAGGCTAGCCACCGCTCGGCGCCCGAGTCGAGATCGCGGAGGACGAGCCCGGTCTGCTCCTCGTGTCGTGTACCGTACACGAGCCAGCGTCCATCGGGAGAGATCGTGGGACGGATCCCGGATCCGTATCGGCTGGAACGGGTGAACTTCTCGCCGGTCTCACGGTCGTAGACCGCGATCTGGTATTGAGGGAACTGCGCGTTGTACTGCCAATCGCCGGTCCTCTCCGCGAACCAGATGTACCGCCCATCGGGACCGAAGGCCGCGCCCAGCGTCTTCAGATTCGTCGGCTCTGAAATGAGTTCCGCTCCGCTTCCTCCCTGACGGTGGTAGAGCGTCAGCTTCGGCAGCCCTCCCCGATACCCTCCCTTCGAGACCACGAGATAGTCCCCATCGGGAGTCCACTCGGGTGACTCGATGCGGTTGGTGCCCCCCGTCGTGATCTGCGTCGTGTCCGCACCGTCGCGCGACATGACGTAGAGGTTCTCGCCTCCGTCCATGTCGGACTGAAAGGCGATCCACGCCCCATCCGGAGAAAAGCGCGGCTGTGCGTCGAAGCCCATTCCCGAGGTGATCTGGGTGGCGTCTCCACCAGCGATCGGAATCGTGAAGAGATCGCCGAGGAAGTCGAAGACGATGGTCTGGCCATCGGGACTCACGTCGAGCGAGATCCAGGAACCTTCGCGGAGGTCCACGGACATCTGCCGATTCTCCGCCCACCCCTGGAGCGGCAGGTCCTTCTTGCGACGGACTTCGTCGGTCTCCTGGGCGGCCAGGCCGGAGAAGGCAGGGGCCAGGCAGGCCGCGACGAGGAAGAGAAGGGGCCGGGAGCGTTGGAGTACGTTCTGCATGATCGATCGAGAGTGCGAGACGTCCATCTCCCGGCGGGCTCCGCCGGGCAGGCAAGGAGCCGAATATTCCCGGTGTTGGATGCTCAGGCAATGCGGGGGCCGTTCCCCGAACGCGTCCAACCGTGCCGAGCCGACCGATTACTGGCGACAGGCGGAACGCCGGAGCATGTTGAGGCGGCTCCTCGGAGGGTCCGAATGAAGCCAGCCCGCGGACGCCGATCGAATCCCGGAGATGGAGAACGATGAAGAAACCAGGAAGCCTCCAGTCACGCCGCGCGTTCGTCGGCTCGCTCGCATCGGGCGCCCTCGCCGCCGGTGCGACGCCCATCATCCTGTCCGCGGCGGACCGTCGGGAGCCGCACTTGATCGCGGCCCGTCGATATCAGTCTGCGAACGACCAGATCCAGCTGGCGGTGATCGGAGCCGGTGGCATGGGCATGGCCGATGTGAACACGGCGCTGCAGGTGCCCGGCGTGAAGCTCGTCGCGGCCGCGGACGTGTATTCGGGGCGCCTCGAGGAAGCCAGGACCCTCCACGGATCCGACATCTTCACCACCCGTGACTACAGAGAACTCCTCGCGCGCGACGACATCGACGCCGTGATCGTCGGGACGCCGGATCACTGGCACAAGCAGATCTCGGTGGATGCGTTGCGCGCCGGCAAGGCCGTGTACTGCGAAAAGCCGATGGTCCATAAGATCTCGGAAGGCGCCGAGTTGATCCGCGCCCAGCAGGAAACCGGCAACACATTTCAGGTCGGAAGCCAGGGGATGGCATCCCTCGGCAATGAAAAGGCGAAGGAGCTCTTGGAAGCCGGTGCCATCGGCGAACTCAATTACGCCGAAGGATTCTGGGCGAGGAACGACCCGATCGGAGCGTGGCAGTACGCGATCCCGGAGGACCAGTCGGAGGAGACCGTGGACTGGGACATGTTCCTCGGTTCGGCGCCGCGCATTCCCTACGACCCCCTCCGAATCTTCCGCTGGCGCAACTACCGGGATTACGGCACCGGCGTGTCCGGCGACCTCTTCGTTCACCTCTTCTCGAGCCTTCACTTCGTCGCGTCCTCCAAGGGGCCGCGGAAGATCATGGCTCAGGGCGGGTTGCGATTCTGGAAGGACGGTCGTGAAGTCCCTGATGTGCTCCTCGGAATGTTCGACTATCCGGCGTCGGACACACATCCCCCGTTCAACCTCTCGCTTCGGGTCAACTTCGTGGACGGCACGTCGGGCAGCACGTTCCTGCGCCTGGTTGGAAGTGAGGGCGCGATGGATGTGACGTGGACCGAAGTGGTCCTGCGGCGAAACAAGGCGGTCAGCCCGACGGACGCCTTCTTGCAGATGAAGAGCGACGAGATGGCACAGGCTCAGGAATCGCGTGCCCAGATGCTGCCCCCGGCGGAGAGCGTCTATATGGTGGAGGACGGCTACCGCGGAGCCCACTTCGATCATTTCACGAACTTCTTCCGCGGCGTGCGAGAGGGAACGCCGGTCGCGGAGGACGCGATCTTCGGTCTCCGCGCGGCCGCACCCGCGCTGGCGTGCAACGACAGCTACTTCGAAGAAAGGGTGGTCGCGTGGGATCCCGAGAAGATGGAGGTCCTTTGATGACGCGCATGAAGTGGGTCTGTGTGCCTGTCCTGTGTGGGCTGCTCTCCGCGTGTGGAGGCTCGGCCGATGAGACGACTTCGGAAGCGATTGCTCACAACACGCTGTCCGCCGCCGAACAGGCGGCCGGCTGGACGCTTCTCTTCGATGGCGTGTCGGCCTCGGGGTGGCGCGGCTACGGCCAAGCAGACTTTCCGGCGGGAGGCTGGAGTGTCGAGGGAGGCGAGCTGATCGGTCAGTCGTCGAGCGGCGACATGGACGGCGGCGACATCGTGACCATCGCCGAGTTCACGGACTTCGACTTGGTCTTCGACTTCAAGGTCGGTCCCGAGGGCAACAGCGGTGTTTTCTATCGCGTGAAGGAACACGAAGGCACCGGCTTGTGGCAGGTCGCGGCAGAGTACCAGGTCCTGGACGACCCCGCCTACATCGCCATGGGCACGATGGACATGAACACGCACCTCACGGGCGACAACTACGATCTCCATGCGACGCCGGCGAAGACCATGCACCCCACCGGTGAGTGGAACACGGGCCGGATCGTGGTGATGGGCACTCACGTCGAGCATTGGCTCAACGGGCGCATGACCGTCGAGTTCGACATGTACTCCCCCGAATGGGAGGCCCTTGTGGCCGCCAGCAAGTTCGGGGCTGAGGAGCACTACGCTCGTGCCCCCACGGGCTCGATCGGCCTCCAGGACCACGGCACGCCGGTCTGGTACCGCAACATGAAGATCCGACCGATCGTCGCAGGTGAGTGAGGTGGATTCCACCTGTTGCGCGCGAGGTGCGCGCCGGCTCGCGACCGTTGCGGCCCTGCTCGCTTCGGTGACCACGGGGGCATATTCGCTCCAAGCCCAGGAGTCCACTTCCATCTTCAATGGCACGGACCTCAATGGTTGGACCGTGCACGGCACCGAGCTCTGGTACGTCGACGGCGGCGAACTCGTGTGCGAGAGCGGCCCGGATGCCGCCTACGGCTACCTGCGGACAGACGCCACCTATCGTGACTTCGAGCTGACGCTGGAGTTCAGGCAGGAGGCGGACGGAAACAGCGGCGTCTTTTTTCGCTCCACCCTGGATGGGGTCATCATCACCGGCTGGCAGGCCGAGGTCGCCCCACCGGGACTCTTTTCCGGCGGCATCTACGAGTCGTACGGACGAGGCTGGCTCATCCAACCGCCCCCGGAGAAAGATGCGGCCCTGCGCATGGGCGAATGGAACGAGATGAAGGTCCGCGTGGTCGGACCCCATGTAACAACGTGGATCAATGGAACCGAGATGATCGACCTGGTCGACGACAAGATCGGGGAGGCGACCGGACACATCGCGCTTCAGATCCACGATGGGGGTGGGATCAAGGTGCGCTGGCGGAATCTGCGAGTCGTGGAGTTGCACCCCCCATCCTCTGAGACCGAGGGGGCGCCTCACCGTGGCAACCTTCTCCGTTAACGGCGAAGCACGGCAAATAGACGTCCGGGGCGACCACCCCCTCCTTTGGGTCCTGCGCGAGTCACTCGGCCTCCATGGTACCAAATTCGGCTGTGGAATCGGACAGTGCGGGGCGTGCACAGTCCTGGTGAACGGTCGACCGACACGGTCCTGCCAGCTGACCGTCGAGGCAGTCGAGGGTGCCGAGATCATGACGATCGAGGGCCTAACCGCCGATGGGCTGCACCCGCTCCAAGAGGCGTGGATCGAGGAGCAGGTCCCCCAGTGCGGCTATTGCCAGTCGGGCCAGATCATGTCGGCAACGGCCCTCATTCTTGGGGGCAACGTGCCTTCGGATTCGGAGATCGACGCCGCGATGTCGGGCAATATCTGTCGATGTGGCGCGTACTCGGCAATCCGCCGCGCCATCCATCGGGCGGCCGAGATTCAGGCCGAGCGTACGGGCACCCGCTCGGGCCCCGCGTCCGAGGGAGGTGACCGATGATGGCACCGACGGAGGGGGTGAGCGTGACCGCGATCTCCAGGGAGAGCGACCCGCCCCGAAGAGGCTTCTCGCGCCGCTCGTTCGTGAAGATCGGGGTCGTCACCGGCGCTGGCCTCACCCTTGGAGTCACCTGGAAGGTGATGTCGAACCCGGGCCTGCCGTCGAGCGATGCCACCCTGGTCCCGAACGCGTTCCTGCGAATCGACGCTGACGGGACGATCACCGTCATGGTGCCGCGCTCAGAGATGGGCCAGGGCGTCTCGACGGCCCTCCCTCAACTCGTGGCCGAGGAACTCGACGCGGCCTGGGGTCAGGTCTCCTTCGAGTTCGCCCCTGCCCACGACGCGTTCGGCATGATGGTCACGGGTGGCAGCACCAGCGTGAAGGAGTCCTGGCTGCCCCTTCGCCAAGCCGGCGCCACCGCACGATGGATGCTTCGCGAGGCGGCCGCGCAGCGATGGGGGATTCCGGCGGCGGAGGTCGAGACTCGGGATGCGCGTGCGTTCGCTCCGGACGGAGCGAGCGTCACATACGCCGACCTCGCAGCGGAGGCGGCGCTCCTGGACGTCCCCGACGAGGTCCCGCTCAAGGACCCGGCCGACTTCCGGCTCATCGGTCAGTCCGTCCCACGGCTCGACGTCGAAGCGAAGAGCACCGGACAGGCCGTCTTCGGTATCGACGCCGGCCCGAACGAAGCTCGCATCGCGATGGTGGCCCGTCCGCCCGTGTTCGGCGGCAAGGTGCGTTCCTTCCGGCCCGACGCGGCCCTCGCGGTCCCCGGCGTCCGGGAGGTCGTGCTGATCCAGAGCGGTGTCGCCGTCGTCGCGGATGGGTACATCGCGGCCAAGGCTGGACGTGATGCCCTCGTTATCGAGTGGGACGATGGCCCCGCGGCAGGACTGAACGATGCGGAGATCTTCGCTCAACTACGAGACGCTGCGCAGAACAACGGCCGCACGGTACGTGACGAGGGTGACGTCGAAACGGCGCTCTCGTCGAGCGAGGCGAAGGTCCGAGCCACGTATCAGCTGCCCTACCTCGCCCACGCCACGATGGAGCCCATGAACTGCACCGCTTGGGTGCGTGATGGGCGCTGCACGGTGTGGGCTCCTACGCAGTTTCAGAATGCACCCGCGATCCTCGGCGGCGGAGCGCGCCAGGTGGCCGCAAAGGCCGCGGGCGTCAGCGCGGACAACACTGAGGTCCACACGACCTTTCTCGGCGGTGGCTTCGGCCGGCGGGCGGAGCGCGACTTCGTGCACGAGGCGGCCGAGCTAGCGGGCCTGGTTGAGGGACCGGTCAAGGTGATCTGGTCGCGCGAAGACGACATGCAGCACGACTTCTACCGGCCTGCGTCATACCACGAGCTCACCGCGACCCTGAACGCGGACGGATCGCCCGATGCGTGGCATCACCAGATGGCATCGCAGTCCATTCTCCAGCGTTTGGCGCCCAGTTGGGTGCCAGGCCCCGCCGCGAGGTTCGCAGGCAGACGCGACCCGACCTCCACCGAGGGTGCCTCTGACCAGCCGTACCGCAGCCCGAACGTCCAGATGACCTACGCGATGGTGGACCTGCCCATCCCCGTAGGCTTCTGGCGATCCGTGGGGCACACGCATACCGGGTTCGTGGTCGAGTCGTTCATCGACGAGCTCGCTCATGCGGCCGGCCGCGACCCTTACGAGTACCGTCGCGCTCTGCTGAGCGAGCACCCCCGTCACTTGGGTGTCCTCGACGCAGTCGCCGCAGCGGCGGGTTGGGGTTCGACCGTACCGGATGGTCGAGCCCGTGGGATCGCGGTGGTCGAGTCATTCGGCTCCTATGTGGCAGAAGTCGCGGAAGTCTCAATGCAAAGCGGTAGGCCCCGCGTTCATCGGGTCTGGTGCGCGATCGACTGCGGCGTGGTCGTAAATCCTCGCATCGTTCGAGCGCAGATGGAAAGCGGTATCGTCTTCGGACTCACCGCGGCGCTCTACGGGGAGATCAACATTCAGGCTGGACGGGTCGTGCAGAGCAACTTCCACGACTACCCGATGCTGCGCATGAACGAGGCACCGGACATCGAGGTTGTGCTTGCCCCGAGCGGTGACGCTCCCGGCGGCGTCGGCGAGCCCGGTACGCCGCCGATCGCACCGGCCGTCACCAACGCCATCTACGCGCTGACGGGCGAGCGCATACGAACCCTGCCGATCGTCCGTGCGTGAATCGAGATGGTCGACTTGGTCGTTGAGGGCGGGTCGCTGAGCCCATACCGCTGGTGGATCTTCTGGCGCCACATGGCCCGGCTGCAGCTCGGTCTCCTCATGTTCGGGCTCGCCATCGCACTGATGCTGGAGGCGCACATCGGCCTCGACCCGTGGTCCGCCTTTCATGAGGCGGTGAGCGCCCGGTCGGGATTGAGCTTTGGCCGTGTTTCTCAGGGAGTCGGCCTTCTCCTGATCCTCTTCAGCGCATCGGTGCTCGCGGTCCGCCCCGGCATCGCCACTGTCTTCAACATGCTCGTCGTGGGGCCCTGGGTCGATTTACTCCGCGAGCAAGCGTGGCTCCCGGTCGCATCAGGGGGACTGGTAGGGGTGGCTCAGTTCCTGTGTGCCATTCTAGTGATGGGGCTCGCATCCGCCGTGTACATCGGAGCGCGTTTGGGAGCGGGCCCACGCGATGGACTCGCCATGGGCTTATCCCGCCGCATCGAGCGAAGCCTTCGATTCACGCGCAACGGCGTCGAGGTCACCGTCCTCGGCGTCGCCGCCATCCTGGGCGGCTCCATCGGGCTCGGCACGTTGATCTTCGCCCTTCTGATGGGGCCGACCATGCAGGCGAGCCTGAAGCTGTTCTCGGTTTCGCACGATCCATCGCCGAGCCTGGGCCGGGTGTCGGCAGAGGAACCTAGACGGCCCCCTCTTGCGACGACCGGGGAAACCACCACATTACCCTGAACACTTGAGGGGAGCCCCGGGCCGATTCGTCCGGGGCTATTCCTTGGCTCGCTCCCCTCAACATCTCATGTCGACCAGGGACTCCGATGGGCCGTAGACAGATGAACCTCCTTCAGGGCACCCTCGACGTCCTCGTCTTGCGGGCTTTGAGCGCCGAGTCTCGTCACGGATACGAGGTCGCCGCGTGGATCCGGTCGACCACCGACGGGACATTCGAAATCGAAGACGGCGCCCTGTATACGTCTCTGCACCGCATGGAGAAGCGAGGCTGGCTTCAGTCGTCGTGGGGCGTGTCCGACACCAACCGCCGAGCCAAATACTACGCGCTGACCCCGGCGGGTCGAGTGGAGCTGAATCGGGCGAGCGGGGATTGGGCGCGGTACGCCGAGGCCGTTTTCAAAGTGCTCGAGTCGGACCAGGAAGCGTGAGATGAGACTGCCGCGCGGCGTCCGACGCCTCTTCCGACTCGGCACGTTCCGACGGGACGTGGAACGGGATCTCGACGACGAGCTTGGCTTCCATCGCCAGAAACTCGTGGAGCAACTGTTGCGGGACGGGATGACGGAGCAGCACGCGAAGGCGTTGGCACGGGAGCGGTTCGGAGACGAGCGCGCGTACCGGGAAGCACTACGGAGAATCGACACGGGGAGAGTGAGGATGAGGGAGCGCAGCGAGTTCGTCGACGTTGTGGTGGGGCTGTGGAGCCAGGCCGTGCGGAGCCTCTACCGCTCGCCTGGTCTCACCCTCGCGATTGTGGTGATCCTCGCCCTGGGGATCGGTGCGAACGCGGTCATGTTCGGTGTTGTCGATCGGCTGCTCTTGAGTCCTCCCCAACATGTAGATGACTGGGAGCAGCTCCGGCACCTCTACTTGAAGCGCACGATCTTCAATGGGGACGTCTCTACCGGTCGCACGCTCACGTACCCCGACTACGACGACCTGACCCGCGTGTCGGGCTGGTCTTCGGTCGCGGCTTATACGACCTCCCAGGCGCTGACCGTAGGGCGAGGAGAGGGCGCCCAACGGGAACGGACGGTCAAAGCCTCAGCCTCTCTCTTCCCACTCCTTGGCGTTCAACCGGTAATCGGCCGCACGTTCTCCGTGGAAGAGGATCTCGCGGGGGCCCCGCCCACGGCGGTGCTGGCTCACGAATTCTGGGAGCGTCGTTACGGAGCGGACGAAAGCGTGCTCGGGTCGAGCCTCGACATCGGGCGAGGTACGTATACCGTGATCGGCATCATGCCGCCCGGCTTCACCGGCGCGGAGCTGGAACCCGTGGATATCTGGCTCCCATTGGAGACCGCCCAGGCGATCGAAGAACAAAACGTCGACTGGCACGATACTCGCAATTGGTGGTGGCTTCGCACCGTCGCTCGGTTGTCCGCGGAGGCCACCGACGAGGCCACGACCGCTCAGGCCACCGCGCTACATCGAGCGGGACAGGCAGAGCAGATCGAGGCCGATCGCTATGACTCCGCGGCCGAGATCATGAGTGCACCGATCATCGCGGCTCGGGGGCCCACACCTACTGCGGAAGCCGACGTGGCTCGATGGTTGGCCGGCGTGTCGGCGATCGTCTTGCTCATCGCCTGTCTCAACGTGGCGAACCTCCTGCTCGCTCGCGGCATCCGTACACGGCGCGAAACCGCTGTCCGTCTCGCGCTCGGTGTGAGCCGGCGGCGTCTCGTCGCACAGCTTCTAACCGAGAGCCTCGTCTTCTCCGCTCTGGGAGCCGGTGCCGCGCTCCTGGTAGCTCGCCTCGGAGGAGGCGTCCTCCACCAGCTGTTGTTGCCGAACGTGGCTTTCGCCGACCAGATGCTGAATCCGCGGCTCGTGTTCTTCACCGGAATCGCGGCCCTCCTGTCCACCCTGCTCGCCGGGGTAATCCCGGGCCTACAGGTGAGTCGGCCGGACGTCGCCGACGCTCTTCGGGATGGAGGTCGCGGTGTCTCGGGGGGTGGCTCGCGCACGCGCGCGTCGCTTCTGGTAGGACAGGCCGCACTTTCTGTCGTCCTCCTCGTTGGTGCCGGACTCTTCGTGCAAAGCTTCCGGAACGCACAAGGGATGGATCTCGGTTATGAAGCCTCGAGGGTGGCGGTGATCGCCCTCGAATGGAACGAGACACTATCCGCCGCGGATCGCGAAGCCGTCTACCAGCAGCTGCTCCCCGAGATCCGACGCAGCCCTGCTGTGCTCGAGGCAGCCTTCACCTATACGGTTCCCTTCCAGTCGAGCATCAGCCTCGGCCAACCGAGGATCCCCGGGCGAGACTCGATCCCGCGGCACCACGGGGGAGGGCCTTACGTGAACAAGGTGAGTTCGGGGTACTTCGAGGCGATGAGGCTGTCGATCGTACGGGGTCGCTCCTTCGAGGCACTCGACGACGCCCCGCAGGCCCCGCCCGTAACCGTACTGTCCGAAAGCATGGCCACCGCGATTTGGCCCGATGAGGACCCGATCGGTCAGTGCATGGTCTTCGGCGATAGCTCGGATGCGGCTACCGCTTGCACGACCGTCGTGGGCGTCGTCGAGAACCACCGTCGACAGGCGCTCGTGGAAGACGACGAGTTCATGTACTACGTCACACAGCGCCACCCAGCCTTAGAGCGCCCACCACAAGGGATCGTCGCAGGGACCATCGATCCCGCTTCGGACGCAGCGGAGTCCCTCAGGGTTCAAGCTGCTTCGGTTTCACCGCTAGTGCGCTTCGCTACGGTGCTGCCTCTCCAAAGTTCCATCGATCCGGCGCTTCGCCCGTGGAGGATGGGCGCGTACATGTTCACCCTGTTCGGGCTGCTCGCGCTCGTGGTCGCCGCATGGGGTTTGTACTCCGTGTTGGCGTTCGACATCGCCCTTCGGCGGCAGGAGCTGGGGGTGCGCTCGGCGCTCGGCGCCGGCGTTGGCCGGCTCGTCGGCCTCGTGTTCAAGCGCGCCGCGGGCCTGGTCATCATGGGTGTGGCGCTCGGGGTGGTGGCATCGCTCGCCGCGGCACGCTTCGTATCGCCCCTACTCTTCCAGGTGTCGCCTTCGAACCCGACGGTCTACGCCGGGGTGACGATCACGCTCCTTCTCGTGGCTGCCCTGGCCGGCACGCTGCCCGCGTTACGGGCCTCTCGAGTCGACCCGAGCGAGGCGCTCCGGGCCGACTAGCGCCGGGTGGGTCACGAGCATGAGACGGCCCAGCTGGTTTCGTCCGAACCTTTGGTCAGCCTCCTGGCTGGTCTACTTTTCCTGCCATGCCCCGCACCAAGAACATCACCGCTCCCAAGCCCGACCCCGCCGAAGCGCCAGTCCGCGGCCCCGCACTCGAGGACGAGATTCGAGCCGCCGCCGATTTGCTCGAGAGGATCGGACAGGATCGATCCATTCTGTCGCACGTCGACAAAGCCGAGCAGCGACGCCTGCTCCACGCGGCGGGGAAAGTCTGGAGCCCCGATGAGACGCGGCGCCGGCAGCTGACTCGAGCACTCGCGAAGAAACGCAAGTCCGAGGCCACGAGCAAAGAGGAGAAGATCCTCAATCGGACCGGGATTCGGACGTTGCGTCGCAAGCCGACGTTCACGACGCCGAACATCCGCCCACCGGCACTCTCGGGCGACCGGAGCGACTCGTTGCTTCAGACGGTGGACGATCCGACCGAGGCGCGCGACGGCGGGCACCCGGGAGTGGGGGAGCAGCACTGCTACGTGTGCAAGGTCCACTTCACCGACCTCCATCACTTCTACGACCAGCTTTGCCCCGCGTGCGCCGACCAGAACTATCAGAAACGGGGCGAGTTGGCGGATCTGTCGGGCCGGGTCGCGCTCCTTACCGGCGGCCGCGTCAAGATCGGCTACCAGGCAGGCATCAAACTCCTTCGTTGCGGCGCCGAGCTGATCGTTACCACACGCTTCCCCAGGGACGCGGCGGCCCGCTACGCACGTGAAGACGACTTCGAAGACTGGAAGCATCGGCTGCAGATCTTCGGCCTAGACCTGCGCCACACTCCGAGCGTAGAGGCGTTCTGCACGGAACTCCTCGAAACCCGGGAACGCCTGGACTTCATCATCAGCAACGCGTGCCAGACCGTCCGGCGACCGCCGGACTTCTACGCGCACATGATGGCCAACGAGGTAGCGGCCCTCGATGCCCTTCCTGATGCCATTCAGAATCTGCTCGGTTCGTACGAAGGTCGGCGCGGAATCGAACTCGTCTCGAACGGAACGGCGGTCGCTTCACTCGGGTCGCGATCCTCGAACGGAACCGAACTCCCGGGGCTCACACACGCCGCCGAACTCTCCCAGGTCCGCCTTCTGCCCGAGGAGGTACATGCGCGACAGGCCCTCTTCCCCGCAGGTGAGCTGGACCAGGACCTTCAACAAATCGACCTGCGCGAAAGCAACTCCTGGCGCATGCTGCTGGCGGACGTGCCGACGGTCGAGCTGTTGGAGGTGCAACTCGTCAACGCGATTGCGCCGTTCGTGTTGAACGCACGGCTCAAGGCGCTCATGCTGCGCACGGACAGTCGCGACAAACACATCGTCAATGTGTCTGCGGTCGAAGGACAGTTCTATCGGAATTGCAAGACGACGCGGCACCCGCACACGAACATGGCGAAGGCGGCGGTGAACATGATGACGCGGACCTCAGCGACGGACTACCACAACGATGGCATCCACATGAACGCCGTGGACACCGGATGGGTAACCGACGAGGATCCAGAGGCCATCGCCGAAAGAAAGACCGAGATGCATCGCTTCCACCCACCCCTCGACATCGTCGACGGCGCGGCGCGCATCGTGGACCCGATCATCCGTGGCTTCAACACGGGCGAGCACGTCTGGGGGCAGTTCCTGAAGGACTACGCGCCCACCGACTGGTAGGCGGCCGGCGAAATATTGTCGGGCGGACTTCTGGCGACGCCAACCGCCACGGGGGCTCAGTTCAGCGCTGGGATCACGGGGCTCGACCCGTCGAGCGATAGCCACGTGACCATCACGCTATGGGACGACGAGGCCATCGAGCCGGGCACCTTTACCGGCTTCACAGCTGCCGGCACCTCGGTCGGCGGCGTGACACTGAGCTATGAAAACGCCACCGGCACGGAGTGCACAGCTGAGCCCGTCGACGCCTCGATCACACTCAACGACGTCACGGCCACGCACCTACGTGGGAGCCTTTCCGCGGTCGTATCTGGAGTCGGTGTCTCGGACGTCACGATCACCGAGGGTCAGTTCTCCGTGAGGCGTGTGAACTAGAGGACCTCTTTCGAAGGCAGCGGTGGCACGGCAGAGGTCCCCCGCGCTACTCCTCCCGCAACACGGTCACCGGATCGAGTCGGGTCGCACGCCGCGCGGGAATCCAGGACGCGGCCAGCGCGACGGATATGAGAACGACCGGACCGACCAGGAAGGCGATGGGGTCACGGGCGTCGACGTCGTAGAGCATCGACTCCATTACGCCTGTCAGCGCCCAAGCTCCTGCCACACCGAGCGCGAGCCCGATCAGGGTGACCTTGAGGCCCTGCCCCAACACGAGCTTCTGAACGGTCGACGCCTCGGCACCCATCGCCATCCGAATACCGATCTCGCGCCCCCGCTGAGAGACGGAATACGACATCACGCCGTACGTACCCACGGCTGCGAGGAGCAAGGCGAGGAGTCCCGGCTCCGGAGGATTGTCCGAGTTCGACATGGTACCGCACGATTGGGGCCGTTGGGGGCAAGGGCAAGTCGTCGGATCGCGAATCGACCGCCTGCCTCGCCGCTCGAGGGGTCTCGCTCTACTTTCGTGGCGCAGAGCAGTCGCTCGGAGGACGCGAACTGTGAACCGCCGAGCCCCCACAAAGGAGAAGCGCCCGAGATGGAACCGATCGCACGGATGAAATGCACGGCCTGCCGCGTGGGGGCTCCGACGGTTACCGACGCGGAGCGAGACGAACTCCACGCCGCCGTGCCCGAGTGGGCACTGGTCGAGCGCGAAGCGATTCCCCGGCTCGAACGTGTTTTCGCGTTCCCGAATTTCGAAGATGCGCTCGCGTTCACCAACGCGGTGGGGGCACTGGCCGAAGAGGAGGGCCATCACCCCGCGCTCCTGACCGAGTGGGGCCGTGTGACCGTGACGTGGTGGACGCACAAGATCCGTGGGCTCCATCAGAACGACTTCATCATGGCGGCCAAGACGGACGAGCTTCAGGGAGTCGCGTGAAGAAGAGGCCGTTGGTCCGGGAGGCGCGTGGACGCCTGGGAGCGGCGCTCGTATCGGTCGCCCTGTTCGGTCCGCCCATGGGCACGTCAGCCCAGCAGCCTCCCCCGAGCGCGTGGCCCTACTTCGGCGGCGAGCGCTCGTTCCAGCGGTATGCACCGCTCACTCAGATCGATCGGAACAACGTCGGTGCGCTCCAGGTGCTCTGGCGGCGGCCTGCGGTGGACCCAGCACACACCGCAGCCTTTCCTGATGACGCGGTCCCGGGCAATCTGCGGTCGACTCCGATCCTCGTCGACGGAGTGCTCTTCGCGCCGAATGCTCTCGGACTCGTGGAAGCGTTCGACCCCGGAACGGGAGAGACGATCTGGAGACAGCGACCCTTCGGGGGGGCAGCCGACGCAGCCCGCGGGCGCAGTTCTCGTGGGGTCGACTATTGGCGGAGTGGGACCGAGGGCCGACTCCTGTCCGTTCGCGATGCGTACCTCTACGCCCTCGACCCTGCGACCGGCATACCCTTCCCCGATTTCGGGGACGGCGGCCGCGTGAACCTGATTCCATCCACCGGGCGCTCGTACAGCTGGAGTTCGGGGCCGATCGTGGTCGGTGATGTGATCGTGGTGGGCGGAGTCGTGGACGGCGCCGGAGACTCGGGCATGCAGTGGCGCGGCAGCGCACCCGAGAACGTGCGCGGATACGACGTGCGTACCGGCGCACTTCTGTGGGCCTTCCACGTGGTACCGGAGGATGGCGAGTTGGGCGTCGATACCTGGGGCGACGACTCGTGGATGTACTCGGGTGACCTCGGGTCGTGGTGTTGTATGAGCGCGGATGAGAGCCTCGGGCTGGTGTACGTACCGCTCGGGGCACCGACCGCCGCCTACTACGGAGGCCATCGGCCCGGGGCGAACCTGTTCTCGAACAGCCTGCTCGCGCTCGACGCAAAGACAGGGGAGCGCGTCTGGCACTTCCAGATGGTCCACCACGACCTGTGGGAGTACGACACCGTCGGCCCGCCGACGCTGGGAGACATCACCGTGAACGGCCGGCTTGTCCGAGCGGTCATGCAGCCGAGCAAGACGGGCTTCCTGTACGTATTCGATCGCCTCACCGGCGAGCCCGTGTGGCCCATCGAGGAGCGCGCGGTTCCGCAGTCGACGGTGCCGGGGGAGCGCACCTCCCCGACTCAGCCCTTCCCGACCAAGCCCGCACCTTTCGCGCAGCAGGCTGTGACCGTCGACGACCTGATCGACTTCACGCCCGACCTCCGGCGCCGGGCACTGGCCCTCGCGGATTCCTTTCTGCTTGGTGGGATCTTCACGCCCCCGTCGCTCGTGGTCGGTCGGACGGACGGGAAGCGAGGCACCCTGTCGCTGCCGGGCTCGTGGGGGGCCGGGAACTGGAATACAGGAGCGTTCGACCCTGAAACCGGGATCTACTACGCGTTCGCTCACGCCATCCCCCGAGTCTATCGGCTGGAGGAAGCAACCGACCCCGAGTCGGAGATGGAGTATTGGAGCCCCGGCCGGGACGCCCCCTACTTGGACGGCCTCCCCATCACCAAGCCGCCGTGGGGACGCATCACCGCCATCGACATGAACACGGGCGAGCACGTCTGGTCCGCCGCGAACGGTCGCGGGCCCGTGGACCATCCACTCCTCGACAACCCCGAACTGCCCGACCTGGGGGTCGCGAGTCGGCCCGCCGCGTTGGTGACCCGCACGCTTCTCTTCATGGGCGACGGAGGGAACGTCTTCGGCGGCGTCCAGCGCAACATGTGGGGGAAGGGCTTCCGTGCCTACGACAAAGCGACCGGCGACGTGATTTGGGAGACCGAACTGCCCACCGGCGCGACCGGTGCGCCCATGTCGTACATGCATCGAGGGAAGCAGTACATCGTGGTCCCCATCGGGGGCCGGGACGAGCCGCCGGAGTGGGTAGCGCTCGGGATCCCGTCGCAGGAGCGAACGTTCGTGTGGACCGACCGCCAGGTACTCGGCACCGAGTCGCAGCTGAGCGCCGGGATGACCTTCGCGGATGTCGATGGTGATGGAGACATGGACGCACTCGTGGCCAATGGTCGGCATTGGCCCCAGGCGAGTGAGGTCTACCTGAACAACGGATCCGGCCGTTTCACGGTCTCCTACGAACTAGGCCGCCTGCGCGCGACGACCTACGCCCTCCCGGCCGGAGATCTGGACGGCGATGGTGATATCGATGTCGTCGTGGCCAACGACCAGGCAGAAAACTGGGTCTACCTGAACGACGGAACGGGGCACTTCGAGATGGCGTGGCCGGTCGGCCCTGAGGTCGAGCCGACGCGGAGCGCGCAGCTGTTCGACCTCGATGAGGACGGCGACTTGGACTTGCTCATTACCAACCGAGGGGCGAGCAACGGACTCTTCTTGAACGATGGCCGTGGACGCTTCGGACCCAAGCGGGAGTTCGGGAAGGCCGACGGCTCTACGATCGCCGTGGCCGTGGGCGATGTGGATGCCGATGGCGACCAGGACCTCGTGCTCGCCAATCGAGACGGCCAGGCCAACCAGATACTCCTCAACGATGGTCGCCTCGGTTTCGCGCAGGAACTGGCGTACGGCACCGGAAGCGATGAGACCCGTTCCGCCGCGCTGGCCGATCTGAACGGCGACGGGATTCTGGACATCGTCAACGTGAACATCGGAGAGCCCAACCGTGTGTACCTGGGCGATGGCAAGGGCGGCTTCGACGCGGGAACCAGCATCGGAGAGTTGGAGGAATCGTACGCAGTGGTCGTCGTCGACGTCGATCTCGATGGTGATCTCGACGTCGTCGTAGGGAACGACGGGGGGCGTAACGAGCTTTATCTGAACGATGGTTCTGGGACCGGATGGACGCGCTCGTGGATCGGCGAAGCCGCCGACAACAGCTACGGCGTGGCGGCAGCGGATCTCAACGGAGACGGCTTCCCGGACCTGGGGTTCGCGAATTCGGGCGCCCCCAATCGCATCTTCCTCAATCGACCGAGTAGGCCGAACGCACCGCGCTAGTCTCTCGTCGACGCGCTGATCTCTCGCCGAGGGGTTACCGGAGCGACAGTCGAATGGGCTCGAGGTGCTTCGGGATGAGCACGTGTGAGCCCGGCGACGCGTTGCGCACTTCTGATGCGAACGCTTCGACCCATTCCGTTCGGTAGGCGATTTCCGACCCATACGGAGCTTGGAAGTTGTCCGCGTGGGTCGGTATCACGACGCGAGGGAATCCGAGAGCTTCCATGAGGCGCGGAGTGTACCCCGTGATCTCCAGATGGGAGGGCGCCGCTCCGACGAGGGCGATGTCGGGCCGGAGTCCCTGCACTTCCCGTTCGATGAAGTTCATGGAGCCCATGGTGAGGATCTCATGGCCGCCGATCCTCACGAGATACATGAGCGAGCCTCCCTCGACGAGCTCGGAAATCCGCAGCGGCCGCTGCACGCCCTCCTCCACGACCTCCGACTGATAGTAGCGCTTGTCGTTCAGCGGACTATGCAGACTCGGAATCACACGAATCGAAACGTTGCCGAAGTCATAGTCTTCACCGCCACGAACCGTGATCAGCTGCCCCGCGGGGATACCATACGCCCGCATGATATTGATCGTCGTCTCGTGCCCGATGACCACGGCGCCTGTCCGCTGCGCAATGTACGGCACGTCCATGATGTGATCGGGATGAGCGTGCTGTACCAGGATGTAATCCGCGCGCGCGATCTGCGCGTCGATCAGGTCGGTGTCGCTGAAGAGGGTATCGGCGCGGGTGTAGTTGGGGCGGGTGTCCATCGGATCCCAACTCGCCTCGGCCCCGTACTTCGCTCGAGTGAGGTACGGATCGACCAGTACCACCACCGAGTCAGCGACCTCGGATGACGCGGAGATCTCCCAACCGGCCGCTCCGAGATAGCGGAGATCGACGCTATCGGCCTCGGAAGCCCGCGACGCCCCGTCCGTGTCAGACGACTCCACCGAAGTGCACCCCGAGTAGAGCACGGCAAGCGCCACGGCCATGGGAACGAACGCGCCGCTCAGTCGCCTGCCAGAAACCAGACGCATCGTCATCCCTTCTTCCTCGGCTTTCTTGGCTTCTTTGGTTTCTTCGGCTTCGGCGGCGGCAGCTCCCTAGCCGTGATCCTCACCAGTTCACTCAGCCATTCCCCATCATCGATCTGAGCGCCGATGAGAAGGCATGGTTTCGCGCCAGGATAGGGCGGCGCCTCCACCACATCCCCGATAAAAGCTCGACCGCCTTCCGTCGGCTTCATGAACAGCTGATCGTCGCAGATCAAGGCAACGATCCTACCACCGCTGAAGAGGCCGAACTCACCGAACATGCTCTTGAACGTCACGGCACAGTCCGAGTCGATCTGATCCACGACGAACTCGACGAATCCGATATCAGACGCCATTCGCGGTGACACCTCCCGCTAACAGCCGAGGGCTCGTATCCAGCGAAATCGCCGTCCCGAACGCCAGGATCTCGACGCCCGCCGTCCCCTTTCCATCGCTTCCGGAGCTGGCCAGAGTCGTCGTCTCGATTCTGACGTTGATGATGACGTCGTGGCCGCACGCTCGAGCCTCGTTCTTCATCCGGATCAGTGCCTCACGGCGCGCCCGTTCGAGCAGGGGCTCGAACACTCGAATATTGCCCCCGACGATTCCTTTGAGAGCCCCGGCGAATCGCTTGAAGTAGTCCTGGGAGATCACGACGTTGCCAATCACGAGGTCGAAGGATGTGACGCGCCATCCGGGCGGCAACTTCTCAATCGTCAACGCGAGCACATCGCTCGATCCGCTCTCGAGCAACAGGAGGCTCTTCAAGTGACGCCGCTCGAGCCAACTGCCTGAGAGCCAAGCCCCCAGGAGCAGGGCCGGAGTGAGAGCCAGTGAGAGAAGCTCCATGGCCCTACTCCACGGTCACTGCGGTGCCGTACGCGAACAGTTCGGCCGCGCCCTGAGCCACGCTCGAGGTGCCGAACCGCACATTCACGATCGCATTAGCCCCCATCTCCTCCGCCTGGCGGCTCATGCGTCGAATCGCCTCGCCGCGCGCCTCCGTGAGCAGTTCCGTGTACCCCTTCAGCTCACCGCCGACTACGTTCTTCAGGCTCGCCATGATATCGCGGCCGATGTGCTTGGCGCGCACCGTGCTCCCGCTCACCACGCCATAGAACTCGACGATAGTCTTTCCGGGGATGTCCTGCGTGTTGCTGATGAGCATGCTGCCGTCCTGTGAAGTTTGGATCGGCCCAACCAGCGTAGAGTGCTTGTCTTCCCTACGAGATCGGCCGCGTGGGTCTTCTGCGGATCCACTGGTCCATCCATTCCTTCTGATTCCGAGCGGTCTCGTACTGCAGCCCGGGTTCCGAAGGCCCGTGCCCCGAGCGCGGTAGCCATACGAGTTTCGAATCGACCCCGTTCGCCTTCAATCCTCGGTAGAAGATGAGCGCCTGGTTCGGCGGGACGCGCGGATCGTTGGCGCCATGAATCACCATCGTCGGCGTCGTCGCTTGGTCGATGAACGCGAGCGGGTTGGATTTCTGGTACACATCCCACATGCCGGGTTCGTAGGGCCCGCCGCCGAAGTAGGCTTCGAAGACGTGCTGAATGTCCTGGGTGCCCCACATGGCGATGTTCTCGGTGATCGCGGCGCCGGCGATGGCAGCCTTGAAGCGCGAGGTTTGGGTCACCGTCCAGGCGGTCATGTATCCGCCGTAGCTCCAGCCCATGACACCGAGTGAGTCGGGGTGCGCGATCCCTCGATCGATCAGTTCGTCCACACCCGTCATGATGTCCTGGAAGTCGAGCCCGCCCCAGTCGCCGACGACCGCCTTCAGCCCCTCGTCGCCATATCCGGAGGAGCCACGTGGGTTCGGGAGAAGCACGACGTACCCGTCCGCCGCATAGCGCTGAGCGTCCGACCCATAACTCGCGGCCTGGAAGTTCTGTACGTACACGCCGGAAGGGCCGCCGTGAATCTTCACGACGGTGGCGCGAGGGCCGTCGGCCTCCGTCCACCCGGCCGGATATACGACCACGCCCTCCACGTCCCGTCCGTCGACGCTCTGCCAACGCAGCACCTCGGTCGCTCCCACCGCGAAGTCGACCGCGTGTGTGTTGTGCGACGTGAGCGGGCGGTCCGCCGAGGCCGAGCGCGCTCCGGAGGCTGAAAAGGACGCTGAAAAAAGCTCCCCGGGTGAATTCGGGCTCTCGAAGGTGTACGCGATGGACCTCCGATCATCGGAGAATGCCACACCGGAGTACACACCTGCGTCGGGCGTAACGCGGACGGGGCGCCGATCGGCGAGATCCATGTAGAACAGACCTCGCGTCGTGCCGGTCGTGGTCTCGAAGAATGCACCTCGCCCATCGGCGGTGAGCGTATAGGGCCCCGGAGCCACATCGGCGCGCGGCGAAATGTCCTCGGGCGTGCCCCCCGCGACGGGAATGCGGAAAACGTGGTCGAGCCCGATCTCGTATCGATTCGACTGCACTCCGGAGTAGATCAGATGCGCACCGTCGGGAGTCCATATCGGATTCTGGTCCGGACCGGGGTTGTTCGTAACACGAGTGGGTGCGGATCCCTCGCCGGCCACCTCCACGACATAGACATCCGATTTCCACGAGTCCGCCGGACGACCGGTGGGGGTGGCGGAGAACGCCAGCCGAGCCCCGTCGGGACTCCAGGAGAAAGGCCCGACGGTGTAGGCATGCCCTTCAGTGACACGGCGCGCATCCGTGCCATCTGCTCCGACCATCCAAAGGTGTGTGAAGCGGCCCTCGTCGTCCTCGATGGAGATGTCCGTTCCGTTCTTCTTGCGCGCTTTGTCGTCGTCGGTCTCCTCATCGATGGCGCGGAAGGCGATCTGCGATCCATCAGGAGACCAGGCGAAGGCGGAGATCGAGGTCGCGTGTGCGTAGATCTCGCGCGGCTCACCCCCACGGAGGTCCATCAGATAGAGCTTCTGACCCGCCCCCTCGGCATCGTCGCTGGGACGCTCCGAGGAGAGGAAGGCGAAGGATCGCCCGTCGGGGTGCCAACTCGGACTGCCGTCGTTCTCCGAATGGTGTGTGAGCTGCACCGGCTCATCCCATCCCGTCCCTGCCCTGCGGACCAACCAGATATCGGCGTCCCGCTCGTTGGCCTCCAAATCGGCCTCTGTGACCGTATACAGAATGGCGTCGCCGGCGGGGGAGACCCGTACCGACCCGATCTGTTTGACGGTGAAGAGGTCTTCGAGGGTCGGCCCTGCCTGGTCACCGGTGCTGCTCTGGGCCGCAAGCGCGGTCGAAGCAACGATGAAGGGCAAAGACAGCACACCGAGAGTTTTCGCGAGCGGAGATACCATGAGTCGGGCCGGCCGGAGGAGTCGGGCGAGTAGGCGCGTGGCCGAGTACAATGCGCCGCCCCAGGGGGCGCAGCAAGCCGGCGGGAGGTCCCGACAGGATGGCGTGCGCGAGACCCTATCGAGCCAGGTTGAACAGCCGGCTGTACTTGATCACCAGTTGGCGCTGCTTCGGCCCGGCCAGGATGCCCGTCCGATCGAACGTGCCCACGTGGTTGGTGTCGTTCCACACGATGAAGAGCCCGGTACCGGCGGTATCCAACCAACCCAGTCGGATGTTCGCGCTCACGTCCTCGGTATCGTCGTTGTACTGGACGTTCGCCTGGAGATAGATGCGCGGCGTGAACGAATACGACGCGTTGAGCGCCATCACCGCGGTCTTGAAGCTTCCCTCATCGAGCCGCACATCGAAGTAGTTGAACCGGAACGTGGCAGCCAACTGTTCGCTGTGACGGTACTCGACCGTCGCCATCGGTCCGAAACGAGTGCCCGAGTAGAAGCCGCCCAACCCCCATCCACCGGTTAGTGAGAGAGGCGCTCCCCGATTCGTATTCGCTCTGAATTCCCAATCGATATTGTTGTAGGAACCGACTGGAATCACGATGCCTTCACGGATCTCGAAGGGCTCCTCGATTCCTTCACCGGTAAAGTTGAAGCCGGGCAGCTGGAAGAAGGCCCCGTTCTCGAACTGGAAGTGCGAGTCAATGTGGACCAGGTACGACTCGCTGAAACCGTCCAACGTCCAAAACTGGTTCCATGAGATATGGGGGCGAAACTCTCGGAACCACGACGTGTTGTCCGTGCGTATATGCCGCAGGATACGCGCGTTTCCTTGACGGTATTCACGGCGGTCCACGAAACCGACCTCGGGGTTGAACTCATCCCCGACCTGCCGGTATCCGGCCGAGATCTGCCAGTCACGCGTCACGTAGCGCCCGACGCCCTCGAAGCCCTACTCCCCGTTGTTGAACCCCTCACGGGTATCGACTTCACCCGCCTCGAGCGGCGTCGTGGTGAGGCCGACCCAGCCGTTGAGAGTGAGAGCCTCCCCGATGCCCAAGCGACCATCGATGCCATAGGTCACGTTGTAATCGTCGACGTCACTCGTGTTGACGCGGGACACGAAGATCGCGCCGAGCTGCGTCCGGTTTCCCATCTCTTTGTAAGCGCGGATGACCCCGAAGTTGTTCGAGGGGGCGAGTTCTGTGGCGGCGCCCAGATCATCGACATCCCGGAGGTCGTCCGTCTGGATGTTGAGGAGCCCGATCTGGAAGTCACCCACCTTCCCGGTGAGGCGCGACCCCACTTGGATGGGCACTTCTTGGCCCCCCGACAGCCCGATCCGTCGGCTGAAAAACAGTTCCGCCGAGCGACTCGCACCGACGGCGAAGGTGCCGGCGTTCTCGAGAAAGAACGCCCGCTTCTCCGGGAAGAAGAGGCTGAAGCGCGTCAGGTTCACCTGCTGGTCATCGACCTCCGCCTGCGCGAAGTCCGTGTTGACCGTCAAGTCGAGCGTGAGGCTCTGGTTGAGGCCGAATTTCGCATCGCCACCGACCTGATAGCCGTAGTCGGCTTCCGGATCCACAACCTCGTAGTCCTTGAAGCCACTCCCGAGGACGTAGGGACTGACCGTGACCGTGCGTCGAGCCGGAGCATCCAGCGCCAGCGTACCCGCCTGAGAGATTCGATAGAGGTCGAACTGACGCGGAATCCGCGCCCACATCGCCTGCTCGCTGTTGCGTCGGATCTTCCTCTCGAAATTGACGCCCCATTCCTGCTCCCCGCCCGTTCCGTATCGGAGAGTCGAGAAGGGGATGCGCATCTCGGCATACCAGCCCTCACCGTTCGTGGACGTCGCGACCTCCCAGCTTCCATCCCAATTGAGGTTGAAGCCGCCGGTCGAGCCTCTCTGCTGACGCCCGCCGCCGGCACCGCCACCCTGCCCTTCACCGGCGACCTGACCGTCATATTCGATTCCGGCCGGGCTCGTCCCGAACACGAACCCGTTCTGTCGATCGAGGTAAGTGTCGAGAACGACGACGAAGGCGTCGGATTCGTCCAGCGAAGCGTCCCGTAGCGTCTGGCCGAATACGATCGACCTTGGATCGGCATCGTACAGCCACGCGCCCACGTAGAGCGCCTCACCGTCTTGCAGCAACCGCACCTCCGTCCTTTGGGAGACGGGCTGCCCTTCGACGGGTTCGCGCTGGATGAAGCCGCTGAGCGCGGGAGCGTCGAGCCACACGGCCTCGTCGAGGCGGCCATCGATGACCGGAGCGGAGGTGATCCTCGTGGTCGTGGTCGTCGGCAGCTGTTGGGCCCCGAGGCTCGGGCCGAATACAAGAAGGAGTAGTGCCGCAGCGGAGCACGGGAATCGCATCTGGACTCTGGCCTGTGTGGGGACGCACGAAGAAGCCGGCGGTGTGAGACTCTGCACAACTCGACAACGGAGGGGTCGAAGTTGCTGGCTCTACTGGCAACGCTCGTTCTTGCCCTGGAGCATGTGGTCGCCGTTCACGAAGACTCGGCTGTCGTCGTAGTTGTATTCGAGCGACATCGAGCTTTGTTGGCCGTTGGACCACTGAAGCAGAAGCGTCCCCGTCGCTCCGCCCCCCGTCGCTGACCATCGCCCGCCGTCCGTGGTCTGAACGGCTCCGCTCGCACCACCTCCGAATCCGCCGCCCTGGCTGTTGTAGTAGAAGACCCCGTTGCTGCACAGCCAGAGCTCCGTGGACTCCGTATAACCCGTCGCCGTGTGGTAGCGTGCGAGGTACATCCCTCGGAGAAACGGCTCCCAGAGGTCGCCCGCGCCGGTGGTCTGAACTACGGCCTCCACGACGCCCAGACTGAAGGCGAACTGGCGCATCGCCTCCAAGTGCCCGGCAGCGGAGGCGGGTGGCGACAGCAAGATGAACGCCACGGCGAGTCCGCTTTGGGTAAGGCGGACGTCGACCACTCCAACCATGTCCGCCGGTGCGCCGGTCACAGCGTACCGCGCGCTAAGGTGTCCCGAGGCGACGTTCTCGATCGCTCCGTTGGGGGTCAGGACGACGCCTCCCCCCAGGTCCATCGAAGTCGACAACTGCAGCCGGGCATCGGCCTCCGTGATCTCGTCCCCGACGACGACCAGATAGCCATCACCCGCGTCGGGCTCCAGCACGAAGGACTCTCCATCTTGGGAAAGCCCGCCCCGCCATCCGGCGGGGAGCGTCAACCGCAGGCCTGAATCCGGATCGCTGATCTGTTCGCCCCCGGAATAGACTCGGCCCGGCTCGATCTGGGCTCGGACCGGTACCGCCGATAGGGCGAGCAGCGCTACCAACATCCAATTCGCGGTCCCGCGGTTGGGCCTCATCCTCATCCTCCGAGGGTCTCGAGGAGCGTGCACGGCAGACCCAAGGTACGATCCACGGCGTTCAAGGTGCAAAGCCGTGGAGGGGCCGGCTTGCGGAGGAACCCTCTGAGCGACATTTCTGAGCAACATCGTCCTCCTGCGGGCAGAGGCGTGGGAGGACTACCCATGAGGCCAAGAAAAGGAGTCCGGTCATGTTCATGGTACGCGAAGTCCTCAATTGCAAACCCGGAAAGGTTGGCCAACTGGCTAAGAAATTCCGAGAGCTCTGCGGACTCATGGGGGAGATGAGCGAGCCCAGGCGATCATGTCCGGCAATCAGGGCCTGATCGAGCGCGGCGCAAGGGAGATCTACAAGGTGGCGTCCTGATCAAGAGTCCAAACGGTTCATGCGAGATCGAAGAATCGAGGAAGTGCTCCGACACCTGCACCCGCCGGTCGGAGTCTTCCCCGACGTCTCCCCGCACGGGAGCCTCGTAGGCACCGAAGTATCGGGGGGAGATCGGGTGGCCAAGCGACCGCAACGCCGAGGGGTGCCCGAAATGAGCCCGATTGCCGCGATTCCCGACTCCGTCCTGTCCACCGAGATGCTAGAGCGCTTCCGCGCACGGGCTGGAGGCTATGATCGGGACAACGCGCTCTTCCACGAAGACTTCGAGGAATTGCGCGAGTCGGGATATCTGAAGTTGTGCGTGCCCGAGGAGCTCGGGGGCATGGGCGCGACGCTCCCGCGGGTGGCCGCCGAACAGCGCCGGCTCGCGTATCACGCGCCGGCGACTGCCTTGGCGACCAACATGCACTTCTACTGGACGGGGGTGGCGGCGGATCTCGAGCGGGCGGGAGATTCCACCTGCGCCTGGATGCTGAAAGAGGCTGCCGAGGGCGGTGTCTTCGCGGCCGGCCACGGGGAGCGCGGAAACGATATGCCGCTCCTCCTTTCCACCACGACCGCCGAGCCCGTCGAGGGTGGCTATCGCCTGACGGGTCATAAGGGCTTCGGAAGCCTCACGCCGGTTTGGACTCGGCTCGGACTGCACGCGATGGATGCGTCGGACCCCGCGGCGCCGAAAATCGTGCACGCGTTCATGAAGCGTGACACCGAGGGCTATCGGATCGAGGAGACCTGGGACGCCCTCGGCATGCGTGCGACGCGCAGCGACGACACGATTCTCGAGGGGGCCTTCATCCCCACGGAGGACGTCGCGTACGTGCTGCCGGCTGGCGGTGCCGGCATGAACCTCTTCGTGCTCGGGATCTTCGCCTGGGCCGAGACGACGTTCTCCAGCATCTACCTGGGGTTGGCGGAACGGGCGAAGGACATCGCCGCCGAGCGCATCAGCAGCAAGTCGTCGATGGCAATCGCCAGTGGCGCCTACAAGCATCATCCGGAGTACCAGCACACGTTCGCCGAGATGATGATGGATCTCGACGCGGGCGCGGCTCTGGTGGAGCGCTACGCCGCCGAGTGGGACGCCGAGATCGGCGACGCGGGCAACTGGGAGCCCGAGCGGCCCTTCAAGTTCGCGTGGCGCTCGGTGAGCATGAAGCACCAAGCGACGCATGCCGCGTTCCGGGTCGTCGATCGCGCGATCGATCTCGTCGGCGGCTTCGGCGTGTCGCGTGGGGGTGAGCTCGAGCGCCTCTTTCGGGACGCCCGTATGGGTCGGCTACACCCGGGAAACTTCGCGCTCGTTCACGAGCTCATCGCCAAGGTAAACCTGGGGATCGATCTGGACGCGCCCCCGCGCTGGGGCTGAGCCTTCGGGTCAGCCGCCGCCGTTGGCCGTGACCCGAAGCCCCGGATGCGGAGTGCGGGCGCCTCGTGCGGACCGAGACCTGGCTCGAGAGCGCGCGCGCCGCATCCGGGCTTAGTAGGTCGGCATGACCACCGCCGATCCCGTCGAACGCCTGACCAAGGCGACTGTGCACCTCAGGCGCGCGTTGCGAAGCGCCTGGCGACCTTGCACGCCGGGTTCGGGGAGCCTATACAAACGAACTCACGGCCGACTGCGACCGTTCGCCGGCGGGCCCGCTCCTGCGCGATTCGGGCGCGGTGCCGGCTCATCCCTGACCGGAGGAACCCCATGACGTGGAACCGTCGAACCTTCCTCAAGGCCACCGGGGCGGCCGGCCTGGCAGCCTCGACCGTCGGCCTGGACCCGTCGCGGGTCGAAGCCGCTCCGAACCGGAGCGTGGCCAGGAGCGACGATCCGCTCGGTATCCGACACCAGTTCCCGGTCACCCGGGAGCTGGCGTACCTGAATACCGCCTCTATGGGCCCGATCCCGGTGCCCGTTCGCGACGCGCTGGCTGCCTACGCGGAGGAGCGGATGATGTATCGAGATCCGGGAAGCCTGCGGCGGTCGCTCGATCGTGCCCGGGCACGTTTCGCCGGCCTGTTCGGTGCGGACACGGACGAGATCGCGCTCCTGTACTCCACGAGTGACGGAGAGAATCTGGTCGCCAACGCGATCGACTGGCGGCCCGGTGACAACGTCGTTATCGACGAGCTCCACTTCACCACCGCCTTCGTGGTCTTTCGCGAGCTCGAAAAGCGTGCGGGGATCGAACTCCGCATCGTCCCGTCCGTGGAGGGCAGGGCGAGGCCCGAGGACTACGAGGCCCGTACGGACGCGCGCACGCGGCTCATCAGCGTGGCCTGGGTCTCGAATCGGAACGGCCTTCGTCACGACCTGCCGACGCTGGCGGAGATCGCGCACGCCCGCGGGGGCTACCTGTTCGCGGATGGCATCCAGGCCTTCGGGACGTTCCCGACCGACCTGCACGCCGAGGGCGTCGACTTCGCCTGTGGCAACGGCTACAAGTGGCTCTTCGCGGACTACGGCTGCTCGCCGTTCTACGTCCGCAGGGAACACCTGGAGTGGCTGAGCCCCGATCGGTTCGGTCATGGGCAGGTGGCAGGCGCCATGTCCGACCATCGCTACACGCTGCAGCCGGACGCGAGGAAATTCGAGTATGCGAACGCGTCGCACGCGGCCGTTGCCGCCATGGACGCCTCGCTCGGGTTCATCGGGGAGGTCGGCCTCGAGCGCATCGCGCAGCACACGCAGGGGCTTGCGGCCGACCTACGCAGCGAACTGGCAGGCATGGGCATGGACCTCTTCACGCCGGCCGACAATCCATCGCCGATCGTGAGCTTCTACCACGGCCTCGATCCGGAGACGTTGGCCGCGGCGCTCGCCGACGACGGCGTGCGGTTCACCTTCCAGGAGGAGGGCCGACTCATGCGGACCGCGATCGCGATGTTCAACAATCGCGAGGACATCGACCGGCTCTTGGCGGTAGTCGCCCGGATGGTGTGAGACGGGGCCTCCGCCACATGTGAGGCGGTCGGCCGCAGAACGAGGCGGGCCAGCTCGTACGTCGCCCCTTCTCCTCACCGTAGCTACGGCTACGCTTCGGACACCGGACATTCGTGAAGCACGCCGAGGCCCCCCGTGCCCGTCGCGCGTGACCGCTTGCCCCGGCGGACATCGGCCGGGCATCTTTTGCGCCCATGGCTGAAACCCTTCCCAGGCTGAACGCCGCGCTGGACGGCCGCTACCGCATCGAGCGGATCATCGGCCAGGGCGGCATGGCCACGGTCTACCTCGCGCACGACGACAAGCACGACCGCCCCGTCGCGCTCAAGATCCTGCGTCCGGACCTCGCGGCGGTCATGGGCGCCGAGCGCTTCCTGTCCGAGATCAAGACGACGGCGAACCTGCAACATCCGCACATCCTGCCGCTGCACGACTCGGGTAACGCCGACGGTTTCCTCTTCTACGTGATGCCGTTCGTCGAGGGCGAGAGCCTGCGCGCGCTGCTCGACCGCGAGAAGCAACTCGGTATCGACGAGGCGCTCAGGATCGCCAAACAGGTCGGGAGCGCGCTCGACTACGCACATCGTCACGGGGTGATCCACCGCGACATCAAGCCCGAGAACGTGCTCATGCACGACGGGCAGCCGCTGGTGGCCGACTTCGGCATCGCGCTCGCGGTGACCGCGGCCGGCGCGGGCCGGCTCACCGAGACGGGTCTCAGCCTGGGCACGCCGTACTACATGAGCCCCGAGCAGGCGACGGCCGACCGCACCCCGGGCCCTCAGAGCGACGTCTACTCGCTGGGGTGCATGCTCTACGAGATGCTCGTCGGCGATCCGCCGCACACGGGCTCGAGCGCACAGGCCGTGCTGGCGAAGATCCTCACCGAGCGGCCGCGCTCGGTCACCGAGCTGCGCGAGACCGTGCCGCCGCACGTGGGCGCTGCGGTGGCCAAGGCGCTCGAGCGGCTGCCCGCCGACCGCTTCGAGACGGCCGGTGCGCTCATCAAGGCGCTCGACGATTCGGGCTTCACCCACACGGCCGTGGCGCGGACGGCGACGGCGGCGGCGCAACCCGCACCGACGAAGCCGACCAAGCGCTGGCAGTCCGCTCTGCCGTGGGGCATCGCGGCGGTCGCGACGGGTGTCGCTTTGTGGGCGCTCGGGAGCGAGCCCCCCGCAGGGCTCGTCACGCGCGTGAACCTGACGACGCCCGAGGGCCAGGAGTTCTCCGAGAGAGGGGTACCCGCTAATCTGAACAACACCGCGCTGAGCCCGGACGGGTCGCAACTCGTCTACCTCGGGCCGCCGAGCCCAGGCGCGGCGCCCGGGGCGAGGGCTCAGCTGTGGCGAAGGCGGCTCGACGAACTCTCGGCGACGCCGATCGCGGGCACCGAAAACGTCGTCCAGCCGAACTTCTCGAGGACCGGCGAGTCGCTCTCGTTCTCCAGCATCGGCGCCGCAGCCGGCTCGCTCGGCGTCATCCCGGCGGAGGGTGGGACGCCGGTGTGGGTGGCCGGTGGCACCTCCTACAACGCGTGGGGCGACGACGGCGCGATCTACTTCCGCGTCGAGGGCAGCATCATGAGGTGGATCCCGGGAGAGGCCGAAGCCGCAGCCGTCGCGCCCATCGACCGGAACGCAGCGGTCTTCGATGTCCTCCCGGGCAGCAACGCCGTGCTGCTGTCCGATCCCTCGTCCATGTTCGTGGTGGATCTCGCCTCGGGCGAGCTCCGCGACCTCGGTGACGGGACGCGCCCCAAGTACCTGAGCTCGGGGCACATCGTGTACATGCGCGTGGACGACAACGCGTTGCTGGTGCAGCCCTTCGACCTGAAATCGCTCGCGACGAAGGGACCCGCGGTGTCGACGTCGGCGGTCGTGCAGAGCGGGGGCCGTATCGGGGGGGAGTACACGCTATCGGCTGAAGGGAGCCTCGTGTACGCCATGGGAGGGGCCGGAGCAGGGGAGCAGCTGATCTGGGTCGACCGCAACGGCCTCCGGGAGGTCATCGAGTGGATCGAACCGGCACCCTACGATGGGATCGCCCTGTCCCCGTCGGGAGACCGGGTCGCGGCGGGCTGGGGCGGCGGGGCCTCGGCGCAGGGCGGCACCGACATCTGGACTTTCGACCTCGTTGAGCGCGCCCGCCTGCCTCTCACCCGGGACGGCAGCAGCGCCCGCCCACAGTGGCACCCGTCGGGGGACCGGATCTCGTTCAACCGATCCGACTCCACCGGCAACGCCGTGTGGTCGGTGGCCACGGACGGCTCGGGACAGTTGGAGCGCATCGTCGAGCTGCCGCCCAGCGGGCCTGCGGACGCGTGGTGGAGCTCGGAAGGGAGAGAACTGCTCTTGCGCCAACAGGGTGTGTCGATGCGCAGCCTCTTCCGCTTCGTCCCAGGCGAGCACGACGAGGCCCAGCCGTGGCTCGATCGAGCGTTCAACGAACGGAATCCGGCTCCATCCCCGGACGGCAACTGGCTCCTGTACACCTCGGATCAGTCCGGCCGCGACGAGGTCTACGCGCAGCCGTACCCGGACGGTGGCGCCGTCACGCCCGTATCCATCGAGGGCGGCTACTCGGCGCTGTGGTCCCGGGACGGGAGCGAGGTCTTCTTCCTCGGCCTGGACGGGTACATGTGGAGCGCTTCGGTGACGTTCGACGCGACGCGCTTCATGGTCGACTCGAGGGAGCGTCTCTTCGAGGTCGGCGGGTTGGCCAACGAACTGCAGCGACGCATGCACGACGTCGCGCAGGACGGCCGCTTCCTCTTCACCACGCAGGGCGAGGTCCAGGCGCAGAGTCAGCTCGTTCTGGTGCGCAACTGGGTGCAGGAGGTCACGGGGCGGAGCCCGCGATAAGGGGCGGCGATGAAGCCCCGCGGAGTAGACGGACGTCGAGACGGGGGCAAGCCCGACTGGCCGTTTCGCTCCAGCACCGTAGAATCAGCCGCTCCCCCCCCACCCCAAGGCTACCGTGTCCAAGCGCCTCACTGTTCTCGTCCTTTTCGGCCTCCTCGCGGTGCGACCGATTGCCGCGCAGGAGCAGCACTTCGCGGACCTGGGCACGTGCACCCTGGAAAGTGGAGCCGTGCTCGAGGAGTGCCGCATCGGCTACCGAACCATCGGCGCGTTGAGTGCCGACGGAAGCAACGCGATCCTCGTCCCTTCGTGGTACGGGGGAAGCACGGCGAACTGGCTCGAGCTGCAGGCCGCGCTCCTGGGTGAAGATCACGACTACCTCGTGATCCTTGTCGACGCACTGGCGAACGGGGTCTCGGTCTCACCGTCGAACAGCGTCGCACAGCCGGGAAGCGCGTTCCCGGACATCACGACGCGGGACATGGTCCACACCCAGTACAGACTCGCCACCGAAGTTCTGGGCCTCGAGCGACTGCATGCGGTCATGGGCATCTCCATGGGTGGCATGCAGACTTTCGAGTGGGCCGTCCTCTACCCGGACTTCATGGAGAAGCTGGTCCCCATCGCGGGATCGCCCCGCCTGGCAGGGCACGACGTGGCGCTCTGGGAGTCTTACAAGCGACTGCTCTCGTGGGGTGTCGCCTGCCAATGCGACGAGGCGGCGGAGGCGATGTCGGCCCTGATGCTGCTGAACAGCACGACGAGCGATCAGGCTGGCGTCGACCTCCCCGGCGACTCGGTCCGGGCGAGAGTCGCACGTTCGTCGACCAACCGCATGCAGGCGGGCTCGGCCATGAACCTGATTCGGCAGGCCGACGCAATGATCGCCACGGACGCGGCCCGCTCGTTCACTGGCGACTGGGCTGCGGCGGCCGGCGCCGTCCGGGCCGAAATGCTGATCATCGTGGGGGCCAGCGACCACGTGGTCACGCCCGGCGCCGCCATCGAGTTCGGCCGGCACCTGGGCGACCGGGCCACGACCATCGTCTTCGAAAACGACTGCGGCCACAACATTCCCGGGTGCGAGATGTTCCGGTCGCGTAGCCTGATCCGGGAGTTCCTACGGGCCGCACCACGGCCCGGCTCTAGTTGAGGCCGCCTCACGACCCGCTGAGGCCGGCGGGGCCTCACCCGGTGTTCGTGCCGAACTGTTGGGGGGCCGGTTCCCAAGGAACTCTGGGGGACGGAAGGAAGATGCGCTCCGAGACCCCCCATGCGACCACTAACCCTCTCTGGTCATCCACGGGCAGATCACGGAGCAGCATCCGCCACACACCCGCGAAGGCGGTTACCGTAGCACCGATGCCGATCGACAGCGTGACACGTCGCGAACACCCGACCGGGCGCCGCCGAAAGCGCTACGCATCGAGGGTGAGGACCGAGCGGGTATCGAGCGACTCGTCCGCTACTGTGCCCGCCCGCCCTTCGCGCTCGAAGGGCTGCACGCTCTCGACCCCACACCCGCCCTTGCCTCGCCCGAGAGCCGCCTGATTTACCGTTTCCCCAAGCCTGACATCCACGGCCGCACCGAGCTGCTGCTCACGCCTCTCGAGCTCCTCGAGGCCCTCGCCAAGTTCGTCCCGCCCCCGCGAGTCCATCGTCATCGCTACCACGGCGTCCTGGCTCCGAATGCCAGGCTCAGGCCCCACGTGGTGGCCCTCGGCCGGGCCGAGCTCGTGTCCGAGGCGCCAGCAGCCGAAAGCGATGTCGCCTCACCCAGCCCGTCCCCCGAACCCGCTCCCGCTCCGGCCTCCGCCGCGAGGATCCGATGGGCCGTCCTGCTCGCTCGGATCTACGACGTGCTGCCGCTGCTCTGTCCCGCCTGTGGCGGCGAGATGAGGATCCTCGCGTTCCTGACCGATCCGCCCGTCGTCTCCGCCATCCTCCTCCACCTCGATCTCCCCCACAAACCCCCGCCCCTCTCGCCCGCCCGCGGCCCACCTCAGAGCGATCTCCTCACCGGGCTCCTCGATCAGACACCGGCCTTCGACCCCGCCGAGCCCGACCCCGTCCCCGACTTCGAATTCGACCAATCCCTGCCCGACGACTTCGACCTCTGAGGCGCCCCCTGTCCGGCCTGCTGGGGATTCTCCTCCAAGCGTCATCCCCGCCCATCCGCGCATCTCGGCGGCCATTACCACACCCCGAGCTCTCGCGCCTCGCTCGTCGCACTCCCGCGCCCGCGTCTCCTCGTCTCCCCCGCTCTGCCTCCTAACCCCGTGCCCCGTCCCACCTCGCTTCCTGCCACGATAGGCCCTTTGAACTTCCTAGCCGTCTAGGGACTAGGGACGGCTCGCCGGCTAGTCTCCCAGCAAACACTCCCGAATCATCTGCTGCTGGGCGAGTCCGGCGTAGAAGGTGTTCCACGGGTGACGGAAGCCGTGCCCTTCATTCGCACCTTCCATGTAGGCGACATCGAGGCCATTGCCGCGAACTCGCTCCACGAGTTGCCGCGACTCCCCGACGGGCACGCGGGGATCGTTGGCGCCCTGCAACACCATGAGCGGAGACGTGATGCGCTCGGCGTGGTTCAGCGGTGAGATCGACTCGAGGAAGGCCCGCATCTCCGGAATTCGCTCATCTCCGTACTCGGCCCGGCGCAAATCCCGACGATAGTCGGCTGTGTTCTCGAGGAAGGTCACGAAATTGCTGACCCCCACTGCGTCGAAGCCGCACCGTATACTCGGACCGTAGTGTACGAGCGAGGCGAGGACCATGTATCCGCCGTAGGACCCGCCCTGCACGGCAACCCGTTCCGCATCGAGGTCGGGCTGCTCCGCGATCCAGTCGAGAAGCGCTCCGATGTCGCGCACGGCGTCCTCGCGGAGGTATTGATCATCCAGCCCCGCAAAGGTCCGGCCGTAGCCGGTCGAACCCCTCACGTTGGGCGTGATCAACGTGATGCCGTCCTTCCGTAGCGCACCGGGTGACACCCTCAGCCGGGCCTGAGCCTCGGGCCCTCCGTGGATGTCGATGAGCACGGGACGCGGTCCGTCTCCAACACCCGGGTACACGAAGGCTGGAATCCGACGCGGTTCGCCGTCGACCTCATCGAAGGTGGGGTATCGAACCGTGCGCGCCTCGAGAACCACACTCTCCGAGGGAGACGGACCGGCCCAAAGCGTGAGCTCGTCGCGGCCCAGATCGTAGACGAAACCACGAGCGACCCCGTCGCCATCGGCATGGTTGACCAGGAGTAGTGGCTCCGTCGGATGCAGTGTTGCTGCGAACTGGCCCGACGAAAACAGATCGAGAGGGTGCATGCCCTCGCCCAGCGCATCCGTCGTGTAATAACGCGTCGCCCCGTCCTCATTGACCTCCAGGAGGAGAAGCGCGCCGTCGCCCGACTGTTGGACCGAAGAGA
>JAQBXY010000049.1 GCA_027623325.1 Gemmatimonadota bacterium
GCACAGCCAGAACCCCCGCCCTACCCTTGCCTTTCCGTTCTCGGAGGGCGTTTGGATTTCCTATCCCTTCCACGGGGTGCCGGTCGGAATCGAAGAGGCGCCGTCGAGGGTGCCGCCTTCGCGCTCCTCGATCGTCGCGCCGACCGTCAAAAGCGTGCTGCTGCCCCGCCCGTCGTTCCAGAAGAGCCGCGGCCGGGCCGTCACCCGCCGAAAGCCCGAGAGATCCGCCCATCCGTCGCCGTCCACGTCGGACATCGACTGGCGATGAAATCCGCCGAGGAGCGTATAGCCCCACCGCCCTGACAGCGGCCCCGAGTTCCACGAGATCACGTCGGTGCCGCCGAGCGTGCCCTGGTTGAGCAGGAGCTCACCTTCGCGCGCCTCCTCCGGCCGGCGGGAGATGAGGTTGACCACGCCCCCGAGTGCCGACGCGCCGTACAGCGCCGAGACCGCCCCCTTGATGACCTCGACCTGGGCGAGGTCCATGGGCGGGATCTGGAGCGGCCCGAACGCGCCGGTCTGCCCGCCGTAAAGCGGAAGGCCGTCGGAGAGGATCTGCGTGTAGCGGCCGCGGAGCCCCTGGATGCGCACGCCCGCGCCGCCGAGCGCGGGGGCGGTCGGCTGGACGCGCAGTCCCGCGGTCTCGTTCAGCAGCATCGAGATGTCTCCGGGCGTCATGAGGAGCTTCTCCTCGACCTCCTCGCGCCCGATCACCTCGATGCGCATCGGCACGTCCTCGATCCGCCGGTCGGTCCTGGTCGACGAGACGATGATCTCCTCGACCTCGAGCCCTTCGATCTCCAGGCTCACCGTTACGCTCGATTCCTCTCCCGCGCGGATGGTCACATCGACCTGCTCGGCCCCGAGCCCGAGCGCCTCCACACGGATCTCCCGCGTTCCGGCCGGGAGCCGCAGCACGGCGCGGCCGTCCGCGCCGCTTTCGGCCGCGACGGATCCGGACGAGACCCTGGCTCCCGGGACGGGCTCACCCTCGGAGACGACCAGCACGGCCACCGATCCCGAGCCGTCCTGGGCCGCCGCGGCTCGCGGGAGCGCCGGCGCGGCCGCCAGGACGGCGAGCGCCAGCACGATTCGGCTCAGAATGGGGGCTTTCCGCCCGGCACCGCGCTGGAGCCCGGAGACGGAGCGTGAATGGGCCGGGCAGGGTCGAGCCGGGGCAGCGGCGGTGCAGTCTGGCATATCGAAAACCGCCTGGGCAGGCAGACCAGGTCGAGGGAGCGGCGGTCAGAGCAGGATGATCGCCACGCTCATCACGAGCATGAGCACGGCCGGCACCGACTTCATCGGGGGATCGGAGACCTTCACGTGCATCGCGAGGGCACCGATCATCAGGAAGGCGACCACACCGGCTGCGATGTCCACCGGGAGAGGGAGCCAGACACCGGCAATCAGTACGAGCGCGGCCCCGACCTTGAGCGCGCCCACGATCCAGAAGGCAGCCTCGGGAAGCCCGTAGGCCGCGAACTCCTGCTTCAGCGTCTTCGCGGCGCCACCGCGGTAGGATGTCGGAGAGAGGGGTCGAACGAGCCAGACGTTCAGGAGGCCGAGTGCGACAATGATCTGAAGGACGGCAGGAATCGTGAGCCAGGGCATGGTGTACCGGGGGGATCGGGGGAGGTCGCTGTGCTGCCCTGAACCCTCCAACCTGTCCGGCGGTCCCTTGCCTCTCCTTTACTATGCCTGCGTCGGCCTCTCCATCTCGCTTTTCCTCTACTACGGGGCAGCAAACCTGCTCGCCAACGGCATGGTCGCCGAATTCGAGCGCTTCGGACTGTCGCGTTTCCGCCGGATGACCGGGGTGCTGGAACTGCTGGGAGCACTTGGACTGGCGGTCGGCCTCTTCCTCCCGCCGATCGCGGTCGTCAGCGCAGGTGGGCTGTCGCTGCTCATGGCGCTGGGCGTAGCGGCACGGATCCGGGTCGGCGATGCCATGCTGGAGACCCTACCCGCCGCCGTGCTGGGCGTGATGAATCTCTTCATCCTGCTTTCCGCCACCGGGGTGCTCGGCTCCTGATCCGGGGCGGGACAATCCACTACAACGGCAGAGCGCCGGCCAGAGCCGTGCCACTCGTGAAGGCCGCCTCGACGCGGCCTTTCAGGCACCAGTCTCCGCACGCGGCGAAGCGCAGTGCCTCATCCATCAGGAAAGGCTTGCCGGCCGGATCCGGCGTATCGGCGTAGCGCCAGCGGTGCAGGGAGACGTGCACCGCGCCACGGCCGTCGATACCGGTCAGATCGTTCAACGCCTCCATCATCCGTGCTCGTACGCTGTCCCCGTCGTCTTCGAGATGTGCCTCGGCCCAGCCATTGGTGGACTGGACGACCAGGCTCGCCCCCGGCGGTCGGCCGGGCTTCGACGCGTTGAGGGCGATCCAGCCGAGCAGGCTGTCCTCGACGAACGCTCCGGACCACCCGGGCTCGACAGGCGTTTCGAAGCCGAGCATGAGTGTGAAATTCCCCCTCATCCGGACCGCGTCGAGCGCCGGGGCGCCGGAGAATCCCGTCGGGGCGAGCGCGGCGGTCTGCGTGGCCGGGGCGGAGCTGACCACCCAGTCGAACGGACCGTGCGTCCCGCCTTCGGCATCGCTCAGGCGCCAGCCGTCGGCGCGCCGCTCGAGGCTCGTGACCTGGACGGACGTGCGCACATCGAGGTCGGCGGCGAGCTCCTTGACGAGCGCGTTCATGCGCGGGCTGGCGACGAAGCGTGTCGTATCCGACGGTGCGTCCCCGGGTTCGCTGCCGGGCCCCAGACGCACGACGCGGCCCGACCAGGGTCGGACGAGCCCGGACGCAAGGAACGGCTCGAGCTCGCTACGGAACCGCTCGCTGCGAACCGTGAAATACTGCGCGCCGTGGTCGAACTCGAAAGGGCCGGCACGACGCGTCGCCATCCGCCCGCCGGGCCCGCGCGATTTCTCCAGCAGCGTTACCTCCGCCCTCCCGGCGACCGCCCGAGCAAGGCTCACCCCGGCGAGGCCCGCACCGACGATCGCGACTTTCTGCACGTGTAGTCCCCCTTTGATCAGATACGGCGGCCGGACTCGAGCGCATCGAGCACCGCGGCCGCCGCCTGCCGGTAGCCGTCCTTGCGATCGCCCGCCATGCGGTCCCAGGTCGAATACATCTGCCTCATTCGCGGATTGCCGCGCAATCGGTCTTCGTTTCGCACGAGGAAGTTCCAGTAGAGCGGATTGAACGGACAGGCGCCCTCGCCCGTCTTCTCCTTCACGTCGTATCGGCATCCGGCGCAATAGTCCGACATCTTGTTGATGTAGTTGCCGCTCGCCGCATAGGGCTTCGAGCCGAGCAGGCCTCCATCGGCGAACTGGCTCATGCCGAGCGTGTTGGGAAGCTCCACCCATTCGAACGCGTCGGCATAGACGGCGAGATACCACGCGTGCACGGCATGCGGATCGACCCCCGCGAGCATGGCGAAATTTCCGGTCACCATCAGGCGTTGGATATGGTGCGCGTAGGCTTCGTCGCGCGTCTGCGTGATGGCCGCGCGCAGGCACGCCATGTCGGTCTCGCCCGTCCAGTAGAAGTCCGGTAGCGACTTGTCCGCACCGAGGGCGTTGCGCGTCACGTAATCGGGCATGAAGCGCCAATAGATGCCGCGCACGTATTCGCGCCAGCCGATGATCTGACGAATGAAGCCTTCGGCCGCATTGATCGGGACACCGCCCGCCTTCCAGGCCTGCTCGACCCGGCGGCAGACCTCCAGGGGACTGAGCAGACCGACATTCAGGCAGGGCGACAGGAGCGAATGGTAGAGCAGCGGCTCGCCGACGAGCATCGCGTCCTGGAAATCTCCGAACCGTGCGAGGGATGTCTCGATGAACCCGTCGAGCGCGCGCACTGCGTCCTGCCGTGTGACCGGAAAGCCGAAGGGCTCGAGCGCCCCGAAATGGTCGCCGAACCGCGTCTCGACCAGCGCCAGCACATCTTTCGTGATCTCGTCCGGTTCCACGCGGAACGGCTTCGGCATCGACAGGTCCCGACCGGCGGGCTTGCGGTTGTCATGGTCGTAGTTCCACTGACCGCCTGCAGGCTCGCCGTCTTCCATGAGGAGCCCGGTTTCGCGGCGCATCTCGCGATAGAAGTATTCCATGCGAAGCTGCTTGCGTCCGTCCGCCCACTCGGCGAACTGCCCGTGCGTGCAGAGGAACCGGTCGTCCTCGAGCATCTCGACGGGCACCCCGGTCTCCCGCTCCCAGCGCCTCATGGCTTCGAGCACGCGCCACTCGCCAGGCTCCGTCACGCGGATCGCGTCCGGCTTCAGGCGCGTGGCAGCCCGTTTCACCTCTCCAGTGAAGCTGCCCGTGTTGCCCGGGTCGTCGAGCCTCACGTAGTCGACCTGCCAGCCGAGCCCGCGAAGCTCTTCGGCGAAGTGGCGCATCGCCGAGAACACGAAGGCGATCTTCTTCTTGTGATGGCGCACATACGTCGCCTCTTCTTCGGCCTCGACCATCAGAACGCGACTCGTCGCCGGGTCGGAGGCCACGAGCGAGGCAAGGTCCAGGCTCAACTGGTCGCCGAGCACCGGAATCAAAGTCTGGGTCGTCATGGCCGCCTCGTTCTCATGCGCTCGCCCGCTCACCGCCCAGTGCATAGTAAAGCCGATCCAGGTCGGATGGGGATGGCCAACCCGGCCCGGACGTGACGGGAGTGTTGTTCGAGAGGCGGTAAGGGAGGCGGCTTGAGGGGGGTGATGGCCGCGCGCCGTCGTCAGATCTGCCCGGGGGGGCAGTAAGCTAGGGCGTTCATACCGCATGTGCCCTCGTCGAAAATTCAGGAGGCAGAGCCGCCCCCATCCCCGCCGGCGGGACTCCTGCGTGCTCCGCCGAACCCGCCCCCACTGCGGCCTCGCCCGCGAGAGCCGAGCGGCCGCAACGCATTTCGCAAAGCGCCGGACCTGGTCTTCCGCGAGACGATCGAGGATCGCCCCAAAGGGGCGACCCGGAGATCCATCCGCTGGGCCGTCCTGCTCGCGCGGATCTACGACGTGCTACCGCTGCTCTGTCCCGCCCGCGGTGGCGAGATGAGAATCCTCGCGTTTCTCACCGATCCGCCCGGCGTCGCCACCATCCCCTTCCACCTCGACCTCCCCCACAATCCCCCGCCCCTCTCGCCCGCCCGCGGACCGCCCCAGGGCGATCTCCTCACGGGGCTCCTCGACCAGACGCCGGCGACTTCGACCCCTGAGTCCGGCCGGCCGTGGGATTCTCCTTCCAGCGCGTTCCCCGCCCATCCGCACATCCCTGAGGTCCATTCCGGCTCACTGAGCTCTCGCGGCTCGCACACCGCGTCGTGCCCTCCGGCTCGGTCCCTCTCAGCTCGTCTCCGTTGCTCTCCCCTGTCGCCCCCTGCCAAGAAAGGCCCTTTGAACTTCCTATCCGTTTGCACAGCCAGAACCCCCGCCCTACCCTTGCCTTTCCGTTCTCGGAGGGCGTTTGGATTTCCTATCCCTTGAACTGACACTCACCTCGGAGGTACGCTCATGACCGCCCTGCACCCGAGACTCTCCCCCGCTCCCCGTAGTCTGGCGCCCTCGCTGACGGTCCGGGTTCTCTTCGGTAGCTTCGTCGGCCAGTTCGGATGGCTCTTCTTCGCGTTCGGCATGCTCTTCGTCTGGGTCTTCGACGCGGGCGCGGTCCTGACCGAGTGGGTCGCGTTTCGCGGGCGGACGGCCATGGTCGAAGGCACGGTTACCGACTGGAGGTCTACGAACATGCGCATCAACGACGTCGAGGTATATGAGACGTCGTATTCGTTTCGACTTCCGGACGGTCGAACCGCGTCGGGAGTCTCCTTCGCCACCGGCTCATGGGCGGAAGAGGGAGAGACCGTCACGGTCGAGTACGCCGGGGATGACGGGTCCGCGTCGCGAATCGTCGGCATGAGGCGTAGCCCGGGCGGAGGAGTGATCCTCTTCGTATTCATCTTTCCTCTGGTGGGATTCACGCTGGGCGCCGGGAGCCTGGCTCATCGGCTGCGCACGCTCCGCCTCATGAAGACGGGCACCCTGACCACCGGTACGCTTCGCTCCATCGAACCCACGAATTCCAGGGTGAACGAACAGCCTGTCATGCGGCTCACGTTCGAATTCGAAGCGGACGGGGGAGGGACCTTCAACGTGGTAGCCAAGACCCACCAGCCCGCTCGGCTTCAGGACGAAGCGCAGGAGCTGCTGGTGTACGATGCCCGTAACCCCGCGTCTGCCACCGTCCTCGACGAGCTCCCCTGCCAGCCCCGCATCACCCCGGAGGGCGACTTCGAAGCCAGCGCTTCCCGCTTTCCGGCGGCTCTCTCCCTGCTCCTGCCGGGCGTCTCTCTTCTGACCGCCCTTCGCTACGGTCTGTCTCTGCTCTAGGCCGCCTCTTCCGAGGCCGGGGGGCCGGGCGCCCATGGACCGTGGAGGACAACCTAGTTTCCTTCTCACAGGGGCGTTGGTGCATGGCTCCTGATCTAGCTTCGTTGTGACGCGAAGCCCCAGATCTGGAGTCCACACGCGATGAAGTATCCGAAGCGAAGCCAGCACAAGCACGCGAAGTTTCAGTATCGGATACGCAACTGACCTGAGTACGAGGCAGGCCTTCGGCGTCGTGGCGACGTGACCGTGTGGCTTTCGGATGAGGCGCTCGAT
>JAQBXY010000031.1 GCA_027623325.1 Gemmatimonadota bacterium
ATCGCGGCCTCTCGGTCCGCTCCGTAGACGATGAGCTTGGCGAGTAGCGGATCGTAATGGAGCGAGACTTCGCTGCCCTGAGTCACCCCTGAATCCCACCGAACGCCCGGGCCCGATGGGATCTCCAGGTGCGAAATCACGCCGGTGGACGGAAGAAAGCCGCCCAGGTGATCCTCCGAGGTGATTCGGCATTCGATGGCGTGCCCGGCCACAACAACGGCGTCCTGCGAGAAGGCGAGCCGTTCACCCGACGCCACACGAAACTGCCATTCAACCAGGTCGATGCCCGTCACGAGCTCCGTGACGGGGTGCTCGACCTGGATGCGCGTGTTCATCTCGAGGAAAAAGAAGTCTCCGTCCTGATAGAGGAACTCGATCGTGCCCGCGCCTCGGTAGGAGACGGCCTGGGCGGCGCGCACGGCGGTCTCGCCCATGGCTGCGCGTATTTCCGGCGAGAGCACGGCGGACGGCGCCTCTTCGATGAGCTTCTGATGCCTCCGCTGGATCGAACATTCCCTTTCAGCGAGGTGAACCACGTTGCCGTGGGCATCTCCCAGGACCTGAATTTCGATGTGGCGAGGGCGGTCGAGGTAGCGCTCGATGTAGATGCTCCCATCACCGAACGCTCCCAGAGCCTCTCTCTGCGCGGCCTCGAACGCCTTGCCGACATCGGCAGGCTCGGTCACGACCCGCATGCCCTTGCCTCCCCCTCCGGCGGACGCCTTCAACAGCACCGGGTAGCCGATTTCTGACGCCGCAGCCTCGGCCTCTGCCGGATCCGACACCGCCTCGGTCAAGCCCGGCACGATCGGGACCCCCGCCGCAGCCATCCGGCGTCGGGCCTCCGTCTTGTCGCCCATGGCCGCAATCGTATCGGCCGTGGGCCCGATGAAGATGAGTCCCGCGTCCTCCACCGCCCTCGCGAAGTCCGAACGTTCGGCCAGGAAGCCATACCCGGGGTGAATCGCCTCGGCGCCGACCCGAAGCGCCAAGGCGATGAGCTCATCCCCTTTGAGGTAGCTCTCCGCGGAGGGTGCGGGGCCGATGAAATGAGCCTCATCCGCCGCGAGGACGTGGGGGGCGAAGCGATCGGCCTCGGAGTACACCGCGATCGACCGGATGCCGCATTCTCGGGCGCCCCGAACGATGCGCACGGCGATCTCGCCGCGGTTCGCGATGAGGACGGAGCTTATCAACTACGGTCCGGGTCTAGGGAGAGCCAAAGCCCTCAATTCTAGACAAGCCCCAACAGAGTGAAAACCCCGATCGCTCTTCGCTAAAGGGGAAAAGGCTCTCCACGCCTCCCGGACAGGTCCCCTCGTCGAGACCTGTCCGGTCGCGCGCGGGCTGCTAGTAGCGCTTCCTTCCTTTGACTGTCGTGTCCTGGCCATCTCGGCGAATCTGGAAGGGGATGTCTTCCTCGTCCCCGTAACTGCCCAGGATTCTCCGGAAACGCTCCGGCGATTCCACGGTGCGGTCGCCGATGCGCACGACGACGTCGCCGGCCTGGAGCCCCAGCCCCGACCGCGGGCCGACCTCCGCGACCAGAACTCCGGTATCCGTCCCGAAGTAGGCCCCGAGTCCCGGATTGAGCGCGACGAGTTGGAGTCCGTCCCGCCCTCCCTCGTACCTGGCGAGTACACTCGGAGCCGCTCCCTGGCCGAAGATGCGAAGGTCACCCCCCTGTGGGCCTTCAAAACGAAGGCCTTCCGTCACCCCACGCAGACGGTCACGCATGACCTCGGCGTCGAATCCCGGCGCCCGGACCGCGAAGGTACGTCCCCAGCGATCGGAAAGGTCTTCGGCCTGGAGCATGGTCGTCTGACTCCGACCCTCGCGTTCGTAAACCACCTCCACCGTTTGACCCGGCTCGAAGTCACGCGACAGAGCCAGCAGGCGCTGAAGTGCGATCGAGGTGTCGAGATCGAAGTCCTCCTCACGATCGGCTCCGATGGACTCGCGGAGCGACTGGCCATCGATACTGGTGATGACATCTCCCTCACGGAGTCCCGCGTCATCCGCGGGTCCGTCTTCCATCACCTCGACGATGCGCACCCCGATCGCCTCGTCCCCTCCCCCATCCGAGCCCTCGATCGAAATCCCCAACCGCGGTCTTTGCGACAGGGCCACGAGGCCAGAGATCCGGCCGTCGAGTCGCGGGGTCCGGAAACAGGTGCAACTTTCGATCGCAGTACCACTTGCGTCGACGCACCTGCAGCTTTCCCGAGTCTCCTGCGCCACGCCGGGCGACGCGGTGATTGCGAGCGCTAGCGCCGTCGTCGCCAGGCTCGATCCGATGAGTTTGCCCAAGCCCCACTTCATGGTCATCCCTCCGAGGGAGTGCAGTTCATATCCTGGGGATACGATGCGGAGGAGGGGGGCTCTGGTTGCCGCGGCGCCTGGACTGGGCCTGCGGACCAGCCGCCTACAACGGGATGTTGCCGTGTTTCCTGGGCGGATTCTCGTCGCGCTTGTTGCGGAGCATGTCGAGGGCGGAGATGAGGCGTGGCCGCGTCTCGCGAGGGTCGATCACGTCGTCGACGTAGCCTCGGGCGGCCGCGATAAACGGGTGGGCGAATTTCTCCCGGTACTCCTCGATGCGCGCGTCCGTAGCCGCCTGAGGGTCGTCCGAGGCGGCGATTTCCTTCCGGAACAGGACTTCGACCGCACCCTTGGGGCCCATCACCGCGATCTCCGCCTGGGGCCAGGCAAGGTTCACGTCTCCACGGATGTGCTTGGAGTTCATGACGTCGTAGGCTCCCCCGTACGCCTTCCGGGTGATGACGGTGACCTTCGGCACCGTGGCCTCCGCGAAAGCGTAGAGCAGCTTGGCCCCGTGCCGAATGATCCCACCATGCTCCTGGGCGACGCCGGGAAGAAAGCCGGGTACGTCCTCGAGGACGACCAAAGGGATGTTGAACGCGTCGCAGAAGCGGACGAAGCGAGCCCCCTTATCGGACGAATCGATGTCGAGAACCCCGGCCAGCACCGACGGTTGGTTCGCGACAATGCCCACCGCGTGTCCACCCAGGTGAGCGAAGCCGACAAGGATGTTTCCGGCGAATCGCTGGTGGACCTCGTAGAAATCACCTTCGTCCACGACATGACGGATGACGTCCCGCATGTCGTAGGGCTGATTGGCGTTATCTGGTACGACCTCTAGTAATTTCTCGTCTCTTCGGTCGTGCGGATCCGTCGCACCGCCGTCGGCCGGGATCTCGCGATTGTTCTGGGGAATGAACCGAAACAGCTCTCGCACCGAGGCCAGGCATTCGGGCTCCGAATCGCTCGCGAAGTGTGCGACCCCGGACTTGGACGCGTGGACGTCGGCTCCGCCGAGGCCCTCCATGTCGATCTCTTCGTGCGTCACCGTCTTCACGACGTTGGGCCCGGTCACGAACATGAAGCTCGAACCGCGCACCATGTAGACGAAGTCGGTAATGGCCGGCGAATACACGGCGCCCCCGGCACAGGGGCCCAGGATGACGCTGATCTGTGGGATCACGCCTGAGGCGAGCGTATTTCGCAGGAATATGTCGGCATACCCGCCCAGGCTCACCACTCCCTCCTGGATTCGTGCACCACCCGAGTCGTTCAGCCCAACGATCGGCGCCCCGTTTCGCAGGGCCATGTCCTGAAGCTTGACGATCTTCTCGGCGTGCGCTTCGGAGAGCGATCCCCCGAACACCGTGAAGTCCTGGCTGAAGGCATAGACCAACCTGCCGTGGATGGTGCCGTAGCCCGTGACCACACCGTCCCCGAGGATCTTGTTGTCTTCCAGCCCGAAGTCGGTCGAGCGATGCGTGACAAACCGGTCCATCTCGACGAATGCACCGTCGTCGAGGAGTAGGTCCAGACGCTCGCGTGCCGAAAGTTTTCCTCGCTCGTGCTGAGCTTTGATTCTCTCGGGCCCACCGCCCTCCTCCGCCTCCCTGCCCAGCTCCTCGAGTCTTTGCAACTTCTCGTGAATCGACATGTCAGCGCACCTCGATCGGAATTGCGATCCTGTTCTCGATCCTCACCACGTTGGTCAGCCGGACCACCCGCCCGCCCACAATGGAGAATACGCCGGTAGCGCCCTCCACGCCTTCCAGGGACTGAAAGGAGGTCGCGACGTCGTCGGGACGAATTCGCCCTGGCCGGAGCGCCTCGAGCAGGAGAAGGGCCGCATCGTAGCCGACCGCAGGCGACGTCCCCACCAGGCTGCGTCGGAAATACTCCTCGTAGGCTCGTCGAAAGCGTGCCTGACCCAACGAGCCTGCTCCGGTGCCCGCCGGGGCGGTCGCGACGACGCCCGTGGTGTGCCGAGCGTCGACCGCCGCAAGGGTTTGAGGGTCCGTCCAACCGGAGGTGCCCAGAATTTCGATGGCGAGCGTGTCCAGAGCGAAGTGAATCACCTGGGGCGCCAAAAGCTCGACATCCTCGGGCGGGATCGGCAGGAAGAGTGCAACGGGCTGGAGGACCTCCACATGAAGGGTATCGTCCTCGGTGAGCCCCAGAGCCGCTATTTCCGCTCGACGCAACGAATCCCGCGCCGCGATCAGCTGGCGCTCCACGAAGGTGGCTCCAGGCTCGTAGGAGAACCGTCCAACGATCGCAATACCGTACTCGAACGCCGCCGCCTCGAAGGCGTCGGCCTCCGCCACGGCCTCGGGCGTGTTCGGGTACACCATCGCCACCCGCTGAAACGCCCGCGATGCGGCGTAGCGGGCCATGGCTCGAGCAGCTTCCGGGTCGGCTCCTTCGAGCGAATACACCGAGGCCCCCGCTTGCGCCACGCTTCTCGCCGTCGGAGAGACGACCGGGATGCCCGAGGTGCGGGCCAAGGCACCTGCGATCAGGGCCCCATCCTGCAGAAGGCCCACGATGCCTGTGACCCCCTCGGCCTCGAGCTCGACCACGCCTCGGGCGCTCAACTCCGCATCGCCCTCGTCGTCTCGGGTGACCACGGTGACCGTGAAGTCATCCCCTAGAACCGTCGCGGCCGCGAGTTCGATTCCCTCTGCGATCCCCGTGGCAAACAGCGACATCGACGGTGACCCGCCGAGCGGAAGTACCACCCCGATGCTGAACGTGGTTTCCCGCGCGAGCCGCGCCGGAAGCACTCCGACAAGGACACCTTGGGCGACATCCAAATCTTCGCCCCGCGCGCCCCAATCGATTGCGCGCATGGCGTATTCCGCCGCTAGAGCCTCGTCCCCGTCGTACAAGAGACGAACCGCGACTTCGGTCAAGACTGTGGCCTTGAATGCCCCTGCCCCGGTCGCCATATCGACGACGCTCTGAAGGTCTTCCACACTCAGAGAATCCATGGCGGCTCGGACCCATTCCTCGCCCTGGCCGAGCACCGACGGAGCCGCATCAGCCTCGACTCGGAGCAGCCGATCGAGTCGAGGTGCCGGGCCGCTCATGGCCGCCGCCTGGAGGAGCCGCATCTCCCCTGCCCGGGGATCTCCCGTCCCGAGAAGGCCGAGGTAACGCTCGGCCGCCCGGTCGGCAGCATCCAAATCGCCGATTTCGAACTCGGTGAGGGCGGAGAGGCGTAGGGCGTCGCCCGACACATCCGATGCCGGGAACCTTTCGATTAGCTCGCTCAGCGTCCGCAACGCCTCCGGCAACCTCCTGGCCTGCGCAGATCTCTGCGCTGAAAACCAGAGTTGAGCTGCCTCCGCCTGCGAATCGCGCGAGATCGGGCCCGGGCTCACGATCACCTCAGGCGGTCCCGCTTCCGGACCTGAGCCGGAGCTCCCTCCTCCCACGGTCTGGCACGCAGTAACGAGCAGCCCGAGGAATAGGAAACGCCCGGACGCGAATCGCGTCCGGGCGCCCCTCACCACAACCCTCATTGGAACCCTTCGCATCGAGGTGTTCTCGACATCGGGCTCCTACTCCTCCTTGACCGTCTCGGCCTCAGCCTCTGCACCTTCTTCGGCCGCTGATGCCGCGTCCGCAGCCGCCACGACCGCGGCCACCGGGACCACCTCAGCCACCGGTGCACTCGCTTTCGGACGTGACCGAACGCCCACATCGTCGTCATCCGCTTCGGCTGCCGACGCCGCGGCTGCGGCTTCTGCCGCCGCCGTCAACGCCAACTCGCGGGCCCGATCGATCTGCTCCTGTGACTTACGCTCGGGGGTCTCCGTGACCTCCAGAACGATCCTGCGGTTGACCGCATCCGATTCGATGACACGAAGCGAGAGGGCGTCTCCGGCTCCGTAGTACTCCTCGAGCCGCTCGGCATCTTCGACGCCCGAGTGTGAAACCGGCAGGAAGCCCTCGATGTCGTCTCCGAGGTTAACCACGACGCCCTTATCCTGAACGCGGGCCACCACACCTTCCGGCTCGACGCCGGGGGCCAGACGTTGCGCGATACCCGGCCACGGATCGTCCTCCAACTGCTTGACGCCCAGGCTGATGCGCTTGTTCTCGGCGTCCACGTCGAGGACCATGATCTCGAGTTCCTCACCCTTATGGACGATCTCGGACGGATGCTCGACGCGCTTCGTCCAACTCATGTCGGAAACGTGGACGAGTCCGTCGATGCCCGGTTCGATCTCCACGAACGCACCGAAGGACGTGAGGTTGCGGACCGTGCCCACCAGCTTGGTTCCCGTGGGATACTTCACCGGGAGGGCCAGCCACGGATCTTCCTCGATCTGCTTCATGCCGAGCGAGATCTTCTCGTCGTTCGGATCGACCTTGAGGACGACGGCTTCGATGTCCTCGCCGATGGCGACCACCTTCGAGGGGTGTCGTACGTTGCGCGTCCAGGACATCTCGGAGATGTGGACGAGCCCCTCGACGCCCTTCTCGAGCTCAACGAACGCTCCGTAGTTGGTAATCGACACGACACGACCGCGGACGCGAGAGCCGACCGGGTACTTCTTGTCGATGTCCGTCCACGGATACGGCAGGAGCTGCTTGAGACCCAACGAAATCCGCTCACGGTTCCAATCGATGTCGAGCACCTTCACGTCGACGAGCGACGCGATGTCCACAACCTCGGACGGGTGTCCCACTCGGCCCCATGACATATCGGTGATATGGAGCAGGCCGTCGAGGCCACCGAGGTCGATGAAGGCTCCGAAATCGGTGATGTTCTTGACGATACCCTCTCGGACCTGACCGACGAGGAGCTCCTTCACCAGCGTCTCGCGCTTCGTCTCGCGCTCGGCCTCGAGAAGGACCCGTCGCGAAACGACGATGTTCCGGCGGCGCTTGTTGAGCTTGATGATCTTGAACTTGTAGACCTCGCCGATGAGGTCCTCGATGTTCGGAACCCGACGGAGCGCGATCTGCGACCCCGGCAGGAAGGCGTCGACGCCCATGAGATCGACGGTGACACCACCCTTGATCTTGCGAACGAGCGTTCCCTTGACCGGACGGTCCGCCTCGTGAGCTTCGCGGATTTTCTCCCACACGCGCAGGAAGTCGGCCTTCGTTTTCGAAAGAACTACGACCCCGTCGTCATCCTCGAGACTCTCGAGCAGGACCTCGACCTCCTCGCCTTCAACGGGCACATCCTTGAACTCGTCGAGCGCGACCGATCCTTCACTCTTGAAGCCGAATTCGAGAATGACCGAAGCTTCGGTAACGCGAAGCACGGTGGCATTGACGATCTCGCCTTCCCTGAAGGCCTGGAATGAGCCGCTGAACTGCTCGAGCAGCGCCTCGAAGTCCGCCTTGGAGGTGGACAACAACTCTTCGCCGTACGGATCGAAGAACAGTTCGGGAGAAATACCCTCCGGAATGTTCAGGGCGGCGATGGCCCGCGCTGTGTACTCCGCAGCGGCTTCGGCGGCGACTTCGGCAGCCGAAAGGGTCGTGACCTCTCCCGTCAGGGCGTCAACAATGACCTCTTCGCCTTCTGCGAGATCGTCGTCGTCGTTGTCGGGGGTTTCGTCGACGGCCACGTCCGTGATTTCGGACTCGGCTTCGGGGGTGGGGTTTTCGGTATCAGTCATGATCTCTGCATCCCGCGCGGGAGCGCTGGGAGCTCTTTTTCCGACCCTCTGGCCTACGGGGTGTCGGGTTCGGGTGAAAAAAAGAAGGGCCGGCGCCCTTGGATGAGGTGTCAGCAGCGAATCGCTCGGTGCTGAGCCGTGAAAAGGTAGGCGGGCTCTACGGAGGCGTCAACCGATCGACCAGGCTCACGATCGACTTCACCTGGTTCTCGAACGAGAGTCGCGTGGTGTCGATCAGATGGGAGGCTTCCGGCTTGCGGAGCGGCGAGAATTCGCGCTCGGAATCATGGCGATCGCGCTCGGCGATCACCCCCGACTGGGCCGCCACGTCACGATCTGTGGGCACCCGGACCCCTTCATCACGCAGCCTCCTGCGGGCTCGTTCCGTGAGATCGGCGACCAGATAGACCTTCACCTCCGCGTCAGGAAATACGACGCTCCCCATGTCCCTCCCGTCCGCCACGAGCCGCCCGTGGGCACCCGCAGCCCTCTGGAGGGCCATGAGGCAGGCCCGCGAGGCACGCAGACTGGCGAGCCGGGCTACCCGGGACGTAACGCGCTGCGAGCGTAGCTCGTCCCCGACGGCGCGCCCCGCCACGAGGACATCGAAACCCGTCTCCGTGGGCTCGACGCTGACCTCGAGCGCAAGAAGGTCGGCTTCTGTCAGCCCTGTCCACCTCTCTTCGGGCACTCCGGACTCGAGGAGGGCGAAGGTCAAAGCCCGATAGAGGGCCCCCGAGTCCAGATGCCGAAAGCCGAGTCGAGCCGCAACAGCCTTCGCGGTGCTGGATTTGCCTGAGCCGGCCGGGCCGTCGAGGGTCACGATAGGCCCTCTTCGTTCTTCCTTCATGCTGTCGACTCCGACCGATCGAGCCGATCGAGAAGACTCCAGAATCCCGGGAAACTCACGTTGGCAACGCTTCGGTCATCGATCTCGATTTCGCATGATGTTGACGATGCTAAAACTCCAAATGCCATCGAGATACGGTGATCATCGAACGACTGTACCGATCCGGTGAGTGGACGATCGGTACCCTGGACGATCAATCCGTCTTCGAGTTCTTCGACCTCGACGCCCAGCGCTCGAAGGTTCGATACCAGCGCGGCGATCCGGTCTGATTCCTTGGTCCGAAGTTCCGCGGCCCCCGCGATCCGCGTGACTCCGTCGGCACGCGCTCCGAGGACCGCAACCAACGGAAGTTCGTCGATCAGGCGCGGAACCTCCGAACCTGATACCGTGGTGCCCCGGAGCCCTCCGGCGGTAACCGTGACGTCTCCCCATGGTTCGGCGTCGTCTGAGCCGCTCGTGAGCTCGACGTGGACGCGGGCGCCCATGCGCTCCAGCACGTCCAGGAACGCAATCCTAGTGGGATTGAGGCCGACCCGTTCTACGGTGATCGCGGCCCCCTCTTCGCCCCGCAGCGCGCCCAACGCCAATACGAAGGCGGCGGACGAAGCGTCGCCGGGGACGGCGAAGTCTAGAGGGTCGATCCGGCGGGGCGGGTCCCGCATCTCGACCCGCCAGCCCCCCTCGACAGTGTGAGAGATCACCGAAACGCCGACCTGGGTCAGCAACCTCTCGGTATGGTCGCGCGACTGACGTGGTTCGGTAATCAGCACGATGGCCCCACCCGTGAGCCCCGCGAGGAGAATCGAGCTCTTGACCTGGGCACTGGCGATGGGGCTCGGCCAGTCGAGGCTTCGGAGCGGATGCGTCCCTGCGACGCCGACCGGGAGCCTTCCGAGCCCGTCCAGGAAGTCAAAGCCTGCCCCCATCTTCGCCAACGGGTCGGTAACGCGGGTCATCGGTCGGGCTCGGAGCGAGTCGTCGCCGGAAACTACGGCCGTCACGTCACTGCCCGCCAAGACCCCGAGCAGGAGGCGGGTCCCCGTTCCGCTGTTTCCGAGGTCCAGCCCATCGACGGGAGATCGAAGCCCACGGAGCCCCACACCCTGGATTCTGAGCTCACTCCCATCCATGGGTAGAGTGGGAATGGAGACGCCGAGGGCACGAAGAGCCCCGGCCGTCGATTCAGCGTCTCCTCCGTGAAGGAGGCCCGACAGCCGGCTCTCTCCGTCGGCCAACGCAGCCAGAATCAGGGCGCGCTGGGTCAACGACTTGTCACCCGGGACCCGCACCCTCATCGGGATCCACTCCAACGCTGGGTTTCTCGCATGATCCGTCGAATCGACTCGGTGTCACCGTCTTCGATGTGATCGGCCAGCCGCTTGAGGCTCTCGGCGACATCGCGCAGCCCCGTCGGAAGCTCGGCAGGGGCGTGGGTCAGGAGGTCGATCCACATGTCGGGGCTACTGCCCGCAAGCCGAGTCATATCCCGCCCGCCGGGCCCGAGTTGATCCGGCATGGCCCCGGAAGCCGCGATCACCTCCGCGAGAGCGTTCGCAACGAGCTGAGGGAGACCGCTGACGACCGCCATGAGCCGATCGTGCACATCGGCCTCGATCACCTCGGGCCGCGCGCCGACGGCGGCCCACAGACGGTGGACCGACGGGATGCGATCGCGAGCGTCTTCGTGCGCCACGGTCCAGACACGAGCCCCCGTGAAGAGATCGGCGCGCGAGGCCCAGAATCCGGAGGTGGTCCCGCCGGCCAGCGGGTGGCTCCCGACCCACCGGCTCGCCAAGCCGAACTCCTTTGCCGCCTTGGCGATCGGGGCCTTCAAGCTGACCACGTCGGTAATCGTCGCCTGCTCGGGCATCGCCCCCGCGAGAGCGACGAACAGTTGCCGCGTGGCCTCGAGTGGTGCGGCGACGACGACCAGATCGGCGTCGGAGACGGCCTCTCTCCAGTCGGCCGCAGCAAAGGTGAGCGCACCGGCCGTAAGGGCCGCGTCTCGCTCCGTGGACTGAGGCGACCAGCCGGTAACCTTCTCGGCCAGTTGGAGGCTCGAGATCGCCCGCGCGAGGGAGCCCCCGATGAGCCCGAGGCCCAAGACGGCGACCCGCCCGCAGGGCGTGTCAGACCGTTTCGGAACCGGTGGCATCGGACGAACGGAAAGGGACTTCGAAGGTGAGGCCGTCTCTTGCCACGCGGGCACCCGGAAAGACGGTGCGGGCCTCCTGCTCCAGGGGCCGAGGATCCTCCGAATACCGCGCGGACACGTGGGTAAGGAACAGCTCGGAGACACCCGCCGCCTTCGCGACTCCGGCCGCCGCGAGGGCCGTGCTGTGGAAGGTGCGCCTGGCCCGAACGGCCTCCTCCTCGATGAACGTGGCCTCGTGGATCAGCACATCGGCGTCCCTGGCCCGCTCGACGGTCGCGACGCATGGGCCGGTATCGCCGGTGTACACCACCGTGCGGCCCGGCCGCGGAGGCCCGACCAGATCGACGGCCCGAATGATCTCACCGTCCACTTCGATGTCCTCCCCGCGGTGGAGGCGCCCGAAGAGCGGGCCCTCGGGAATGCCCCGCTCGCGCGCTTTCTCGACGTCGAATCGGCCCAACCGATCTTCTTCGATGAGCGCCCATCCTACCGCCGTCGCCCCATGATCGACCTCGAACGCGACGACCGCGTACTCATCACCTCGGTACCCCTCTCCGGGGGCACACTCGACGACCTCCACCGCGAAGGGCGATCGATCCGCCCCTAATGTCACGACCGTCTGAAGCACCCCGGACGAATTCATCGGACCGTAGATCGTGAGTGGATCCGTCCGATCCTGGAGCGCCATCGTACGAAGGAGGCCCGTGATTCCCAGAAAGTGGTCCGCGTGAAGGTGTGTCACGAAGATGGCCTGCACACCGAAACCGGTGGCGTAGCGCATCATCTGACGCTGCGTGCCTTCTCCACAGTCGAAGAGGAAGAGGTCTCCCTCCCGCTGAACGGCGAGTCCACTCACGTTCCGTCCGACGGTCGGACGGGCGGCGGCGGTGCCGAGAAAAGTCAGGCGGATCATGATCCCAGCATGGAGTAACGGATTCCCGGGGGCCCCGCGACAGGCCGCCCCCGGCGGGTGGGCAAGTTAGCCCGGCGTTACCAGATGCGGAATTGGACTTGGAAGAGACGACCCGGCTGCGGGAGCCCGCATTGGTCGAAGACCATCGCATCGGTCACGTTTCTCAGCGACGCCCGGGCGTCGACCCGACTCAACGGCCCGCTACGGCCGAACCGGAACAACCGTCGCAGCGAAAGATCGACCATGGTGCTCGCCCCGAGGGGCTGCAGCCCGCCCGATTCGGGGTTCTGGCACTGTTGTCCGCCCAGGTAGCGCACCTCGCCGCCACCCCGTATCGCCGCCGGCAGTGGAACGTCGAGGCCGAACTTGCCGACAACCGTGGGCTCATACTCGAGTTCAACGCTCCCCCCCGCCCCGTCGAAACCCTGGACCTCCTGGAGGGTGAGATCCCCCGTGGCGGTCGTCGATCCGAAGGACCGGGCCACGAGCAGCTCCAGGCCGAAACTCCTGACTTCATCCTGATTCACACGCTGGAATCGGCCGACCCCATCCGCACCTGTTACCGTGGAGCGAACGATTCCGTCGGAGAGCCGGTGATGGAAGCCGACTATTTGTACCTCGCCCGACGTTCCTGTGGCGGTGAAGCCGACCTCGGAGCCTAGCAGTGTCTCGGGGCGCAGCGTGGGGTTCTCGAGAAACCGGCCTAGAGCGCCCGAATACAGCTCGCGTAACGACGGAAACCGTGAGCGCCGGCTAACCCCGCCATGGAGCATCACACCATCCGCGACGAGCGAACTCGCTCCGAAACGAACGCCGTAGTCCCCGACCCTCGCGAGGGCGGGCTTGTCGGAGGACTCGGGCGTGTCTGCCCCGTCGAGCGCCCCGCCCAATGAGAGGGTCGTGAGGCCAGACGCACCGACGCGCCACTCGGTTTCGACACCGAGGCTCCAGAGCCGTTGCCGGTACTCATCCACCGGCGCACCGGAGAGGACCTCGTCGTGCGATACGTCCGCGTAGGTCGCCGAGGCTCGCAGATCCGCCCGGTCGCCGAGCGTGTGTTCGCCAAGCAGGCGCGCGGTGACGACTCGGTCATCCGCGTCCTCGGTCGCGTCGATCGTCTGGAAGGTCTCGCTCGTGAACTGTTCGATGCGGGTAGATCCGATGTCGAAGCCGAGGCTCGCCTCGAGATCCCCGGAGCCGATGCCCGTGACACGTTCGCCCGTCCCTCCTGAAACGGCCGCGATGAGGCGCCGCTGTTCCGGATACCGCCAGAGACGGGGGGCGTCCTGGTGGGCCTCGGGAGGCACACCGCGTTGCACATCATACCCGGACGCGGAAACCGAGCCCCAAACGCCGTCGTCCGCGCGGTATCGGGTGGTGAAGAAGCCGTCGACGCGCCTCGCGTCGCTGTTCAAGCGGAGCGCGTCCTCCGAAAGGAACTGCTGGCGAAGGTCTGGATTCGAAAGCGCGCCGCCGGCGATGGGAACACCCCGCCGATCTTCGAATCCCCCGCCACCGCGAAAGACCCACTGACGCTCACGACTGTCCATGAGATGGCCACCGGTGAGCGAGACGTTCGTTCCCCCCGTGCCATCCACCGAAACGCCGAGCGAGATTGGATCCACGGGGCCCACACGGGCATTCGCACGCGCGACGTCGACCTCGATCACGCCTCCCAACGTGTTCGGCCCATACAGCACCGACGAAAGGCCGCGGACGAGCGTGACGCTGCGCGCGGCTGTGAGGGGGATGATCGACATGTCCGAGCGATGGTCCCACCCGAGCGTGAGCGGCACACCGTCCATGAGGATCGCCACCTGTCGATCCTCCGCCCCTCTCAACGCCGGCTGCATCTCGCCCCGACTGTTCATCCGAATCTGGATGAGGGGCATGGCCCGCAGCACATCACTCATGGACGGCGCCGGCAGACTCCCGAGCGAATCCAGATCGATGACCACGGTGCTCGACCCGCCGCCAGTGAACGCCGCGCGAGCCACGCTCACCGTGATGCCGCCCAGAAGCCGAACGGAATCCTGCACAATGGAATCCGGGGGATTCTGCGCGGCAGCCAGGCTCGGAATGAAGATCGCCGCGATGAGCGCGGCGTTCAGGGGTCTAATCATGGATGTGGTGGACAGACGATCTTCGCCTCGACGGATTCCGCAGGCCGCGTACTGTATGGCCTTGGGACCGTTTTTGTTCCGTGGCTCGTGGTCGGTTCGATCTCCTGGAAGGCACCTGGGTCGCGCCGAGTGTTGAGGGTCGACCGTGTTGGACAGCAGGCCGTCCGCGACGTATCGTGGGCTCATCACGCAACGATCATGGAGGTCCCATGCACAGCCGTCGCAGATTCCTCGGCACGATGTCCCTTCCGGCCGCCGCCGCAGCCGCCGGACTCACCTTCCGCCCGACGGAGTTGCGCGCCAGTGCAATCGACATCGCGGCGACGCTCGCGAAACATCCTGGGACCGCCGCGGACGTCGCGGACGATGAGGACTTCTGGTTCGAGGTCCAAGGTGCTTTCACCGTCGACCGCACCCTGGTCAACCTGAACAACGGTGGCGTCAGTCCCGCCCCCCGGCTCGTGCAGGAAGCCATGAAGCGCCACCAGGATTATTCAAACCTGGCGCCGACCTACACCATGTGGCAGGTCCTCGAACCCCAGCGCGAGGCCACACGTGCGCGGATGGCCCGTGAGTGGGGCGTGGGTTCCGACGAAGTCGCCTTCACGCGGAACGCGTCGGAGAGCCTACAGACGCTGCAGCTGGGTATCGACCTCCAGCGCGGTGACGAAGTCCTGACGACCACGCAAGATTATGGTCGGATGATCACGACCTTCCAGCAGCGTGAGCGCCGCGAAGGAATCGTACTGAAGCAGATTCGGATTCCGGTTCCGGCCGAGGATCCGGCTGAGATCGTGAGACTCTTCGAAGCCGGGATCACGCCCAAAACGCGAATGATCCTGGCGTGCCACATGATCAACCTGACGGGTCAGATCCTCCCGGTGACCGAGCTCACGGCCATGGCGCGGCGGCACGGGATCCCGCTGGTCATCGACGGGGCGCACGCCCTGGCACACTTCGACTTCGATCTCGGCGAGCTCGACGTCGACAACTACTCCGCGAGCCTGCACAAGTGGCTCTTCGCACCGCATGGGACCGGCTTCCTCTACGTCCGTCGCGACAAGATCGCAGACGTGTGGCCGCTCATGGCAGCCCCGGAAACTCAGAACGACGACATCCGGAAGTTCGAGGCCATCGGCACTCACCCCGAGGCGCCGTACCTCTGCATCGGTGAGGCCTTGAGCTTCCACCAGGGTATCGGTCCGGCGCGAAAGGCAGCCCGCCTCGTGTACCTCCGCGATTATTGGGCGGACCCGCTCCTCGAGAACGACAATATCCGACTCCACACGAGCCGCCGGCCCGGTCTCTCGTGCGGCATCGCGAACGTCGAGGTCGTGGGGCTGGATCCCAACGACATCCGCGACTACCTGTGGAACGAGCACCGGATCATCACCGTCAGCATCAACCACGACGAGTTCCGCGGTCTACGGATCAGCCCGAGTGTCTATACCACTCGCTCCGAGCTGGACCGCTTCGTCGACGTGATGGACCGGGTCGCGAAACGGGGACTCCCTGCCTGATGATCACCACGCTCGCGATCGCTTCACTCCTCGCCCTCACGCCGTTGCCGTCGTCGGCAACCTGTATCGACCCGGCCGAACGCGGGGTCGACGACACGCTCCGCGCGCTGTATGAAGGGGGTCGCTCCTACACCGACTTTCTCGGCGCAGCGACTCGTCGGGTCGAGTTGTGGCACGGGAATGGAGAGAAGGCCCAGGGCATCGACCCGACCCTGGTGCAACGGGCAAAGGCGGTCGGAGGAAGCTGGCCCTTCCTCGCCGTGGCCGTCGATTCCTGCTCGGATTCGGTGAGCACGATCCCCTATCTGGCCCAGTTGGTTTCGATGGTCGATGGGCTCGACATGCGCATCATCGACTCGACCGTCGGGCGGGCCATCATGGAGTCGCACCGTACCCCGGACGGCCGTGCCGCAACCCCGACCGTGCTCCTCCTGAACCAGGACTTCGAGGAGGCCGGCTGCTTCATCGAGCGTCCTCCGTCGCTGCAGACCTGGATTCTCGAAAACAACGGAACACTGTCGGGCAGCGAAATCGTCGATCAGAAGATGCAGTGGTACGCAGACGATGCCGGACAGGAAACTCTCGAGACGTTCGTGGCCATGCTCGAGGCTGCGGGGACCGGTTCGACGCTCTGTAGCTGAGAGGGCATCGTTGGCCACCCGCCCTCGGTGAGCGGCCTTCGGCTCGCGGACGGCTCTCCTACTTCGAGATCCGGTTCCGCCCCTTTCTCTTGGCGCGATACAAGGCTTCGTCCGCCTTCTTGAGAATCGAGGAAGGGGTCGCCTCTTTTCCGTCCGTGTCGGCCATGCCGATGCTGACCGTGACGGAGAGCGTCTTGGACGCCGCGGCATCTTGGGCCGCCGGACCGTCATCCGGCTTCTTGCGCGGACGTTTCCAGGATCGAAGCGAAAAGCGCGCGTGCTCCACGGAGTACCGGACTTCTTCAAGCAGCGGCTGCGCCTCCTCCTTGACCCGACCCGGAAACAGGAGGGTGAACTCCTCTCCGCCATACCGATACGCCTTGCCTCCGCCCGAGACCTGGTCGAGCCGAGAGGCGACCAACGCGAGCACCTGATCGCCCACGTCGTGCCCATGCCGATCGTTGAATTTCTTGAAGTGATCGACATCGACCATCGCGATCGTTTACGTGCCCTTGATCCCGTCGAGGTACTGCATGAGCGCCCTTCGTCCCGGGAGCCCCGTGAGGTCATCGCGATAGGCCATCCGGTGCGACGTCTCGACGACGCCCAACGTGAGGGTCAGCCCGGTGGCCATCAGGAAGAGGGCGGACGCGGCTTCAGTCACCTGGGGGTGCATGGCCACCATCAGCAGGACCACGCACCAGACCAACGCACGCTCCACGGGACCCCGATACCGGTGGAAGCCGTAGCCCACCGCGAGGAAGGCGAACGTCGCAATGGCCAGGGTGATGCGCGGGTACCCCGGCCACATCATCGTCTCGAGGGGGAGCATCTGGGGTTCGGCGGCGAACGCGGCCACACGCGCGGGGTCGGCGAATACGAAGGCGGCAACGGCCGCGAGCACACCGGCCCCCAGGAGCTGAAACGATCCGACCCTCGACGCGACGCCTCGATCACGAATGAGCCCGAGCGCGCCGAAGAGGCCGAGTACGATCGTGCCGAACGCGAGAATCAAACTACTCCGATCGGGCGTGCCCACGACGGCGATGTCGACCAGGGCCAAGACTGCGAGCGCCACAAAGGCCCGGCTCCGATGAAACACCCACGCCAACGCGAGCCCCGCCCCGTAAACCACCAGGCCATAGGTAGAGGCGGCGTCGGCGACCCTGTCGGGCGTCTCGAACCAAAGGTAGATGGCTGCACCCAGAAGCACCGCCCCACCCGGAAAGAGGGCCTTGAATGCCGCCGTCATCGACGGGCTCCGGCAGGACTCACTGCTGAGAGATGATCGGCGGCAGTCCTTGAGCCGCGAGCAGCCGGTTGAACTGCGCGATGTCCGTTTCCGCGAGTTCGATCCATCGTCTGAGTTGCTCGGCGATCTGTTCGCGATACTGGTCGCGCACCTCGTTCATCTGATCGGTCGGTCGATCGTCCGAGCCGGAGGAGTAGCCAGCGAGGCTCGCGATCTTCGCCCACAGTTGGCGAGGCCAGCGAATGGTGTCTTGGCGCGCCGCGCCACCACTGAGTCGCAGGTCGAACAACCCCATTTCCAGATCGATCAACGCTCGCTCCAATTCCTCGCCCGCCTCCACGACGTCGCGGTACCCGGTCTCTCCCTGGAGACGCTCTTCGAGGTCCATCAACCCCTTCCGCGCCCATTCGATCCGGTCGATCAGCGCCGCGGAAGAGTCACTCATCTCGCGAAGATCGAGTTGCAGGTCGAGTTGGGCGCGCATGTCCGCCACGGTCGCACCAGACGCTGGGTCCTGCAGAACCTCGAGCCATGTCACATGCTCCTCCCCACCCGCGAGGAGGCGCACCCGATACCGACCGGGAATCACCGTGGGACGGACCGGACTCCCGTCGGGGGGCGTGCGCCAGCCGTTGGGTCCCACGTCCACATGCGAATGCTCGACGGCCGGCGTTCGAATCCGGGGAGTCGAGGATGCTTCATAGCGCAGATTCCACATCACCCGGTTCAGGCCCGCACGCGCACCGCGGATCGGCAGGGTTCGCACGAGCTCACCTGCTTCGGTTTCGATCAGCACCGTGGCTGGCCCCGAAGGAACGGACTGGAAAAAGAAGTTGATCGACGCTCCCTCATCGGGGTTTTCCCCGGCGGCTGGGTCTCCCGGCTGACTCGCTCGCCCGGCCCGTGACACGAATCGGTAGGCCGGGCGCGGTTCGAAGAGGTGGACCGCGCTCGCGAGCACTTCATCGCTCATACGCTGGATGGCACTGATGTCGTCCAGAATCCAGAATCCGCGACCGTACGTCCCGACCACCAGATCGTTGAAGTGGGGCTGCACCGTGAGCCAGTAGACCGGGGCGTGGGGCAAGTCGCCTTGGAGCGGCGTCCATCCCCGACCATCGTCGAACGACACGAAGATGGAGTTCTCGGTGCCCAGATAGAGAAGGCCCGCCCGAGTGGGATCCTCGTGAATCACGCGCGCGAACCCGAAGACACTCCGGGGAACGTCACGGGCGAGCGAACGCCAGGACGCGCCGTAGTCCTCCGTCTTATAGATGTAGGGCTCGTTGTCGCCTAGCTGGTGGAGGTCGACGGTGACATACGCAGCCGCAGCATCGAAGCGCGACGGTTCGATGTTGTTCACGGTGCCCCACTCCGGAAGACCCGGCATGTTCGCCGTGACATCGGTCCAAGTACTGCCCCCGTCACGGGTGATCTGAACCAGACCATCGTTCGATCCGGTCCAGATCACGCCCGCCTCGATCGGTGACTCCGCAATGGCGTAAAGCACCGACGCAAACGTCGGGCTCACGTCTTCGGTCGTCAGGCCACCGGTCTTCTGCTGCTTCGACACGTCGTTGCGGGTAAGATCCGGACTGATGACCATCCAACTCTGTCCACCGTCTCGGGTTCGGTGCACGTGTTGACTGCCCGCATAGACCGTCTCGTTATCGTGCGGCGAGATGTGCACGGGGAACGTCCACTGGAATCGATAGCGGACATCGCCGGCCGCCCACCCCTCCGGGTTGTCCGGCCACACGCTCACCGTCCGGGTGATCCCGGTCGAAATCTCGTGACGTTCGAGAATTCCCTCGTAGCAGCCCGACCACACCACGTCGTTGGTCACGGTGTCCGGTACGGCAAAGCCGGATTCACATCCCCCGACCGACTTCCAGGCACCGATCGGAATGCCACCACCGGACAGTGTATTCGAAGGCCCCCGACTCGAACCGCCGTCCTGTCGGTTTCCATAAAGGTTGTAGGGCACCTCGGTATCGGTGAAGACATGGTACATCTGCGCGATCGGAAGCTGGGGGCGGTACCATCCCCGGCCTCGATTCGTGGAGATCTTCACGCCCTGGTCGTAGCCGACGATCATCCGGTCCGGCATCAGCGGATCGATCCACATGTCGTGGTTGTCCCCACCCGAAATCACGCTGAAGGTCGCTCCACCGTCGAGCGACTTGGTGTGCACGGTCGACATGAAGTGGACTTCATCCGCATCGTCGGGGGAGACGGCCAGCCGCGAGTAGTAGAGCGGCCGCTGCGCGAGCGCGTGATCGGCGTTGACCATCGACCAGGCCCGCCCGCCGTTGTCCGATCTCCAGAGCGTGCCCTCGTGATCGTCGAGCGGCGCGAAGTCGCGATTGCTGTTGGTCTCGATGAGGGCGTAGACCTTTTCGGGATCATCGGGGGTCATGCCGAGCCCGATCCTTCCCATGGTGCCACGGGGCAATCCGTTCCCCGACAAACGAGTCCAGCTGTCTCCCCCGTCCCGACTGGTCCAGAGTCCACTCTCCGGACCTCCGCTCTCCCGGCCCCATGTCCAGATCTGCATCTGCCACGTCGCCGCGAACAGGATCCTGGGATTGCTCGGATTCATCACGACGTCGATGGCGCCCGAGTTCGGCCCCGCAAAGAGGACACGTTCCCACGTGTCGCCGCCATCCGTCGTCCGGAACAGTCCCCTCTCCTCCTGAGGGCCGTACATGTGCCCGGCGGCCGCGACGAAGACGATGTCGGGATTCGTCGGGTGTATGACGATACGGCCCACACGGCCCGTCTCGGCGAGCCCCATGTGCTCCCAATTGTCCCCACCATCCGTGGAGCGGTAGACGCCGTCGCCGATGGAGACATTCGAGCGGATGAACGCCTCTCCGGTTCCGGCCCACACCACGTTGGCGTCCGAGGGTGCCACGGCGAGCGCACCGATCGACTGGACGGCTTGATCGTCGAAGATCGGGCGCCAGGAATGGCCCGCGTCTTCACTCTTGAACACACCCCCGGAAGCCGCACCGAGGTAGTAGACGTTGATGTTCCCCGGTTCACCCGTGACCGCGCTGACCCGGTTCCCGACCGGCCCGACGTACCGGAAGTCGGAACGCGCGAACAGATCGCCAGGGATCTCGCTCGTGAGCTGTGCACTCGCGACCGTCGAAGCGGCGAGCGTCAGCGAGAGCGCCCCAAGGAACCTGGCGGCACGTCCAGGAGTGGCGGACCGAGGCGACAACGATGAAGGGGATGCGGAGCATCCGAAGTGCGACGACATGTTCGGCTCCGAAGGCGTCTGCGGGGGCGATGGGGAGGGAACGATGTGGCCCAAGGTAGAGATGACCCGGCACACGAGAAAGCACGGGACCGAAGCCGCCAACCGCGAATTGATCCCCCTAAGCGATGCTGATAGCCTTCTCGGCTCCACCTGACCTTCCTACGTGTTGCGGAGCGCTCCATGGGCGAATTCGTCGTTTTCTTCGTTTCGCTCTTTTCCATCGTGAACCCGTTCTCGTCGATCCCGACCTTCGTGGGGCTGACGGGTGGAATCGAACGGGCTGAGCGCCGGAGAATGATCACGCAGACTTCGTTCGCGGTCTTCGTCATCTTGGCCACGTCGTACCTGACCGGACAAGCGCTGCTCCGGTTCTTTTCCATCAGCGTCCCATCCCTTCGCGTCGCCGGTGGACTCGTGATTCTGGGGATGGCGTGGTCCATGCTCCACGCTCGGATCAGCGGGACCAAACAGACGCCCGAGGAAGCCGAGGAGAGCGCCGGACGGCCCGCGATCGCGGTGGTCCCCATCGCGATGCCGCTGCTGGCGGGCCCAGGATCGATCAGCCTGATGATCATCGCCGCGGGCCGAGCGACCGGATTCGCAAGCCACGGCATCGCGTTGCTCGCTACCCTGTCCTTGTCCGTGTCCGTCTGGTTGATTCTTCAGGCGGCCGGCCCCATCGCTGAGACGCTCGGGAAGACCGGCATGAACGTCGCGACACGGTTCATGGGGCTCATACTCGCTGCGACGGCGATCGAGTTCATCACATCGGGCCTCGGAGAAATCTTCCCCGGGTGGATAGGAGGAATGGGCGCATGAAGCCAAAGGGCCTGAGCGGCGGTGTCCTCGTGGCTCTGGTGGCCGCGGTCGGCCTTCTGGTCGGCCTCCGTTCGATCGCCGCACTCGATGGCTTCGGCTTCCTCTCGCTCCTCGACGTCGAGTCCCTCCCTCGCGAGGGATTGGGGCTCGAGTGGTCCTCTCGTGCCATCTGGCCGGTCGAATTCCAGAGTGCCGCGATCCTGCGCCTCGTCGGGTCGCTGGCGTGGCTCTTCCTCGCGGGGTCCACCATCGCGGCGCTGAACGCGCTCATCCTGGTGGCGGAGGCGGCGTCCGCTCGCCGCCGCGATCTGGCCCTCCGATCCGCCTTAGGCGCCACGCCTCTCGCGTTGGCTCGCATGCTCCTCGCGGAGTTGAGAACCCTCTTCGCCACGAGTGCGGTCCTGGGACTGTTGGTCGGGATGATGATGGGCGCGGCCGGACGGGCTACGTGGGCCGGCGCACTCGAGCCGGTACGCTCTGCGCCCGCAGCGGACCTGCTCACTGTCGTGCTCCTGCTCTCCGCGTTGGTGGCGGTGGTCCACTGCGCCGGTGCGTGGCGGATTCCGAGAAGCGCTCGCACGACCGCCGAGCTCAAGGCCGGCGCACGGGTCGGGGCAGATCCCGGTGCGGTCTTCGGCCGAAACGTTCTTGCTGCGTTTCACACGGCTACCGCTGGCGCGATTCTCGTCGCGGGATGGATGCTCGCGGGGGGTCTCGGCCAAACGGCGACTCCCCCGGAATCGTCCTCCACGGTCGTCATCGAAGGCACCGCGCCGACTGCCGGGGCGTGGACCGCCGCCCTGAGCACCGTGCGAGCGCTCCCCGGCGTCGAGGCCGAAAGTCTCGCAGCGCCCGGGGCGCTCCTAGCTCTCGGCGTAAGGGATATAGCGATCGCGGAGTGCGGGGCGTGCTCGCGTGGGGGGCTGCCCGCTCCGCTCTGGAACGCTCTGGCGGACCACCACGTCGTGGCACCCGGCTACTTCGACCTCGTTGGCCTGAGGCTCGTTGAAGGACGGGTGTTCACGGACCAAGACAGCGCAGACGGAGAACCCGTCGTCGTGATCAGCCGCGCCTTTGCGCGAAGCTCGTTCGAGAAGGGCCTCCCTCTAGGCAAGCGCATTCGGATCGGTACCGGCTTCGACAGCTGGTATCGAGTGGTGGGCGTCATCGAGGATTGGAACATGCCTGTGTTGGGGGCCGAGCGCGTCGCACGCGAGACCGTGTATCTGAGCGCGCTTCAAAACCCTGTGCGATCGGGCGCATTGCTCGTCCGCGGAGATGCCGGCGCAGTCGAGGCCGCCACCGAGGTGCTCGCCGCGGGAGGCTTCCACCCCGATCCACCGGTCACGCTGTCCGAGTATCGCAAAGCGGCCACGGCACCGCTCCGATGGGCCTACTGGATGGCACTCGTCCTCGGCGTCGTAGCGCTCCTCCTCGCCGCCCACGGAATCTATTCCACAGCGCTTCAAACGAGCCGGCGACGAGCCACCGATTTGGCGATTCGGCGAGCGGTGGGAGCACCGGCGCGTAGCATCGTGACCTACGTCCTCCGTGAACGGCTCAAGGTCACGGGTTGGGGGCTCGCGGGAGCGGTGTTTCTGGGGACCCTCGCCGTCGCGTTCTTCCAGGGTGCGACCGGGGTCGCCGCAGCGGGTCCGGTGGCCTACCTGACGATCGGAGCCGGGCTCACGGCGGTGGCCGTCCTCGCGTCGATCCGGTCGGTCGTCGAGGCCATGGCGGTGGAACCGAGTCACCTCCTGAAATAGCCGGTCGGAACCGGACTCCGACCCGAGGGGTTCGAATCCTCGTGCGATCCCGTACCTTTTTGTGAGTCGGGGCCCGTTATGCGCCCCCGTAGAGACCTGCCCGGAGACACTCCATGATCATCCGACGCCCCGCTGACATCGCGTCCTCCCAGATCACACCGGAGCACGTGTACCTGAACCGGCGCCGCTTTCTCAAGACCGCGGCCGCCGGAGCGGCAGGCTTGGCGGCTTCCCCTGCGGCATTGAGTGCGCTCCGGGGACCCGATGACCAGGAGGTCCCCGCGCGCTTTCGGACCATGCGCTCGGAGATCGACGAGGAGTTGAACTCGTATCAAGATGTGACGCAGTTCAACAACTTCTACGAGTTCGGAACCGGCAAGGACGACCCCTACAAGAATTCAGGCGATTTCAATCCGCGCCCCTGGACGGTGTCCATCGGGGGTGAGGTGGCAAAGCCCGGGGACTATCACCTCGAGGACCTCCTGGCGAGCGAGTCGATGGAGGATCGGGTGTACCGGCTACGCTGCGTCGAAGCCTGGTCCATGGTCATCCCGTGGTACGGCTTCCCGCTCGCCAATCTCATCCGCCGAGTCGAGCCGACCGGAAACGCGAACTTCGTCGAGTTCCGCACCATCGTGCGCCCGGAGGAAATGCCCTACCAGCGCACCTCAGTCCTGAACTGGCCCTACGTCGAGGGTCTCCGTATGGACGAGGCCATGCACCCTCTCGCGTTCCTCGCGACCGGCGTGTACGGAATGGACCTGCCCAACCAGAACGGTGCCCCGCTTCGGCTGGTTGTGCCGTGGAAGTACGGATTCAAGGGCGTGAAGTCGATCGTGAGCATCCGCTTCGTCGAGAGGATGCCTCTGAACACCTGGCAACGTCAGAATTCGATGGAGTACGGTTTCTACGCCAACGTGAATCCTGAGGTGGACCACCCGCGCTGGAGTCAGGCGCGCGAACGCCGGTTGCCCGGGCTCTTCAAGAACCACCCGACGTTGATGTTCAACGGGTACGCCGACCAGGTCGGGCAGCTGTACGCCGGAATGGACCTGAACCGCTGGAAGTAGATCCGGCGGGTCGCCTCTCAGAATGACCCAGAAGCGCGCGATCCTCGCGCTCAAGGTGACGCTGTGGCTCGGCGCGCTCGCGCCCGGGGCTTGGCTCGTATCAGGCATCTCTCGTGGATGGCTGGGCGCCAACCCCATCGAGAAGCTCACGCACGTGACCGGCATGACGGCGCTCGTCTTGCTCCTCCTCACGCTGACCGTGACGCCGGTTCGACGACTCACGGGGTGGAACCCGGTCATTCGACTCCGGCGCCCGCTGGGCTTGTTTGCCTTCTTCTACGTTGTTGTCCACTTCAGTATCTGGTTCGTTTTCGACATGGTCTTCAACGTCACCTGGATGCTGGAAGACATCGCGGAGCGGAAGTACATCACGGTCGGCATGGCGGCGTTCCTGACGTTGATCCCTCTTGCCATCACCTCCACGAGAGGTTGGATCCGGCGCCTCGGGCGAAAGTGGGCCAAGCTGCACCAGGGTGTCTACATTGCCGCGGTACTCGGCGTCGTCCACTTCTACTGGCTCGTGAAGGCCGACACTCGTCTGCCGCTCCTGCTCGGAGCGTGCCTGATGATTCTCCTCGTCTCCCGTGCCCCACGCTTCTCTGGGCGGAAGAAATCCGCGGACGATCGCGAGGTCGAGGAAGTAGTGTAGCCTTGTCCCCCAGCGGGCCGTGATGCCATTCTTGTGCACCTTCCGCTGTAACCCGGCCGCCTCGGCGGCCGATCTCCGATACTCAAGTCTGGACGACGGACCTGCCCGCCGTCGGTCTCGAGTCTCATGAAACGAACGAATCGCGGTAGCGCCTTCGCCGTCGGCATCTCGGTCTTCCTCGCAGCGTGCTCGGCGGCGCCGGCACCGCCAGCCTCCGAAGCGCCCGTCGCCCCCACGCGGGTTCCGCCCAGAGGGGAAGCGCCGAGGTCACAAATGCGCTTGCCCGCGGCCGCTCCCCTGTCGACGATCGGTCCGAACGGTGAGCGGGTCGATCCGATCGTCAGCCTCCAGGCGCTTCTCGAATCAGGAGAGGTGACGTTCTCCTACGAACCCGATACGGGCTACCTGCGCTCGTTACTCGCGGCGCTCGACATTCCGGTGTCGTCTCAGGGCCTCGTCTTCTCGAGGACGAGTCTCCAGACCGACCGGATCACTCCCTGGAGCCCACGCGCCATCTACTTCAACGACGACGTATACATCGGGTTCGTCCAGGAGAGCCCCATTCTGGAAATCGCCTCCATCGATCCCGACGACGGGGCGGTCTTCTACCTCCTCGCTCAGGACGCGCAGGCAACCCCACGCTTTCAGAAAGAGACCACCACGTGCCTCATGTGCCACGACTCGCGCACCGTCACGGGCGGTGTGCCAGGGGTCATGGTGCGGTCCGTTCTCACGGATCGGTTCGGGTACGTCGTGACCCCGCTCCAAGAGGGGCCCGTCACGGACAGGACCCCGGCGGAGGAGCGCTTCGGTGGCTGGTACGTCACCGGAACCCATGCTCCCGGTGCCCATGCCGGTAACGTACTCGCGCCCGGCTTGAGTCACGAAGTCCAAGACAAGGAGCGCTACCTCAACGGCTTCGACATGAACGCCGCGGGTAACGTGACGGACCTCACGGACCGCTTCGACACATCCATATACCTGAGTGGCCACAGCGACATCGTTGCGCTTCTCGTGCTGACCCATCAGACGCGCGTGCACAATCTGATCACGATGGCATCCGAGGCATCGAGAGAAGCCCTGCGTGAGCAGGACGCGGTACTCCGGACGACCGGGGAGTCACCGCCCGAGGGCGGCCTGATCCCCTCCGCGTCGATTCGGATCGACGGGGCCGTGGACCGACTCGTGCGCGAGATGATGTTCGCTCGTGAGGCGCCGCTCGGAGGCCCGATTGTCGGCACCTCGGGCTTCACGGAAGAGTTCATGGCGGTGGGCCCGACGGACGCACGGGGTCGGTCTCTCCGAGACTTCGACCTTCAAGACCGACTCTTCGAGTACCCGCTGAGTTTCCTCATCTACACCGATGCCTTCGACGCACTGCCCGACCTCGTGAAGGATCGCGTGTACGTACGCATCGAGACGATCCTCGCTGGCCGGGACGAAAGCGGCGACTTCGACCACATCAGCGCCGACGCGCGAGGTGCGATTCGAGATATTCTGCGGGCAACGAAACCGGATTTCGCGGCGAGACTTCCCTAGGAAACCGCGGCCCCGATCGCGTCCAGGAACGCAGGGCCGTAGCGCTCGAGCTTGGCTGGGCCCACCCCGGGCACGGCTAGAAGTTGACCGGAACTCTCCGGCTTTCGCGCAGCCATCTCTCTGAGAACCTTGTCGCTGAAGACGATGTACGCCGGAACACCCTGCTGGTCTGCAAGCTGCTTTCGTAGCACCCGCAGCCTACCGAACAACTCCTCCTCCGCAGGATCTCCGGAACCAGACGTCGGAGTGGCGCGTGCCGCGTGCCGGACCGGCGTACTATCCTGGTCCATCAGCGCCGCCGTCGCATCGGCGACACTCTCCCCCAAACAGACGTCGCACGAGTGAGTGCACGGCCCCATCTCTTCATCGAAGTAGCGCAACACGGCCTGGTGTCTGCACCGGCCCGAGTCGAGCGCACGAAAGAGGTCGACGGTGCCTTGGCGCTTCCGGTGCCAGAGATCGGGGTCGTCGATCCCGTCCAGAAAACGCTCGTGCTGTTTCACGTCGGCCCAGGAATAGAAGACGACACAATCGCTGTCGAGCCCGTCTCGGCCGGCCCGGCCCATTTCCTGATACCACGACTCGATGTCCTTCGGCATGTCGCGGTGGATGACGAAACGCACATTCGACTTGTCGATGCCCATTCCGAACGCGACCGTCGCGACGATCACGTCGATGTCGTCCTTCTGGAAAGCCTCCTGATTCTTGCTTCGCTCGTCGTCGTGAAGCCCGGCATGATAGGGCAACGCGTTGACGCCGTTCGCTCGGAGGAAGTCGGTGGTCTGTTCGACGCCGCGTCGACTGAGGCAGTAGACGATTCCGCTGTCGCCCCTGCGTTTCCGCACGAGCGCCAAGATCTCCTTTCGGGTATTCCCGCTGCCCTTCTTCCTGCACCCCACCTTGAGATTCGCCCTGAAGAACGAGCCCTTGAATCCCGCGGGCTTGGTCATGCCGAGCTGCTTGATGATGTCGCGCGCGACCTCACGGGTCGCCGTCGCGGTCAACGCCAGGACCGGTACTCCTAGACTCTCGCGAAGGCTCCGCAGCCGCCGATACGAGGGCCGAAAGTCATGACCCCACTGGCTGATACAGTGCGCTTCGTCTACGACCATCAGTGAGATCGGACACGTCGTCACGAATTCCCGGAGCCTCCCGTCCATGGCCTCCGGCGCCAGATACACGAGTTCGTACTCCCCCCGCTGCAAACGCTCCAGCCGCTCCAGTCGCTCCGGATAGTCGAGCGTGGAGTTGATCGCAGTCGCCCGGAAGCCGAGGGAGGTCAGTGCGTCGACCTGGTCTTTCATGAGACTGATCAACGGGGAGATCACCAGTACCGTGCCGTCCACCATACGGGCCGGTAGCTGGTAGGTGAGGCTCTTCCCCGCGCCGGTCGGCATGACCGCGATGCAATCTCGCTTCTCGAGCACCGCGTCGATGACTTCGCGTTGGCCGGGCCGGAAGTCGTCGAAGCCGAACACTTCCGAAAGCACGGTGCGCGGGTCTTGCGTCGAGGGCACCCTACTCGTCGTCCAACGTCGTCGCGGAGACCGTGGGGTGCCCGTCCGAATCGAAGGTCAGGCGGACCGCCCATGGCTGACAACAGACCGTACAGTCCTCGACGTAGTCCTGCACCGCACCTCCGCCGTGGTCGACGAGCATCTCCACGCCCTCACCGCAGTAGGGGCAGAAGACCAACACATCTTCCGTCAGCTCGGCGACGTCGTCGTCGTCGTCTGTGTCCCAGGAAACGGTCGCGTCCGAATCAATCATGACACCACAGTCGGAGAGGACCCGCGCCCAATCAATGTCTGGATGCGCCTCACCCCAAGGTGGCGACCATGACCGCCTTGATCGTGTGAAGCCGGTTTTCCGCTTGAGGCCAGACCACGGAGTTCTTGGACTCGAACACCTCCTCCGTCACCTCCAGGCCGTCGAGACCGAACTTCTGGTAGATCTCCTCGCCGACCTTGGTGTCCCGGTTGTGGAAGGCGGGCAGACAGTGCATGAACTTGGCGTCAGGATTTCCGGTCGCTTCCATGACTTCCGCATTGACCTGGTAGGGGCTCAACAGCGCGATACGCTCGGCCCACACCGACTCGGGCTCGCCCATGGACACCCACACATCCGTGTGCACGAAGTCGGCACCCTCGACCCCTTCCTCGACTCGATCCGTCAGGTGCACCTTCCCGCCCGTCTCCGCGGCCAGCGCGCGACAACGCGCGACCAAAGCAGGGTTCGGCCACAGCTCCTTCGGCGCGACGATGCGGAAGTCCATACCGTACAGGGCGCCGCCCACCATGAGCGAATTGCCCATGTTGAAACGAGCGTCGCCCAGGTAACAGAACGACGTCTCGCCCAGGGGTCGGTCGCTCTGCTCACGCATCGTCAGGACGTCCGCGAGAATCTGCGTCGGATGGAAGTCGTCGGTGAGCCCGTTCCAAACCGGCACGCCGGAGTACTTCGCCAGCTCCTCGACCGTCTCCTGGGCGTAGCCGCGGTACTCGATTCCGTCGAACATCGAGCCCAGCACACGCGCTGTATCCTTCATGGTCTCTTTCTGCCCGATCTGCGTCCCCGTCGGGCCCAAGTAGACGGCGTGCGCGCCCTGGTCCAGCGCACCGACCTCGAACGCGCACCGTGTGCGTGTCGAGCCCTTCTCGAAGATGAGCGCGAGATTCTTGCCCACTAGCCGGCGCACTTCCTTGCCCGCGCGTTTCTCCTCTTTGAGCTGCGCCGAGAGGTCGATGAGGTAGTGCGCTTCAGCCGGCGTGAAGTCGAGGAGCTTCAAGAAGCTCCTGCCCTGGAGATCAACACTCATGAGCCGTGTGTCCCTGAACCCTTGTTACGGTGCGGTGGAACCGAGAATGAGGTGTGTGCACGGTCCGGGCGGGCGACACGGAACCACGGGCACCCAATACAATGTCGACCTCAGCGCCTCGAGCCAAGCTCTAGCGCGAAGCAGGCGCCGACCGCGGGTGACCGCACTCACTCCGACCGCATGGCCACCACCGGATCGACTCGCGTAGCGCGCCGTGCCGGAAGCCACGAAGCGGCGAGCACCGCCACCACGAGGAGAGCCACCACGCCCACGAACGTCGAGGGTTCGAGCACGGCGATTCCGTCCATCGCCGCCGCGAGCACTCGAGCACCGGCGTAGGCAAATACCAGCCCGAGCGCGACTCCGAGCCCCGCCAGTGTCGCGCTCTCGCGTAGGACCTCCCCACGGACCGTTCCGGTCGTGGCCCCTATCGCGATCCGCACGCCGAACTCGCGTGTCCTCTGAGACACGGAGTACGACACCAGGCCGTACACGCCGCTCACGGAAAGTACGAGCGCGAGTGTGCCGAACGCCGCAAAGAGCGTGGTCAGAAAGCGGAGCCCCGCGAGGTCGGCAGCGTGGGCATCCCGCAAGGTCTGCAGCCCATCGATGGCGACGTCGGAGTCGATTTCTCCGAGCACCTCACGGACCTGGGGAACGGCCTCGGCTACGCTGCTCCCGGTCCGGACCAGAAACGCCATCTCGCTTCGAGGGGATTGGGTACGGGGCACCAGGACGACGGGCTGACTCAGCGCACGGGACACGCCGTTGAACTGTATGTCGGGAAGAATTCCCACGACCGTGCGTGCCAGATCTTCGTCGAAGATCGAGCGGATCGCCGTCCCGACGAGTCCATCGTCCGGGGCCATACGTCCGGCGAAGCGTTCGTTCACGATCGCGACCGGGGGCGCATCAGCACCGTCGGATTCGGTGAAGGCCCGGCCCCGTAGCGGTTGCACTCCCAGCGTCTCGAAGAACTCCGGGTCGACCTCGATCCAAAGAGCCCCGACCTCGGCGCCCTCGGTGTCGATCCCGCCGTCGCGCACGAAGCTCCTGAAGAGCGAGGTACCCCCGCCACCGAGAGGAAGCCACGACGTGGCCGACGCCGCGCGAATACCCGGTCGCGCTTCGAGTCGAGACACCGCGTCGGTGAAGAAGGCGTTCACGAGAGCGTCCTCTGCATAGCGAGCCGCCGGTAGCCTCACGGTGAACGACAGTAGATTCGAGGCCTCGAAGCCTGGGTCGGCCGACATCTGACGCTCGAAGCCCCGAAGGACCAGCCCCGCGCACGTCAGCAACGCCAAAGAGACGGCGAGTTCGGTGACGATCAACGTCTGCCGGAGCCGAGTGCGCTCCCGTCCCTGACCCGATTGGCTGCTCCCCTCCTTGAACGAGTGTGAGACGGAGGCGCGAGTGGCGCGGATGGCGGGAAGGAGGCCCGTCAGGACCGCCGCGAGGATGCTCACGGCAAGCGCCGCGCCAAGGACGGTCGCGTTGAGCCGTACCTCGCTCAATCCGCTCAACGTGGGCGCCGCCATCGCCAGCGCCTTCTGAAGAGCCACGTGCGCCAGGCCCACACCGAGCGCACCCCCCAACAGCGCGAGGATCAGGCTTTCCGACAGGAGAGCGACGATCAAGCGCCCTCGGCTCGCTCCCAGAGCGGCCCGCAGAGATAGCTCTCGAGCGCGGGACCAGGAGCGAGCGAGAATGAGGCCCGAGGCGTTCAGGCACGCGATCAGGAGAACGAGCGCCACCGCCGTCCCGAGCGTCGCAAAGACCAAGCCGCCGTCCTCCCCCATGTCCGAGGAGTGGAGAGGGACAACGAGAGCCTCCGTACCCTCGTCGCGAGTGTCGATGCCTGATCCGGAATAAATCGCCTGCGACATCGCCCTGACCTGGGCCGTCGCACTCGCAACGTCGATGTCCGGGAGCAGCCGCGCGATGACCTGCAGGGAGTGGTTCGAGCGAGCGGCCACCCACGCCGGCGGGGCACCTGCCCACTGGAGCGGCGTCCAAAGATCGGCGGTCGCGGGCCAGGCGCTCGGGGCAGGAACGACGCCGATGGCCGTGTACGGGACACCGTCGAGTCGGATGGTTCGTCCGAGGATCGTCGAGTCCGCTCCGAAGTGAAGGGCCCAGAACCGCTGGGAGAGAACGACCGTCGCGTCCGACGCAGGGTCGTGATCGCTCGCGGAAAAGAGTCGACCCACGTGAGCCTGGGTGCCCAACGTCTGAAAGAACTCACCGCCGACTTCGATCGCACGGACACGTTCGGGCTCACGCCCTCCCGAAACGTCCCTATCCACCGGGCGGTAGTAAGACGCCCCCTGGAAGAGCCCCGGGCGCGTGGCGAGATCGACGTAGTCGGGATAGGAGACACTGGACCAACCGGGCCCCCGCGTAGGATTCGTGCTGAACAGGCGGACCAGGCGGTCACTCTCGGGGAGCGGAAGTGGTCTCAGGAGCATCGCCTCCGCCAGGCTGAAGATGCCCGTCGCCGCGCCGATGCCCATCGCCATGGTCACGACCGCCAAAGCCGTGAATCCAGGACGTCGGAGGAGCGCCCGACCCGCGTGCCTCATGTCGGCCAGGTATCCCATCCCTCTCATCTCCTCTCGTCTGAGATACACTGCGTGCGTCAACGCGCCAAGCGCGAAGCGGGTCAGGCCCGTGCGAGCGGCGGGTACCCCGCATCGGTGATGCACCTCCGCGACCCACTGTCGCGTCCACAACGGCCGGCGAACGCTCGGAACCAGTCGAGCGGCCACGACGAGAATCCAGCGAACCGTGAGCGGGATATCGGACCTCATGCGGGGCGGGCTTCGAGGGGGTGTCGAACACCGTCGATGTCGAGCGGGGCCAGCGCCCTGTACTTCTCGAGGGCGGCAATCAAGACGGTTTTGCCCTCTGGAGTGATCTCGAAATACCGACGCGGAGGCCGCTTCTCCGCGTACGCTACTCCGGCGTCCTCCCAGTGCGAGCGCGCGTGCCCCAGCTGTTCTAACCGCTCGAGCGCCGGGTAGACGGTGCCCGACGTGAATCCGGTCTGCTCCATCAGGTCGAAGCCGTACCGGTGGCCCCGCGCGAGCGCGTGCAGCACCATGACGGTCCCAACGGGAAGTCCCTTGGCCATATCTCCCACCTCGGTTGCTATGTCGGTTTTCAACATATAGAGACGTCGTGAGCCTGTGATATGTTTCAAACCACGGGAACCCAGGGGCCACACCAGGAATTGTCCCGGGATACCCCATCGCCCTTCTCCGTGACGGATGTGATGACCCCCAGCCCGGCCCTCGTCGATCGATTTCGAGAGACGCGCGCGCGCACCGAGGCACTGTGTGCGCCTCTTGAGACGGAGGACTTCGTCGTGAGCAGTATGCCCGATGTGAGTCCAACGAAGTGGCATCTGGCGCACACGAGCTGGTTCTTCGAGACGTTCTTGCTCGGGCCCCACGGCGATCGATACGAGAGCCTCGATCCTCGATACGCGTTTCTGTTCAACTCGTATTACGTACAAGCTGGGGAGCGGCACTGCCGAGCGCAGCGCGGGCTCGTGACACGCCCGACGGTGGCCGAGGTGTTCTCCTATCGAGCCCACGTCGATGAACACGTCCTGCGGCTGTGCGACGCCCTCGCCGGAGACGCCGATCACCCCGCGTGGCCCATCGTCGAGCTCGGGATCCATCATGAGCAGCAGCATCAGGAACTGCTCCTCACGGACATCAAGCACGTTTTGTGGACCAACCCATTGCGGCCTTCCTACGAACCGAGCCCACGCACTCCCGTCGAGTCTGTCCCGCAGGGTTGGCATACGGTGGACGAGGGTGTCTATCGAGTCGGCCACTCCGACGAGGGCTTCTCGTTCGACAACGAGGGCCCGGAGCATCGAGTGTTCGCGGATGGCTTCCGCCTGGCGACCCGCCTGGTGACGAACGCCGAGTATCTCGACTTCATCGAAGACGGAGGCTATCAGAGGGCTCCGCTCTGGCTGTCGCCGGGATGGGCTGCGGTTCAGGAACATGCCCTGGGCTCGCCCCTGTATTGGGAGGCGACGACCGACGGCTGGACGGAGTTCACCCTCGCGGGGCCCGAGCCGCTCGAGTTGGACGCCCCAGTGTGTCATGTGAGCTACTACGAGGCCGACGCGTTCGCGCGCTGGGCCGGACACGCGCTCCCGACGGAGCACCAGTGGGAGATCGCGGCGCGCGACTTCCCCGTGTGCGGCCACTTCGCTGAGAGCGGACGGCATCACCCCTCACCTGCCGCGGGCGGGATGGCACAGCTGTATGGGGACGTGTGGCAGTGGACCCGCAGCGCCTACACCGCGTACCCGGGCTACGTACCAAGCCCAGGCGCCATCGGCGAATACAACGGCAAGTGGATGTCCGATCAGTGGGTCCTTCGCGGGGCGTCGTGCGCCACGGCGTCGTCGCACGCCCGGATCAGCTATCGAAACTTCTTCCCGAGTGACGCCCGCTGGCAGTTCACCGGAATCCGACTCGTGGAGGCACCGTAATGGCCCCGCATACTCAGGCCCGGAGACAGGCGTGTCGCGATCTCGGGGAGGTCTCCATTCGCGCCGAGGTGCTTGCTGGTCTCTCGGCCACGCCACGGACCCTGCCCCCGAAGCTGTTCTATGACGAGCGGGGGGCGAGGCTCTTCGAGGCAATCTCCGATCTGCCGGAGTACTATCCGACCCGAACGGAGCTGAGCATCCTACGCGCACGAGCCGCTGATATCGCGCGCTTGTCCGGACCGCGAAGCGCGCTCGTGGAGTATGGTTCGGGTGCCGGTATCAAGGTGCGCCTCCTGCTCGATGCGCTCGAGGATCCCGTAGCCTACGTGCCCGTGGACATCTCGAGGGAGCAGCTCGACTCCGTATCGAACCGCCTCGACGCGAGCTACCCCGGCCTCGAGGTGCTCCCGGTCCACGCCGACTACACGACGCGCTTCACCCTCCCCCCGTTACCCGAGTCGGCGAAGCGAATCGCGTTCTTCCCGGGCTCGACCATTGGAAATTTCCATCCCGCCGAGGCCACCGCGTTCCTCCAACGCATCCGCTCCGTCGTCGGTCCTGATGGCGCGCTCGTACTCGGTGTGGACCGAAAGAAGGACGCCCGGGTGCTCCACGACGCCTACAACGACGCGGAGGGGATCACCGCCGCGTTCAACTTGAACATGCTGACGCGTATCAATCGCGAGTTGGATGCGACGTTCGACGTGGACCGCTTCCGACATCACGCGTTCTTCAACGAGACCGCCGGCCGCATCGAGATGCACCTGGAGTCTCTGGCGAACCAGACCGTCGAGGTGGCCGGCACGGTCATCGAATTCGAGGCCGGCGAGACGATCCTCACGGAGTGCTCGTACAAGTACGACCGCGACCGTCTCGAGGGGCTGGTCGAGGCCGCGGGCTTCCGGATCCGGGAGCTGTGGAGTGACTCGTGCGACTGGTTCTGGGTCGCGTTCTTGGAACCGGCCTGAAGGTCGAGACCGGAGGAGTGCCGGGGGCGGGACTTGAACCCGCAAAGGCCGAAGCCCGGGGGATTTTACCCTCGGTCTGACGTACCGGTAGCTGGAAGACCGTGCGGATCGTCAGCGCTGCGTCGATTGCGATGTCTGCGTACCTGCGCTCACGGGCCATCCCCTCCAGCCACGCACCCTCTCTCAGGCGCGTGCCCGCCCTCGCCCGCCGCAGCTCTCCGCCTTGCTCACCGCCACGTCCCTCCCTACCGTGCCTTCCGGCACCTATGCGCGGTTGCACTTCCTATCCGCGGCGAGGGCGTCGAGGGGGACGACACCGACCGTGTTTCCGATGCCCCGAGAAGAACGTATTCACGATCACGCTGAACGACTGGCCGGGGCTGTAGCTCCACTCATCCTGGAACTGAGTACGACCATGGACCGCACAACACGCATCTCACTCGCCGGCACCGCATCTGTAATAATGCTCGGGCTCGTCGCCCCAATCTGTTCCCCCGTGGTGGCACAGGAAGCGCAGGCGCTGCGAGTCGGCCAGACTCTCTCCGGCACGCTCAGCGGAGATTCCCAGCATGACTACACACTTGAGCTTGGCGCGGACCAATTCGTCTTCGGCGACGCGAACCAGATCGACGTGGACGTCGTCGTGACCATCCTGGACCCAGCGGGAGAGCAGGTCGCCGAGTTTGACAGCCCAGCGCGCGGACCTGAGGTCTTCCAGTTCACCACGGAAGCGGAAGGCACCTATGTAGTGCGGGTCACCCCCTTCGAGGAGCAGTCCGGGAGCTACGAGGTCACGGTGCGGCTCGCTGAGCGCGTTGCCACCGACCCGGCGAAGCGCGTGGACCAACTCATGATGCCCTTCTCGGGCAACGAGACCCCGGGTGGCGTCGTTGGGGTCGTGGACGGCGGGCGGGTCGTCTTCGAGAAGGCCTACGGCATGGCGAGCCTGGAGTACGGTGTCCGGCACGCCACCGATACGCCGACCAACATCGGCTCGGTCACGAAACAGTTCACCGCGATGGCGATCCTGCTCCTCCAGGAGGACGGCAAGCTCTCGTTGGACGACGACGTCCGGGAGCACGTCCCCGAGCTGCCCGACTTCGGCGTGACCATCACCCTCAAGAACATGCTCAACCATGTCACGGGCTACCGAGAGCTCTACAACTTCCTGCCCATGTCGGGGCGCCAGGGTGAAGACCACATCGCCCGTGTCGAGGCGATTGAGATCATCCAGCGCCAGCCCGACCTCCAGGACCCGCCGAACACGCTCTTCAACTACAACAACACCGGCTACGTCCTGCTCGCGACCATCGTGGAGCGCATCTCCGGCCAGACGTTCCCCGAGTTCATGAGCGCACGGGTATTCCGTCCCCTCGGCATGAACGACACTCGTGTGAAATACGCGCAGGGCGAGATCATCCCGGGCGCATCCCAGGGCTACGCGCCGGGTCCCGAGGGTGGATGGGTGTCCACGCGCGACCTGGCTGCGGCTGCCGGTGCGGGCGGCATCTACACGACCTTCCGCGACATGACCCGCTGGATGGCGAACTACCGCGACAAGACGGTTGGCGGACCCGCAGCCATTGAAGCCCTCACCACCCGCAACATCCTGGAGAGCGGCGACACCACACCCTACGCGCTTGGTTTGGGCATCGGGAAGATGCGCGGCCTCGACATCTATCAGCACACAGGTGGCGACGTCGCACATCGCACGTATTTCGCTTACTTCCCATCGATCGATGCCGGCGTGTTCATGTCCAGTAACAACGCGAGCTTTCCCACAGGCTTGGGCGGCCAAGTCGCCAGGTTGTTCTTCGACGACCGCATGGAGCCGGTAGAGGCCGGCGACGAGGCTGAAGCTGGGGAGGCCACGGCGGACAACCTCATGCCCATGGCGCGCATGGAAGCCATCGTCGGGGATTGGTTCATCGAAGTTGCGAATCTCCCCTCGGTCTTCTCGATCGAAGACGGGCAACTGGTCGCGGTGCCTGAAGGGCAAAACAAAGTGATCCTCACAGCCACATCCGACTCGACGGTCGAACACACCGCCTTGCAGGTCACGATCAACTTCCGTTTCGAAGACGACGGTACGGTGAACAACGCCACGTTCACGCAGGGGCAGGCTTTGCCCATGCGGCGCGTCGTCGAAGAAGACCTCACGCTGGAAGACCTAGAGAGATTCGTGGGCCGGTACTATTCCGACGAGCTGACGACTTGGCTCGACATCGGCGTCGACATCGACGAGGAGGGTGACGAGCCTAAGCTCTCGCTCGACAACATCCGGGTCGAGCCGGTATCGCTGACGCACCGCGCGGGCACCGTCTTTTCCGGCCCCTTCCCATACGTCGAGGTCGAATTTCAGCGCGCAGGGAACGGGACCGTCACTGGCCTCGTGACCGGGAATGGCCGCGTGACGGGAGTGTTGTTCGAGAGGCGGTAAGGGAGGCGGCTTGAGGGGGGTGATGGCCGCGCGCCGTCGTC
>JAQBXY010000050.1 GCA_027623325.1 Gemmatimonadota bacterium
CATCGCCAGGGCGGTACTCCAAGACCTCAGCCACGGGCTCCGGAGTGGCCCCCTGCCGTTCGATCGCATTGCGGAGGTCCCCCACAAAAGCATCCGTCAGCAGCGCCGGCCTCCCCCCGTCTTTGACCACGGTCAGAACTCCAGGAGTGCGTAGCACACTGTCCCACTCCACCGAACGATTCCGCGCAAAAAGATACCCCGGGAAGAGCGGACAGACGACCCCCCGCCAGCGATCGCTCCAGCGGTGTCGCTCACTGACGGTTGGCAGCCACGGGGAGAGTCCTAGCGCGGCGATCCGCGCCTCGACCTTCTTCTCCGCCCGCGACTCCGTCCAGATGACAAACCAAGAATCCCGGTGCGATTCACGAGGGGCAGCGAAAGGAATCATGGGCGCCCAAATGCAGGGTCAATCACATTGTAGTGACGGAGCGTGGAAGAAATTACGACTTGCGTCAACTTATGAACTACTCTGCACTGTCAGTGAAACGTCCACCACTCTCATGCTGAAGCCGCTCAATTTCGAGCCGGAGGACATCGTACTCTTCGCGCTTACGCGCCAGAAAGTGCCGGGTCAGGTCGGCCTTGGCGGCCACCCCTTCTGGAGTCAGACGGATATTACGTCGTGAGCCAGAGCGCAGACGTCGCGTACAAAGTCACGGCCGAGTACGCGCCACAATGCGATCGGGGACTCAGCTGGAATGATCCGGACATCGGAATCGACTGGCCGTCAGATGACCCGATCCTTTCGGAAAAGGATCGCGCGTTGCCCCGCCTGACGGAGATCGGCAACCCCTTCTAGGAAGCCGCGCGCACCCGCAGACCGTGTGATTGTCGGCTCGCGACCCTCAGCCTCCATGGCACTTCTTGTACTTCTTCCCCGACCCACACGGGCACGGGTCATTCCGCCCCGGCCCTTCCGCGACGGAAACTGGAGTCCGCGCCCCATCGCCCTCGCGGTTCGTCGCCAAAGCCCGCGGATCCGGCCCGCTGGATAGCCCCGCAGCCGAGCTCGAACGAGCCGACATCCCCAACTCATCTCGCCCAACGGCTGGTGCCGCCACTCGGCCCTGACGTCCGGCGGACTCGACCGATCCACCGACCGCTCCTCCCGGCGAATCCGTCGGCCCCGAATACGCCAGCTTCTGCGGCACCCGCTGCCTCTGTTGGGGCTGCCCAAACTGCGCCCGGAAGAAGTAGCTGGCCAACGTCTTGCGCAGATCGCCCATGAGGTCCACGAACATGTCGTAGGCCTCTTTCTTGTATTCGACGAGTGGGTCCTTTTGACCCCACCCGCGGAAACCGATCGAGGCCTTCAGGTGGTCGAGGTCGTACAGATGATCCTTCCATTTCTCATCGATCACCGAAAGCATGACGAAGCTCGTGATCTGTTCGGCATGTTCTCCGAGACTATCGAGTTTCCGGTGGAACGACGCCTTGAGACCACCGAGAACCCACTCTTCGATCTGGTGGCGCTCGAAGTCGTGCTCAGGATCGTTCTCGTCCGGAAGCTCCGCGACCAGGATGAAGAAGTCGAGCAGCAGCCGACGTCTGAGGCCGGCGAGGTCCCAGCGCTCGGACGAATCGCCAACGGGCAGATATTCGTCAACGGCGTCGTGGGCGGCCTGCTCGATCATCTCCCACATCTCGCCCTTGAGATCTTCCCCGCCCTCGAGCGCGAAGAGGCGGAGGTCGTAGATGACCTCACGCTGCTGGTTCATGACATCGTCGTAGTCGAGCAAGCGCTTCCGGGCCTCGAAGTTGTTCGTCTCGACGCGCTTTTGCGCTCGCTCGATCGACTTCGTGACCAGGCCATGGGTGATGACCTCGCCTTCCTCAGCACCCCACTTGTCCATGACGTTCGCAATGCGCTCCGAGCCGAACAGCCGCATGAGGTCGTCTTCGAGAGACAGATAGAACTGAGTCGCACCAGGGTCACCCTGCCGGCCCGACCGACCTCTCAACTGCCGATCGATGCGGCGCGAGTCGTGCCGCTCGGATCCGATGATCTGAAGGCCCCCTGCCTCCAGCACATCCTCGTCGTGCTCAATCTTGAGCTTCTCCGCCCGAACCGGATCGACCGGAAGTACGTCATCGAGCTCGGTGCTTCTGGATCGGAGCCACCCCAGGGTCCTCGGAATGGTGACATCTGCACCGAGCTTAATGTCGGTGCCACGACCCGCCATGTTCGTGGCGATCGTCACCCCGCCCGGCTGCCCAGCATCGCGAACGATCTCCGACTCCGACTTGTGATGCTTGGCGTTGAGGACCTGGTGCGCGATTCCACGCCGCTTGAGCATGCGGGACAACGTTTCCGACACGTCCACGTTTGTCGTCCCGACGAGCACCGGCAGCTGCATCTTATTAAGCCGCTCGACCTCGTCCATGATCGCGACGTACTTCTCCCTCTTGGTCCGGAAGATCAGATCGTCGCGATCGTCCCGAACGATCGGTCGGTTGGTCGGGATGACGAAGACATCGAGTCCGTAGATCTGGTGGAACTCGCTCTCCTCGGTTTCCGCAGTACCCGTCATGCCGGCCAGCTTGTCATACATCCGGAAGAAGTTCTGGATCGTGACGGTCGCGAGGGTCTGCGTCTCACCACGAATCTCGACACCCTCCTTCGCTTCCACCGCCTGGTGGAGACCGTCACTCCACCGTCGTCCGGCCATCTGCCGACCCGTGAACTCGTCGACGATCACGACCTCGCCGGCCTCGCCGATGATGTACTTCTCATCCTTCTGGAAGAGCGTATAGGCCTTGAGTAGCTGGTGGATCACATGGATCCGCTGGCTCTTCGCCGCGTACTCAGCCTCGATTTCCGCGATGCGATCCCGCTTCTCGTCCACCGTGAGCGATTCGGACTCCTGGATCTCACCCATCTCGGCCGACAAATCCGGCACGGTGAAAGCCTCCGGGTCACCCGGCGACATCTCGTCGAGCCCGCGGTCCGAGAGGTGCACATTGTGGCCCTTCTCGTCCATCGCGAAGAACAGCATCTCGTCTACTTCGTGCAGCCTCTTCTCGCGCATGTAGTCGCCCTCGACCTTGGTGACGAGGGTCTGCAGCGACGGATCATCAGAGAAGAGCTTCATGAGCTTGCGATGCCGCGGAGCGCCGCGCTTCACCGCCAGCATCTTCTCACCGGCCTCGAACTGCTCGTTGGCCGCTAGGTGGGCCTCAGCCTCGCTCACCAGCTCGTTGGTGATGCGTTGCTGCTTCTTGTGCAGCGCGGCGACGAGCGGGTTGTACTCCTTGAACGGGGTCGACGTGTCCCGCCCCACGGGACCCGAGATGATCAACGGGGTCCGAGCTTCATCGATGAGAATCGAGTCGATCTCGTCGATGATCGCGTACGAATGCTCCCGCTGAACCCTCTGAGCGAGTTGGTGCACCATGTTGTCGCGGAGGTAATCGAAGCCGTACTCGTTGTTCGTCCCGTACGTGATGTCGGCCCGGTATGCCGCCTGGCGTTCGGGCGAACCCGGGTCGTGCCGGTCGATGACATCCACGGTCAGCCCGAGGAAGCCGTACACCGCGCCCATCCAATCCGCGTCTCGCTGTGCCAGGTAGGAGTTGACGGTCACGAGGTTCGCCCCCCGACCAGCCAGAGCGTTCAAATAGAGCGGCATCGTCGCCACCAACGTCTTGCCCTCTCCGGTCGCCATCTCCGTGACCTTGCCCCGGTGCAGCGAGATGCCGCCGACGAGCTGGACGTCGTAGGGAATCATGTCCCACGTCAGCTTCTGACCGGTAACGATGACCTCCTGCCCCATGAGACGCCGGCAGGCATCCTTCACGACGGCGAAGGCCTCGGGCAGAATGTCCTCGAGCGACGCCTCGATCTCCTTGAGAAGCTCCGCCTCCAGCCCGCCGATCTCGATCGAGAGCCGCTCGCGCTCCAACGGCTCCTCAGAATGTCGTTTCTCAGCCTTTAGGGCCTCGATACGACCTTTCAGGTCAGCCGTGCGGTCGGCGATGTACTTCCGGAACTCATCGGTCTTGGCCCGGAGCTGCTCGTCGGACAGCTCCGCGAGGCCCTCGCAGACCTGGTTGATCTCATCGACGAGGGGCTGGAGCTTCTTGGCCTCTCGCTTGTGACGCGAGCCGATGAGGGCTTTGAGGGCGGTCTTGAGCATATAAGATGGGGTGATCCCCGGCGACGTGGAGGCGACCGGGCTATGGCAAGGATGGATCGACAGCAGGGGGGATACCCCTGGTCAATGCGAAAGGTCGCAGAGCCGAGCCGAAAAACTGACCCCAGTGCACGAACTAGTTCCGAGCGGCCCCTACGGCTACCGGCAGGCGGCGAAGAACGTGGTCCGCGAGGCTCTCCAGATCGCTCTGCTTCAACGCATGGATCAAGTCGATCGGGAGATGCGCGAAGCCGTTGGTCATTTGGATCATGGACACGCGCTCCAACTCCGTCCCCACCACGATTTCCTCGGGTGCGGACAACTCTTCGTGCAACTTCTCTCCAGGACGAAGCCCTGTGATGAGCACGTTCTCGCCCAGCCTGAAGGGCTGACCGGAAAGCCGCAGGAGGTCCCTGGCCAAATCCAGAATCCGCACCGGCTGTCCCATGTCCAACATGGCCACGTGACCCCTGAGGTCCGGGAGCAACGAGGCCTGCAAAATGAGCTGGACTGCTTCTGGGATCGTCATGAAGTAGCGGGTCACACGGGAATCGGTAACCGTCAGCGGCTCCCCACGTGCGATCTGGCGCCGGAACAGGGGAATCACACTTCCGCTGCTGCCCAAGACGTTCCCGAACCGCACCGCGCCGAATGAGCACTCGGGGTACTCCTCCTGCAGGCTCAAGACGACGCGTTCAGCCATTTGTTTCGTGGCGCCCATCACATTCGCCGGACGAACCGCCTTGTCCGTGCTCACCAGAATGAACGCCTCAGCACCGGCCTCACCCGCCGCCGAAGCGATCATATAGGTGCCGAGCACGTTCGTGCGAACCGCCTCTTCACGGTTCGTCTCCATGAGAGGCACGTGCTTGTAGGCGGCGGCATGGAACACGCGGTCCGGGTGAAACTCTCCAAACAGGCGTGACAGAGTGTCGGCATTCGTGATGCTACCCACGATCGTGACCAAGTCGAAGGAAGGGTCGCGTGCCAGAATCTCTAGTTCCAAGTAGTACAGGGGTGTCTCGGCCTGATCGAGAAGGATCAGGCACCTCGGCGAATGCAGCGCAATCTGCCGAACCAATTCCGACCCGATCGAGCCGGCAGCACCCGTGACCAGCACGGTTTTGTCTCGAAGTTGCTCCGCCAGCTCCGGCAACTCGAGCCGAACAGGATCCCGGCCGAGAAGGTCCTCGACCTGAATCTCTCTTACTAGGCCGAGCGCGACCCGCCCGTCCAGGACTTCCTCGATCGCCGGCAGAATCTTGATCGGTAGCCTCGTGCCCTCACACGCCTCGACAATCCGACGCAAATCAGCCGTTGCCGCACTTGGGATAGCGATGACGATCTCGTCCGCCTCAAGCTCCTCAGCAATTTCTGCAACTTTGTCGGTAGGTCCCGCCACCTTCACGCCGTGAAGAGACGTGCCTGCCTTGAACTTGTCGTCGTCTACCAGGCCGACCGGCAGGTATCCGGTCGTGGATCGGAGCATCTGCGAAATGAGCATTTCGTTCCCTTCGCCCGCTCCGATCAAGAGGACCCTCTTGCGAACACCGGCCTGGCGTACCTTGGACCGTTCAAATGCAAGGCGGTAGAAGACCCATACGATCACGGTCCCATACCCGCTCATGAACCACTCGAGCAAGATGATCGAGCGCGGGACCACCGGCCACACAGGGATTGTCCAGCTCGACGCAAAGAATATGACGGACCCGATGGACTGGGCCACGATCAACCGTCTGAAGTCACGGCTAGCGACATACCTCCAGCGCCCCAACGGCAGGCGCATGAAGTAATTCACGGCGAGTCGAATAGCGATGAGCAGTGTCGCGGCTCGCCAATAGTCTCTCCAGGCGATCGCACTCGGATCGAACTCAAACCCAGCCAAGTATGCTACTGCGAGAGAAACACCCGTGATAAGGCCGTAGGCCACGGAAGCAGCCAAAGTTCGATGTCGACGGGCCATCGCGAGCGGCCCGCCACTGTGCCTGATCTTCAAGTCATCACCCGCCCGATCGTGTTATCCGCGTAGCCCGCTCCGGCCCCGGAAGCTTCGTCTTCCGAGCCCAATTGACCCATTGAGGAGTCACCCAGAACAGGGGGGGGCGCACTACTCTGCGAGGAACGGCTAACTTTAGTTCCTGCATCAATATGCGCTCGTAAACAGCTTATGCCTAGGGGTGTCACGCGACCCGCCGCGCAAGTCCCAAGTCAGGGGAGGTCGGATC
>JAQBXY010000032.1 GCA_027623325.1 Gemmatimonadota bacterium
GGACCTGCGAGACTACGTCTCGATTCAGCACGCCGTCGAAGTAGCCCGGCCGGACTACGTATTCCACCTTGCGGCCCAAAGTTATCCCCACACCTCCTTCACTTCGCCCCTCGACACGCTCGAAACGAACGTTCAGGGGACGGCACACATTCTGGAGGCGATCCGACACGACTCGGCCGTGGACCCGATCATTCACGTGTGCGCGTCGTCCGAGGTGTTCGGGCGGGTCCCGAAGGACAAGGTGCCGATCGGAGAGGACACGACGTTCCATCCGGCGTCTCCTTACGCGATTTCCAAAGTGGGGACGGATCTGCTCGGGAGGTACTACGCTGAGGCGTACGGCATGCGGGTGATGACGACCCGAATGTTCACGCATACCGGTCCGCGCCGCGGGGACGTGTTCGCGGAATCGACCTTCGCCAAACAGATCGCGTTGATCGAAGCGGAGCAGATTCCGCCTGTGGTCAGCGTTGGGAATCTCGAGTCATTGCGAACGTTTGCCGACGTACGGGACGCGGTTCGCGCGTACCACATGCTCGTCACCGTGGATCCGGTTGGGGGCGAGTATTACAACATCGGCGGCAGTCATAGCTGCACCGTCGGTGAGATGCTGAATACGCTCCTCGGGTTCAGTGACCGCGACGATATCGAGGTCCGAGTCGATCCCGAGCGCTTGAGGCCGATCGACGCTGACCTGCAGATCCCCGACACGAGCAAGTTTCGCAGTCACACGGGCTGGGTGCCGGAGATTCCCTTTGAGACGACGATGCGTGATCTCCTCGACTACTGGCGCGGTCGCATCGCCCGCGGCGAGAGGTTCCTGACGCGGTGACGATTTCTCGATGATCATCACACGTGTCCCATTCCGAGTGTCGCTCTTTGGGGGAGGAACGGATCTCCCGGTCTGGTTCGAGCGAAACGCCGGTGCGGTTCTCTCAACAACGATCGACAAGTACTGCTATGTAACGGCTCGTCCGCTGCCACCATTCTTTGACCATCGCGTACGGCTTGCCTATTCACGGATCGAACTGGCTCGCGAGTTGGAGGAAATTGAGCACCCGCTCATTCGGGCCGCGTTGCAGCGCTTCGACCGCAGCGACATCGAGATCCATTACGACGCCGATCTGCCCGCGTGGAGTGGGCTGGGCACGAGTTCCGCGTTCGGCGTTGGCCTCGTGGGTGCGTTGGCGGGTCTGGAGGGTCGGCTCCTCTCGAGGAAGGATTTGGCGATCGAGGCGATCCGGCTCGAACGACACGTGCTCAATGAGCCCGGTGGCTACCAGGACCAGGTCGCCGCGGCGTTCGGCGGATTCAACCACATCAAGTTCCATCCGACCGGAGATTTCGAGGTCCATCCGATCGTGCTGCCGCCGGACCGCATGCTGACTCTGCAGCGGTCCCTCATGCTCTGCTACATACCGATGACCCGGAAGAGCGGAGACGTCTCCGTCGCCGGTAACTATGATGCCGACGCCAACGATCCATTGATGGCGTTTCTCTATGAATCGGTCAACACGGCGCTGCGGATCATGGCGAATGGCGAAATCAGCGATTTGGGCGAACTGATGCATCAAACCTGGTTCCGGAAGCGCCAGCTCCCGGGAACTACGAACTCTAGGATCGATGACGCCTATCAGGCCGCGAGGGACGCCGGCGCGACCGGTGGAAAGATCCTCGGTGCGGGTGCCGGCGGCTTCATGCTTCTCTTTTGCCCCGAAGAGAAGCAGCGTGCCGTGCGCGAGCGGTTGTCGGACCTGCTGTTCGTACCGTTCTCGTTCGATCGCTCCGGCATGCAGGTCATCCATTATCAACCCTCGGCGCGGCATTGAGGCGCGATGTCTGACACGATCCTCGTGACGGGCGGGACCGGCCTCGTTGGCCGGAATCTGGTCGCGGGCCTCGAGGGGCTCGGACACTCGGTCGTGTCGGTGGGCAGCGAGAGGGATCTGCGCGACAGTGATGTCGCCCATCGACTCTTGGCCGAGGTCCGTCCCAAGGTCGTGTTCCATCTAGCCGCGCGCGTCGGCGGCATCTACGCGAACAGCACGCAGAAGCCGGGTTTCTACCGCGACAACGTGCTGATCAACACGCACGTCATCGATGCCGCAGTCGAGACGGGTGTCGAGTACGTCTTCGCGATGGGTACGGGGTGCGCGTATCCCAAGCGCCTCGAAGGCGCGGTGCTGCACGAGGACGACTATCTCGATGGTGTGCCTGAGCCGACCAACGATGCCTACGCCTACGCGAAGCGGGGCATGCTCGTCCACCTCGAGGCTCTGCGCGCTGACGGGGCGCTGGACTATTGCTTCTGTTTGCCGGCCAACGTGTACGGCCCTCACGACAATTTCCACCCTGAGCATTCGCATGTCGTGGCGGCGCTGGTGCGACGCTTCGTGGAGGCGCGGGACGAGGGCGCGCCCGAGGTCGCCATCTGGGGAGATGGGAGTGCACGCCGCGACTTCCTCTATATATCCGATTGCATCGACGCCATGCTTCTCCTCCTCGAGCGACGCTTCTCGGGGGTCGTAAACGTCGCGACGGGTGAGCAGACGTCGATCGGTGAGTTGGCCGAGGCAGTTTCTCGCGGAGCGGGGTACCGAGGCGAGATCCGTTTCGATCCTGCGATGCCCGCGGGCCAGTCGGGCCGCCGCTTCGATATTGAGCGGATTCGTTCGACCGGATGGGACCCTGCGCACACCTTGGCCGACGGACTGGCCGAGACGATCTCCTGGTTCGAGACACATCGGTCCGAGATCCGGGAACGTTGAGCAGGGTGCAACCGGCGATCCATCAGGCGGTCGTCCTGGCTGGTGGGATGGGAAGCCGTCTCGGTGCACTCACCGCCGAGACCCCCAAGCCGCTTCTTCCGGTCGGGGGGCGCCCTTTCGCCGAGTGGTTGGTCGCGAACCTGGAACGTCGAGGGATCGGCGACATCATCTTCACGGTGGGATATCGGGCTGATGCGTTCGAGTCGTGGGTGCGCGGTCGGACAGGAGGACCGGCGATTTCCTCATTTGTGGAGGAGACCCCACTCGATACCGGGGGCGCACTCTCACTTCTGGCCGATCGACTCGACGAACACTTCTTCGTTCTCAATGGGGACACACTGTTCGACGCACCCTTCGCAGAGTTGGCCGCATTACTCTCCGACAGTGGGGCGGCGGCAGCGATGGCTTTGCTGGATGTTCCAGATGCGGGACGTTATGGGAGGGTCCGCCTCGAGGGCTCCCGAGTCACCTCCTTCCACGAGAAGGGTGGCGATGGCGCGGGCCTCATCAACGGGGGGGTCTACGCGCTCACTCGTGAGGCGGTGATCGGGCGAAATGGGCCGTTCTCGCTCGAGCGAGAACTCTTGCCGGAGCTCACAGCGGAGGGGCGTTTGGCGGGTATGGTGTCCCGAGGCTTCTTTATCGACATCGGCGTCCCGGAGTCGTTCCAAGACGCACAGCGCAGTGTGCCGTCGTGGTGGGCCGCGGCAGTCAAGCCATGAGTGGATTCGAGATCGTCTCGCCTCACCAGCCGGCGGGGGATCAGCCCAACGCGATCCGGGAATTGCGCGAAGGCCTCGACCGGGGCGATAGCCACCAGGTACTTCTAGGGGCGACAGGGACCGGCAAGACATTTACGGTTGCCCACGTGATTGCCGACTACGGTCGACCCACCTTGGTGATGTCACACAACAAGACGTTGGCCGCGCAGCTGTACGGGGAGCTCAAGTCGCTCTTCCCGCACAACGCGGTCGAGTACTTCATCTCGTACTACGACTACTACCAGCCCGAGGCGTACGTCGCGGCGACGGACACTTATATCGAGAAGGACGCCTCGATCAATGAGGACATCGAGCGGCTTCGGTTGCGAGCCACGTCCTCCTTGATGGAGCGGGAGGACGTGATCGTCGTCGCTTCTGTGTCGTGCATCTTCGGCCTCGGTAATCCCATCGACTACCGAAGTCTGATGCTTCACGTGGAGGTCGGGGGCCTGAGTCCTCGGCGTGACATTCTCCAGGGCCTCGTGAACATTCAGTATAAGCGCAACGACTATCTCTTCGAACGGGGCACGTTCCGCGTCCGCGGAGACACCGTCGAGGTCTTCCCGGCCTACGACGAACAAGCGATCCGCATCGAGCTTTGGGGAGACGACGTCGAGCGGATCAGCCGTTTCGATCCGCTCACGGGTGAAGTCATCGCCTCGCTCGACCGGACCGCGATCTACCCGGCTAGTCACTACGTGACCCGTCGGTCGACCATCGACGCGATGGTGCCCGCGATCCGCAGCGAACTCGCCGAGCAGCTCGCGAAGTTTCGAGCGGAGGGGCGCCTTCTTGAGGCGCAGCGTTTGGAGCAACGTACCCACTTCGACATCGAGATGATGCTCGAGATTGGCACATGCCCGGGGATCGAGAACTATTCACTCTACACGAGCGGGCGGCGGACCGGTGAACGACCCGCCTGTCTCCTGGACTACTTTCCGGCCGACTTTCTGACCATCGTCGACGAGTCTCATGCGTCCATCCCTCAGATTACAGGGATGTACAACGGGGACCGTTCGCGGAAGACGACGCTGATCGACCACGGATTCAGGCTTCCCTCCGCGCTCGATAATCGCCCGCTTCAGTTCGAGGAGTGGGTCGACATCGTACCCAGGGCCGTCTTCCTCTCCGCGACTCCGGGTGAGTGGGAGGTGGCGAAAGCGGGTGGGGTAGTCGTCGAGCAGATCATTCGCCCCACCGGACTCATCGACCCGGAGATCTACGTCCGCCCCGTGAAGGGGCAGGTCGATGATTTGCTCGCCGAGATTCGAGACCGAGAGAAGCGGAAAGAACGAGTCCTCGTCACGACCCTGACCAAACGGATGGCCGAGGATCTGTCGGAATATCTTCAGTCCGTCGGGGTGCGTGTTCGGTACATGCACTCCGAGGTCGACACGATCGAGCGCATGGTGATTCTGCGCTCGCTCCGGCTCGGCAAGATCGACGTCTTGGTGGGGATCAACTTGCTGAGGGAGGGGCTGGACCTTCCGGAGGTCTCACTCGTCGCGATTCTCGATGCCGACAAGGAAGGCTTCCTCAGGAACGCTCGGTCCCTGATCCAGACGATTGGCCGCGCGGCCCGGAACGAGCGGGGCTGTGCCATCATGTACGCGGATCGAATCACGGCGTCGATGCAGCAATGCATCGATGAAACCGGCCGCCGCCGCGAGATCCAGGTGGAGCACAACCGGGTCCACGGGATCACTCCGGAAACGATTCGAAAGACTGCGGGGGAAATCGAGTTCGCCACCCGGCTCGCGGATGCGCGCCTGGCGCCGACCAGGGTGGCCGAACCGAAGGAGTCCTATGCGGACGAGGTCAATCGCGAGGAGTACGTGAAGATCCTGGAGCAGGAGATGGCGGAAGCTGCAGAGGCGCTCGACTTCGAACGTGCGGCGCTCCTCCGCGATCAACTGTTCGAATTGAAGGTCGTCCGGTGAGAGGTCGTCGACACCCCGCAGGGTTCCGGACATCTTCCGGTCGTAACGAGGTCTCCTCTCACGAGAGTGCTGCGGAATGAAGGTTGGTATCATTGGATCCGGTTACGTCGGCCTCGTGGCCGGCGCTTGCCTCGCGGAGTCGGGAAACGACGTCGTTTGTGCGGACATCGATGCGGACAAGGTCGCCCGTCTCAATGCAGGCGAAATCCCGATCTATGAGCCGGGACTCGAGCCACTCATCGGGCGGAATCTTGCGGCTGGCCGCTTGAGCTTCACAACGGATGTCGCGGCGACGGTGAGGGCCTCGCATGTGATCTTCATCGCCGTGGGCACCCCCCCCGATGAGGATGGGTCGGCCGACCTCAAGCACGTGCTCGATGTGGCTCGCACGATCGGTACGTCCATGGAGGGCGAGAAGGTCGTCATTACCAAGAGCACGGTTCCCGTTGGAACCGCGAGACTGGTGCGTGAGGCCATCGAGGCAGAAACCAAACATCCCGTCCACGTATGCTCCAACCCCGAGTTTCTCAAGGAGGGGGCGGCCGTCGACGACTTCATGAGCCCGGATCGGGTCGTGCTCGGCGTCGACTCGGAGTATGCGGCTGATGTTCTACGTGAGCTCTATTCGCCCTTCCTCAGAAAGGGTCAGGGGGTCGGCCGACTCATGATCATGGACGTTCCCGCCGCGGAGATCACCAAGTACGCGGCCAACGCCATGCTCGCGACTCGAATCAGCTTCATGAATTCGATCGCCCGGCTGTGTGAGGAGACAGGTGCGGATGTCGATGCGGTTCGCAGAGGGGTGGGGTCGGATGGACGAATCGGCGCCAGCTTCTTGTTCCCGGGCGTGGGGTACGGCGGCTCCTGTTTTCCGAAGGATGTAAAAGCGCTGGCTAAGACCATGCGGGATTTCGGGGTGGACGCCTCGATCATCCAGGCGGTCGACGACGTGAACGAATTTCAGAAGACCACATTGCTCCGGCGCCTCGATGAGCGGTTAGGAGATGACCTTTCCGGCAAGACGATCGCAGTCTGGGGGCTCGCGTTCAAACCCAACACCGACGACATGCGCGAGGCGCCGAGCCTCGTGACGATCGAGGGGCTGCTTGCGAGAGGTGCGCGTGTGGTGGCTCACGATCCGGTAGCGATCGAAGAGGCGAAGAAGAATTTCGGAGAGCGGATCGAATACGCCGGACGGAACTACGACGCGCTTCAGGACGCATCGGCCCTCGTCATCCACACGGAGTGGCATCCCTACCGCAGTCCAGATTTCCCGAGGATGAGGGAGGCCATGCTGCGACCACTCATCGTTGACGGCCGAAACTTGTACGAGCCGTCGGACATGGCGGCTCACGGATTCGAGTACGTCTCCATTGGTCGTGCTCCGGTAGGCGCAGTGCCCGAGACTTCCGTCGCCGAGAAGTAGGTGCGGGTCATCGTCACCGGCGTCGCCGGCTTCCTAGGCTCCCACCTCGCGGAGCGGTTCCTCTCCGACGACCACGAGGTCATCGGCGTCGACAATTTCGTAACGGGGTCCCGCCAAAACACCGAACATCTTTCTGGCTTTACGGGCTTTCGGCTCCTCGAGCACGACATCTCCAAGCCCCTGTTCGTCGATGAGCAGATCGACGGTGTGTTTCACTTCGCATCCCCCGCGAGCCCAGTCGACTACCTCGAGTTACCCATACAGACGCTCAAGGTCGGGAGTCTGGGGACGCACAATGCCTTGGGGCTGGCCAAGGCCAAGGGAGCCCGCTTCCTACTGGCCTCGACGTCGGAGGTGTATGGGGATCCCCTGGTCCACCCTCAGCCGGAGACCTACTGGGGAAATGTGAACCCCATCGGGGTCCGTGGGGTTTACGACGAGGCCAAGCGGTTCTCGGAGGCGATGACGATGGCGTACCACCGGTATCACGGTGTCGCCACCCGCATCGTGCGAATTTTCAACACCTATGGCCCGCGAATGAGACCGGGTGACGGACGCGTGGTGTCGAACTTCATCGTGCAAGCACTTCGGGGCGACCCGCTCACGATCTACGGTGATGGGAGCCAGACCCGGTCGTTCTGTTTCGTCGCGGATGAGGTCGAGGGGATCTACCGACTGTTCGCCTCGGATCGTGTGGAGCCGGTGAACATCGGGAACCCGGTCGAGTTCACGGTGCGTGAGCTCGCGGACATCGTCCTCGAAGAGACCCGAAGTCGATCGACGATCGATAGTCTCCCGCTTCCGGCGGATGATCCGAAGGTCCGCCAACCAGACATCACGTTGGCCCGAGAGCTTCTCGGCTGGGAGCCCCAGGTGGACCTCCGAGAGGGAATTCGGCAGACTCTGCCCTACTTCCGCGACGAACTCGCGCGCCACGACGCGCGGGCGCGAACGATCTAGGGGGCGGGGACCGCCAGGCCGGATCCGACCCTTTACCGATTGCTTACGAGGCCCAAGCTTTCCGCATGCACAGTGACCATAAGCAGGCCAGACAGATCGTCGCTCGGGGCGTCAGCGCCTGGGAGCGAGACGATTTCGAATCCGCGCTCGAGACATTCCAGGGGGTGTTAGAGGATTTCCCGCAGTTCGCGGACGTCCAGAACAAGGCCGGTTTGTGCCTTGCCATGCTCAATCGTCTCGAAGAGTCCCTGGTGCGTTTCGAGGCCGCAGTGCAGTACAACCCCACCTATGCCGAAGCCCACCTCAACCGGGGCATCATTCTCAATGATCTGGGCCGGCACGAGGAGGCACAGGTCGCGTTCAGCAAGGCAGGGGAGCTCGATTCGCTCGATTCTCCGGTGTTCCCTTCGGAGGTAGGCAACCGGATTGCGGTGACGCACGCCCAACTGGGTGATCTCTATCTGGTGGCGAACCACCCCTCGGACGCGATCGAGCACTATCGGTCGGCGCTGCAGATTCGGCCGCGCTTCATGGACATTCGAAGCAAGTTCGCCGAGACGCTCATCGAGTTGGGGGAACTCGATCAGGCCAAGGATGAATTGACGCTGATACTCGAGGCTCGTCCCTCGTTCGTGGGTGCGCGAGTCCGGATGGGCGTCGTGTTGCACCGTCTCGGCGATGACGAGCGCGCGGTCCTCGAATGGCAGCGGTGCTTGCAGGACGACCCGCGCGACATGCGGGCACGCGCCTACCTGGCTTCGGTGCAGGCCTCCGGAGCGGAGGGAGGGGAAGCGTAGTGGGCGGATCGGACGCGTGGGGCGGTCCGATCCTTGCTGACTGGGTGGCGCAATGAACACGTACCGACTGAAACACACGCTATTTCTCGTCGTTGCCTTCGCGGCATGCTCGCCGCGAGCGACGGAGGTGAGTGCCGTCCACCGAGGTGATGAGGCCTTCGCCCAGGGGAATTTCCTGGAGGCCCTTGCTGAGTATCGACTCGCCATACGGCAGGGAGCCGACGACCCGGAGATCACCGCTCGCGTCGCACACACATATGCGCTCATGGGTCGGGTCGATGACGCCGGCGCGTATTATGTGGACGCCACCGCTCGCGACCCGGACCTCGCTGACCAGGCCGTCTCCGACCTCATGCGTCTCGCTCGCGACGCTCAAGCGAGTCAGGACCGATTCGCCATGGCCACGGCGGTGGAGACCGCCCTTCGACTTCGGCCCGGCGTCGGAGTGGGGACGATGTCACTCCCGCTCGCTCGGCACTATTTCCAGAACGGGCAGTACGGCCGCGCGCTTCCCTTCTATCAGAAGGCGATGGCGGAGGCGACGGACTCGGTTCCGGAGATCGTGTTCGAAGTCGGGCAGGCCCATGAGGAGATCGGGGACTGCCAGCATGCCTTGATTTTCTTCGAGAGATTCCGGGAGATGGTCCGCCCGTGGGAGCGGGGCGAAGTCGACTGGTATATCGGAACGTGTGCATTCAACATCGCTCGCGACCTCCGGGGCCGGTCGGTAGACACCGCCGAACTCGCAGAGGCCCTTCGCCTCATCAACCGTACCGTCGAGGTCGGCGAACCCCGCAATATCCAGGCACAAGCCTGGTACGAGAAGGGTGAGATCTTGGCCGAGATGGGTGACTGCGAGGCCGCCATGGAGGCGTACGCGCAGGTGCGGTACGCCGACCAGGCCGGTTCCCTGATCGATCGCGCACAGGATCGGTTCGACCAGATCCGCTTCGGGCGAGGGCTCGAACACCTACGTGATGGACGCTGTCGATAGCTCCTTTCGAACCCTCAGGAAACCAGATCGCCATGGCAGTGTATCCACCGCCGATGCTCACTACTTCGATCCGTAAACGACACTTGGTACTCCTGACTCCGCTCGTGCTGGTTGCGTGCGGTGGCGGAGTCAGCAAGTACCAGGGCATGGAGCCCGACGTCCTCTTCCAGCTCGCGACGACCGAATTTGAAGAGGGGGAGCACGACAACGCGATTGAAGCGCTCGATCGACTCCTCGTGGCCCACGGAGACTGGGACCGAATTCCGGACGCCCGCATGCTACTCGGTCACGTGTATTTCGCCCGGGGCGACTATCTCACCGCGCGCTCTGAGTACACCCGTTTTCTCGACCGATACTCTGGCCGTCCGGGGTCTGCCGATGCGGCCTTGGGCGTGTGTCGCGCGCTCGCAGCCCTGGCGCCCACGCCTCAGAGAGATCAGGGGTACACGCAGGAGGCGATCACCAGTTGCCGAAACGTCGTCATCGACTACTCGGGGTTGCCGCAGGCGGCGGAGGCGGCAGAGACCTCGAACCGACTCCGCTTCACGCTCGCGGAGAAGGACTACCTCAACGCGGACTTCTACTTCCGCCGGAAGTTCTACGATTCGGCGATCAAGTATTTCGAGTTCGTGGCCAACCTGTACCCGGAGTCCGAGTTTGCACCGAAGGCCCTTCTGGGCCTCTACCATGCGAACCAGGCAATCGGGTATGACGATATAGCCGATCAAGCCCGGGAACGGCTGCTTGCCGACTATCCGGATTCGGAGGAAGCGGGCATGGTCCGGACGGATGGGTCGGGCTCCTGAATTTGGTGTAAGTGGCCGGCGTCGCGTCGGAATCTTCGGCGGTACGTTCGACCCACCCCATCTTGGCCACGTCGCAGTCGCTCGTGACGTGGCTGATGCGCTCGCCCTGGATCAGGTCGTGTGGATGCCGGCGGGGATCCCACCTCACAAAGCTGCGGACGAGATCACATCGGCCGGCGTGCGACTGGCCATGGTTCGAGCGGCTATCGAGGGACACGAGGACTTCGTTGTGAGCGACCTCGAAATCTCGAGACCGGGGCTCTCCTATACGGTGGACACGTTGCGCGAGCTACAGGGAGCGGGTGAGGATACCGATCATGTTCTGATCCTGGGTGTCGACCAGTATCGGAGCCTCGACTCCTGGCGCCTTCCCGAGGAGATCCGAACGCGTGCCCGGATCGCGGTGATGGATCGAGGCGGAGAGTCCATGCCGCCCGACGAGAACTCGCAGCGGGTGCTGTCCGTCGCGGTCCGACGGGTGGATGTTTCCTCAACAGATGTGCGAAGGCGTGTCCGCGATGGTGACGACGTGTCCGGGCTCGTCCCGGATGGAGTCGCTTCGCTGATCCATTCGCAGGGGCTTTACTCGACATGACGCTGGCATGAGGCTGGACGAGATCGAGCTGGCGGGATGGGGTGAGCGGATCGGCGAAACCGTCGGCACGCCGACCGTGATCGCGCTCCAGGGTCCGCTCGGAGCCGGCAAATCCGTGCTCGCTCGTGCCATCGGCCGGGGTGCCGGGGTCCGCGAGACGATGCCCTCGCCCTCCTACAACCTGCTCTTTCGGTACGTAACGGACTCCCGGACCGAGGTCGTGCACCTGGATCTGTATCGTATCGAGTCGTCAGAAGAGCTGTGGGAGTTGGGGTGGGCGCAGATCCCGGGCGAGGCCGATCTCGTGCTCGTCGAATGGCCCGAGCGAGCCAAGGGCGCCCTCCCCGTGGATCATTGGGTGATCGAACTGTCGGCGCCTGGCGATCAGCCCCTCCTGAGAGACGTCGAGGTGCGACGCGTCGGGTCCCCGTCGGAACTCGCCGCGTTCCCTATGTCCGTTTCTGGATCTCGCAGGTGAGCCTTGTTCCGGAGTTCGATGCGGGCGCCATGTACCTCGCTCTGGATACTTCGGGCCCGGTCGGCTCGGTTGCGGTCAGCTCGGGCGCGGAGGTGCTCGCTCGCGGTGTCCTTCGGCGTCCGGCGGAACATGCGTCTGGACTCGTGCCGGCGATCGCCGCCGTTCTGGATGACTGTGGCGTGGACCGGTCTGAGCTGTGTGGGTTGGTCGTCGGCGAAGGGCCGGGGTCCTTTACGGGAGTCCGTGTTGCCGCCGCGACTGCGAAGGGGTTGAGCCTGGCGTTGGATCTTCCGCTTTGGGCGATCTCTAGCCTCGGAGCGGCTGCGCTCGCGATCGACTCCGGGGCGCTTCGGTATGCCCTTTTCGATGCCCGTGCCGAACGGATTTACGGGGCCTGTTACCGCGTGGGCCCGGCCGGCGTTGAAACGCTGCGGCCTCCGCACGCCGGCGAGTTGCGCGAGGTCCTGGCTGGCGACGTACCTGCTGGATCCGTGTTCGTCGGGGAGGCAGCCGAGAAGCACCGAGTCGTCATCGAGGGATTCGGGTTCGAGGTCGTCACGACGGGAATGGACACCTCCCTGGCCGATGGCCTGGTGCGCTATTTGGGATTGCACCCGGATACCCCTCCGATCCAAGACGTCGGAGGGTGGGAACCACGTTATGTGCGCGCCTCCAGCGCCGAGCGACTGTGGCCGACGTAGGAGAGTCGGGGGGTTTCGAGATCCGTCGTCTCCGATCCGAAGATCTCGACGCCGTCGTTGCCATCGAGGCGGACGCCTTCACGAGTCCCTGGGACCGAGAGACGTTCGCAGGTCTCCTGGAGCGGGATTCTGTCGAGCTTCTGGTCATGGATGCCGCGGAGGAGGGGATCGTCGGTTACGCCGTCCTCTGGTGCATTCTCGATCAGGGGGAGCTGGCCAACATCGCCTTGCTCCCGACCTGGAGAGGGCGGGGGCTCGGTTCACATATGCTGCGCCACGTCATGAGCGTGGCCTCGGAGCGAGGAGTGGAGAAGCTCTTCCTGGAAGTCCGGATGTCGAATCATGCGGCGCTCGAACTCTATCGTAGCTTCGGTTTTTCCGAGGTGGGTGTGCGGCGGGGCTACTACCAGGACCCCAAGGAGGACGCTTCCGTGATGGTCGCGACCCTTGATCGGACCTCCGAGGGATAGATCACGCGCTCGGTCGCGGAGTGCATCGCACGCCCGGCCCGACATGTTCTCGCCCACTTCGGCATCCCATCGTCGAAGATGCCCCGACCCCGCCCCTCTGGCCACCTGGACCGACCGCGAGAGCGTCTGCGCGCCGTAGGTGTCCGGAACCTCTCCGTCACTGAACTCCTTGCCCTGATCATCGGGTCGGGCACGTCCTCCGCATCGGCTCCGGCGATCGCGGCCAGCATACACAGCCATTTTGGCGGCTCTCTTCAGCGCCTCGCCGGACTGGATGTGTCCGCCTTCGAGTCCGTGCGAGGCGTCGGCCGCGCGACCGCTGCGAGATTGGCCGCCGCTCTCGAACTAGGCCGGCGGGCGGCGATCGACGAGGAGGTTCTCGAGGACCCGGTGCGCGGACCCGCCGACGTATTCAGTCGGATGGGCTACCGGCTCCGAGACGTGGCTCAGGAGGAATTCCACGCCCTCCTCCTCAACACGCGGCACCGAGTCATCCGGGAGGTCCTCATCACACGGGGAATCCTGGATGCCTCACTCATTCATCCTCGGGAGGTCTTCCGGATTGCGGTCACCGAGGGGGCAGCGGGCATCATTTTAGTGCACAATCATCCCTCGGGAGACCCCACCCCGTCGTCCGAGGATCGGGCTGTCACACGGCAACTTGCAGCGGCGGGCCGGGCGGTCGGGATCCCGGTCCTCGACCATGTCGTGATCGGACGAGGCCGCTATGTGGCGCTCGGCGTGGAAGGGTCGCCGTAAACATTTGAAGTCAATTTGAAAAAATGCGTTGACGTTTCGATGGCAACGCGGATATCTTCGGTCAGCATTCACCGGGCTAAAAGCCCCGTCCCTACTTGCCGAAGGAGCCCAGATGGTTCGCTCGGCCGCGGCCGTACTCGCCGTCCTGATAATTCCGAGTTTTGCCCTCGCTCAAGAGCCGCAGGGGACTCACGCCGTCGTCAAGGAAGACACGTTGTGGGACCTCGCTCAGCGCTACTACTCGAATCCGTTCGAGTGGCGCGTGATTTGGGAGGCGAACCGAGGCGTCGTGGAGGATCCGAATTGGATCTACCCCGCCGAGGTACTCGTCATTCCCGGTCTCCCGGGTGTTGTGGCTCCCTTTGTCGATCCGATGGTCGATGATCCGGGGGATCCGACTTCCGACGAGCCCGAGACTGAGGAGGAGGTGGGTGGGGTACCGATCGACCTCGTCCCGTTCGGCCTTCGACAGGCCCGTCCCACGGACCAGACCCGGACGATGTTCTACAACGACACCGCCAGCGCGCGGATCACGCTGGAGGAGAGGCGCGTGATCCTCTACGTGCCGGTCTCGGCGGATCTTGTGTACTCGGCACCCTCGCTGATTGGCCTTGAAGGAGATCCGATCAGTAGCGGATCTGTGTCCGGCTTCGCGGATCGCGGGGCGCGGGCGTCCTCGATACGGGCCTTCGATCAGGTGCTCATCACAATGCCGTCGCCGGCGCGGGTGGGAGCTCAGCTCCAACTCTACCGCGTCGAGCGTACGATCGAGGACGTGGGACAGGTCGTGGTCCCCACGGGGGTTGTGACCGTCTCCACGATCGGCAACGGCTCGGTCGTCGGCATCGTGACCAAGGAGTACGATCGGATCCAACCGGGTGATCTGGTCCGGCCGCTTCCGACGTACGCTGGTGAAGCGGGTGTGTACGCCGAGGACGTCGCCGGTGGGTCTGAGGCGATGCTCATGGGGTTCGCCGGAAATCAGGTGATCGCCGATGTCGGGCACATCGCGTTTCTGGACTTGGGTAGCGACGACGGCATCAAGATTGGTGATGAGTTCGTGCTTTACGGAGACGCGATCCCGACGGCCCGGGATGGTGCACTTCAGGTCGTCGGAGTGACGGAGACGACAGCCTCTGCGCGCGTCCTTTCCATGGCGGACAATGTGTTCCACCAGGGAGTGGTCGTGCGACTCGTCAAGAAGATGCGTTGATGACGCGGGCGAGGATGAACTGTCTCCTCGCCGCTTCGCCGCCTCCAGAGTCCTCGTCGGTTTCGGCCGACGGGGACTCTGTTTTTGTTCCGTGCTCCTCCGACAACACGAATCGAGAATGACCCAGTCGAAGCGAAGAGTCCTCGTGACCGGCGGTGCCGGTTTCATCGGTAGCCATGTCGCGGATGCGTATCTGGCCGCTGGGGCCGACGTGTGGATCGTCGACAACCTATCGTCCGGTCGTAGGTCGAACCTCCCGAGCGGGGCTCACTTCGTCGAGATGGATATCCGCGATGATGGAGTCCGTGACCTGTTTCGCGAGGTGCGTTTCGACACGGTGAACCATCACGCGGCCCAGATCGATGTGCGCGTGTCGGTGATGGATCCCGCGAAGGATGCCGGCATCAACCTCCTCGGCCTGCTCAATCTTACGGAAGCCGCCATCGAGGTCGGGAGCCGGAGGATCGTATTCGTCAGTAGCGGGGGAGTGGTCTATGGTGAGCCCGATCAGATCCCCACCCCCGAGACCGCGCCGAAGCTGCCGCTCTCCCCCTACGGCGTCACGAAGCTTGGTGGTGAGTTCTATCTCAACTACTACCGCTACGTCCGCGGGCTGGAGTACGTCGCGCTGCGATACTCCAACGTCTTCGGCCCGCGCCAGGATCCGCATGGTGAGGCCGGTGTAGTAGCGATCTTCTGCAACCGACTACTGAGTGGTGAGCCGCTGACGATTTTCGGCGATGGTGAGCAGACTCGGGATTACGTGTTCGTGAGGGATGTCGTCGCTGCCAACATGCTGGCAACGGATGTGGATATGGGAGAGGGCTACGGCCTCGACGCCCGCGCCTTCAATGTCGGGACGGGAGTCGGCACGAGCGTGCTGCAACTCGCTGCGGCTCTCGAGGGAATCGCCGGACAGGCTCAACCCCGGCGGCACGAGAGCGAGCGACCGGGTGAGCTTCGGCACAGCACGCTCGATTCAGGGCTGATCCGCTCCCGGGGCTGGACCCCGAGCTTCACCCTGGAACAGGGCTTGCGGGAGACGTACACACACATCGCGAAACAACGGGCCGGAAACGCCGAATGAGTCCTTCTTTGCTCCTGCTTCAAGCTCAGCCACCGACGACCGCTTTCGAGATGGTCATCGGGGGTACGATGCCTACGATCATCGTCCTGTCGATTCTCGCGGTGGGCTCACTTTCATCGTGGTGGCTGATCTTCAAGAAGACGCGTCAGTTCAGGGAGGTACGGCGGCAAGGTGACCAGTTCCTCGACTACATGGAACGCGCGCAACGGCTCGAGGACGCCTACAAGGCAATTCTGGCATTGCCCGATTCGCCCTATGGCAGGGTCTTTCGTCAGGGCGTGAACTTTTTTAGTGAACTCCGGCCGGGAGCACTACGAGATGGCGCTCCGACATCCCCCGGTCTGTCCCTCACGCAACTGGAGGCGCTTCGCCTCGTTCTGGAGAAGGAAGAGGCGGAGGAGCGGGACGAACTGGCGCACGGGCTTGGCTGGCTCGCGGTCATCGGTTCTGTCTCGCCGCTGATGGGGCTCATGGGGACCGTCATCGGGGTGATGAACGCCTTCCTCGGGATCACGTCGTCCGGGTCGAGCAGTATCATGGCGGTCGCCCCGGGCGTAGCGGAGGCCCTGATCACGACCGTGGCGGGCCTCGCGGTCGCGATCCCCGCAGTCATTGCCTACAACCACTTCGTCGGAAAGCTCAACCTCGTGAGTGGAGAGCTGCAGGGCTTCTCGAGCGAGTTCATCGGTACCCTTGCACGAGAAGGTCGCGTCTAGATGAGTTCCCTAGGCTCAACCCGGCGGGGCGGACGCAGCCGAGCCGATCTGCCTCTTAACGCCGAGATCAACGTCACGAGCCTGGTCGATGTCGCGTTCACCTTGTTGGTGATCTTCATCATCACCGCGCCGATCCTCCAGGGTGGAATCGAAGTCTCCATTCCGAGGGCGGATGTCCGTCCTTTGACCTCTCAGGAGCGGCCCTTCTTCGTCACTATCGAGCGGAGCGGGCAGATCTTCATGGAGGAGACGGCTGTCACGCTAGCCGAGCTCGAATCGGGGCTGCCCCAGCTGTTGGCCGGGGGGAGCGTGGAACGAATTTTCATTCGGGCGGACTCGATGGCGCCCTACGGTCCGGTCCTCAAGACGATGGCGATCGCCGTGAACAGTGGAATCAACTGGTCGGTGGTCGCGGAACCCTACGTCCCGAGACGCTAGCTCATGTCTCGTCGCGTGGTGGACCCCTTCGATCGCCGGTCCATGCTGCTGTCTATCATCGCCCATTTCATGCTGTTCGCCCTTGGGTGGGCAAGCACGACGTACGACCCGCCGCAGATGGAGTTCATCACGTACGAGATCGAGCTGGTCTCGCCGCCGCCAGCGCGCCAGGCGGAGGTGCCCGTTCGGGCCACCGAACGCCTCGTGGTCGAGCGGCCGGAACCCGAGCCGACCCCGCCGGAGCCAGAAGTCGAAGAGATCATTCCGGTTCAGGCCCCTGACCCCGTGCCCGACCCGCCTCCCGTGGAGCGCGACAAACCGACCGAGGAGCAACCTCCCGAGGTCGCGGAGGAAGTCATGGTCGCCGCCGCTCCCGATCCACCGAGGGAGGAGCCTGAAGCGACGGGTGAGGGCCTCAACATTCGCATCAAAGGACTCCGCCGGGACTATCCGGAGTATTACAACAACATCATCCGTCAGATTCAACGGTGCTTCCGGTGGCAGGGTGGAGGAGGCTGGGAGACGACTGTTCGCTTCTCCATCAGTCGCAGTGGAAACGCGGAAGGGATCGAGTTCGAACGCCGGTCGGGCAACACCGCGTTCGACTTCGAAGCGATGGGCGCCGTCGACTGCGCCGGACAGGGGCGCTTTGGGGAACTTCCCGAGAACCTCCCGTACGATCTTTTTCCCGTTCGCTTCAGCTTCAGGCCCGTGGGTGATCCGGTCGAACAACCAACAACAGGTGACCCGAGCGAGGTGAGTTCCAAGCGATGAGAGTCGGACGATGTGTGCGGGGGATCGCATGTGCAGGCGTGGGACTAGCGGTTGGACTTCTGCCGCTCGGAGGCGTGTCCGCTCAAGAGGCACTGCCTGGGGTAAGCCTTGGCCTGCAGTACGCGGATGCTTATCTGCCTGCCTTGGCCTTGAAGCCCTTCACCGGAAGCTTCGGTGGAGCCGGTGTCGCCCCTCAGGTGGAGGCGATCGTCGGCCGCGATCTGCGGAATTCGGATCGGTTCGAGGTCATGGACTCGCTGCCAGTCGGGCTCGTGGGTGATGATGTGGTGGACTACTCGCTCTGGGACCGCCTCGGGGCGGTCTGGCTCGTCAGCGGGCAGGTTGAAGGTGCGGGCGAAGGCTTCGTGCTCATTCTCGAACTCCACGACGTGGTATACGGCGAGGTGCGCGAGCGGGGGCGGTTCCGGCTCCCTCAACCGAGCGATGAGGACTTCCGGATGTCGGTCCACCGGACGTCCGATGAGATCGTGCGCTGGGCCACCGGAGACCCAGGGATGGCAGCGAGCCGTATCGCCTTTACCATGACGGATAACGAGGGCAACAAGGACGTCTATGTCATCGATTCCGACGGGGAGAACCTGGACCGGGTGACCCGCTACAACAACCTCGTGGAGTCACCGGCGTGGTCCATGGACGGCGAACGACTGGCTCTGACGTCGTGGAAGACCGGTGTGCCCAGGATTTATGAGGTCGATCGCTTCGGCGGGAACGAGAAGATGGTGCCCCCGGTCCGCGGGGCAGGCGACTATATCACGCCTACCTACCATCCGGACGGGAAGACGCTCGCATTTTCGGTCCTGGGGAGCGATTCGCGGAGCGGGATCTTCACGTACGACGTCGAACAGGGATGTTGTCTGTCCTATCTGTCGGGAGGCCCGTGGTACGACATCTCGCCCACGTACTCACCCGATGGGCGTTGGATGGCGTTCAATACCCTGCGCTTCGGGGACCAGGTACCTCAGGTCATGCTCATGCCTGGAGAGGGAGGGTCCGCAGAGACGCTCTCGCCCTACGAATACGGAAACGGAGGGTACTACACCTCCCCGGACTGGTCCCCGAATGGAGATCTCGTTGCGTTTCACGGCCGGATCGACTTCCGGGGTCGCTATCACATCCTGGTCGCCAATCTCGAGGACAACGGCAGGGTCCTCCGTCAGCTCACATCGGAGGGCAACAATGAGGACCCGAGCTGGGCACCGGATGGGAGGCATCTGGTCTTTGTGGGTGAGCGTAGCTGGGGCTTCGGCTTGATGATCGTCGATGTGACCAACGGGAGGGTGCGCTCGCTCCTGGGTGGGCGTCGGGTCGGCGTGCCTGATTGGTCTCCCGCGCTCGCGCCGAGGTAGCGGAATGCTTCCGGGCGAGCGAGTCGTCGTCCCTCGACGCAGACCCGTGGTAATCGTTGCGCCCGCAGGGATTCCAACCTATATGTGTCGGGGACTTTCGCCCGGCGGAAAGGGCGTTAGCTTCGTTGTATCGTGCGGGCGCCGTCCGCGCGCGTGAAGGGATTTCATCTGTTCGTTCAACCCGGGAGAGTTGGGATGATCGTCCGTCGTTTTGTGGTTGCCGTTTTCGCTGCCACGCTCCTAGTGGGCGCCTGTGGTGGTGACCCGCCGCCGCCACCGCCGCCTCCGGCAGGTCCGGACATGGACTCCCTGCGCGCGTACAATGACTCGGTGGCTCGTGCGGAGGCCGCGCGTCGGGCCGACGCTGAGCGCCTGGCTGCAGAGCGTGCCGCAGAAGCGGAGCGTCAGCGCCTGATGCGCGAGGCTCGGACGACGCTCGAAGAGATGGTCTTCTTCGATTATGACATGTCTGAGATTCGTGAGGACGCCGCAGCTCGTCTCCGTGCCAAGGTCGCGATTCTACGTGCCAGCCCGACGGTGCAGATCCGCGTTGAAGGTCACGCGGATGACCGTGGTTCCACGGAGTACAACCTCGCACTCGGCAACCGCCGTGCAGAGGCCATCCGGCAGTTCATCACCGGATTCGGACTCGCGGAGAACCGCTTCGAGATCGTTTCGTTCGGCGAGGGCCGTCCGCTGCAGCAGGGCTCGACTGAGGCTGATTGGGCGCGCAACCGGCGTGGCCAGTTTGTGATCACAGCTGGCGCCAACGCGATCAATCCGGGCAATTGACGGATGACCCTAGTGGGACCCCTCCCCCGGTTCGCCGGGGGAGGGGTTCGCCTTATATGATCAAACGTAACCGGAACAGGACCACGGCTCGCCTCGTCGGGGCGGTCATCCTCGCGGTGACTTCAGCCGGCTGCGCCATGAAGGGCGACATCCGGCTGCTCCAGGAAGAGCTTCGCGCAATCGCGGCTCGACAGGACTCGCTGGTCGCGGACTTGCGCGTCGAGGCGCAGTCGACTCAGGACACACTGCGAACGCAGGGTGATCAGATGTTCGACTTCCGCGGGGATATCAACCAACAGCTCCAGTCGATCAACCAGAGTCTCGTCAGGCTCGAGGCGATGGCAGGTGAGAGTCAGCGTGGCCTGGTGAGCGTGCGCGACCAGCTCGCCAACATTCGCGGGGCTCCGGGTTCGACCGGTCAGCAGGTGGCCACTCAGGACTCGGCGGGCACCGTGCGTGGGAGTGAAAGCCTGGGAGTTGGTGGATCGGGAAACCCCGATCAGCTCTGGCAGGTGGCCCAGGAGCAGTTGGATCGGGGCTCGTTGACCTCGGCATCCCGAGCGTTTCAACAGTTCGTGGCTGAGCACCCGAACGACCCGAGAAGGCCGGACGCGCACTTCTTTCTTGCAGACATCCTGACTCAGCAGAATCGTCCGGAGGATGCACTCCAGGCCTTTCAGGCGATCCAGCAGTTGTTTCCTACGGCACCTCGAGTTCCGGACGCCCTCTATCGAGTTGCAGTGCTTCAGGAGCAGATGGGTGACGTCGCAGCGGCCAAGGCGACGTTGGAGAGGATCGTGAACACCTATCCCGGTGAGATGATATCCATGCTCGCCCGCGAAAAGCTCCGCGAGATCGGGTAGTGGCGACGCCGACGAAGCCAGGCCGCGGATGGACGCGTCCGGCCCGTCGGCGTAGTCGCGGGACCTATCGATGGGAGCGACGCGGAAGGTGAGGCGATAGTCGATGCGCTGCCCTGGGTGCGACGCTACTGAGAACCGCGTGGTGGACACGCGGGCGAGCCGTGGCGGGCGGGCCGTGCGGCGTCGGCGAGAGTGCACCGTCTGCGACACCCGATTCACGACGTACGAATACGTCGAGGAACGACCCATCCAGGTGCTCAAGCGGTCGGGCGCCATCGAGGACTTCGACCGCGGCAAGCTCTTACGGAGCGTGAAGGTCGCGTGCGCGAAGCGACCCGTATCTGCCTCGGACATGGAGGCCCTCGTGGATGACATCGAGGACGAGTTTTCCAGAGAGGCCGGGGTGGAAGTCCCCAGCTTGCGGCTGGGGGCTCTCGTGATGGAACGGCTCAGTCCCATCGATCGGGTCGCGTACGTCCGATTCGCGTCGGTGTACCGGAACTTCCAGGACGCGGGTGAGTTCCAAGAGTTCGTCGACGAGATGGCCGTGGCGCAGGAGAGAGAGGAGCAACGCCGAAACCAGGTCGAGCTTCCGATCTGAGACCGAGTCGGGCGACTCTCCGCGGGCCGCGAGGCCTGGGTGACTGAACCGACCCCGTCATCGATTCATCAGTCCCACAGAGCACATGCGACATCGCAAGATCAAGGGTGAAATGCCCTTTCTGGACCATTTGGAGGAACTCCGCTGGAGGATCCTCTGGTCGATCATTGCTGTCGTCGTCGGTAGCATCATCGGCTTTGCGCTCGTCTACTACTTCAACGTACTCGAGCTGCTCGTGATGCCGATCCGGGAGGCGTACGACGACCCCGATCTCAAGCTGATCTTCTTGTCGCCGGCCGATCCCTTCTTCGTCACGCTGCGCCTGGCGATCTACGGCGGCTTTCTGATGGCGTTTCCGATTCTCGTCTATCATACCTGGTCGTTTCTTTCGCCAGCGCTGGAGCAAACCGAGAAGCGGGCCATCGTTCCAGCGCTCTATCTTGGCCTGCTCCTCTTCATCGCGGGTGTCGCGCTTGCGTACTTCGCGGCGCTGCCGGTCACGCTCGAGTTCTTCAAGGCCTTTCTGACCGACTCGCTTGAAGGGACGCTGGAAATCAACGCGACCCTCGGCTTCATCGTGAAGATGCTGTTCGCGTTTGGCGCGGTCTTCGAGTTGCCCATCGTGATTCTGGCTCTCAGCCTCATGGGCCTCGTGACGCCGAGCTTCCTGCGCACCAAGCGACGGCATGCGGTTGTGCTGATCACGGTGCTGGCCAGCTTCATCACCCCGGGTGATGCGATCACGCTCACCATCATGATGATGTTCCCGCTCGTTCTGCTCTACGAGTTCGGGATCTTCTTGTCGGCCGGTGTCTACCGTCGACGCGAGAAGGCCGAACGCGAACTCGAGGCCAATCCGGAACCGCCGGCCGGAGCCGTGGAGAGGCAGTGATCCGAGTCGGGCTTCGTCGAGCGGTCCGGTGTATCCCGGTGATCGCCCTGGTAGCCGGGTCCGAACACGTGATGGCTCAGGTCAGCCCTCCGGTTGCAGCCCAACAGGAGGTTGACTCCGCTCGCCTCGCGGTCCTGCAGCGACTCGAACGGCTCGCCCGCCCTCCGGGCTACGATAGCATCCTCTACGTCCAGGACTCCGTGCGCCTCGCCGACGCCGCGGGCGGCGTACGAGTGGGGGGCTCAAGAGCGGATTCCGTTCTCAACGCGCTCTTCGCGATGCCCGGGTACACGCTAACGGAGTACGAGGCCGAGACCGCTGACTTCCGGGCCCAGGCCCGAGTCCTCGTGCTCCGCGCGCCGGAAGGCGGGCGAGCCCGAGTCAATCAGGAAGGACTGGTGATCGAGGCCGATACCTCGATCACCTTCGACGAGGCAGCCGGTTCCATGCGTACCGTGGGTGACGCGACGTTCACCCCTCCGGAAGGTGAGGCGATCGACGCTGCCAACATGGTCTACGACCTGAACCAGGCACGCGGGACGGCGCTGGATGCTCAGACGTCATTCAACCAGGACGGTGCTCGGTGGATCGTTCGGGGCGACATGCCCTATGCCGCTCAGGATTCGACGTTCATGTCTCACGCGCGCTTTACGTCGTGTGACAACGACGAGCCCCATTATCACTTCGAGACCGATGAAATCAAGATCGTCGGTGGCAACGTCCTGGTCGCTCGGGGCGTCCGCCTCTATTTCGCGGATGTCCCGGTCGCCTGGCTTCCGTTTCTTGCGCAGAGTTTGTCCCGGGGACGAGCCTCCGGGCTTCTGACACCTCGCTTCAGCGTAAACGACATCGTCCGGACCTCGGGCGGATATCGCCGGCGTGTGAGTAACATCGGCTTCTACTGGGCGATGAGCGACTACTCCGACGCACTCGTGGCCATGGACTGGTTCAGCGAGACGTTCTTCAGTCTGACGGGGTCCTTCCGTTACCGCTTCAGCCGGCAATTCCTGGACGGTGACTTGAGCTTCCGTGAGTTCTGGCGTGAGGACGGCAGTCGCGAGATCGCCCTCGACACGCGTCATTCGTGGGAAATCGATGAGCGCACCCAGCTTCGAGCTTCTGGTCGCTTCGTGACGAATACGGACTTCGTACGGGAGAATTCGTTCAATCCCCAGGAAGTCACGCAGTCGATCGACTCCGAGGCCGGCATCAATCGACGCTTTGATTGGGGGAGCCTGTCCCTTTCCGCGAATCGCAAGCAGTACCTGTCGGACGACCGTACCGAATGGCTGCTTCCCTCCGCGAACCTCTCGCTTTCGCCCATTACGTTGTTCCGGGCGCCCTCGAGCGAGGCACGTGTCTGGAATAACATGACCTGGTCGGGCTCCGGCGGAGTGCGACGAAACACCCTGGACCGCCTCCAGCCGGACACGTTCGCGATCGCGCAGGCGAATACCCTCAAGTCGGCGGGATTCGCGCGTAGCAATCTGAGCATGGGCAGCCTGACCTTCTCCCAGTCCGTCGACCTCACCGAGGCCCAGACGCTCGGCGTGCCCGAAGCCCTGCTCCTGCTCGGAGACAGCGTGGATCGGGCTGACCTCGTGGTGGTGAGCGGCACACCGGTGCGGGACGTTGCCGAGTCGACGCTGGGGTGGGCCGCATCTCTCAGCTATCAGCAGCAATTGATCGGGTCGACGACCATTACGCCGCGACTTGGCTTCTCCGGAAACATGTTTCGGTCCGACACCGACCCGCTCGCACCGAGCTTCGTGGCGGCCCCGGCGAGGGTCGCCTTCGGCGCGCAGTTGAAGACCGATATCTATGGCTTCTTCGGCGGCGTGGGGCCGTTCGAGGCGATCCGCCACAAATTCTCTCCGTCCTTCGATTACGCATGGAGTCCGGAATCGACACCGAACGATCTGCAGCGCCAGGTGTTCGGCTCGCGGGCACTCCAGCCGAAGAACACCATTTCGGTCTCCCTGACCCAGACGTTCGAGGCCAAGAGGCGGACGGATGACGAAGGCGAGGGCAACGCGGCGCCGTCGGCAACGCCGGCGGCGACGGCGGGTGATGCCGAGGACGGCCCGCGGCGCATGGAACAGACCCCGAGCGTCAACCTGCTCGCCATTCGCACGAGTGTGGTGCAATACGACTTCGTGGAGGCGGACTCCGTAGGGCTGTTCTTGTCGGGCTTCGAAACCACCCGCCTGTCGAACCAGATTTCGTCGGATTACCTGCGGGGACTGTCGGTCTCGATGGATCATGAGCTCTTCGACGATGAGATCGACGCCACGGGGTCGCTCGCTGACCGCCGCTTCGCGCCGCATCTGAGTCAGGTCAACCTGTCTTTCTCCCTCGGGTCGAACTCGGCGATCTTCAAATGGTTGAGCCGTCGAGGGGACGAAGAGGGCGACGCTCCGGCAGAGGAGCCCCAAGACCTCGATCCGCTCGAGTTCGAGGGACCGACCGACGAGACGACGATGGTTCCGGTCGCGGGTCGCGACCGTGTGATTCCGCAACGGCAGGGAGGAGGGGCGACGGGCGGTTGGACCGCCAACCTCACGTATTCGCTCCAGCGACCGCGGGACCCGACCCGCCTTGCGAGCCAGATGCTCAGTGGGTCGGTCCGGCTACAGCCGACTCCCAACTGGAGCGTCAGCTGGCGCACCGCGTATGATCTCGAGGTGAGCGCGTTCAATGACCACTCCATCCGTCTTTCCCGCGACCTTCATCGCTGGCAGGCGAACTTCGATTTCCTCCAGACGGCTACGGGGAACTGGACCTTCCGTTTCGAGGTGTCGCTCCTCGACAATCGCGATCTGAAGTTCGACTACAAGCAGCGGAACCTCGACTTGGGATTGCCGACGTCCCAGCGCTGAAGCGCCCTCCCGATGACGGGTAGTGTCACCCAGGGAGGACGATTGTCGAAAACGTGATATAGACAAGTCGTTGCAGCAAAACGTGTTAGGGTATGGTATGAGGTCTGCACTAGGTAAAGTGCGAGGTAGGCATTCTGAGGTCCGACCCGAGAAGGCGACACGGTCCGGATCCGATCCGATGGAGGAATGATGAGACGTGCGGCGATGGTCCTTCCGATTCTGATCGCGGCGCTTGGTGCGTGCAGCGACGAGGTTCTTGTGGTAGACACCACGGTTCCCGCGGCCCCGCGAGCGCTGGCTGCGAGCTACTACGCCGGCGTGGTCACGGTGACCTGGGAACTGGCCCCGGCGTGGGATGGCGAGGTGTTTCGGGTGTACTCCCGCCGAGTCACAGATGCGGACTTCTTCTTCATCGCTGAGGTCACCAGCTGCATTCAGGATTTCTGCTCCTATCAGGACCTGAACGTCACGGCGGGCCAGACCTACGAGTACAGTGTTTCGGCCGTGAGCGCGTCGGGTGTCGAGGCACAGAGCGACTTCACGGTTGAAGTCTTCGTACCCCAACCCGTCGCTCCCCCGGTTCCAGACGCGACGGCGGTGATCGCGCTCGATGACGCGAACTATTTGACGTGGGGCGTGGGATCACGCGTCGCGTCCGATTTTTCGCACTACAAGGTGTACTTCGACGATGGCTCCGAAGCGTTCCTCCTCGGTGAGACGGATTCAGAGGGCTTTCTCGATCTCCTGGCTGTGAAAGGAGTTACCTATGCCTACTTCGTTACGGCGGTCGATTCCGACGGACACGAGAGCGATGGCAGCGTGCTCGGTGAGGGTACGCCCCGACCCGACTTCACCGGTGAGTGGCTCTACGACTTCTTCGATGTGCCCGCGAGCTCCGGGTTCCGCTTCGCTGAAGAAGAGACAACGCTCCCCATCGTCGACGGCTCGTCCGCAACCCGGCACTTCCGCTTCGAGACGGATGTGAATGGCTGGTGGTTGGTCCCCGGCGCTCAGACGACCATCTACCCCACGGGTTTCTTGACGACGGCGCTGAAGTGCGGTGTGGCTGCCGACGCCCTATGCACGGACCTCGCTACTGCGCCTCTGTCCGGGTATCTCGCTCAGGATGTGGCCGTGACGACGCAGGAGAGTTACGTGATGCGGGTGATCGGAAACGACGGCCAGTTCCACTACGGGGTGATTCGGATCGGCCACCTGGGGTTCGACCAGAACGGGGACGCGATCATGATCTTCGACTGGGCGTATCAGCTGCAGCCGGGCAATCCCAACCTCGCCGAGTCGATCGGCGGCTGAGTCGAGCGACAACGTGACGAGCCAGAGGGCCGGGCGCACCGAGCGCCCGGCCCTCGCTCGTTTGGACCGTCCGCGTAGTTTTCAACATGATCAAGGTGCTTGAGGCGGTACCGAATTTCTCCGAAGGGCGGGACCTCGCCATGGTTGGCGCGCTCGTGGACCGCATTGCGTCCTTTGATGTCGAGGTCTTGGACTGGTCGGCCGACCCGGATCACCATCGCTCCGTCGTGACCTACATCGGCGATCCAAAGGACGTTGAAGCAGCTTCGGTTGCCGGGGCGCGTTTCGCGATGGAGCACATCGACCTGCGAGGACACGCAGGCGTACACCCTCGCGTTGGGGCGCTCGATGTCATGCCCTTCGTGCCGCTTCATGGGCTGACGATGAGCGAGGCCGTAGCTTCCGCGAAACGAGTCGGCGAAGGGATCGCGGCGCTCGGGGTTCCCGTGTTCTTCTACGGAAATGCGTCGAGCCCCGCGGGGCGTGGGCTGGCCGAGTTGCGACGCGGTGGCGTCGAGGCGCTCCGAGACGGTTGGCCCGCCGCCCGCCGCCCGGATCTGCCACTCAGTTCTCTGCGCCCCCACCCGACGGCCGGCGCGACGTGTGTTGGCGCCCGCCCGATTCTTCTGGCGTGGAATGTTTTCGTCACCGACATCGACGAGGTTAAGGCACGTGACATCGCGTCGAGAATTCGTGAACGGGGAGGTGGATTCTCGGGGCTCCGGGCGTTGGGTCTCAGGCTGAAAGGGCAGAACCGGGTTCAGATTTCCATGAATCTCGAGGACCCACAGCGGACATCGCCGTTGGTGGTTTTCGAGGCAATCGAGTCCGAAGTTCACGCGGCCGGGGGCGCGATCGTGGAAACCCAGGTCATCGGCATGATCCCCGATGCCCTTGTGCATCCGAAAACGGCGGACAGATTAATGCTTCCTGACCTGGGGCCCGCCCGGGTTCTTTCTCATCGCGTTGCAGAATATGTGTCGTCGCGACGTGGTGGGGTGCACGGAGATCTCGGACATCACTGAATGAGCATCGAATCGCTCAAGCAGCAGGCGCGCAAGCACGAACAGAGCGAGGACTGGCACAAGGCCCTCGAATCGTACAACAAAGCGCTCGCTGAACTGGCCCGTGACGAACAGGTCGATATCGGGCTATACAATCGCGTCGGGGACCTTTGCGTCCGCGTCGGAGAGTTGGCCAAGGCCGTAGTCCATTATGAGAAGGCGGTCGACCTCTATCGAGAGGCGTACCTTCCCAACAATGCGATCGCGGTCTGTAAGAAGGTCATCCGCAACGTTCCCGATCGTCACAAAGCCTACCTCCAGATCGGGCAGATCCGTGCCGAGCAGGGATTTCTGTCCGACGCTCGCACGAACTTCCTGACCTATGCAGAGCGAATGCAGGCGGCAGGGGACCTCGACGAGTCGTTTCGGGCCCTGATCGAATTCTGCGACCGCGCCCCTGAAGATGTAGGGGTCCGAATCACGGTTGCGGACCAGATGGCGGCCAAGGGGATGGGTGAACAGGCGATCGAGCAACTGTTGATCGCGCGGCGTCACCTGAATCAACTCGGTGAGACCCGGCAGGTGGAAGAGCTGGAAACGAAGGTGTTGGCGATCAACCCCGAAGCTGACCTGAGCTCGTTGACCGCAGTTGATTCGTTCGGCGGCGGTAGTTCGGTCGGCCAGGACGGCGAGATCATGGCCGACTTCGGCGAGATCTCGCTCGGTGGGGATGCGTTCGGCGAGTCAAAGGACGAAGAGGTCGGCATTTCCTTCGGCGCGATGGAGGAGGCGGCCGGCGATTCCACCGAGGCCGGAGCCGAGCTGGCTGGCTTCGAGATTTCGCACGCGGCCGCCGAAGAAGAGGACGACTCGAGTGGCGACTTCGAGCTACCCACCATGAACTTCGGTGACGACGAAGGGGAGGCTGCGGTCGAGCTGCCCACCATGGATTTCGAAGATGATGAGGGGGAGGTCGCCGTCGAGCTGCCCATCATGGACTTCGCGGATGAGGAAGACGAGGTAGCGGTTGAGCTCCCGACGATGGACTTCGAAGACGAGGGCGAAGCGGCACCACTGCCTGCGATAGACTTCGCGCTCCCCTCGGATGACGACGCCGGTGAGGCTGCGGGTGACGTCGCTCCTCTCCCGGTGATGGAGGAGTACTCGGAGACTGCCGACGCCCTAGAGGATGCGGTTGTCGATGCGGCCGCTGATTCGCGGGCTGAGATCCCGTTCAAGGAAGCGCCGAAGGCAGTTACGGAACCGCCTGCTGCGCGACAGGAGGCCCCGGCCGCGCCTGCGAACGAGGGGTATGTGGATTTCGGCGCGATGATCCTCGGTGGTGGTGAGGAGAAGACGACCCGATTCACGGTCGCCTACGAAGAGCCGTCGGGGGACGAAGCGGCGGACTTCGCCAAGATGTTGTCACAGTTCAAGGAGAAGGTCTCCGAGAACATGGACTCGAACGACGTCCGAGCTCATTCGGACCTCGGTACCGCTTACAAGGAAATGGGGCTTCTCGACGAGGCCATCAGCTCCTTCCAGGCGGCGCTGCGCGCCTCTCCCGACCATTTGCCCACCTACGAGCTGATGGGCCAGACGTTCATGGAGATGGGCAAGCCTGAGGCCGCTGTGAAATCATTGGAGCGTGCGCTCGAATCGAGGACCGCGGTCGAGGACGAGTTGGTCGGTATCTACTACTACCTCGGCCGGGCGTACGAGTCGCTGGACCGGAAGGATTCCGCTATCGAGTTCTACGACCAGGTGTTCTCGCTCGACATCAACTTCGCAGATGTGACCGAGCGGCTTCGAGAGCTTCGATAGGGCGTCGTCACGTGTGCGATGCCGGCCAGTTCAGTCCTCTTTGGAGGTGTAGGTGACGCGGGTGCTCCGGGGCGTACCGCCCAAACTCTCGGCGATTCAAGCGCCGGTTCGGGAGCCTCTCGCCCGAGTAGGGGATGAGATCCGGCGGATCGTGATCTCGGACTTCGAAAACATCGAAGAGGTCAGCGAGCACCTCCTGTTCATGCGGGGCAAACTGTTTCGGCCCACGCTTCTGTTGCTGTCGAGCGGCGTCGGTGGGCAGGAGCATGAAGACTCGCTCACTCTCGCCGCAGTCGTGGAACTGGTCCATCTCGCAACGCTGGTTCACGACGACGCCGTGGATCATTCGGCACTTCGCCGCGGGCTTCCCACCGTGAATGCCCTCTGGACACACCAGGTGGCCATCATCATGGGTGACTACCTCTACTCGCGGGGGGTGTCGGAGCTGGCTCGTATCGGCAACCTCGAAGCACTGGCGGTGCTCGCCAACGCCGCGAACGAGATGTCCGTGGGCGAAATGCGACAGCTGACGTCCTACGACGCGCTCGACTTCTCCGAGCAGGATTATTATCGCCTGATCGCAGCCAAGACCGCGTCCCTTATGTCTGCGGCGTGTGAGATGGGGGCGATCGCCGGAGCTCCGGAACAGCGAAGGCAGCTTGCTCAATACGGGCACAATCTCGGGATGGCGTTTCAAATCGCGGATGATCTCCTCGACTATACCGGTACCGAGGCGGTCACGGGCAAGCCCACGGGGCACGATCTGCGTGAGCGGAAGGTGACTCTGCCGCTGGTGGAGGCGCTGGCGCGGGCCACCCCGGGTGAGGCGCAGGAGATCCGGGCTTTCTTTACGCGGGTTGATCCCACCGACGACGAGATCGCTCGGATCGTGGAAATCGTGGTCGCGAGAGGTGGACTCGAATACGCTGGGGCCGCTGCCGCACGGTATGCCGATCTAGCGCGCGAGGCGTTGACGGATGTCCCCCAGGGCCCTGCCTGCGAGGCCCTGATGGATGCGGTCAGCTATGCGGTCGACCGACTCCATTGACGGGGTACCGATGATCCAGACGTCCGGCTTCCGTGGAACCCGCCAGCACATGGTCCAGTATGCTAGTTGATACCGGTCGACGAAGTGTCATCCGGTTCGTCTGGACTCTGGTTCTCGGACTGTTCCTGGGTGGCCTGCTGACGAAGCTGGTCGAGTTGATTCTCCCGGATGGAACGGCGACACGCGATTTCCTCCTGACCTCGGTCGATGCCTCGGTGGGTCCCCTGGCGGTCGATCTAGTGGCTGTCGCGTTTGAGCTGGGACCCGTTACACTGACGCTCAACTCCCTGACCTTGGTGGGCATTGCCATCGTGGCGATGATCGTACGCGCCTGGATCTAACGAGCATTGGCGAGGCCGATGGGCCTCATGGAGGGTTAGAAGAATGGGTTTAGGTGGATTTGGCATGGGCGAGATGATCTTCATCTTCCTCATCGTTTTGCTCCTTTTCGGAGCCAAGCGCTTGCCGGAGATCGGATCTTCGCTCGGGAAGGGAATCCGCGAGTTCAAGAGTTCTGTCCGGGAGATCGAGCACGAGTTGAAGGTGCCGAACGACAAACAGATCCATCGGACCTCGCCGCCTCCCGAGCCTGCGGTCGCAGCGAACAAGGGTGACGGTGAGCCGCGGAAGTTGAGCGACAACGTCCCGACTGCGGACGGTTGATTCCGGCAAGTCAGCGGAACGGGTGGCATCGAGTCGAAACAAGAGAGGCCGGGCACTTCCCAGTGCCCGGCCTCTCTCTTTGCCTGGTGGCCGTCTTCGCCTAGAAGACCATCGGCATCTGGATCTGGTCCTCGTCCACCGGCGCCAGGACAATGTCGCGGCGATCAACGATACGAGCTGCCGACCGGAGTGCGGCGATCCACTCCTGTAATCGTTGCTGCTGGAGTCGAAGGACTGCGGCTTCGCGCTGCTGTGGAATCTGTGCCAGCCACGCGGTCGAGTCGGCTGCGGTCCGATCCAACAACTCGAGCACATAGGCGTTCGCGGGTGTCACCACGACCCCGCTCACCTCACCCGGACGTAGGCCGAAGGCTGCCCCGATCGCCGCGTTCTGCCTCCCAACGCCCGGGACGAAGTCGTTTCGGCTCAGCGGCCCGGCATTGCGGGCTTCGAGTCCGAGATCCGCGGCCACGTTGGCCAGCGCAGCGCCCCCCCGCACTCGTGTAACGACGTCCTGAGCGTCGAGAGCCGCCCGCTCCATCTTGCGATCGAAGAGTAGAGTGGAGCGGATGGAGGGCGTGGCATCAACCAATGACAGCACACCGTCAGGCTCCGAACTCACGACCTCAAGCGCGTAAAAGGCGGTTGACGTCTCGAAGACCGGACTGACGTCCCCGGGTGATGCCTCTTCGAAGATCCAGTCGGCGCCCTCCGAAACCTGACCGGCACCGGCGACGAAGGGGAAGTTCTGGGCGATTTCGATGGTCGTGGCCGAGAGGCCTGCGGTCGCCGCGGCCTGATCGAGCGGCATCGCCTCGCCGAGGTCCTCGATAGAATCGGCCATCGTGAGCAACGCGATCTCACTGTCCTCCGTCCGAACGACCGGGATCAGGACGTGCCGGGCCTGGACGCTGTCCGTAGCCCATCGATTCTGCACCTCGATCAAATGGTAGCCAAAGGAGGTCTTCAAAGGACCCACGAGTCGCCCAATCGGCGCCGCGAAAACCGCCGAATCGAACGGCGGGGTCATGTAGTTCTTCGGGAAGACGCCGAGGTCACCGCCGACCGCAGCAGAGGACGCGTCGGAGGACTCTCGGCCCGCCACTTCAGCGAAATCCACACCGCCGGCGATTTCTTGGCGCAAACCAGCGGCGCGCTCCTGAGCCGCGACCGTATCGGCGGCCGTCGGCGTTTTGTCGAGGACGACCACCTTCACCGTCGCACGTGCCGAGATTTCGAACTCGTCCTGGTTCGCTCCGTAGTACGCCGCAATGTCGGCGTCGGAAATGGTGAACATGTCGTCTTGGTATCGGCTGGCCGGGTTCATCGGCACATACCGAATCTCAACCTGTTCATTCTGGTCCCGGTACTGCTGCCACAACTGACTGTCCGAGAGGTAGATACCCGAGGAGACTTGCCTCAGCAGCTTTCCGCGGGGGATTACGTCCCGGTAGTACGCTTCCAGGATCAGGAGTTGTTCTGGCGGCAGGGAATACAGAAACGACTGGTAGGCCGCCAGATCGACACCGCCGGCCTCGTTCGCGAACTGCGGGCGGAGATAGTCCGGTGGATTAAACTGAGCAGCCTCGCTGATTTCTCGGTTCGTCACGGTGATGCCGCGTCGATCCAGTTCCTGCATGATCAGAAGCTGATTGACGACCTCATCGAACGCCGCGTCCTCGATCTCGGTGTTCTGCTGGGAGCTGATGAGCTCTTCCTGGCCCCGCTGCACCTGGTCGTAGAGCTGGCGGTAGGCAGCCATGTACGACTCGTACATGACCGCGTCGCCGTTGACGGATCCGATCTCCCCTAGGCCACCCCCCGACTGCCCGGTAATGTCCATACCCCACTGAAAGACCATGAGAGCGACGAAGGCAATCGCCGTAAACAGCATGATCGGCTTCGTCGCTTCTCGCATTTGACGCATCATAACGCATCGTCTCCCACGACCACTTCTCGATTGAAGTACCGCTAGAAATCAAGCCAGAAACGATAACTGCAATACAACTGGCCCTCAACGGACCCGGCACGGACGGCGTCGGGCTAGGAGTGCGATACGCGCCTCGGAGCCCCGGGTTCCCGCTGCCAGAGTACGGCCACCATGGAGTGAAGGGGAGGGCATCTTCGTTGACACGTTTTCCGCGCGATCCGTATCTTCCGCGCTGGCCGCTGATTCCAGCCCCTGCCCCCTGAAGCCGTCGGAGTACGCGTGTCCGAATCATTGGACCAGGAGATCCGGACCCTGCAGTCGCTCTTTTGGTCGGAGCGCGATCCGGAGGGGTTGGCCTTCGCTCCGTTGGCAGACGCCTTTCTCCGAAAGGGAAACGTCAAAGAGGCACTAGACCTGCTGACCGACGGAACGTCGCGCCATCCGGGCTACGCCACCGGGCACGTCGTCGCGACGCGACTCTACTTCGCCAACGGGATGCATAGCGAGGCAGAGTTCGCCGCCCGTCGGTCGATTGAGCTCGACGCCGAGAACATCGTGGCGCTGTCGACCTTGGCCGCGGTCCTCACCGATCGAGGCGAGGCGGAGCAGGCTGCACGCTTCTGCGACGCGCTGGTTGGCGCCGACCCAGAGTCCGAGGAGGCGAAACTGGCGACGAGCGCCGTTGCGGCGGCGCCTGAAGCCGCGACATCCCCCGCCGTCGACGCCACTTCGGCTGCTGGCGATCTTGGCATGGGGTTGGATGTGGCCGATGACTGGGCCGAATCGGCCGTTCCGCCTGAAGCTGAAGTATTGCCGGCCGCTGAGATGGAGGTCGACGACTTCCTACTCGCGGTGCCCGACGTCGACATGAGCCCACTGGATGGTCTGGCTCCGGTCGAAATGGACCTCGGCTCGCTCGAGGCTGTGCCCGAGCTCGAAGCGATGGACCTGAGCGCCTTCGCGCCGGACCCGGAGCCCGAGCCCGAACCGGAAGCGATGGACCTGAGCGCCTTCGCGCCGGACCCGGAGCTCGAACCGGAACCGGAGGCAATGGACCTGAGTGCCCTCGCGCCGGAGCCCGAGCCCGAACCGGAAGTGATGGACCTGAGCGCCTTCGCGCCGGACCCGGAGCCCCAACCGGAAGTGATGGACCTGAGCGCCTTCGCGCCGGACCCGGAGCCCGAACCGGAAGTGATGGACCTG
>JAQBXY010000033.1 GCA_027623325.1 Gemmatimonadota bacterium
ACTTTACCGGCGAGAACAAGGAGTTCATCGCCAACAAGCTCAACGCGGCCAACTGGATGGTTCAGGCCATCGAGCAGCGGCGTCAAACGATGCTCAAGACCATGAGCTTCATCGTCGACCGACAGCGAGAGTTCTTCGAACGCGGTGTGCAGTACCTGCGTCCGTTGACGCTCCGCGAGGTCGCGGACCACATCGAGATGCATGAGTCGACGGTCTCGCGCGTGACGAACAAGAAGTTTGTTCAGACGCCGCGCGGTGTGTTCTCCTTGAAATACTTCTTCTCGAGCGGCCTGTCGACGACGAGCGGAGAGGACATTTCGGCCCGAGGCGTCAGGGACAAGATCAAGACGATGGTCGCGGATGAGAACCCGAAGAAGCCGCTTACCGATCAGGTCATCGTCGACGCGCTGAAGGCGGAGGGTGTTCAGATCGCTCGGCGGACGGTCGCGAAGTACCGCGACCAGTTGGGCATCATGCCCGCCCGGATGCGAAAGCGCGTCTGATGGAGTCGAACCAGAAGCGGAGCGACTTTACGGTGGTCGTGCCCGCCTTCAACGAGGCACCGGTCATCCCGGACCTGGTGCGCGAACTTCGCGCCTCGTTCGAGCGTCATGGGCTGGCTGGGGAAGTCATCCTGGTCGATGATGGATCGGACGACGGCACCGCGGAGTTGGCCGAGCGCGAGGCGAATGGGTGGGAGCGCTTCCGCGTCATTCGGCACACACGGAACCGGGGCAAGACCGAGGCGATGTTGACCGCTGCGGAGGCCGCCTCCGAAGATCTTCTCGTCTTGTTCGACGCCGACCTGCAGCACTCGCCGGACGAAGTGCCCCGCTTTCTGGCTCGCCTCGACGAAGGCGCCGACATCGTCACCGGCCGAAAGATCGGCTCGTATAACAAGCGCGCCGTATCGTCGGTGTACAATCGCCTTTCTCGGAAGATCTTCGCAGTTCCCGTGTCCGACCTGAATTCGATGAAGGCGTTCCGGAAGCACGTTCTCGACGGCATCCTGCTCCGCCACGACTGGCACCGATTCTTTGTCGTGCTGGCCCACGCCCGTGGAGCCATCGTGACCGAGATCGACATCGAGCTCCACCCACGCCGGGCAGGGGTGGCCAAGTTTCAGGGCCCGTTCCGGATTCTGGTCGGGGTCATCGACTTGATCGCGGTTTGGTTCCTTCTCCTGTTCTCGCGAAAGCCTCTGCTACTCTTCGGGGGTAGCGGACTCGCGCTTGCTGGGCTCGGCCTACTGGTCGCTGGCGTAACCGTCTACCTCCGCTTCGTGCACCCGATGCTCGGATTCGAGCCGTACATCCCGCCGATGGGGTACCGGCCCCTTCTGTACCTCACGATGCTTCTCGAGACGCTCGGCTTTCTGTTGTTCGGATTTGGCCTCGTGTCCGAGCAGATCGCCCAATTGCGTGACGAGCTCGAAGCGGCGCGCCGGAAAGGAAGCTGATTCTGTCCGAGCACAAGATTCTGCTCGTCGTAGGTACGCGACCCGAGGCGATCAAAATGGCGCCGGTCGCCTCAGCCCTTCGAGCCTACGCACCGCGTGTTGAAACACGGCTCGCGCTCACGGGCCAACACACGACGCTCGTCGATCAGGTTCTGACGGCCTTCGATGTCGAGCGGCACTACGACCTGGGCATCATGAAAGACGGTCAGACCCTGTACGACGTTGTACACGGGGCCATGGACGGGCTCCGCGACGTCGTCCAGGATTTCCGGCCCGATGTCCTGCTCGTTCAAGGCGACACGGCGACGGTCTTCACGGCTTCGTTGGTGGGCTTCTTCGAGCGCGTACGCGTGGGACACGTGGAGGCAGGGCTGCGCAGCGGTGACAAGTACGCGCCCTTTCCGGAGGAGGTCCTCCGACGCTTGAGCGACGTCATCTCCGACTACTACTTCGCGCCCACCGGACGTTCACGAGATCTGCTCCTCGCGGAGAACGTCCCGTCCGAGCAGATCCATGTGACGGGCAATACCGTCGTCGACGCATTGCTCGAGGTCTCCGCCCAGGCACGGCCAGTGTCGAATGAGGTCCTCCGGACGGTCACCGAGGATCGCTCGCGTCGCCTCGTACTCCTGACGGCACACCGGCGCGAGTCGTTTGGAGCCCCGATCCGAGAACTCTTCGGAGCCATTCGCACGATCGCCGACGAATTCGACGACATCGGCGTCGTCTATCCTGTGCATCCGAATCCGAACGTCATGGGGCCCGCGCAGGAGCTCCTCTCCGATCACCCACGGATCCACCTCACAGAGCCGCTGGACTACTTCGACCTCGTCAGCGCGCTTCAGTCTGCGAGTCTCGTCTTGACCGACTCGGGGGGGATCCAGGAAGAGGCTCCCACCTTCGGGGCGCCGGTGCTCGTGCTGCGTGAGGTTACGGAACGCCCGGAAGGGATCACCGCCGGTGTAGCCGAGCTGGTGGGGACGGACGCGACGCTCATCGTGGAGCGGGCCCGTGCGGCGCTTGCGTCGTCCGGCAGGGAAGGTCGTGCGAACCCGTATGGCGACGGTCGCGCCGGTGCGAGGATCGCCGATATCCTCGTGTCGGACCTAACGGGACAACCCCGCACAACAACGGACTGGGACGGCTAAGCGACCGAATCGTCGGCGCGCGGCGGCAGTCTCGTGTGAGACAGCCGCAGTAGGTCCCGGAACCCCGGCGTCCGGTAGAATCCGGCTTGGGTTGAATCCTGAGCCTCTCTCGGCAACGTGCCCGCTTCGTGTCGATCCAGGGCGTCGCAGATGAGGCGCGCGGAGAGTTCGACGTTGAGCCATCTCAAGGCCAAGAAGGTACGTGCTCCCTTGACCCGGCCCTGCAGCGCGATCGCGCCACGATCGATACCCTCGCCGAGGTGGAGGATCGAGGTGCCGACGTTGTCGAGATCGTCATCCAGCACCGCCCACACCTCCGAATGAACGTTCCGATACCGTGGAACGATCCCCCCGTGGATGTTCAAGGCGACCTCCTTCGGCACGTCGAGGATGGGAGGCCCGAGGATCGACGTTCCGAGCACCACCAGCACGTCGGGTTCAGCCTCCGTGAGGACACGCAGGCAGCCCGCGTCGTTCGCGTCCTCCACAACGTGCACCGGAATACCCACGGGGAAGCCCGCGAGGGCCGGATCAAGCTTCATCTCGGTTGCCACGTGACGAGCCCACAGCCGTCCGTAGGCGGCAAGGGCCACGAGGTCGAGTGCGAAGAGTGGGGCCCTCCACCACGCCGTCCGAGCCCACTCCCTTTCTAGCTTCCGGCGCCGCGCTCCCCGTCCGCGTTCCACCACGATGACATCCAGACGGCCGCGCGCGTGGAGCGCGTGGGCGATGTACCGCGCTACGGGTCCCTCCCGACAGAGGAACGCGACGCTCATGTCACACCGTCTCGGGCGACCTCGTGGAGCGGGACAACCTCGAATCCCGCGCTCCGGACGATCCCGACCATCCGCGCGATGACGGTCAGTTCCCGAAGCCCCGCATGGTAGGGGTGGTCGTACACGACCATGGCCCGCGCGCCCCCGTCGAGGTCGCTCTCGAATCGGCGAAGGATGTCGGCATCCGCGAAACCCCGGGCTCTCAGGTGCTCCAGGTAGGCCACACCTCCGGGCTCCCCGGTCAGTTGGGTCCGAACCCGGGGGAGCGCTAGCGCTGCGGGCGGATCGGGTCGCTCGGCGTCATGCGTTGGGCCGGACTTCCCACTTCCGGGCTCGGGACCATGAAGGTCGGCGACATACCGAAAACCACGGGGTGCCAGCACCTCGTCGAGGGCCGGGGTCGACGTCCATCCGGGTGAGGCGAAGCCTTGCGGACAGGTGTCTCCCAGAGCACGGGAGAGGGTCGGGAGCACGGCATCGATCTCGGCAGCGACGCGCGCCGCGCCCCAGTCGCTCGCTTCCAGCTGCCACACCGCGTGATTCCTACCGCCGTGCAAACCGATCTCGTGCCCGGACTCGTGGGCCGCGCGGACGAGCCCGGTGGCCGCCCCTCCTACGATGGGGTTCAAAGCAGCGGCCTTGAGGTAACCACCCCATCCCAACTTGGTGAGCGCGGACAACTTCGCAGCCTGAGGCCGCGACGGAGAAACCGGACTCGAGACACGCTCCCTCAAGAAGGCCCGCCGCGATACGGCACGGCCCATGTTGACGAAGAAGGTGAAGGGCACGTCGAGGCGGTTCCCGAGCCCGACAAGCGCGGGCATGCCCTCATGGACGCAGCAGTGCGTATCGACGTCGAAGCGAAAGCAGAACAGCTTGCCCACGGTCAACCGGAATAGGGTTCACGAAGTACCGATCGCGGGTAACGTAGCACCAACGTACACCGGCAACACCGCCATATTCGTCGATCTGTTCGACGCCGTTGTTATGGCCTCGGGTGCCCCCTACACTAGCACCCGTGCCCCCAGTGCCCCCCGCCCATACATGCTGGACCGCCCCACTTTGAAGATCCTCATGCACTGCGTCTATTACCCGCCGGAGGTGGGCGGCCTCGAGAGCCACGTGCACTACCTCTGCCGTGCACTGGTCGAGATGGGTCACGAGGTCGACGTCGTCACGTCGCGTTCCTTGCCCGACACGCCGGTTCACGAGATTCGCGACGGCGTCCGTGTGTGGCGAACGTGGTTCCCCGGGAAGTCGACCGTGGGGTGGGCGGCTCACGCGGTCGGCTCCGTCCCCCGCGTGCTCGATAGGAGTAGGGGTGTGGACGTCCTCCACGCCCAGGCGTTCGCTTCGATTCCTCCTCTCCAGATCGCTCGTGCGGTGCGGCGGCTTCCTCTCGTGGCCACCTGGCACACATCTCACTTCCTCAGGCTTGCCGCTCGGCCGGGCTGGAGGACGCTCCTCGGCCGACTCGTCGACAGCGTCGACCACAATCTGGCCGCGAGTCGCGAGATCGCCGGGGTAGCAGAGGGACTCGCGCGGGGAGCGAGAGTTGAGCCTCTCACGAACGGTGTGGAGACCTCGGTCTTTAGGCCCGTAGCGCCCACGCTCTCTCCGCCCCCACAGGGTCGCCGTCGCGTGGTCATCCCGCGGCGTCTCTTTCAGAAGAACGGGGTGGAGTTCTTCATTCGCGCCGTGCCCGCGATCGCCAAAGAGGTCGACATCGAGGCGGTATTCGTCGGAGATGGTCCCGAACGCTCCCGACTGGAACGGCTCGGAGAAGAACTCGGCGTCTCCGACCGCCTCCACTTTCTGGGCGCCCAACCCCACGAGGCGATGCCCGGCCTCCTCTCCTCCGCGGAGGTGGCGATCTTTCCCTCTCTCATGGAGGCGACGTCCGTCGCAGCGCTCGAGTGCATGGCGTGTGGGATACCCGTCGCCGCCTCAAGGGTCGGAGGGCTACCGGAGATCGTGGATGAGACGGTGGGCACCCTCTTCGAGCCGGCGGACCCGGAGGACCTCGCCCGCCGTGTGACTGTACTCCTACGGCGTGACGGTCTGACCGAGATGGGTCGAGTGGCCCGGCAGCGAGTCGTCGATCGGTGGAGCAACGTTCGCCTCGCCGAACGTCACGTCGAGATCTACCAGAAAGTCATCCAGGATCGGCGAGCGGACTGAACAGTTATGGCGAAGAAGCGCACGAACGACCGAAAGCCGGTGCGAATCGAAGTTGAGGCGCAAACGCCGTCGGGCGATCCGCTCGCCCTTCCGCTTTGGCTTCCGCCGATCGTCTTTGCGCTGCTGACCGCCTTCCTCTTTCGCGACTTCATCTTCAGCGACCAGATGCTAGCGGGCTCCGACACCCAGGGCATGGGCTACGTCGTCCGACAGCTCTTCGCCGAGGCACTGCGCGAGTTGGGAGCGATCCCGGGCTGGGCACCCCACATTCTCGGGGGAACGCCGTTTCTCGAAGCGTTGTCGGCGGGGGACTCGCTCTACCCCCCCTCGTTGCTCCTCCTGATGCTCATGGAGCCGTACCGGGCGTTGGGCTGGAAACTCGTCCTGCACTTCTTCTTGGCTGGCCTCTTCATGTTCGGGTGGATCCGAACGATCGGTGGCTCCCGTCCTGCCGCCCTTCTGGCGGGCGTCGCCTACTTGATGGCTCCCTTCTTCGTGAGCTTCGTGGCTCCGGGACACGATGGGAAGATTTTTGTCATCGCTCTCACGCCCCTCCTGTTCTGGGCGGTAGAACGTCACTTCCTGCGACCCGGACTCGCCTCCGTGGCTTCGATCGGGCTCGTGGTGGCGTTCATTCTCTACACGACCCACTTCCAGATGGCGTACTTCCTCTTCGGAGGAGTGGGGCTCTACGCCGGGTTCCGGGCCATCCAGATCACTCGGGGCTCCAACCAGACCGGTCCGCCGCGACCGCGGGCTGGGGCATCCCGTTTCGCGATCTTCCTGGCGGCTGCAGTGCTGGGCGCGGGAGGGGCGGCGTACCAGTTCTTCCCGGCCGCCGATTACGTGATGAAGTACTCTCGGCGGATCCAAACAACTCAAGAGGCCTCGGGTCAGTCCGGCCGTGAGTGGTCCAGCTCCTATTCGATGAACCCCGAAGAAGTCATGTCGCTGATCGTCCCGGAGTTTCCGGGGAACGGGGCAGGGGGCTCGGAGTGGACGAACCGTACCTACTGGGGGCGGAACGGACTCAAGAACAACCACGAGTACGTCGGACTCGTCGTGCTACTGCTTGCCGCCGTTTCCTTCCTCGGTGCAGCGCGACGTGGACTGCGATGGTTTTTCGTCGGGCTGGGTCTCCTCTCACTCGGGTTCGCATTGGGGGCCAACACACCGGTCTGGGGGCTGTTCTACCAGTTCCTTCCCGGCATCAGGCTATTCCGGGCGCCTGGCATGGCTGTCTTCCTGTTCGGGTTCGGGGTGATCACGCTCGCCGCTCTCGGCCTCGACCGAATCCTCCACCTCGTTCGTGAACGAAACGCCGAGGAGCTTCAACGCATCCAGCGCGTGCTCTGGGTGGGAACCGGTCTGGTGGCCCTCCTCACCCTCCTCGTCTCATCGGGGGTGTTCACGTCGCTGTGGACGAGCGCGGTATACCCGTCGATCGACGCGAGGCGGCTCCAAGTCCTACAGGCGCACCTCCCGAATATCATTCGTGGGGCCTCCTTCGCCCTCCTGGTCGCCGCTGCGACCTCCTTGGTCGTGTGGGGCCTCGGGAAAGGGCGCATCTCGCCGAGAATTGCGCTCGCCGGCCTTCTGATGCTCGTCGCCGTGGATGCAGCTCGGATCGACGGATCGTTCATCCAGACGATCGATTTCAACCGATGGGCTGCAGTGGATCCGAACCTTAGTGCGCTACTCGCCCGCGAGGAGGGCCGCACCGAGCCGTACCGACTCCTCTCGCTCGCTCAGCAAGGCCAGGACGTCATACCCGCCATGCACGGCATCGAACTCGCTGCCGGGCACCACCCCAACGACCTCTCGCGCTATCGAGAACTCATCGGCATGGTCGGATCGGGCCTCCCCCGAAACCTCCTCAACACCAACGTCCGCAACCTCCTGAACGTCGACTACATCCTGTGGCCCGACATCGAACTCGGCGCGGCACCGCAGGGGCCGATCGTATCGAGGACTCAATACGGTCAGGGTCAGATCTACCACACCCTGCTGGCCGACAAGGGGCTGCCGAGGGCACGGCTGGTCGCGGAGGCAGTCGTGAAGGCCGACGCGGAGGCGGTCTCGTACATTCTCAGTGGGGTGCACGACCCGGCGCGAGAGGTTGTGCTCTCCGAGCCCCCTGCGGCGCCTCTGGGGGGCGGAGAGGCAATGGGATCGGTCACCTGGGAGGAACGCACCTCCGATGTCCTTCGGTGGCACGTGGAGTCCGACCGGGCCGCCATGCTGGTCGTCTCCGATAATTGGTTTCCGGCGTGGCGGGCCACCGTGAACGGTGAGGAGACGGAGGTCCTCCGGGCGTACCATTCCCTCCGTGCCGTCGCCATCCCCGCCGGCTCGAGCTCCGTCGAAATGCGCTACGAATCGACGCTCCTGGAGCAGAGCTTTCTCCTCAGCGCGGCGATCCTCTTGCTCCTCTTCGCAGCGGGCCTCCTCGGCATCTGGCGGGAGAGGACCGGCCCGACCCGGCGGGAAGACCAAGACGCCACCCTGGGTGCGCCCGACCCGACGGGGGCGAACCCCTGAAGACTCTCCTCGTCCGGACGGCACAATTCGTCGCCACGGTGCTGGTGACGTGGTTCGTAGCGTCTCGCGCCGGCCTCGGAATGACGGAATTTCGGGCGCTGGAGCTCGGCGGCTGGACGCCGAACTGGCTCCTCATCGCACTGAGTGCCGTACTGCTGCTCTCCGGCTATTTTTCCACTGGGTACCTGTGGAGTCGCATCGTCAGAGACCTGGGCGGGGCCCCACTGCCGCTCTTCTTGAGTGTGCGCCTCTTCATGATCGCGAACCTGGGGCGGTACGTCCCAGGCAAGGTCTGGCAGATCGCCGGGCTCGCGATGTTGGCTCGGGAGGTCGGCGTCGGCGCCAGTACGGCCACCGCGGCCGCGATTCTGGGGCAGGGGATCGCACTGGTTGCGGCCACCTTGATCGGATTGGGTGCCGTCTGGACCCTCGCCGAGGGAACGATCTGGCAGTGGTTGGTGCCCATCGTCTTGTTCGGCGCGGTCCTGACCGGGCTGGTACCGCCCGTCTTTCGGTCGGTTTCGGCCCTCTGGTTCCGCCTTGCACGGACGGAGGCGCCCCCAGGCCTGAGTCCCTCCACTGCGGTTCAGTGGCTCGGCATCGGCATCGGCAGCTGGTTGATCTACTCCGGCGCCTTCTGGGTGCTGGTCAGGGGACTCGGCTTCGAGGTGCCCCTAATCTCGACCGCGTCGTCCTTCGGTGCCGCCTATGTTCTGGGATACATTATGATCTTCGCGCCAGCCGGAATCGGGGTCCGCGAAGGTTTCCTGGTGGCGCTCATGTCTCCGCAGTTGGGGCCTGGAGCCGCAGGTGCGGTCGCCGTCATCGCGCGGATCTGGACGACGGTGATCGAAGTGGTTCCCGCCGCTGCCTTTTGGACACGCCACCTGACGAGAGCCGACGGAGCTGATACCCACGGTGAATGACGAGCGCATCCTGGTCATCATCCCCACGTACGACGAAGCGGAGAACCTGCCTCGCATCGTCCCACGCGTACTAGAGCAGGACGCACGAGTGGACGTCCTCGTCGTGGACGACGCGTCCCCGGACGGAACGGGCGCGATCGCGGATCGTCTGTGCGCCGAAAACCCGAGGGTGAAGGTCCTCCACCGAGCCGGGAAGGGAGGGCTCGGTAAGGCATATCTGGCGGGCTTCGCGTACGGTCTCGAACACGGCTACGACATCCTCTTCGAGATGGATGCGGATTTCTCGCATCCTCCCTCGGCGCTCCCCGCGCTCATCGCCAGACTCGACGCCGCCGACGTGGTCATCGGCTCTCGTTACGTGGACGGGAGAGTCACCGTCGCGAACTGGCCCATGAGCCGACTGCTCATCAGCTATTTCGGCAGCCGATACGCGCGAATTATCACCGGAATGCCGGTCCGCGACGGTACCGGTGGCTTCAACGGGTGGAAACGCGCCGTGCTCGAGAAGGTGAAGCTCGATCGTGTTCAGTCGAACGGCTACGCGTTCCAGATCGAGTTGAAGTTTCGGGCTTGGCGCGCCGGCTTCACCCTGGTCGAATCCCCGATCCTCTTCACGGAACGCGATACCGGCGAGTCCAAGATGTCGAAGCGTATCGTGCGAGAAGCGGTGTGGAGGGTGTGGTGGCTGCGCCTCCAGGACATCTTCGGACGACTCTGACCGGTGAGTGAGCCCCGCAAGATCGACAAGGAGTTCTATGACTCGAGTGACTACTTCGAGAATCGTGGAAACGCCCACCTCCATGACCACAACAGCCCCTTCCAACAGTACCGGATCACGAAGGTGCTTCAGATCCATACGCCCGCGCGGACGGACCGCGTCGTCGACTTGGGCTGTGGCTGGGGGACGTTCGGATTCGCGCTCGCCGATCGTGTCGCCGAACTCCTGGGCGTCGACTTCAGCGAGCGCTCGATCGAGATCTGCGAGCAGCGCTTGCAGGGCTCGCCGCGAAAGGCGCTCCGGTTCCTTTGTGCGGACGCGGGAGCTACGGGCCTCGCGGCGGACGCGTACGATGTCGTGCTCGCGGCGGACTTGTTCGAACATCTCTATCCGGACGACTCGGAGCGCGTGACGCGTGAGGCCTTTCGAATCCTGGCACCAGGCGGTCGCTTCGTTACGTGGACGCCCCATCGTGGGCACATCCTGGAAGTCCTGAAGAACCGTGATATCATCCTCAGGCGAGACATCAGTCACGTGGACTACAAGTCGATGAGCGTCATGGAAGGTCTCCTGTCACGGGCGGGCTTCGAAATCGAAAAGGCGTACTATGCCGAGTCGCACGTGCCCGGTCTCCGGGTCGCCGAACGGCTCCTGCAGGGCGTCGTCCCGCTCCTGAGGCGTCGGATCGCGGTCCTCGGCCGCAAGCCAGGAGGGTAGGGAGACATGGGATGGGAGATCGAACGTCGCTTCCTCGTGCGGGTAGGTGACACAGTCTGGTTCCAGCTCGGCGAGGGATACCACCTTAGGCAGGGATATGTGCAAAACGGCGAGCCGTCGGTGCGAATACGGCTCGGGGAACCGCGAGGTGCTGTCCTCACCTGCAAGAGCGGGACGGGGATCCGCAGGAGCGAAGTGGAAACCGTCGTTCCCGACGAGGTGGCGCAGCAGCTCTTTCTGGCCGCCGAGAATCGAATCATCGAAAAGATGCGGTGGAAGATCGGCCCGTGGGAGTTGGATCGTTTTCTCGGAGCGCTCGACGGACTCGCCCTCCTTGAGATCGAGTTGGAACACGAAAACGACCCGATCCCGGAAGCGCCCGCCGGCGTGCAGGTGCTACGCGAGGTAACCGATGATAAGAGATTTGTTAGTGGCCACTTAGCACGTACGCCCGACAAGAAGAAACGGAAACTGGTGAAGAAGGCCTACAAGGAGGTCAAGGGATGGAAAGGGCTAAGCGGCTGATCCTGGTGGCTGCCATTGTGGCGGTCCCGTCGTGCACGATGATCGGGTCGGCATCGCTCGAGAACCCGCCACCTCCTCCTGAGACGTTCCCGGACCGGACTCCACCGTCGGACGAGCTTCCCAGCCGCGGCGGCAACATGGCCGAGTACGAGCAGAGCGGGAAGACGTACCGAGTGCGGGATAGCTCGTACGGGTACGACGAAACTGGGATCGCGTCTTGGTATGGCGAGCAGTTCCAGGGACGCCCGACGAGCAGCGGCGAGCCGTTCGACATGAATCAGCTCAGCGCCGCCCACAGGACGCTGCCGCTGCCGTCGTGGGTTCGGGTCACGAATCTGTCGAATGGACGGAGCGTCCTGCTCAGGATCAATGATCGCGGGCCTTTCGCGGATCCGGATCGGCGAATCATCGACGTCTCCTACGCAGCGGCCGTTCGCCTCGGGATGGTCGAGAGCGGTACGGCTTCAGTACGGGTCCAGGCGGTCGAGCCCTGGCAGTACAGAGTGCGGGAGCCGTAGGGGAAGAAGAACGCCGCGACTCAAGGAGAAGGGGTCTAGTGGGGACGCTGACCGTGGCGTTGGGTGTTGCGGCGACTTACCTCAATGAATCGCAACCTAACATAATATATATTATACGAAGTAACGTGAGCTACAGATGGCCACCCAACGGTACGGTACGGATCTCCCGGCTGGTTCCCTGGCGATTCAAGCAAATCGGCCCCTAAACGGGCGGTTGTGACCCGCTCTTAGGGCCCCGGGGGGGCTCAGCCCCGGGTGGCGCTCCGGATTTCCTCGATGCGCATCTCGTACTGCCCGCGCTCAACGGCATTCTCGTCGAGTTCGCTCAGGACGCGCTCATAGAGCTGGATCGCACCGGCCGCATCGCCCTGCGCGCCGCGAATCCGTGCAGCCGACGCCAACGCAGCGCGAACCTGGAAGTCGAGCTCCGATCGGTTCGCGATCACCAAATACGTGTCTTCGGCGTCGTCCCAACGTCCTTCCTGCTCATACGCAACGCCCAGAAGCGCCGCTCCCTGAAACTCGATGGGCGAGCGCGGCGAGGTTCCGAGGGGTCGGAGCACCGCGAGGGCCTGCTGAGGGCTTCCGTTCTCGAGATAGAGTTCACCCAGCATCATCCTTGCCTCACCTTCGAACGGCGTTCCCCCAAACCGGTCGAGGAACGTCACCAACTCGATCCGAGCGCCCTCCGTGTCACGGATGGAGATCGACTGATGAATCACCTCCAACTGCTCAGCCGCCTGTTCCCCCATACGACCGCGATAGTTGCCATAGTAGATCAACCCCGCGATCGCGATGGCCGCGATCACGCCGGCAACGGTCAGCGCCTGCTGGTTGGCCTGCGCCCAGTTGCCCGCATCGAGAACATTGGCGACGAAAACGTCGTCCGCGTCACTCGAATCCGACTTGTTCGTTCGGCGGGCCCCTGGATGGCGCTGCGACATAATGGATGTGTTCTAGGGTGATATGCGACCGTTCGCCGCATCGTCGAAAAGCGCCGAAACCTAGGCGCGCCACGTACTTCGGTCAACGCACCGTCCTACCTGGCTGGCAGCTCCGTCGGCGGGTGATACCCTGCGAGAATCCAAAGATCCCCGGGCCTCTTGAGCGCGAGTCGGTTGTCCGGGGTCGCGCCGAGGATGCCCTCGTACAACCAGTCGTTGAGCAGTGTCGTAACGGTCGCACGGTGCGCTCCCGATAGATCGGCCAACACTTGATGGGTCAGCTTCTCGGACAGGACCGTGCCACGTCCCGAGGGCTCGCCACAACGCGCGCCCATCTCGATGAGGACCTCCGCCAGTCGCTGGGCCGCAGTCGGACCGTGAGAGCCCCCTTGAGCGTGTCGTAGCCGATGCAACTCGCGCTCCTGGCCTTCCAGGTACGCATCGAGACTGCTCCGAGCCGTTTTCAGGCCTGCCAAGACCGCCCCTTTCGGCAACGCGTTCACACTACACGTAGAGCCGGCCACGGCTCCGTACCGCCGATGGCCCTCGGTGAGGGCTTCATCGCCGAACATCTCCCAAGGCAGCGCAACCGCGACCGTTCGTTCGGGTCGAGCCCGCTCCATGCCAGGAAGTACGAGGCGGACGAATCCGGAGCGGACGAGGTATACGTCTTTGGCGGGGTCGCCGGCGGCATAGAGTGAGCGTCCCTTCACGAGCGAAAGCGTCTCCGCCTTCTTCACGAGCCGAAAGAGCTTTCGGTCGCGAGGCGGCACCAAGTGAAAGGGCACGTCCTAATCGCCCCCTGCGAACGCCGAGGCGCTGTCCCGGCCGTTGTCCCCGCGCCCACCCTTCGACGGAGCGAGCCGCAACGCGAATCCGACGGCCAGGAGCGCAACAGGCATCGACGCCAGCGTCGCCCCTTGGGGTCCGATCACATCGGCCAACGCGCCGGTCACCAGTACTCCGAGGGCCCCGACCGCCCACGCGAGCCCCATCACGATTCCGGAGCCGACGGCCGTGCCGGTCGGGAGTAGCTCCTGCGCCATCACGACCACCGGAGGCAGTGTCGCCATGCCCAGCAGGCCCGCGAACATCACCGCGGTCAGGCCCCACCACCCGTCCGGGCCGATCCAGACGGCCAGAAGGTGTGCAGGTATCGCCCAGAAGCACAGGTGGGCCAGAAGGAGACGTCGATCGACCTTGTCGGCGAGGAGGCCGCCCGCCACGGTGCCGACCGCCTGGGCGCTCAGATAGAGCGTCAGCGCGACCGCTCCGAGCGTTTCCGACCCACCGGACTGCGAAACGATAATCGGCTCCATCGTCAGGAACGTCCTCTGAACGAAGGCCATCGTAGCGCTGATGCCAAAAATGAGCCCCAGAGGCCCCACCAGGAGGCGCAGCACCACGCGGGGATGAGGCGGTGGGGGCCGGGACGCCAGTCGAGTCTCGTGGCGCCCGCTCGGCAGGCCGAGATAGACCAGCGGGGCGATCGCGAGCACGGGTATCATCGCGACCCAGAGCCCGTCCATCCCACGAGTCTGGACCAGACCCACCGCGATGAGGGGGCCGAGCGCGAAGCCGACGGAACCACCGAACGCGAAGATCGAATAGCGAGTGCCACTCCCCTTCCCTTCGCCTACCCGCACGGCGTAGGAAGCCCCGGGAGGGTGAAACGCAGCGCTCCCGATGCCGGCCATCGTCAGGAGAAGTACGAGGCTCCAGAAGGTGGATGCCCACCCGATCGAAGCGATGAACACACCGGTGACCACGGGTCCTACTACGGCGAAGAATCTCCGCCCGTGGCGGTCTGCGAGGTAGCCGAAAAGAGGCTGTGGGAGTGCCGACGCGATCGAAAACGCCACAGCCAGCGTCGCGGCGAGAGCGATCGAGAGGCCCATGTCGTTCATGATCCGCGGCAGGAGCGGCGGAACGAACGAGGCGTACGCGTCGTTCAGGCCGTGTGCGGCCGCGATCACGAGCGCGAGGCGCATCGGTGAGTTTCGCTTTACGGCGAAATCGGCTGGCGGCGACGCGACGTGCACGGAGGTGGGCTCAGAGGCCTTGTCGAGAGGAGGCCGTACCATAACCCTCGGTCCAGCGGGCGACCACTGGCACTGGCGCCGCCGCGACCCGCAGCGCAACGTGAGCCAAACCCCGATCGCCATCCCCAAAAGGGCCCTTGAGATGCACCGTTTCCGCACCAGCGTTTTCCTCAGTGCGATCGCCGCGATCGCCACGGCGTGCGCCTCTCCCGACGCACCACTCGATGAATCGCCCACCATGACGACCTACGCCTCTCAGAATCGACCCGATGTAGCCGGCACGAAGGCGGCGGTATCCGCCGACCACCCCCTCGCGGCCCAAGTCGGGATGGCGGTGCTTCAGAACGGCGGGAATGCCACCGATGCGATCATCGCGATGGCCGGAGTCCTCGCCGTAGTGCGGCCGCACATGAACGGTGTCGGAGGTGATGCCTTCGGGATCTTCTATGACGGCGCCAGCCGAGAAGTCACTGCGCTCAATGCGAGCGGTCGGTCGGGTGCGCTCGCCACGCCATCCTTCTTCGCCGAGGCGGGCGTGGATGCCGTCCCCCAGGTCGGAGCGCTCAGCGTCAGTGTACCGGGGGCTGTGGCGGGGTGGGTTGATGCCCACGAGCGTTTCGGTACCCAACCCTTCGCCCAACTCCTCGAGCCTGCCATTCAATTCGCCCGGGACGGATTCGCGGTGTCGACTCGGCTTGCGCTCGACTTTCAGGACCAGGGTGGCGATCTCAATGAGGCGGGTCGAGCACTCTACCTGCCGGGCGGATCCCCGCCTCCGGTGGGGTCATTGCTGAAGAACCCCGAACTCGCACGCACGCTGGAGTCGATCGCTCGACGCGGAAAAGAGGGCTACTACACCGGGCAGGTCGCTCAGAAACTGGCGGCGTTCATCGAGGCGGAGGGCGGTCACCTGCGCGCGGGCGACTTCGCGCGTCACACGTCGACGTGGGTGGAGCCACTTCGCGGCGACTACCTCGACCACACCTTCATCGTGATGCCACCGAATACGCAGGGCCCAGCACAATTGGCCCTCTTCGAGATGTCGAAGGCCTTCCCCATCGCAGAATTAGGACACAACTCCACCGAATACCTGCACACGTTGATCGAGTTGAAGAAGCTCGCGTTCGCCGATCGAGACCGATGGATCGCGGACCCGGAGCACGCCGATGTTCCCATCGCTCGGTTACTGGACCCTGACTACCTGAGGACCCGTGCGGGACTGGTTGATCCAACCCGGGCGGCCGACCACGTGGAGCCCGGCTTCGGGGATGACCACCTCGGTACCGATGACGACATGGACGACTCGGGCGACACGGTGTACCTGACCGCCGTCGACCAGTGGGGGAACGCGGTGAGCTGGATTCAGAGCAACTTCGCCGGATTCGGATCGGGGCTGCTCGAGCCGGAGACGGGTGTCTTGCTGCACAACCGCGGAGCCCTCTACACGCTCGAGCCCGGACATCCCAACGAGGTCGCTCCCGGCAAGCGTCCCTACCACACGCTGTCGCCCATGATGGCGCTCGACGCGGGCGGCCGTTTCGCGTTCACACTCGGAACGCCCGGCGGCGACAGCCAGCCGCAATCTCTCCTTCAGATCGTGCACAATGTTCTCGTCTTCGGGATGACACCCCAGGAGGCGATCGAAGCGCCGCGGTTCCGATCCATGGGCGGGCTCGCGGTGTCGATCGAAGACCGCGTTTCGCCTGATGCATTCCGAGGCCTCGAGGCGCTGGGCCACCGTATGACCGCCATAACCGGGTGGACCGCAACGTTTGGGGGAGCTCAGATGATCATCTACAATCCTGCGACGGGAGTATTGACCGCAGCAGCGGACCCGCGGCGCGAAGCGTACGCCCTGGCCCACTAACCCGAGTCTGCCGATGAAGCTCTTCTTTGCGTTGGGGGCCGCGTTCGCGGCGACCGCGGTACTCTTCGGTGCGTTCGGGGCGCACACGTTGCGTGCGACGCTCCCTCCGGCGGACCTCGCGACGTTCGAGATCGGGGTTCGGTACCAGATGTACCACGCGCTCGGTCTTATGGCTGTGGCCTGGGCGTCCACACAGTGGGACTCGCCCGCCATCCCGGCGGCCGGATGGGCCTTCGTGGTGGGGATCAGCGTGTTTTCCGGCAGCTTATATGCGCTGGTCCTGAGCGGTCAACGCTGGCTGGGGGCGGTCACGCCCCTGGGAGGCATCGCATTGATCGCAGGGTGGGCACTCTTGATGTGGGCGGCGCTACGCGCGTGAACGAGGACGTCGCGCACGGCGCCTCGATCGCCGCCGCCCGCAAGGCGGACGTGTGCATCGTGGTCGGCACCAGCGCTCTGGTGTATCCGGCGGCGGCACTTCCCGACGTGGCGATCCAGGCCGGTGGCCGGGTCATCGAGGTAAATTCGGAGGCGACACCGTTGTCGACTCGGGCGACGAGCAGCCTCCGCGGTACCGCTGGGAAACTGGTGCCGGAGTTGGTTGGTTAGGCATGTTGGAAGGGTCGGCCAGCAACGACTTCTGGCCACTCGACGTATAGTCTCTCCGTCAGACCTCGAACTAACGCCCGGAACGCCTCATGAAGATCCGTCGCTTGTGCCTCCTGATCCCTGTTCTGGCGTTCTCCGCGTGTGGTGACACGGGTACGACCGTGGACACGATCGCATCGATCACCCTGACCCCACCGAGTCCGTCGATCGATGTGGGGCTGAGTGTCCAGTTCGAGGCGCAGGCTCGTGACGCCGGCGGTATCGTCGTCCCGAACGCGACCTTCACCTGGGCCACGAGCAACTCGAGCGTGGCTTCGATCACGACCGATGGGCTGGCCACGGCGCTCACCGTGGGAACCGCGGCGATCACGGCCAGTGCCGGGGGCGCCTCGGCGTCTGAGGTGCTTATCGTGGAGCCGAGTCAGTGTGCGGGACGCGTCGACGTAATCTTGAGCGCGGGCCAATTCCAGTCGTATGCGGGCGACACGTGCCTCTTCCTTCCGTCGGGTCTAAACGGCGACCGCTATCGGGTTGCCGTGTCCCGCCCGACGCTGATCTCAGACCCCGACGACGTCCCCGCCGTGGCCCTCGAGATCAACCCGATCTTCTCGACTGCGCAGGTCGCGGGGGTGGAGCCCGTGCCGGCCCTCGCCGAACCGTTGTCGTATTCGGACGGGCCCGCGTTTGCGGAGGGCATGCAGCTTCTCGATGGCACCCGCTTCCTCGAGGATGCTGCTGTTAAGGAACGGACTCGTCGGTTCCATATGGAACTGCGGGAGCGGGAGGAGGCACTTGGTCTCCGGACGAGCGGTGTACTGCCAAGCCGACCCTTCCTCGCATCGGGCCCCGTGCTCGCCGATCCCCCCGCGCGGGCGGATCTCTTCCTCGGCCTCACGTGTGACCAGGTGGCCACGAGCCCTGTAGCGCTCGTGGCGTTCAACGATGACCTGGTCATCTACCAGGACAGCGTGCAGGGCATGACGGCCGCGGTGAGCCCTGCCTCGTCGGCCCGCATGCTCGCATTCTATAGTGACTACGTCCGCGATCTGATGCCTCAGTACTGGGGCGACACACCCGATACGGACGGAAACGGGCGCATCATTCTGACGACGTCGCCCCTCCTTCCCGATTCTGCCGCCGCCGGTGTGTTCAGCGGCGACTTCCGGAGCACGGCCAACTGCGCCGGTTCGAACCAGGGAGAGGTGATGTACTTCGACAACGAGGTCATCAACAACATGGATGACCCGACCGATCCCAGCTTCCTTGCGTTGAGCGTCATGGCGCATGAGCTGAAGCACATTACGTCGCTCTACCACAGCGTCCGCCGGGCGCCGCCTCAGTTCCACAACCTCTGGATCGAAGAGGGCACCGCCGAGATCGCGCAGACGATGGCCTCGCGCGTTGCCTGGGCGGCGATCGGAGGGCCTGCGGTAGGATCGGTGCTCGACGCTGCGGACATCAGCGACTGGAACACCGCGAACCAGGGCATCGCCCCGGAAATGTGGGGAATCGTCGGGCAGATCGCGGACGTGATCGTGGCGCTGTCGACGCAGCCGAACAGCCTCATTACCAATCCCGCGGGTGCCAGCTCATTCCATACGTTCTACGCCAGTTCCTGGCACTGGCACCGGTTCATCGGTGACGCGTACGGGAACGCTTCGACGCCGCTCGCAGACGGCCAACTCTTCAAGGAGATGACCGACTCGCTGACGCCGTCGGGACCAGCGGCTCTCGCTCAGGTGACGGGCCGAACCTTCGATCAGTTGTACGAAGATCTGATCGTAGCCATGAGCCTTCATCGTACTTCGCAGCCGGAGCCCACGAGGGCGTTCAGCACCTGGGACCTCGTGGACGTCACCGCGATCTTCGCGAACCCACCGGATGTCGCGCCGCCGCACAGCTACCCGTGGCCGATCACGACGAACCTGGCAGGTAGCTCAACGGTAGGCTTCACGGCGGCGGTCTATTCGTGTCCGCTCAAGCTCGTGGGGACCGGAGACGCGCGGGCGTATCAACCCCCCGCCGCTACGGATCGGTGCGGGATCGGCCCGTCCGGAGTCCGCTTCCACGACTTCGTTTCGAGCGGTGCGGGTGCTGGTGCTCAGATCGTCGTGACAGGCGCGCCGACAGGCCGTATCACGGTCACGCGGCTGCGGTAGCCGAGCCTTCGAGAACACGGCGTAAGGTGTCGGGGGCCACGTTGCCCCCACTGAGGACCATGACCAGCGGCCCGTCGGCGATGCCGACGGGCCGCCAGGCGCCCGACAGGAGCGCGGCGAGTCCGACAGCTCCCCCGCCCTCGACCACGAGCCGGAGCCGCTCCACGGCGTAGCACATCGCCCCCGCGATGTCGGCTTCTCCAACGGTCGCGTATTCATCGACCAGTTCCTGTACCAACCGAAAGGAATGTTGGTTGTCGAGGCCGATCCCTCCGGCAAGGGCGTTCGCCAGGGTCTCTTGCTCCGGAATCTCGACGGGCCGCCCCGCTCGCACGCTCGCGAGCATGACCGCGGCGTTCTTGGCCGAGACGGCGATGTGCCGCGGAGCCGAAGAGCCGAGAAGCTCGGCAAAGGCCGCCGCGATCCCGCCGACGAGCCCGCCGCCCGAGAGCGGTACGATCACGGCAGAAGGCACCTCCCCGAGCTGTTCCAGGACCTCCCCCGCGATCGTCCCCTGCCCCGCGATGACCTCGGCGTCGTCGTAGGCTGAGATGTACGTCATCCCCGTGGTCGTGGCCCTCTCGCGCGCGAGCGCCTCCGACTCGTCGAACGTCTTCCCAGCCAGTTCGGGCCGTGCGCCGGAGCTTCGGATCCCCTCGAGCTTCACCGCATCGACCCACTCCGGGACAAATACTGTCGCGGGCACACCAAGGCGCTCGGCGACGAAGGCCACCGCGCGCCCGTGGTTTCCGCTCGAACAGGTCACGATCCCTCGCTGACGCTCCTGAGGCGTCAGCGCCGAGATTCGTGCCGCTGCTCCGCGCACCTTGAACGAACCGGTGCGCTGCAAACACTCGGCCTTGAGCCAGACCGGGCGGCCGAGCCGCTCTGAAAGCTCGACCGCGGGCAAGAGCGGCGTTACCCGCGCGTGTTCGGCGACCGCCCGTCGCGCCGCCTCGAAGTCCACGAGTGACGCCGGACTAGAACACGACTCGCGGCCGCTCCTTGAGCTCGGTGATCCACAGTCCCGAGTTCAGGTCCGAGGAGAAGATCCGACCCTTGTGGATCTGGGCGCCCCAGGCCATCGGCCAATTGGGCGTCGTCGTCTGGTCGTCCGTCGTAAGGATCACGGCGATCTCTCGCCCCTGTTCGTAGAGATCACCGCGGAGGTCTCCGGAAATGTCGAGGACGCGCAGCCCTGCCTGATAGTACCCGACGTACAGTCGGTCGTCCTCCGCCCAGATGTTGTGCACTCCGGCTTCCGGCACTTCGTACTTGGCGACCTCGACGGGGTTTTCCATGTCGGTCATGTCGAGCACATGGATATAGCCACGGGCGTGAATCGCCTTGTCGGGGTCCCATCCCGCCGGAAAGATCTCGTCGCCGACGAAGAGGTACTTTCCGTGGCGCCAGGCAACGTGCGTGTTTCCGATCGGGTACTTGTACTGGCTCACGAAGGTCGGCGTGGTCGGTGTGCCGCCGTGTGTACCTGCTCCGACGTCCAGCACGACCGCCCCGTCGTCCCAATACGAGACGTAGGCATAGCCCTCCTGAACGATGATGTCATGCAGGGAGCGCTGCTGATTGTCGATTCCCCAGCGCCCGACCTCGTGTGGAGCCTCGGGATTCGAGATGTCGATGACGTGCACAGCCCTAGTGCCGTTGTGCACGGCGTACACGAGATCGTGCTCACCCGAGATCCAAACATTGTGCACCCCGCCCGTGAGCGTTTCCGTGTATTCGGACAGGATCGTCGGGTGCGCGGGCTGCGTCAGATCGAGAAGGACCATGCCATTGCGGCGACTCGACGCTCCCTCCCGCGTAACGATGCCGATGCGATTGTTCGGGTGGATCTTCACGTCGTTGATCCGACGCGCGTCGAGCTGCAACGAGTCCGTGAGCACCGGGTTCGACGCATCGGTCACGTCCCAGACCTTCATCCAATCCCACATGTAGGTCCCGATGTAGGCGTAGTCACGCCCATCCAATCCTTCGAAGACCCACACGTCGCCCGAGTGATGCTCCGATGCACCCCCTCGCCCGATTTGGACCAGCTCCGCGTCGGCGCCACGCGGCTCGACGCGCACGACGCCACTCACTACAGCGTTCTCCCCCATTCGCGCGGTTACGCGATACGTGCCCGGTTCCTCGGCGACAAACACCCCCTGGCCACGCTCGTCTTCGACCTGGGCACCGGTCCCGCTGATCGACCACTCAGGGAACGCTGCTACCGCCTCGCCACCCGAACGCTCGGCGGTCGCGGTAAAGCGCACGACATCACCGGTGCGGACCCTCGCCTCGAGAGGCTCGAGCGAGTAACTAACCCCCGGATCGGCGCGGACCGTCAGCGTCGTCGACGTCGTGACACCGGCTCCACTGACACTGATCGTGGCGCTCCCGGTACCCCGAGCGAAGATCAGGCCGGCGCCATCGACGGCCGCGACCTCAGGGCGGCTACTCCGATACTCGAGCGTGGGATCGGGCACCGGCTCACCCAACCGATTGAACGCACGCACGCGCATCGGTACCACCTGGCCGGCGTACGGCTCGCCACTCCCTACCTCGGCGCGCAGTTCCGAGGGCGGTAGCGCACGGATCACGACTGATGCAGTCGTCGGACGCCCTCCCACAACCGCCGTGATCCGCGCCATTCCTGCGTTAAGTGCTGTGACACGCCCAGTCTCGTCGACCGTGGCGAGTTCCGGAGTCGACGCAATCCAACGGATGTCCAACCCCTCCAAGAGGCGTCCCGCTCCATCCGTGGCCCGAACTGCGAGCTGCGCGGTCTCCGCGACCTCGATCTCGGCCCGTTCGGGTGTGATCTGCACTTGAGCGGGGGCGACTTGAAACGTCGCGACCATGAAGAGGGCTGCGATGCCTTGCGTCATGCTGATTCTCCGTTGGGATTTCGTCGACTACACCGCGCACTAATTCCTTGGAATCAGGTCGTATCCTGGAGGCGTCGCGCCATTGAGCCTCAGGTATGGAACCGTGGCTCCGAGCGTCCAGACGCCGTGTTCGTAGGCGGTCCGGATGAGCTGCCACTTCTGCACCGTCGCCTGACCGAAGAGCTGGGTCTCGGCAGAAAGATCCTGAGCCGACATTCCGGTCACCATCTCGTGCACGAGGTCGTAGCCCACATTGACGAAACGAATCAGCTCTGCCTTCGAGTTCAGGTAGACCTCGGGACTCATTTCCGGCACGTCGACCGGCCGATCGAAGCCCGACCGGATAATGCCCAGGTTGCCCTGCACGACGTGTTCGATCTGCTGAGCGAAGTCGCGGACACCGTCGCTGGGTGACGAGCGAAGGCCGGTTTCCGGCATCGCCTCGACCATGCCGATCACGTTGGCGCGCTGCCTCCTGAAGTCATCCGCCAGCGCCGCCGTCATGTCCTGTGCGACAAGGGGCGCCGCGAGCAGCACAAGCATCGCGGCACTCGAAAGAGCGTTCTTCCACATCGTCGTTCTCCCATTGAGCGAATCAAAAATTGAGCGAATCAAAAACCACCATGCGTTATCGATCGGCGCTCATGCGGGCCACCTCAGCTTCCGCAGCGATGTAACCGAAGGCGGACCACTGGTTCCGTCCGGTCAGGATGCGTTCCCAAATGGCGCGCGCGTCCTCCGGGCGGTCGTTTAGAAGATGATAGACCCCTGCCCCATATGCGGTTGTGGTGCTCTGAAGCGTCGCATCGCTCCCGGATGGTCCCACCAAATCCTCGAGCGTGCGCTGTCCCTTGAACAGAAGAAGCAGGTCGAGGTAGGCCGTCGACTCGATAATCGCCATTTCCTCGGAGATGTCGTCGAGCAGCGCCGAGGCCTCGGCATCCATTCCTAGACGCCGGAGCGTCATGTACAGCCAGTAGGATGTCGCCACAACCGAATCGGGGTGGGCCGACACCGCGAGGCACGACCGTTGAGCCGCGAGCGCCTCTTCGAAGTCACCCTTTACATAGTGCGCGAGGGCCAAGTGATACCAGATGTTGAACTGAAGCGTGCTGGTCGGGATGTTCATCGCGTTCGGGAGACCGTCCGGCTCGACCACGTCAGGCAGGCCTGCCGTCAGCGCCACCGCCCGCTCGAAGTCGGCGATGGCGTTGTCTGGCTCTCGCACGCTCAGATACCGGTGACCGCGGTGCCTGTAGAGACGGGCGTCATCCGGGTGGAGCGTCATCGCATGACCGTAGATGTCCAAAGCCGCACGGTATCGGCCTAGATACGCGGTTCGTCGGCCCATCCACACGAGGGCGTCGGCATCTTCCGGCCTGGCCACCAGAGCGTCTTCCGCCTCTCGGAACCGCTCGAGATAAACGGCCCGAACAGCCTCGGGCTGTTCCGGCGCCGACAAGGGTTCGCCGAGGAAGGAGATCGCTTCCACACCCGGAGGCAGGGCCGAGGACGGGGAGTCGGACACCGCCTCGCCCGAGTCGTCACCCCACCCGCACCCCGCGAAGGCCAGAGTGAACAGCAAGACAGAGCGTGAATACAGGGCGCCGTGCATGGACGTCTCCTCAGGGTTCGCAACACAGGAGCCGCAATAGAGCGATCGGTGTGGCCCGCAGCAACGATGCCGAGCCGCGGGCGCGGGGAGAGAGCCTCTGGACGAGGGAGACTCCTTAGGGGAGTGCCCCGCCCTCCGGGCCGGCGACAGCCCGCAAGGCAGCAGCAGCCCCCGTGCAGTCTTCCGCCGCGCACGCAGCGCTCAGCGTGATCAACTCGGACGCTGATGTACGCTGAAAGAAGGCCACGATCTCGAGGAGCTTCGCCTTACTCGGAAATGGTGTATCCCGACGCGCAACCCGATACCAATACCACACCACTCGTGGGCCATCCTCCGAGCGCACGATCGCCTCGCGAACGATGCGCCGCGCCGTCCCGACCGGCCCGACGAACCGCTCGGAGAGAAGCTCGGGACCCGGAGCGATCGCGTTCGCCCACTGAACGAGTTCCTCGTCCTGCCTCTGGTCGACGAAGTAGTGGCGCGTCAGTTCGACTCGTTCTCCACCGTCGGTCTCGAGCGTCCACGTAAGACTCTCGTCGATACCACGGAACGCGGGAGTCCAGCCGGAGGGGTCCGCCTGGGCACGAACCGCAGCGTCCCAAGCGTCGGAGAACTGAACGTCCGCAAGGTCTCGGTCGAGGTCATCGCTTCGGGGGATCGCCCCAAATCCCATGAACAAGACGGGACCGACGACGCCCGCGAGGGCCGCCACAATCGCCCGGCGCGCACGCAGGGGATCGACGCCGGCAGTGGTCACCGCGGGAGACGCCGCGCCGCCGGGCTTTCCCGCATCCCGCACTTCGATTCGGCGAATGACGAAATGCGTGGGGATCATGAGCAAGGTGAAGATCAACCAACCCTGCCAGAGGTGATCCCCGAGCAGGCTCGACTGCATCGCCGTCGCTTCACCGATGAAGATCAGTACGGAAACCCTGATCCAGTTCCCGACGATCGATACAGCAGCGACGATCGCGACGATCTTGAGCTGCGTCTGCCAGCGCGCGACGAAGAAGTGAGCGTAGAACGCACCGAGAACGAGGGCGCCCATGAGGTAGTTCATCCCGGCGCACCCCGCCTCGACCAGGAAGGTCCCGGTCGTCAGGGAGATGTAGTCGTAGCCGATCTCGGCCGAGATCCCCGCCAATCGTGTCGCACCGCCGCTCATGATCACCGTTGCGCGTTGCAGCACGGGCGTGAGCCCCCCCCAAAGCGGGACCGCGAGCCAGAACGTGAGGCCGATGGCCAGAATCGTTCGACGGGCCTGCCAGCCGAAGGTCGCGAATGCCCAGCCGACAACGACCACCGTCAGCAGTCCCTCGTGGACCGACGTGAGGTTCATCGCCACAGCGAACATCCATCCCACGGACAGAAAGGCGAGGACGGGAATCAGATCGCCGATGCCCGGCCCGGACGTCCGGAACAGCACGTCCCGGTCTCGCCAAATGAGCCAGGCGGTCAGCGCGGCCACGAAGTACCCGTGTCCGTTGTTCGCCCACGTGCCTGGCAAGTTGATCAGGGTCGGCCAGGCCGCGAGCAGAATCGCGAAAAACGCTACCCCGAGGACCGCGCGCTCCCGACGTTCCTCGCTCAGCGCCATTGCGCTCCTATGCGCGCCAACGCCACAGGCAGCGACGGGGTACTACAAGAGGTCGTACCGACGTACATGGTCTGTCCGGTTGGTCGGAGCGTATGCACAATCGTACTCGCAGTTGCAGCGCCCCTGCAACGAACAAAAAGTACTACGATGACTCCGGGCCGAGATCAGTCGTTCAAATAGTCGTTCAGAAGTTCGATCACCTGCGCTGCGAAATCTTGCAGGACGCGACCATCCGAACCCTCGATCGTGAGGATCTGTCCGCCGGTCATGGTGACCACGAGGCTGTAGTCGTCCGAGGAGCGCTCCTCGAGTTGACCTGTATTCCGCCCGATTCGGACCTGTTCGATGCCCGGCTGCCGGACTCCGAGCGCGCCCGCTAGGCCAGCGAGCGCTCCGAGGCCAGACATCGCCTCGCCGACCCCGCTCGAGAAGCTCGTGGCGATTTCGCTGGTGCCGTTCGAGTGGGTAATCTCGATCGTGCTGAAGCCCATGACCGCTTCAGCCGTCCCTTCTCCGGGTTGATAGCCGAGGATGGGCGTCTCGAGAATCTCGAGGATTCTCTTGAAATGCAGATCGGTGATGCCACGCTCGCACCAGTTCAACTCCTCCAGAGCTTCGACATAACTACCGGCCGCGACCAACCCCTCGATCTTGTCGCAGCCTTCCAGGGCCTGCGCCCGTGCGGAACTGGGCGCGAGGAGCCCGCCGAGGCAGAGGTTCAGCGTAAGGAAGACGGGAACGGATGAACGCATGGGGGGCCTCCTTCCAAGGTGCGGCACGTGCCAACGTGGAGACACGTGGTATGTGAAATCCAGCGAGCCTCGTCGATCGTGGGGCTCGAGAGTCATCGTACAATCTGGGGTCGCGGCGGGATGTTTGAACGCGCGAGTCGCGAGGCCGGGAAAAATGGTCTCGATCCGGGACTCAATTGGGATGCGAACACTGCTCATGCCCGAGAATGCACCAAGACCCGCAACGCCATGAGGCGTTACGGGTCTTGACCTTCCATCGATGCCCTCGCCGCGACTCGAACGCGGGACCTACTGCTTAGGAGGCAGTAGTGTCTAGGTAGCCACCCCCTTACCACTGTACTCCCATACCCTATCAATAGTGCTGTAGATACTGGATTATATGACCCTACCCACTACCTTTGGGGTATCACCATCATATCAGGATAGATCACCTAATGGTAGACTTATGGTAGACTCAAAGGAAGATTCAGATGCCAGAGCCTAAACCCCAGGCCAGGCACATCCCCTTCACATCCAGCCGCATCCAAAGCATGAAGTGGGATGGACGCAGGAGTGACATCCGATACGACTCCCACCCCAAGGCACCTGGGAGTGGCTTCGGGATCAGGATCTACCCAACAGGACGTAAGAGCTACGTCCTCCAGTATCGTGCCAAGGAACGTGTAGGCGGCTCTGGCGTCCTCCTCAAGACCGTGCGAAGCAAGGTCCACCTGAAGGTGCTGGGCAATGTCGAAACCATGAGCCTGTCCACTGCCAGAGAGATCGGGCTGAAGCTCATCCAAGAAGTTGAGATCGGTATTGATCCTTCTGAGGATCGGTCCCTAGAGGGAATCACGCTCAGTGAATTCCTGCCGATCTACCTAGAGGTAAAGCGACAGGAAGGGTGGACGAAAAAATATCTGTACGATCTTCAGAGGCGGGTGGTGAACTACCTGCTCCCCTTGTTTGGAGATCGTCCCCTCACAGCCATCAAGAGAAGCCAGTACCACCAGGTCTACCTGGGGATCTCGTCGGGAGAGAAGTCCATCAGTGGTCGCCCTGCCCCTGTTGAGGCGAACAGGCTCCATGCCAACCTTGGCAATATCTTCAAGGTTGCTGAGATCAAGGGGGCAATTCCAGAGGGTTACTCCTACCCTACCAGGCTCGTCAAGAAGAAGCGTGAGAACCCCCGCAAGCGATACCTGTCTGATCCAGAACTGAAACGCTTATACCGCGCCCTCGAGGACGAGCCACAGAGCCACGCACTGAGCATCGTCCAGATCCTCTGCCATCAAGGGATGCGGAAGCGTGAACTTCTAGAGTTAAGCTGGCCTGACGTTCACCTAGACCGAGTGTCAGGACGCGAGTGTGAGCCACCTCATATCTTCGTGGGCACGACAAAAAACGGAGACAAGATGTTCTCCGTATTGAGTCCTCAAACCATCCAAATCTTCCAGCACCTAGCCAGCCAGAGAACCTCTGATGAAGTAGTCTTCCCTTCCCCCGTCATCAAGGGAGAGAGCGTCAAGGACATCCGCCCTCAATGGAAACGTATCCGTGCGGAAGCTGACCTTGGAGACTTCACTCTCCACGACTTGAGGCACTGTGTTGGGACATGGCTGGGTCGGCTGGAGAAGACCGAGTTAGTGATTAGCCGGACTTTGAACCACAGAGTGAAATCCGTCACGGAGCAGTACAGCTTGATCCCGAATGAAACCAAGGAAGAAGCCATCAAGGAGTTGGCCGATTGGCTCCAGGCGCAGGTTGGTCCACCCATACTGATCGGCATGTGATATCACCTTGACCCATCAGAGGCGTAACGTTTAGAATCAATAACAAGCGACATTCTTAGCCCGGAGTGTCGGACGGTATCGCGACCTAATCGCGCAAAAAAGAAGCAGGAACGAGAAGCACGGTTGCTTGGGGCACCAGAGAGATGCTCATCTCTGCCAGGCGTCCAACCAGTGTGAGAGAGGGGTGGGGACTTCCCACGCCCTCCAGGGGGTCTGCCCCCTGTAATGCACACTGAGTTAAGGACGTTCTCATGGCAGCACCAACCGCAGCCGAACTAGCCCCCCCGATCTACAAGTTAGAAGACCAGCCCACAGGCGAGCCTTGGCCTTGGTGCTACGTCCCCGAAGCCTGTGAGATTCTGGGCAAGTCCCCAATCACCCTGCAAAGGTGGCGGACGAACCAGTACGGACCCCCGTCCTCCCGGAACGGAAACCGAGTCGTATACAAGAGGTCCGATCTTTACGATTGGATGCTAGGGAGGACCGATTAATGCCCACGGTTCGGCTGGCTCAAAGAGATCATCTGCCCGCACGGTGGTGGTTGCCAAGTCGGAGATTACCCCTGATGACAGCCCTGGCATGTGGCATGTGCATGGGGAACTGCCAGAACTAAAATTTGAATGGTTGCCTCAGAAGATGGCTTCCATGGCAAGGACTCTTTCAGAGTCTCAGCAAGTGCAGCCAGCCATGGCGATCATGGGGTGTATAGCTGCGGCTTCTGCCTGTGTGGTTGGGAAGTACCGCATTGCTGACATCACAGTGAATTGGGTGGAAGAGTGGTCTTCGCTCTTCGTGATGTTGATTGCCCCGTCAGGGGGCAGAAAGTCCTCCATCTTCTCCAAGCTCCTCAAGCCTATTGAGCTTTGGCAGAGGTACCGAAGGAATGACCTCGAAGAATGGGTCGGCGAGCGAGTCAGGAACTCGACCTCTGACGCGCTGGACGCTGGCGAATGACGACCGCGACCGCCGAGCATTTCGAGGGAGCCGCCGAGGGCTACCAGGACTTGGGCTGGCCGGTGTTCCCGGTGCGCGGCAAAATCCCGGCGACGAAGAACGGGTGCCTGGACGCGACCACGGAGCCGTGGCGGGCCTGGCCCCGCAGTGCCACCGGCGTAGGATTCGCCACGGGCACCGTGAGCGGGATATGGGTGCTCGACCTGGACTCCGAGGAAGCCGAGCGTCGGTGGGAGACGATGCAGGACGAGCACGGCGAGCGCATCGCCACCGTGACCGCAAAGACCGGCAAGGGCTTTCACGTCTACTTCAAGATGCCGCCTGGTCGGGATATCCGAAATTCAGCGGGCAAGGTCGGCCCAGGCATCGACGTGCGCGGTACAGGCGGTTACGTAGTTTTGCCTCCGAGCGCGCACCCGGACGGCGGCGTGTACGAGTGGGTTCGGGACAGGTCGCCTGACGACTTCCCGGTGGCCGTGACCCCACGCTGGCTGGTGGATCTGGTATGCGGTCGAGCGGATACACGCACGAACGCGCCGGCGCTAGGCGAGGTGATCGGTGAAGGCGGACGCAACGCAACGCTCACGAGCTTGGCAGGCACGCTCAGGCGGCGCGGGATGAGCGAGGAAGCGATAGCAGCCGCGCTGCACGTCGAGAACCGAGGCCGGTGCGTCCCGCCCCTACCTGCTGTCGAGGTGGACGCCATCGCGTCGTCTGTGGCCCGCTACGTGCCGTCAGCGGGCAGCACTCCCGACGGCACGCCGCGATTCGGCGGCGCGTCCTATGAGTTGCTCAATGTCGGGCAGTTGGAGGACCGCCCGGTTGCCGAATCGCTAATCACGGGCCTCTTCCCAGAGGGAGCGCTAATCAGCCTCTTCGGAGCGCCAGGGTCAGGGAAGTCCTTCGCTGCACTCGACTGGGGGATGTGCGTTGCGGGGGGGGAGCCGTGGGCTGGGCGTGCGGTGGGGCAAGGCGGCGTCGTGTACGTGTCTGGCGAGGGCTCAGGTGGACTCGGCCAGCGTATCCGTGCGTGGCGCGACTGCCATCCGATGGCCGAGGTGTCGGACATTTATTTCCTGCTGGACGCGGTTCCCTTAATGGACCATCAGGCCGTTCTTCGTTTCGTGGCCACGATACGTGACCGCGTGCCGAACCCGAAGCTGGTCGTGTTCGACACGCTCGCCCGCTGCACACTCGGTGCCGACGAGAACTCAGCGCGGGACATGGGGCTCGCCATTCATGGCGCGGATATCGTGCGCAGAGAGTTGGGGTGTGCTGTCTTGCTCATCCATCACACCAACGCATCCGGTGATCGTGAGAGGGGCTCTACGGCACTCCGTGGCGCGGTGGACGTGCTGATGTCCCTGCGAACCGATGAACGCGGCATCACACTCAAGTGTGAGAAGTCGAAGGACTCAGAGCCGTTCGATGACATCCGCCTGAAACTGTCAAAGCGTCTGGATTCGGCTGTTCTTACTCCAGATTTCGACGTTGGAGTAAGGGGGGACTTTTTGACCGCCCGGCAGGTCGAAACTCTAAGGTCACTCCATATCTCGGCACTAGACGACGGGCTCACGGTTTCAACGTGGCTTGAGGTGTCGGGGCAGAAGTCCTCGTCCTTCTACGGGCATCGAAAGTCCTTAGTGGATAAGGGTTTTGTGAGGCAGCATAGAGAAGGAAGGGGTGCGCGGTACACCGTAACTGCGAAGGGTGAAGCCGCCCTTACTCCACTTACTCCAAGTCACTCCAACGGCACTCTGGAGTTAGCTGGCACTTCACTTCCTCCACTCCCCCCCCTCTTAGGAGGGGGAGAGTGTGGAGTAAAAGTGGGAAAGGATGAAGAGAGATGACCGGCAATTACCTACGAACTCTGGCAGAACACATCCGTACGACCCAGTTCAAGCCTGGAGTCCATCACGTTGAGGTCCGCCACGATGACGACTGCGGGATGCTTCGAGGTCGCGATTGCGATTGCTCACCCACCATCGAGTCGGGCGTGCGCGTCCAAAGGAAGCACAACGATGAAAGCTGACATCCCCGGCATGACTGCACGTACCGAAGTCCATGAAATCATCGACCTGCCGTGCGGCGGGTCCACGTTGCGGCTCGCGCTCATTCGAGACGGATCGGATGGCCGCCTCTTAATCGCGCACGGCTTCGATAGCGGCTCCGCCTTCCACCGTCCGGCCTGGTGCACCGCACCGCTCACAATACCGGCGACGGCAATTCCCGAGCTACGCGCCGCGCTGGATGTCCTGGCAATTCCGAGCGAACAAGCATGAAACGCTCTCGACTCGGTGGGGAGCATAAGCCGCTGAAGGCTCCACTGACGAAAGATGAAGACGGCCTCTCCTGTAGTGACTGCAAGGTGTTCATCGAGTTCTCGGTGTTCCCTGAATGAGCAAGAGTGATGGTCTGAACAACGGGAAAGACAGCGGGGTGGTGCCGCTCGTCCCACAGGCACATGGCGGTGCGTTGAAAGCTGGTGGCACGCCCGGCAATAGGGGCAACGTGAACAGTCCGGGTCGGCCACGCACACGAATCCGCACAGCTTCGGCACTCGCCTACGAAGAACGCATACCCGTACTGACCGACATCGCGGACGACAAGAACGAGAAGGCTGGTGATCGAATCCGCGCTCTCGATGTGCTTGGTCGGATCGGGCTCTCAGACGATGGCGACAAGGTCAACGAAGACCTCGTGCGCGAGATGGCAGGCGTCGTGAGAGGGGTGCTACAGTCTGCGCCTGACGGCGACAAACTGCTCGAGGCGATCTACGAGGGCTGGAAGCCCGTTATCGCGAAGCGGCTCTGATGGACGCTCGGACTCACGATCTCAGCTTCGTTTGGACAAGAGAGCACTTGGGGGGCTTCTCGCGCCCGGTCATTGAAGAGTACCCAGCCTTGGACGTGCGTTGGCTCGCACGGACGGGCTTACTAGGCGGCTCACAGAGCCTAGAATGGAGCGACGGCAGCATCCTCGCACCAAACAGAAGTAATCGAACGAACGTGAACAAGGGCTGGGACATGCCACATGACATGCGGCATACCCTGACCCATACAAATATCTGGAGACAATCATGACAGTTGCAACTACGACTCGTAAGCGAAGAGGAAGCTCAAACGCCTGGGAGAGGCAAGTTGCCCGTGCCCGTTCTATTCCAATTCAAAAGATGTGCGAACGGCTAGATGTCGAACTCGTACAGCATGATGACGACAAGGAAGGTGAGTCCTGGTGCGGCACCTGCCCGATCTGTGAGGACCTAGCCCCAGGCTTCCATGTCAGCCCTCAGAAAGCTGGGGGGCGTGGGCCTCTACTTCTGCCGCACCTGCGGAAGTGGAGGCGACAGCTTGAGCCTCTTCATGGCTGTCCGTAAGACGAGCTTCCCTGAAACCGTGAGGGAGTTGTCTGATGGCTAGTCGAAAGATTAGACGGGAACGGTTTGAACTACTGGACGAGATCGGTTTCGGGATGCTCTGCAAATTTTATATCGAAGGCTCGTCCGTGAAGGAACTTTGCCGGTTCCTGTTCGACTGGAGCAAGCACGGGAAACCCGGAGTGAATCTTCTTTACCAGTGGATAGACCAAAGGGGCCACCGCCCTGCCTGGGACTACACGGTCCGCTTCAAGCGGAAGCTCCATGAGGAGGCACTCAGCAAAGTCGAACTAGAGGTCCCCCAGGTTGATTGGGATAGGTGGGAGGAGGAGTGCGCCCTTGCCCTTGGAACCCCCCGCAAGGGTCCTGAGACTGATGAGGAGGATTGAGATGGGCACCAAGCTAGGTATCAGAAGTCTCCGAACGGGAACGTCAGATTCCCACGCCCGCGCATTAGGCTCCCGCGCACGCGAGGAGGCCCGCCCGCCCTCTCCCTCCTATGTTGGTGCCATGAATGACGAGCACGATCCGACAGAGCCAGGCATCCCTGATATACATGTGCTGCCAAATGAAGATGGGAGTGCAGATATCTATATGACGTACCTCCAGGAGGAGGACGGCACCTGGCTGGACAGGGACCTAGAGGCTTACAAGAAACGGCTTCGGCATGATGACCCCATGCGGGCTAAGGTTCTTAGACGCTTGAGGGGACAGAAGCTACTGAAGCGGCTTGGAGTTTTGGTTAAGCCCGTGCGTAGGGACGGAAGAATATTTTGGCAGTTCACAGGGCCAAGCCAAGAAGCGATGGAGGAGGCTCTCCAGTGGTACAAGGACCATGACTACTTCACGAATCTTGAATGACCTGGGCACACCACAGCTTACCGCACCCACACCTCCCTCAACACCTCTGCGCTGAACTCCTCGCCTACCAAACACGCTGGGTTCGGTCGCGGTCGTGAAAGGAGACGAAAGCCTCACCCACCTTGAAGGCCAGAACCGCATCCAATCGCCGCAGTCTATCTCGGAAGCGGCGAGACACGGCTTCGGTCTCAGGGGGCTGTGAGAGCGCCTTCAACGGTGTCCGCACAGCGGTCTTGCCGTTCGCGGATTGGTATGGCTGCCATGCGTAGCATCGGGGCACTGGGGGCGCTCCGTACTTTGGGGGTCGGTGACCCTACTAGGATGGCCTTGATCGCGACAGAG
>JAQBXY010000002.1 GCA_027623325.1 Gemmatimonadota bacterium
GCACCGACTGGATCATCGCCTTCGCCAGCCACAACCAGAACTACCTCTACAACCTCACGACCGATCAGCGGGTCCAGATTCCCGATCGCTCGGATGCGGTAGCCACCCCCGACGGTCGCTACATGACGGTTCCGTCGAACTACACGCCGGACTCGAATACCCGGTTCTATCCCGTGGCGCCGATGCTCGAAGCGCTCGCCGAGGGCCGTGACATCGCAGACTTGGAGCCCGTGTTCATCCACGACCATCCGTCGATGCACCGGGTGTACTATCAGTCCACGTCGCTCCTCTCCGAGGTCGATACGGACAGCGGGCTCGAGACCACCTATCGGCTCATGTTCTCGGGAACGGCTGACCAGTCGGGCTTTCGTGTCGTGGACTATCTCTTCCGCCACAATGCCGACTCCGGAGCGCTGCTCGGCGTCGAGGCGAGCGAGCCCATGGCGGTCTGCCCCGCGGTACAGAACGACCTCAACACGCCCTTCATTTCGAAGGACGGACGCTACATCGCGGCTTATACGAGCGAAGTCGCGGGCAACGCATTTGCGACGGGCGCTTCTCTCAAGATCTTCGAGATCACGGGCGCTGACCCGAGCGCCGGAACGATGGCGTGCACGGAGGTGGCCGACGTTGGGTTCCCCGCCGGAAAGGCGGACTTCAGCTTCGATGGCTCGATGTTGACCTTCCATCTGAGCCAGGGTGCTTATCTGACCCCGTTCGTGAACGGTGGCCTCCCGAGTTCGACGATCACCGATGTGGTGGTCGCCCGTCTCGACCGAGATCCTGCCGGACGCATTTCCGGATACTCCGGACTGCAACGCCTCTCCACCTCGATGACCGCGGGCGTGGGCAGCTACTTCCCTGCGTTCCTCCCGGACGGAAACCTCTTCTTCCTCGCGAACACGGCGCCTCGGGACTCGGAGGCGGAGAAACGTTTCCGATTCCGTGTCGTCGACCCCGGCTCGCGTGGATGGCGCACAACGACTCTGGCGTCCGACGCGCAACGCGACCTGTGGACCGAACTTGGGACGCTCTGGCAAGCCGCGTGTATGCCGTCCCTGGCGGCTCTTCAGGCCGAGCCCTTTCCACTCGATGCACACGAGCTTTCCGGTCAAGCGCTGGCTCTGTCACCGAAGCAGTGCGAAGCCCTCATTTCCGATGCTCGGGCCGAGGCGCATGAAGGGGGGACGGAAGGACCGTCCGGTCGCGATTGGGACGGGCTCACGGGACTCTGCCGCGCGATCGAGCCGTAGAGAACACCGGGGCGCTCGGCGCCACGCGTCGTTATCCCGCCGTAAGAAAGGCGGTCAGGTATCTCCCATATCCGTCGCTGTTTCGATAGCCGGGTAATACCGGCGACACACGATCGGGCCCGAATACCAAGATCGACGGCGCGTGCACCTGAGCGTCACGCATGACGAGTTCGACCGAGTCGATTTCCCGCAACGCTGAGGCGGGCATGCCCACCCGCTCGGCTTCCCTGCGAGCGAAGTCGGCGTCCCCGCGAGCGATCAGAACGGGCTCGACGGATAGCCCGAGCCGGTCCGCGGCCTTCTGAATCTCTGCGAAGCCGTCGACCGACAGAGGCATGTGCGGTGACCAGACGTAAACCACGACCGGTCGACCCGCGGCCGCGGACAGCGCCGACCCGAGGTCCGCGTCGGTGAATCGGGCGGGTCGGCCCTCACTGCGGTTGGCCCCCACCGCTCCTTCTTGCGGGGGCGTGCTCCGCGCGACGCTGCGCTCGTCGACCGAGCAGTCCGAAGCGAAGGTCCGCACCGTGGCACCTGCCGGCGTCAGCCGCGATACCTGCGGCCGACCACGATTGGGTACGGTGAGGATCACCCAGTCAGAGCGGGTGCTCGTCGGCAAGCGATAGCTGCGTCCGCCATCGGCCGAAGGCGGAGCCGTGAGATACCGGCTCACCGCACGAAAGTCATGGAGCGTCTCGGCGACCTCCCGCCCACATACCACATCCTGTAGCAACGCGGCGCTTGTCCCGCGAGCGGGGTGGTCGGGCACACACCCGAACGCCGAGAGAGCTACTATCGGGAACAGCCCGTTCCGCCAGTTCCGCGAAGCCGGAGACGAACTCGGACTCGAACTCACCGGATCGAGGCTTCCCGAAAGGGAGCCAACGCTGGGACTGGGTCCGCGCCGGGCGTCGCGGCCCTCGGGCGGGCCCGCGGAACTTCGTGCCTCACTCCGCGAGTCGCGCCTCGGAAGCGGCCCTGGTCGCCTCCATCTCGTCCCGTTACGGCGATGGTTTCCAGCGACACGGCGCCCGCTCGGACGTCGATGCGTACCGTGCGCGTTTCGGGCCCGCGTGCGCCCTCATACGAGATCTCGATGTCGTTCGGTCCCGCCGGGAGCCGCATGCGCACCAGGAGCAGTTCGGCCGGAAGACCCGACCAACTCCGGGTGTCCGCCCGTTCGGTCGCATTCGCGAAGGTTCGACTCGCGATACGAGCCGCGAACCCACCCAGCGCACCACCCGCCGACGTGCCGGCCTGTTCGCTCTTCACGACAGCACTTTCCTTGAGGAGCGCACGGGCCAACATCCTCAGCATCATCGACGTCTTTCGTTCCTCGAAGTCCCTCAGGGCGATCACCGACAGATCTCCGAGCAGCACGGGGCTCACCGCCACCTCGTCGCTTCCGCTTCGAACTCGAATCCCCGTCGCGCGTCGTGCGTTCAGCTCGTAGGCCGGCCACGCCATGGTGATCAGCTCCACGCCCGCCGCGCTCAGCGCCGCACTGGCGATCATCACTCCATCCTCGTGGGCCTGGAGGTAGTCCTGTCCGCCCCGGCCCAGCTCGTTCATCACGATGACCGTTCGAATCAGCACATTCAGCGACGCGGCGACCGCGGACCCGGCGCTCCCCGAGATGACCGAGTCGCGCTCGCTTCGCAAAACGGGCATGAACAACTTCTGCTGCTTCTTGTGTGCGATGAAGCCGTTCTCGATGACCAGGATCACATCCCCCGAGTCCGACGCTCGAGCGGGCACCCGGGGTGTTTCAGCGACCCCGCCCAGATGGGTCTCTCGCGTCCGCTCGGCCACGTCGTCCAGCCCCATGCTCGATGCGATCCGCGCACTCCTCCACGGTGATCGCCAAGCTCTCCGCAGCGGTCGCACCGGCGCGCCCACCCAACCCGGAAAAGTCGGCGACCTCCTGAACGATGGAGATGCGCTGGAGCCCCGCATCGTTCGAGAAGTAGAGGACCAGATTCGCCATCCACTGAATGGCTTCGGCAATGCCGAGTCCACCTCGTGATCCAGCAGGCGGCGCATCGACGCCGGTCAATGGTGCGCTGAAGTCCAACGGGGGCTTGCAGTACACCCCGAGAAGGGGCGCATCGTACGGGATGCACACGATCTGGGACTGGACCTGAGCGACGAGCCCATCCGCCTCGAACGCGAACGAAGCCGCGGGAGCAGGCCAGGGGATGTGCACCAGCGCCTCAGCATCGATCACGCCGACGTTCAGACCGGCCCCCCTGAGCCCGTGCGCCACCTCGTCGGCACGGTATGGACCCGATGCCAACAAGACCTCCGGAGCCGGGAAACCGACCTTCAGCGTGGCATCATCGACCGCCACTCCCAGGATCTCCGCGACGGCATCGAGGTCCACAGTACGATGGGGTGGGTCAGCGACGACGAGGATCTGAGGGTGCACGGCGGTTCCGGACGCTGGAGGTAACGAATTCGATGACCATCGGAGGCCAAACATCCGCTACCAGGCGGAGGGGGGCAAGCGACTCGAGTAGCCCCTGTCGGCGTCCTCGAGGTCGATCCTACGTTGCCACGCCCATAGCTGACGTGGGCGCAGTGGATCAGCCACAGCCCAATACATCGCCTGGAGCCCTTCCGTGAGTACCGATCCGTCCGCAGACGAGGTTCAGATCCGAGCTCGGCGAGCCGAATCGAACGCCGCCATCGCTCGCCACGACCTGGCCGCGCTCGCCGAGACAATGATGGAGGAATACCACGGCGCGGCGTCGAACGGCTCCTTCCGAAGGGGTCGGGAGGACGCGATCTCGGGATTGGCGGTACACTTCGCGGCGTTCGAGGACGCCGTCTACGTGAGGACACCGGAGTCGATCGAGGTCAACACCGTGGGCGAGGTGGCCGCTGAGGTGGGCAGTTGGGTCGGCACGTGGAGCGGCCTGGAAGGCCCCGTCCGCACGGGTGGACGATACGCGGCGTATTGGCGGAAGGTGGAGGGCGTGTGGCGCATCCATGCTGAACTGTTCGTGCCGTTGTTCCGACAGGAATCGACCGATTAGCCGCCGCCTCTCCGGAGCACTCTGCCCGGCCGAACGTCGGCCCGTCGGCCGTCATCGATGACCAGCGTTCCGTTCACCAACAGATAGTCGACGCCCTCGGCGAAGCGCATCGCCTCCGAGCCGAAGTCGGCGGCATCCCGGATCTCCTCCGGATCGAAGATCACGAGGTCCGCGATCATGCCCGGCAGGACGAAACCGCGATCGTGCAGCCCGAGCCTCTGTGCGGCCATGGACGACATGCGGCGGACCGCGTCCTCGAGACTGAGCACGCTGTCTTCCCGGACGTATTTGGCGATGACGCGTGGAAAGGCCCCGAAGGCCCTGGGATGGGTTCCCGCCGCGGACAGCGGATTCACGGGCGACGCATCGGTATCGATCATGACGTACTCCGCGCGGAGCGCCTGCCACTTCTGCTCTTCATTCATGCTCTCGGGGTTCACGGTCACACTGCCGGCCTGAACCAGGTCGAAGAACGCGTTCCAGGGGTCTTTCCCGAGAACGGCTGCAGCCTCGGTGATCGACCGATTGATGACACGGGAATCGACGGCTGCGGGCGCAGAGACGATCAGCACCTTGTTCCAATCCATCCCCACGTGCCGGTACCAGTTCTCCCAGTCCGAGGTAGTCTCGACCTCGCGGCGCAGCTCGGCCCTCAATGCCGTGTCCGAAAGCCGCCCGAGGAAGGAATCCGTGCCGTCCGCGAAGTGTCTCGGATGTACGAACGAGCCGAGGCCGATCCCGTTGCGGATGTAGGGATAGATGTCTGCGGTCACATCCATCCCGGCGGCGCGAGCGGAGTCGATGAGCGCGAGCGCGTCGGTCATCCGCGGCCAGTTGTCCTGACCCGCCGCCTTGAGGTGGTAGATGTGTACCGGCACTCCCGCGCCACTCCCGATCGTCAACGCTTCGCGGATGGCGTCCAGGACCGCGTGGCTCTCGTTGCGCATATGTGTGAAGTAGACGCCGCCGTATTCGCCCGCGACTCGAGTGAGTTCCACGAGCTCCTCGGTGGTGGCGTACACGGCCGGCGGGTAGATGAGTGAGGTCGACGTTCCGATCGCCCCGTCCTCCATCGCCTGCCGGACGAGCGCCTTCATCTCCTCGAGCTGCGCGGGGGTCGGCTGAACGTCGCCTTCGCCGAGCACGACCTGGCGAACCTGCGTCAGCCCGACGTCGTGTACGACGTTGATGGGGATGCCCCGCCCCTCGAGAATGCCGAAGTACTCCGCATACGTCGTCCAGCGGAGTTCCTCGCCGTCTACGACCGGTCCGTTCGCGTCAGCGCGGCGCGGCGCAGGGGAGCCGCCCTCACCGGACAGGTACGTCGTGATCCCTTGGCGCAACTTGCTCTCGGCACTGGGCGGGTCGGTGATGAGCACCAGCGTCGACTGCCCCATCATGTCGATGAAGCCCGGCGACACGACCCGATCGGCGGCGTCAATCGTTCGGGTGGCGGGGCGACCCGTGAGCGATCCGATCTCGGCGATTCGGTCCCCGCGAATGCCGATGTCGGCGCGGAACCATGGATTGCCGGCTCCGTCCACGATGCGGGCGCCCGTGATGAGAATGTCGAAGGCGCCGGACGTCCTAGTCGAAGTCGCGTCGTTTGGGACGCATGACGCGAGGGAGACGAGGACGAGAACGAGACCGTACATGGCTTGGGTCAAGCGACGTTGCATAGAGAATGCTCCGAAGGAGGGCGCCCACGCGTGTAGCTTATGCCCCGCCCGGTCCGCCGTCACCTCGCCTTGCCCGAGCACGCCGCTTCGGTGGCGGCTGCATCGGGACGAGCTCCTTGGTGATGTACAACCGGATCCAACGCGTGAAATAGCTGGACGCCGGCAGCGGACGCTGGGTTCGCCACTCGAGCGCGTACCACGGCACCGTGGTGTCTTCATGATGGTGGATGTGCCGATTGATGTTGAAGATCGGCAGGAAGGTCGTGTACTCGTTTGCGAAGTCGGGATTCCCGGGCTGGCTGCTGTGCTCGATCGCTCCCCGCAACGACATGGGCCCCGTCACGGTGAAGGCCACGGTCACCAGCGACTGCCAGACGATCTCGCCGTGACCCACCAGAATCCACCCTGCGATGACGAACAACGAGAGTAGGAAGCCTGCCACGATCCGGCCTGGGCGCACATAAGGCCTCTTTCCGCGGAGCCCGTCGGCGAGCCAGTTGAGGTGCCGAAGGGAATCGAGGGCCATCGATAGTCGGAAACCACCCGGCTCATGAGCGCTGTCGTGGTGGTGGTCCTCGCCGGGCTGGGCCTGGTTGGTCCACTTGTGATGTGCGAGATGCGCGCCCCGTACGACTTCGAGCATGCCGTAGGTCATCATGATCCCATCCCAAAGGGTCACGACCGCGAGATTGTCGCGGTATGTCTTGAGCGTGATGCCGTGGAAGTACTCGTGGATCATGATCCCGATACGGTGGACGAGAACCACGCATGGAATGAACGCTGCCCAGAACGGCAAGCGCACGAGTAGGACGAAGTAGAAGGCCGTGAGCCCGAGGAGGCTCGCGTGCGTCAGGAATGCACCGCTGCGATCGGTCAGTCGACGGGGTGTACCTTCGGGGGCGTGTTGAGACGTCGCGGTCATCGGGTCCTCCCAGTCTTGCTCGAAGCGAGCGTGGGATCAGTGATGTACCGCGTAAGCTGCTTTGGCCCCGCACCGCCCGGTATACGTCAGGCTACGTAGATGCTGGGTCTACTCCCTACGTGTCGTACCGCAGGGCCTCGACAGGCTGAATCGCCAACGCTCTGCGAGTGGGCACCAAGACCGCGAGGACTCCCGCGATGACCATGAGCCCGACGAGGCCAGGGAAGAGCAGGGGACTGGCGTCGGGCAGTGCGAACACGAAGAGCCGCACTTTGGAGGCCTGCGCCCCGGCGAATGCTCCGACCGTCGCCAGATCGATAAAAGTAACGATGTGAGCGTATTCGAAAACTAGATCTTTGCCAAAACGGGCTCAGGCCCGTTCGTCTAGCGCTCCCCAACGCTCGAACGCGGTATCGATCTCGACCGGGATCTCCTGTGCACGTTGACTCACCGCTCGAATCTCGCCCGCGTCGCCGTGAAAGAACCCCGGGTCGGAAAGCCGCATCTGGACCTCGTGAAGCTCGTGCTCGAGTGCTTCGATCTGGCCCGGAAGTGCGGTCCACTCCTTCCGCTCCTGAAAGCTCAGCCGGCGGGCCTTCTTGTCGTCGGACCGCGTCGGGGTCTTGTTTGACGGTTCTCGGCCCCCCGACGACGGCAGGGCCTCTGCCGAGCGCTCTCGGGCTTCGACGACGCGCCTCCAATCGGAGTAGCCGCCGACGTACTCCTTGAAGGCTCCCTCGCCCTCGAAGACGAACGAAGTCGTGCAGAGATTATCGAGAAAGGCACGGTCATGGCTGACCACCAGCGTGGTCCCCTGATACGCGAGCAGGCGGACCTCGAGCAGCTCCAGCGTGTCTGTGTCCAGGTCATTGGTCGGCTCATCCAGAACCAGGACGTTCGCCGGCTGGGTGAAGAGCTTCGCGAGGAGGAGCCGATTGCGTTCTCCACCGGACAAACTCCCGACCGGCTGGCGCGACTGTTCCGGTGAGAAGAGGAAGTCCTGGAGGTAGCCGTAGATATGTTTCCGCTCGTCGCCGAGCGTGACGAATTCGTTCCCGCCTGAGACGGCATCGGCCAGCGTCGACGTCGGGTCCAATTGGGCACGGTGCTGGTCGAAGTAGGCGACTTCCAGACGCGCGCCGTGTTTGACGGTGCCCTGCTGCGGCTGAAGCTTCCCGATCAGCAGGTTGAGCAACGTGGTCTTCCCGCAGCCGTTGGGGCCGATGATGCCGATCTTGTCACCGCGCTGGATGATGGCGCTGAAGTCCCGCACGACCGGCGCGGAGCCCTCGGGCGACGTTCCATACGAGAAGGACACGGACTTGGTCTCGACGACACGCGCTGTGGAGCGTCCGCCTTCCTGCAGGCTGAGCCGGACCTTGCCGACCCGCTCGCGTCGATCGGACCTGTCCTTTCTGAGCTGCTCCAGAGCGCGGACCCGCCCCTCGTTTCGTGTCCGCCGTGCCTTGATGCCCTGACGGATCCACGCTTCTTCCTGCGCGAGCTTTCGGTCGTGCAGGCCCCATTCCTTTTCTTCGTTGGCGAGTAGCTCGTCCTTCCTCTTCAAGAAGGTCGGATAGTCGCAGTCCCAGCTCGTGAGCCGGCCCCGGTCGAGCTCGACGATCCGGGTCGCGACCTTCTGAAGAAACGCCCGATCGTGCGTAATGAAGAGGATGCTGCCGTGAAAGCGGAGAAGGATCGTTTCGAGCAGGTCGATATGATCGAGATCGAGATGGTTGGTCGGCTCGTCCAGCAGCAGAACATCGGGATCGCAGACGAGCGCTCTTCCCAGCAGGGCGCGACGCTGTTGTCCCCCCGACAGACTCGCAAAGGGCTGAGCGGGGTCTAGATGGAGAATCGAACACAGGCGGTCGGCGTGATGATCCTCGACCAGAGCCTGGGGTGAACCCGAACGAACCACGTCGAGTGCAGTCCCCACGAGGCCCTCTGGAGCCTGCTGGCTCACGAGCGAGATCCGCGTGCCCGAATCCCAGGTGACCTCCCCGGCGTCGGGAGCCACATCCCCCATGATGATCTTGAGGAGTGTTGATTTGCCCTCCCCGTTCCGGCCCAACAGGCCTACGCGCTCCCCCCGTTCGATCTGGAGGTTGGCGTTGTCGAGGAGGAGGGGACCACCGAAGGCGATACGAAGTCGCTGACAGCTGATGAGGGCCATGCGGGAAGCATCCGCGAATCGATGCGGATGTCAACGCGTCCAACCCGAGGGCGGCGGGCCCGCCTGGTGTCCGGATCCTGGTGGCGGCGGTGGCGAGCACCGTGCCCGCGCTCCGCGCCACCAGGGTCGATCCGGTTGAGTCCTTCCGTTCGGACTGAGGTCGCCCCTACTGGAGGTTGGCGATCACCTCACGAAGCAGTCCATGCGATGCCGTGAGGAAGTCCGGCAGCTTCTTGGACATCGCGCCCAGCTGACCGCGCTTGTGCTCGAGATCGATGATCATCAGGTCGTTGAGCTTTCCGCGTCCGGTGATGTTCTTTTCGATCGTGTTCGCGATGACCGGCGCCTCTTCCGGGGCGTTGACCGTGACGGTCTCGGTCTTGGTAATCAGCGCCTGCGAGGGGTCCCGAGCCGTATAGGAATACGTGATTTCTGTGGGGAAGCTGTCTTCCTTGCGATCGACAAGATCCCTGGCCGCCGTGGCCGCCTTCCGAATACGGGCCATTTCCGTGCGCTTGGCGGCGAGGGCTTCCTTGAGATCCGCGGCCATGAAGTCCGCTCCGCTCTGGGCCATGACCATGACGTCGTTGCTGACGTCGGCCACGGCAGTCCCGGTCTCTACCGCCATTACGTTCCATCCAAGGGCCTTTCCGGCCTTGGCGAAGGTCCTCCTGAGTTGTTCCGTCTGGCGCACGCTGAGTTGCCCATCCTGCTCGATCTGGGCGAGGGCTAGCGCAGCCAATTGGCGTGATACCTGGCCGATCTCCGGCTCGCGGGACAGTTCGGCCTTCAATTTCTTCGTTCTCGCAGCCTTCTTTTTCGTCATCCGGCTCCTCCGTAGGTACTCCAACAGCTGGCGCACACACGCACCGCGATCCCCATTACCCTGCGAGGCCGGGAATGTTTCATGGGGAAAAACAGGTGTTTCGGGGCTCGGGGCCGCCCGATCCTTGGGCCCCGCTCCCCAGATCGGCACCCGTGCCCTAGTTCGGTACTCGCGCCTTCAGTTCTTCGAAGAAGTTCTGAACCAGGATGAGTTCGACCCGGTTCTCGGGGTCATCGCCACTGAACTGAACCGGCCGAGCCATCAGGAAACGCTGGTCGTCGGCGGTCACGTCGTACCATCCGCGAGGAATGCCGCCGATGACGCCGGCCGGAAGCCTGAACAGCAGCTGGGTGCCGATCACGCGAAAGCTGGGCGACGTTTCGACCTGCGCCGCCATAAGGCCCTCGGCCGAGGCGAAGAACAGTTCGCGGCCGCTATGCGACCAGAGCGGTGCCGCGCCTGGGCCCGTGGAGACCTGCCAGCGGCCGCTGTTCACGTCGGGGAAGGGCCGCACATACACCTGAGGGTCCCCGGTTTCGTCGGAGACGTAGGCAATCCAGCGACCGTCGGGGGACACCGTCGGAGCGTTCTCGTCGAAGCCCGGGGAGGCCGCTACCGGCATCGCGGCGCTGTCTCCCGGCCTCTGGGCGAAGATATCTCGGGTCGGCGCGGCCGAGGCACGGTAGACGAGCCAGCCGCCGTCCGGTGTCGACGTCAGGCTGACCGGTTCCCGTTCGACGTCGAGGAGCAGCGTGGGCTCCCCGGTCCCGTCCGCACGCTGGGTCCAGAGGTTGCGACCCGTGCCGTCTCGCTCGGACACGAAAACCACGCTCTGGCCATCGGGGGACCACTCGGGTGCCGCGTCGGCGCCGGGGTTGAAGGTGAGGCGGGAAACGGGGCCCCGGTCGAGCTGCTTGATCCAGATTTCCCCACCCGGTTCCCGCATGTCCTGATACGCGACCCGCGTCCCGTCGGGCGACAACCGTAGTGACTGGTTGGCGCCACCCGGGCTGAACGTCCACGTGGGATCGACCGAAGAAACACCTCCCGAGCGAGTGACCCAGATGAGCTCACTCTCGGCTCCGCTCGCCGCCGCGGACCAGTACAAAAGCGTGCCGTTCTCGGACAGGGAGAACATGACGTCGGCGTTGGCGCTCACCCCGACACCCTGCACGAGGGGCACCGGACCACCGGTGAGGGTCATGGTCTTGGCGTCGAAGGGCGCCGCGAGGATCTGCCCGTCCAGCGTCGCGAAGACCAGGTGGCCGGTCGTGGTCACATACCCCCTGAGCCCCGTCGTCAGCGCCTTTCGTTCGCCGGTCGAGATTCGAATGCTCTCGAGGCGCGGCGGGGTCGTAAAGACGGAGAAGATGCCGGAGTCGCCGTCAGGCAACACGTGGAAGTAGCCGTGTTCGCTGTCGTTCTCGGCCAAACGGGTCGTAACCACTTCGGCCGTGCCCCCCCCGATCGGAATACGGCTGATCGTCGACTCGCTGGTCGAGTAGTAGATGAAGCCGTCGCTTCCCCATCGCGCGCAACAGCCTGCCTTGTCCGTGAGCGACCGGACGATCCCTCCGACCAGCGGAGAGACCTTGAGTTGCCCACCTTCCATGTAGGCGACCTCGGTGCCGTCCGGTGAAATGACGGGATCGACCGTCGTGCCCTCGGCGCCCTGGACGGGGCTCGAGGTCAGTTCCGCCCATCGGCGCAGGAAGAGTCGCGGCTGATTGCGCTCATCCAGGTACGTCATGACCATGGCCGAGCCGTCGGCCGAGAGGCTCAGCCACTCGCTCGGGAACTGGGCATCCGTCACAGCAAGAGAAAAGCGTCGGACCGGCTCCGGCGCCTCGGGTCGCAACAGGGCCCAGCCCGCGGTGAACGCGAAGACTGCGGCCACTCCGGACATGACGACGGCGAGTCGATGGCCGGAGGGTCCGCGACGAGCCGTTTCCAAGTCGCTTCCGTGTCGGAAACTTGGGTCCGTCAGCGCCCGGCTGAAGTCCTGGGCGCCGGTGAATCGGTCCGCCGGCAACTTCTCGAGCGCCTTCCGGATCGCGGCGTCGACGTTGGCCGGAATCGACTTCCGAATCGCCGTCGCCGACACGGGAGCGCCCTGGATGATCTTTCCGAGAACGGCCTGTGCCGTGCTCCCGATGTAGGGCGGGTCCCCCGTCAGCATCTCATAGAGCAACGCCGCCAACGCGTAGGTATCGCTGGCCGGCCCGACCTGTTGGTCGCCCGTCGCTTGTTCAGGCGACATGTAGAACGGGGTGCCGACCGAGAGGCCCGTCTCCGTCAGTCGGCTACCGCCCGCCGCCCCGACCGCGAGCGCGATTCCGAAGTCCGCGACGACCGGCTGCCCGTCCTGGAGGAGGATGTTCGCAGGCTTGATGTCCCGATGGATGACTCCACGGTCGTGCGCGTGCTGCAGCGCCGCGGCCACCGACGTCGCGATACGCACGGCCTCCTCGATCGGCAGCTGCTTCTCTCGGTTGATGCGTTCGCGGAGTGTTTCGCCCTCGAGGTACGGCATCACGTAGAAGAGGAACGAGTCCGCTTCTCCCGAATCGAACAACGGCAGAATATGAGGATGCTGCAAATTCGCCGTTGTCTTGATTTCCGCGAGGAAACGTTCGGCGCCAACGACCGCGGCCAGCTCCGGCTTCAGGACCTTGAGCGCCACCTTGCGCTGGTGTTTGACGTCGTCCGCCAGGTACACCGTCGCCATTCCCCCCTCACCCAGCTCGCCCTCGATCGTGTAGCGCCCCTCGAGGGCAGCGTTCAGACGGGTGACGGTATCAGGCATGGGCACGGCCCAGGGCTAGGTGAAGCGGGGCGCGGGGATGCGCGCGGCAAGATCTTAGGTGTGGCGCGCGGGGGCAACCGGGCCGCGGGTGCCGGTGAGGGTGACTCGCCCCCGCGGAGTGAACCCTCACGGGGGAAGGAATCTCACGAGAATACCGGGCTCTCGGTGATCGTGCCATTGACGGCGCCACTCGGGACTGATCGCTCAAGTCCCCGCGAGCGGCGAAGGCATGAACGACGAAGCCCCGCCCGATCCTGGGATCGAGCGGGGCCGTCGCGCCGAGAAGAGGCGTCGTGCGGAGAAGAGCCTAGGCCCGGCGTCGTTAGCTGCCCAACCCGCGCAGCACTCCGGACAGTTTCGCCATACGATCGGCGTCGCCCCCGAGCGTCCCGGCATTGATCGCCGCGACATCGGCATCGAGCTGACGCGCGACCGTACCGAGCTGAGCCGCAGTCGCAGAGCCCCGACGGGCCGCCTGTAGAACTTCCGTCACCTGAGCCGCGCGAGCGTTCAGAATCCGGTTGCCCCTGACCATCTGGTCCAGATAGGCCTGCGCGACCGAAACCGAAGGGGCCCAGGTTACCTGTGGCTGAAGCTGAGCGTTGAATTCGTCGACGTGCACGGCCTCGGCCGCGTCGATCTCCGCCTGGGAGAGATGCTCGCTCGGGGTGAGACGGAAGACGTCGATTCCCCGCGAGATCTCCGCACCGTAGATGCGGCCGTTGAACCAGTAGGTCGACCAGTAGCCACCCGTGAAGAGCGACTCGATGCTGAGCGGGCCACGGTCGAAGAACGCGATCTCGAACGCGTTTGCCGGATCGGTGAAGTCCATGATCGAAAGGCCACCCTGGTACCAGGCCTGTACCATCAGGTCGCGGCCGGGCACGGGAATGATCGAGCCGTTGTGCGCTACACAATTCTCGGTCTCGGTCTGCGGGACCGGGAGCTTGTAGTAGCCCGCCAGCTCCATCTCGCCGTCCTCGATGGTGAAGATGGCGTTCGCGCCCCACGTGGCCGGGTCGCTCGCGCGGCAACGGGGTGCCGAGCCACCGCCCCACTCGTCCGTGAATACGATGGTCGAGCCGGAGTTGTTGAAGGTGGCCGAGTGCCAGTAGGCAAAGTTCGGGTCGGCCACCTCACCGATCCTGCGCGGATTCACGGGGTCGGAGATGTCGAGCAGGATGCCGTTGCCGGAGCAGGCACCCCCCGCGAGACCGATGCCGGGGAACGCGGTGATGTCGTGACACTGATTCGTCCGACGTGAGGACTGCGTGCCCGGACCGTGATCGCCACCCTGCCAGAGGCCGGCGATGTTGCCGGTCGCCTCGTCGGCGAAGATGCGCGGCATGTTCACGATCTCGGCGCGCTGCGGCGCCGCGAGGGGAACGCGCACGACCTCGATGCGGAAGAGCGAGGTGTCTGCGTCATCCTCAGGCTCCCCGCCCGAACAGCCCGGAAGCTCCTCGCCCGGACGGACCGAGCTCGTTCCCTGGATGTAGATGTACAGGTTGGCCGAGTCGTTCGGGTCGGTAACCAGCGTGTGCGTGTGCGAACCACGGCACGACTGAATCGCCGCAACCTGAGTCGGGTTGTTCAAGTTCGAGATGTCGAAGATCCGAACGCCGCGCATGCGTTCGGAGCTGATCGAGTCCGCTACGCCCTCGAGACCACAGTCGAGTCGGCCGCGGGTCTCCTGCGCAGACATGACCACCAGATTCCCGTAGACCGATACGTCGCCCTGCCCACCGGGGCAGACGACGGACAGCGCCAATGAAGGATCGGCGGGATTGGAAATGTCGTAGATCTGGAAGCCGTTGTAGTTGCCCTGAATGAGCATCTCGTCCCGGAAGGCGAGGTCGGTGTTGCTGAACCTCCCGTCCGCGGGGGTCGACGGATTGAAGAAGCCGTCCGGTCTCGGAATCGCAGCGAGAAGCTGCATGCCGCTGATGGCTGACTCCGCGTCGAGCCATCCGGCACCGAGGCCGATCCGAGGATCGTTCGGGTCCCACCTCAACGCGGGGGCCGCGGGCGGCACTTCCGTGGCGGCCTGCGCGGCAACTTCAGTCGCGGTCGTTAGCACCGCGGCCGCGAGGAACGAGCCACACAGTAGGAATTTCGTCGGCCTTGCGACGGTGTTCATCAACGTCTCGAGTGTCATCCTTAGCCTCAAATTCTCGGGTTATCCATCATCAATAGGTCCAAATCGTCAGCGTCCCGCATCCAAGAAATTCTGCATCCTCGTGATCTCCATCGCCTGATCCGAATCGACTTCGGAAGCGAATTTGAAGACCGTCGATTCCTGACCCGCGCCGGAGGTATTGAATAGTTCGGACACCATCATGATCGCCCCACGGTGGTGCTGGATCATGAACTCGAAGAAGAGCCGATCGAAGGTGCGACCTGTCGCGTCACGCAGCTGCTGCATCTGCTCCGGCGAGAGCATTCCGGGCATCATGTGCAGGCCGCCCGTCATGCCGCGGCTCATGTCATGGGCCATGTCGACCGGCTCTCCATGATCGATGAGCCACTGCCGCATGAGACCGATCTCGTCGCGCTGCGAAATCTCCATACGAAGCGCCATCTGGCGGACAGCGTCACTCCCCGCCCTCGCGGGAACCAGCGCGGTCATCTGGAGCGCCTGTGCATGGTGCGGGATCATGCCTTGCATGAAGTGAACGTCGGCTGGGCCGTACGAGACGCCTTCGGTCGATTCGACTTCGCCAGGCACGAACGCACGGGTCGACTCGCCCGGGGCTCCGGGTTGGACGATTCTCGGTCCGGACGCCACGGCTGGGCTTCCGGCTGACGGCGCGGAGCCGCCGGCGCAGGCCGACACGGTGAACGCGAGCGCCACGACGGTCGACGCCCGAAGATGGAGAGTGCTCATGGGCTTACAAGGATCGGGTAGGGGCAGGCTTCCAGTACAAGTCTCAGCCTACGGCTGTTCCCGCAAGACGCGTCACGCATTTGCCCGTCTGTGCGGTCCGCGGGCATCTTGAGGACCCTGCCAGGATTCAGGACATCTCAGGAGGTCGGTTTCATGCGGTTCATCGTTCGTGCGCTTGCCGCCGTCGCTTTGTCGGCGGCCGTGGCGCTTCCCCTGCAAGCTCAGATCTCCTCGACGGATCTCGACGGCCTGGCGCCTCGTGCGATCGGACCGGCGAACATGAGTGGCAGGCTGGTCGACATCGCGGTCGTCGAATCGAACACCAAGACGTTCTACATCGCCGCGGCGACGGGAGGCGTGTGGAAGACCGAAGACAACGGCATTCGCTTCACGCCGGTCTTCGAGCGCGAAGCCGTGCATTCGGTAGGTGACATCGAAGTGCATCAACGCGACACGAACATCGTGTGGGTCGGCACCGGCGAACGAGCCAACCGCCAGTCGTCGTCGTGGGGAGACGGTGTGTACAAGTCGACGGACTCGGGCGCGACGTGGACCAACATGGGGCTCGCCGAGAGCCATCACATCGGCCGCATCATCATGCATCCCGGCGACTCGGACATCGTATACGTCGCGGCGCAGGGGCACCTGTGGGGGCCGAATGAGGATCGCGGCCTGTACAAGTCGACGGACGGCGGCGAGTCGTGGGAGCGGATTCTCTACGTCGATCCGATGACGGGAGCGGTCGACGTCGCGATGGATCCGTCGAACCCCAACATCCTGTACGCGGCCATGTACCAACGGCAGCGTCGGCCGTGGGGCTTTCACGGAGGCGGTAGCGGCAGCGGCCTCTACAAGAGCGTCGATGCAGGAGCGACCTGGACCAAGCTGACCAACTCCGGGCTCGACAACGGACTGGCGACGGGTGACATCGGCCGGATCGGGATCACGGTTTACCGCGCCGACCCGCGCATCGTCTACATCAGCCTCGAGCAGGGGGAGCGCTTCAACGCATCCACGGCCTACGAGCAGCGGCTCGCCGGCATCTACCGCAGCGAGAATCGGGGTGACAGCTGGACCTTCCAGGGTGACTGGAATCCGCGACCCATGTACGCAAGCCAGCCGATGGTCGATCCGAACGATGACCAACGGATCTACATGTTGAACTCCTACAGCTACTCGGACGACGGTGGGAAAACGTTCACCGTTCCGCGCGATCACCGCACGCACGGGGACGACCGCTTCGTTTGGGTGAACCCACACGATTCCGACCATGTCATCAAGCTCGACGATGGCGGACTCGGCATCAGCTACGACCGCGGCGACCACTTTCTGTACTCGACGAACCTTCCTCTGAGCCAGTACTACCGCGTGTCCGTGGATCTGGCGAACCCCTACAACGTGTACGGTGGGCTGCAGGACAACGGATCGTGGCGAGGCCCCAACGCGACCTACCGATCCGAAGGTATCCTCAACGAGGACTGGACTCGGTGGGGAGGTGGCGACGGCTTCCTCAGCCTCGTCGATACCACGAACAACAGGATTCTGTATACCGAGAGCCAGTATCTCGGACTGATCCGCAATGACATGGTGACCGGCGCGAGCCGCGACATCCGGCCGAACCAGCCGGAAGGATTCATCGGAGCGCGCAGGAACTGGACCACCTGGCCGGACCTCGACGACCCCTACGAGCGTCTCGGCAACGCGATGGCCCCCGGTAACTGGGACGGTCCGTTCATCATCAGTCCGCACGACACCAACACCCTCTACGCGGGCCTGAACGAGCTCTTCAAGAGCACGGATCGAGGGGATAGCTGGACGTCTCTCGGTGACCTGACCACAGGGACGGACCGCCGCACCCTCGTCATCATGGATCAGGCGGTCGACTCCTTCGTGCTCTCGCTCGACGACGGGATCCCGTACTGGCCGACGCTGACCGCGGTGGCCGAGTCGGAGTTCACATCAGGCATTCTCTACGCGGGTACTGACGACGGCGTGGTCCAGGTGTCGCGAGACGATGGCGCGACGTGGAGAAACGTCACGGCTGCCATGCCAGGCGTTCCGGAGATGGTATGGGTCAATCAGGTCCACGCTTCGAAGTCCGTTGCGGGTCGCGTATATGTTGCGGCGAACAACTACCGCAACGACGACTACTCGAACTATCTGTGGAGGTCCGAAGATGACGGGCGCTCCTGGAGGTCGATCTCGGGTGGTCTCCCCGCCGAGCGCGTCGTTCGGGCCGTGCGAGAGGACCCCAGGAATCCCGATGTGCTCTACCTGGGCACAGAGATGGGTCTCTTCTGGTCTTGGAACGGGGGCACCGACTGGACTGAGCTGAAGGGCGTCCTACCGACGGTAGCCGTCAACGATCTCGTGGTTCACCCCCGCGACAATGATCTGGTGCTTGCGACGCACGGTCGCGGAATCTGGATTCTCGACCACATCAACGCGCTGCAGGAGATGACGCCCGCCATCGCGGCGTCGGCGGCGCACCTCTTTGGAGTCGAGAGGGCCGAACAGATCCGGTATCGGGGTGAGAAGGCCCATACGGGCAACATGATCTTCGAAGGCGACAATCCGCCCTCGGGCGCCATCTTCGACTACTGGTCGCGAGCCGAGGGGACTCAAGCCCAATTCGCGATCTTCAACGCGGCGGGTGCGCAGGTCGCGGCGCTCGACGATACGGCGAACCGAGGGGTCAACCGCCTCGTGTGGGATCTGCGACACTCGGCAACGGATGGAAGTAGTGGGGGACCGAATGGTCCGCTCGTGGTGCCCGGCATGTACACCGTCCGGATGACAGCGGACGGTGTGACCCGCGAGCAGCGCTTCCGAGTCGACGAGGATCCCCGGACGGACGTCGACGCCGGTGTGCGGAGACAGTGGACCGAGAACCTGCTTGGCTTGTGGGCCGGCGCTGGGCGCGCTCAGACGCTATCCCGAGCGGTGAGCGGGATGGCGCGTCGCCTCGATGCGCCTCAGAACCCGCTTTCGATCGCGAGCGGCCTCGAGACGGAGCTTCGTGATCTCGCGCGAGAGACGGACGAACTTAGCAGCCGCTTCAGTGGGCTGTACCGCTCCGCTCAGGGGTGGGTTGGCCCGCTCGCTGCCGACCAGCGGTCGCAACAGGAATTCCTGTCCGGAATGCTCGCGACGTTGTCGAGTGAGTGGACTTCGCTGTCGGCGCGGCTGCCGGGCGACTAGTCCGCCCCCAGGGGCGCGGAGGGTGCCTCACGCCGAGCCCCGGTGGTTTCGTGACCACCGGGGCTCGGTCGTTTCGGCACACTTCGCCTAACCGCCGAGGGCGAACGGGAGCGTTGCGAATACGACGAAGGGGCTGCCGGTGCGCAGGATGAAGCGACCCCCTACCGTGGGGCGAAACCGGCCCGCGTCGAACACGATACCACCGCCGAGATTCAAGCCGACGTCGGTGTCGGGAGCAAAGTAGCGTAGCGACCCTCCGCGAGGCGCGACTGTTCTTTCGCTCGCTTTCGCCGCAATCTCCCGGTCCCGGATGGACGCTCCGGGTCGTCCTGTGTGCTACAAAGGATTGTTTGATGGCCCGTATTCTCGGCGCGCTCTTTGCGCTGTTGGTCGTTGCCGCGGTCCCTGCATCAGCGCAGGAATTCTCGCCGCGAGCGCTGGCGGACTTCCCCCGCGGCGGGTGGCTCACCAACGGCGGCAATCTGGCCAATCAGCGGTACTCACCCCTCTGGCAGATCAACAAGGAGAACGTCGGTGAGCTGAAGGGCGTGTGGCAGGCCCGTCTCCGCGGTTCAGGCGTGGGCCCCCAGTACTCCGGGGAAGCACAGCCGCTCGTGCACGACGGCGTCATCTACATCGTGACTGGGGCGAACGATGTCTTCGCGCTGAGTGTTGAATCGGGAGAGATCCTGTGGGAGTACGAAGCCAACCTCGAACCGTCCATCTCGACGATTTGCTGCGGGTGGACGAGCCGAGGCGTAGCGCTCGGTGAAGGTCTCGTGTACGTGGGGCAACTCGACGGTCGCCTGGTCGCCTTGGACCAAGAGACCGGGCAGATGGTGTGGTCTACCCAGGCGGAGCGTTGGCAGGAGGGGTACGTCATCACGAGCGCTCCGCTCTACTACGACGGACTCGTCATCACGGGCTTTGCCGGAGCCGAGTACGCGCAGCGCGGTCGGGTGAAGGCGTTTCGCGCGAGCGACGGCGAACTCCTGTGGACCTTCTACACGGTACCGGGACCCGGTGAACCCGGGCACGAAAGCTGGCCTCAGAATAGTGATATCTATCTGTATGGGGGTGGCTCGGTGTGGCAGACGCCGGCCGCGGACCCCGAGCTGGGGTTGATCTACTTCGCCACGGGGAACGCGGGGCCGGACTTCAACGGAGCGGTTCGACCCGGCGACAACCTCTTCACCTCATCGATCGTCGCGCTCGACGCGATGACCGGGTCCTACCGCTGGCACTACCAGGTCGTCCACCACGACATCTGGGACTACGACCTACCGACCCCCGTTGTGCTGTTCGATATCGAGATCGATGACCGCACCAGGAAGGGGCTCGCAGGCACGGGCAAGACCGGCTGGGTCTACCTGCTCGACCGGGAGACCGGCGAGCCGCTGATCGGCATCGAGGAACGCCCTGTCCCCCAGGAGCCCGCGCAGGCTACGGCAGCGACGCAGCCATACCCTATTGGCGATGCCTACCTGCCCCAGTCGATCGATATCCCGCCCGAGGGTTACGATCTCGTGAACGGGGGCCGGATCTTCACGCCCTTCCTCGACGTGGGCATCGTGATGAAGCCCTCGCAGCTGGGGGGCGCGAACTGGCCACCAAGCTCCTACGACCCTGTGACGGGCCTCTACTACGTCTGCGCGGCCGATCGGATCGGCCTGTTTGTCGGAGGGCCGAGTTTCGACGCGGACCCCGTCGGGGGTGAAGTATTCCACGGCGGTCGGTTCGGAGGTGTCCGGCTACCCACGCAGGGAGTCTTCGCCGCGGTCGATGTCCGGACGAATCGAGTCGCGTGGAGTCAGCGCTGGGCGGAGTCGTGCTACAGCGGCTCGGTCACGACAGCCGGGGGCCTCATCTTCGTCGGGCGTAACGACGGTCGACTCACCGCGCTCGACTCCTTCACGGGCCATCGCCTCTGGGAGTTTCAAACCGGAGCGGGCGCCAACGCGCCGGTCAGCGTGTTCGAATACGAGGGCACCCAGTACGTCGTGTTCTACGCAGCGGGTAACCTGTTCGCGGGCTCCGCGCGCGGTGACAGGGTCTGGCTCTTTTCACTGGAGGGCGAACTAGGCCCTGAGCTCTCGTCGGCGCAGCGTGAGGCGGCGCTGGCCGCAGCGGCGGTTGAGGCAGAGTCGGGAGAATCGATTGTGGTCGCCGGCGGGGACGTCGAGTTGGGCGGGACCCTCTATGTGGCTTCCTGCGAGCAGTGTCACGGAACGGAGGGAGAAGGCGGCCACAACGGGATCGGCTTCCGGAGCACACTCACGCTGGAGCGGATCTACGCGACGGTGATGTCGGGACGGAACGATATGCCGTCCTTCGCCGAAGACTTCAGCACGGACCAGGTAAGGGCTCTCGCGGCCTACGTCCTGAGGCTCATCGGTGGGTAGAGGTCAGGCGGCGTCACTTTAGGGAACGAAGCTGTCCCCTGGCTTCAGGTCACATGCGAATGCCGCCAGCAACTCTGCCGCATGTTCGAGATCGGCGAGGGAAATCGTTTCGACCGCGCTGTGCATGTATCGGTTCGGGATCTGCACGAGTCCGGTTGCGACGCCGGCCCGAGTGACCTGGAGGGCGTTCGAATCGTTCGGGGCGGCACGACCGAGCGCGGCCGACTGGTGCGGAATGTTCCCCGCGACGGCGAGCCGAGTGAGGCAGTCTCCCACGTGAGGGTTGATGTTCGGTCCCCGGACCAGAACCGGCCCACCGCCAAGGGTCACCTCCCCTCGTTGCCGCTTGTCGATGGTCGGACAGTCCGTGGCGTGCGTCACGTCGACGGCGATCGCGACGTGCGGATCGATTCCATAAGCGGCCGTCCTGGCGCCACGGTGTCCGATCTCCTCTTGGACCGTTGAAGCGGCGAAGAGCGAACAGGACAAGCCGCGCTCGGTAGCACGGCGCAGTGCCTCGATGACGACCCAGACACCGCTCCGATTGTCCATCGCGGGTGCGTTCGCCAGCCCGTTTCGCATCTCTTGCATGCCGAGCTGAACGGTGACCGCGTCACCGATGCGCACGACCGATTCGACCTCGGCCCGGTCCCGCGCACCGATGTCGATCCACATGTCCTTCAGGTCGACGACGACCTTCCGCTCCTCGGGCGAGAGCATGTGGATCGCCTTTCGCGAGATCACGCCGGAGATGGGCCCTCCCTCGGTCCACACGGAGACGCGCTGCCCGACGAGCTGCTGCGGATCCCATCCGCCGACGGTCTGGAAGTAGAGGAAGCCCGCCTCGTCGACGTAGGAAACGAGCAGGCCGAGTTGGTCGCAGTGCCCGTCGAACATGAGCCGGACGTCACTCCCGGGGTTCGCGATCGCTACGACATTGCCGTGGACATCCGTTGTGACCTCGTCGGCGAACGGAGCCGCGTACGCTCGCACCACTTCCTGCACCGACTGTTCGTAGCCGGACACGCCCGGCGTGGTCAGCAGGTCATTCAGGAATTTCTTTGCGGACGAATCCAGGGGGCACTCCTCGAACGGCGGACAGGCATCGGTTAGATCAACTTCTTCAACTCGTCCGCATAACGCGAGTACAGCCAGGCAATGGCCACCAGGATCATGCCGAGCACGAAGAAGGCACCGATACGCGCAGTGTCCGAAAGCCCGATCGTGTCGACGGCGAAGACCCGAACGATACAGATGCCGAGAAGGACGAGCGCCACACGTCGATGGAGGGCTGACTTGAGCGCGAAGCCGGCCGCCATCATCGAGCCTCCGAGGAGCGACCACCCGGCCGTCGCCCAGGTCGGACCGAACATCTGCGATTCGTAGATCGCGACCATGGCGGTCAGCGTGGCCAGAACGACGAGCGTGGCGAGCGCCTCACCACGCAGGCGATGGTCCCGCTCCGGGGTGACCCAACGCAGCACCGCACGCTCCAAGGCCAGGGTCGCAATGACGAAGAGCAGGATGGGAAGGAGCGCCGGCGCGAGTCGCGATCCAGGCACGCCGCCGAACACGAGGTGGAGATGCCAGAACGCCGTCGCGATGACGACAGCCACCACACCTCTCGGACTTTCCATTCGGTCCGCGTACCAAACGAAGACCAGGCCGACGAGGGTCGGCATGAAGTAGGCCCATCCGAGGGGCAGCAGTTGTCCGGCGTATGCTCCAATGAGCAGGATGCCCATGGCATACGGCAGGAAGGTCAGAAACAAGACGCCCCACCACTGGGTCGTGTCGAGCGACGCACGGAAGTCATCGATGCGGCGGTCGATGCCGACCGCCACGACGAGCGCTACGAGGACGACGAAGCCTCCGGCCCACCACGAACTCAGCGTGCTTTCCGAGAGACCCGAGAAGGCCAGGGTGCCGTTCACCGACCGGAAGAGGAACGTCGAATAGCCCAGCACGAGTGTGACATAACCGGAAATGAACAACCCATGGCTTACGCGCCATGCAGACACCGCGATGATGGCACCAGCCCAGAAGGCGATCCAGACGGGCGCGGTATACACACGCCCGACCCCCGAGGCCGTCAGAACGACGATGAGCCCCGCGACGGCTAGGAACATGAGGATCGACAGGATATCGAAGGTCGACGGACTCCAGGACGCTCGGGGCTCGGGGGCTTCGTCGTCCACCTTCGGTTCTTTTGGTGAGTCGGCTGGCGACTTCGCCGCTCGTTCATCGACCGTGTATTGGAAGAAGAGCAGCAGGATCGGAATGATCATCCACGCGAGATAGCGTGTGGGCCCGGCGGCGAGCGCGGCCGCGGCGCCGAAGCCGCCTACCACCACCAGAGCTCCGATCGTGCGAGCGTGCCATCCCGCCCATGTGCGTGCAGGACCTTCGAATCGGTCGGCCACCACGAGGACGAGGCCCGACGCCGCGACGATGAGTCCCGAGAGGAGAATCCACGCCGAGAAGCTCGAAAGAGCACCCGCGTACGCTGCACCGCCCAACGCGACCGTAGTAAGCGTGAAGAGCAGGGCCGGCCGGACGCGGAGAAAGACGAGGCCGAGCAGCCCGAGGGCTGTCAATGCCAGGAAGACGCCGAGGCCTCCCTCCGTGCCGAAGTACGCGAGCGCTTCCCGCACGATGACGATACCACCGAGAACAGCGTGCGCGGGCGCCAAGAACGACCAGAGGGAGCCGTGCGTGCCCTCGCTGTACCACATCTCTTCCAGGGACGCCTTCAGAAGGTAGATGGACGCGACGGCGATCCCGGCGATGAAGATCGGGAACGTGACGTCCGCCGGCGGTGGGTAGACGACGTAATGGATGAACGCCACGGCCATCGCGAGCTGGGCGAGTCCGTAAAACACGCGTAGCCCGGTCCGATGCGCCGCGAGCAGCAGGATCAACGCCTGCGCCGCGAGTATGGTGTTCAACACGAGCGCGTCGAAGGCCGCGAACATCCCCAGCGTCCAGAGGATGGTGCCGAAGACCGGATAGAAGACGAAGTCCTGGTGGTTCGCGTCCTTGTAGAGCCAAGCCAGCACGCCCTGGACGGCACCCAGCGTGAGGAAATACCACTCGATCGATTCCAGCCCTGTGCCCGACATCACGTACACGAACGTCGTGAGTGCGACGTAGAGAACGAGGTTGGTCGGGCCGAGGGCACGGGCCTGTCGTTCGCTGGCCGGTGAGCCACTCTCTTCGCGCCCGGCCGCGCGTCTCCACCACAAGACGTCGGCGATCAGGAAGATGACGTAGTACGAGGTCAGGAACGCGAGGTTGAGCCAGAAGCCCTGGTCGCCGGGAATGGGGTCACGGTCGGAAAGGAGCCAGAGCAGGTGCGTGCCGTAGGAGATCGTCGCGCCGGCCAGTCCGAGCGCCACCCACTCGTGTCGGAGCAAGAGGACGATCGCCGTTGTTGCGAGGAAGGCGATCATGATGAGCGAGTAGAAGTCCGCATCACCTGCCGCGACCAGCGCCGAGACATTTCCCAAGACGATGGCGAGAATGGCGGTCGGCTCCGACTGCCAGCGTTCGGCGGCGGCGAGGACCGTCAGCATGCTGAAGACCATCCAGACGATGGAGACCGGGAAGGACACAGCCTGCATGGCCGGAACGAAGTGGGCTGCGAACGCGACGAAGAAGCCGAATGCGAGGCCCCCCGCCATGACCGGCCGAGCGAACTTGGCGAGTCGATCCTCGAAGTACTTTCCGACGGCGAAGAAGGCGATGGATCCCGCGTAGGCGAGCGCGACCTTGGCAGCGGGTGGCAGCTGAGGAGCGATCGAGCGGGCGAAGAGCGCCAGAGCGATCGCGAGGATTCCGAGTCCGACACGGAGCAGCCACGTGCTGCCGATGAGCGTCTCGAAGTCGAGTCGGGCCGCGGCCGGTTCGGGCTGCGGCTCGGCTTCCTTGGTCGAGGGTGGCTCCCGCTGTGGCTCGGCGTCCTTGGTCGAGGGTGGATCCGGTTGCCGCGTAGGGCCGTCACTTCGGGTCGATTCTTCCTGCGGGGCCGCTTGCTTCGGACCGCTCGCACTCGCGTCGGGTGCCACGGTGGGCTCCGGGTCGATATCGGCCGGCCGCGCAGCAGCTTCCGAAGGGGCACTTCGCGACTTCGGCCACACGATCGACGGGGCCTCGGCACTCGTTCGAAGCGGCTCGGAGGGTGCCGGCTCGGGCGTCGTGGTCGGCTCGGGCCCCGGACTGGCCGCGGGCGACGGAGTCGGGTCAGGCCTCGGAGTCGCGTCGGCCCCCTCGGTAGTCGTCCCGGCCGCCCGTTGGTTCCGGCGCACTTCGAGCCGGAGTGCCTCGATGTCGGCGCGGAGCACCCGACTCTGGTAGGCGGCATACAATGCCAACGCGGGGGTGCCGAAGAACAGGAGGACGGCGACGAGGACGAGCAGTTCCACGTAAGCCCCGGGGCGTGTGAGGACATCCGTTTTCGAACGGCGGACCCGCCCGCAATGTGCCCGGCGTTGCAGGCCGGCGATAGGGCGGAGTACTTGGCAACGCTCGGTCCAAAGACGTAATTCGTCACCGACGACACGACCGACCCCTCCCGAGGAGCCCCATGGCTGTTCGAAGCGCCGCGACCACGATGATGGCGTTCGCCGTCTTCGCCGGATGCTCTGCCCCCGACGGAGGCCGCGAGGCCGAGCGCTCGTTCGGGCCGGATCCGCTCCCGGTTGCGCTTTGGGTGGACGAGACCGACCAGCTGCTCGACTCCACGGCCCAATGGACCAACAAGGTCGAGCTGGCCGACCTCGACGGCGATGGCCGGCTGGACCTCTTGTTTGCAAACGGGGGCGACTACTCCGAGCCGGGAGACCCGGAGCTGAATCGGAGCTTCTTGAACCGGGGGCCGGGCCAACGCTTCGAAGAGCACACGGAGGCTGTCTTCGGCACGACGCCGGATCTGACGCGGGTCGTAAAGGCACGTGACGTCGACGGGGACGGCAACGTCGATGTCTTCGTCGGGAACACGTACCAGACGCCGAGCAGACTCTTCATGGGGACGGGCGGCGGCCAATTCGTGGAACGGACTGCGACACACCTGCCTCGCTTGCGATTGAGCATCGGAGACGCCGAATTCGGCGACGTCGACGCGGACGGAGATCTCGACCTCGTCCTCGCCGAATGGGGCGCCGGCAACAACATGACGAATGCGGGGGGGCGGACCCGACTCTGGCTCAACGATGGAACGGGGCGCTTCCGGGATCTCACGAGCGCACGAATGCCGGAGACGCTCGTCCACTTTTCGTGGGATCTGGAATTCGTCGATGTCGACAACGATTACGACCTCGATATGCTCGTGTCGTGCAAACGGTGCGCGGGAAGCAAGCTATTTCGAAACGACGGCGCGGGGACGTTCGTGGAGGACACACGCGGCATTCCGCAGTACACGAACAACTACGAGTTCGAGGCGATGGATCTCGACGGTGACGGCTTCCTCGATCTCGTAACCATCAACGACGGCGAGATCGTGGGCGAGAGCAGTTCGAGCCGCCGGGAGCATGTATTTCGGAACAACGGCGAAGGTCGGTTCCGAGATGCGACCGACGGATGGTGGCCAGATTCCGAGAACATCGGCGAAGACGACAACATCGTTGCCTTCCTGGATTTCGACTCGGACGGTGACGCCGACTTCATCATCGGGTCGCTCAGCGGGGCCGATCGCCTCCTGATCAACGACGGAGCTGGCCACCTGCGAAACGCGAACGACGTCTTCGTGGGTGATGAGACACCGGGAACGCTCGGCATGGCCATCGGCGACCTCGACGGTGACGGGCGTATCGACGTCGTCCAGGCGCAGGGTGAGCATCCGACCGCGGTCCAGGAGCGTATTTCGATGGGGCGCGGCCTCGCGCCCGACACCGCTGATCCGGTCGTGACGATGGTGTCGGCCGTGACTTCGACCGAAGGCATTCTGATTCGCGCGCGCATCCACGACCGCAAGAGTCCCACGCTCTCGACCGAGTGGCGCCGGGTCGAAGTGGAGTGGGTCTCGAACGGCGAACAGGTACGGACGCCGCTGACCTGGTATGGTGAGTTCCTCTGGCGAGTGGTTCTGCCGACGGACGCCGCGGGGATGCGAATTTGTGCCGAGGACGCCTCCGGAAACGAGACCTGCCAGGGACTGCCCGGTGCGAGCTGAGGGGTCGAGACGCCGCCGCTAGTCCGTGACGCGTATGGCCGTGATGTTCGAATCCGCCTCTTCATCATGACTGCCCAACGGTCTCATCGGCCTCCCCATTTGTTTTGCGGGATTTCCGACCGGACACCATATTCGGGGCTTGGGGAAGCGTTCGTCGTCTGAGCTGCCCCGACCTGAAAATCCCGCCAAAGTGAAGCCATGAAGAACGCCGCAATCCTGACGGCGACGGTCGCCCTCGCGTGTGTGTTCGCCGTTGATGCCTCTGCCCAGTCGGCGGACGACTTCTTCGAAACGCGAGTCAGGCCAGTCCTGGCTGCCAAATGTGCCGAGTGCCACTCGGCGGAGCGCCGCCGGGGTGGCCTACGCCTCAACACCCTGGAAGCGATGCTGGCGGGAGGGCGCTCGGGCCCCGTGATCATCCCCGGCGATCCCGACAACAGCCTGCTCATTCGGGTCGTTCGGCACCAGGTGGAAGACCTGGAGATGCCGCAGGACGCGGATCCGCTCACCCCGGGCGAAATCGAGGGGCTCGCGGAGTGGATTCGCATGGACGCCCCGTGGCCCGAACAGGCCTCGGAAATCGTCTTCGCCTCGACGACGATTTCGACGGGCATGTCGCCCGGTGCGCGACTCTTCGTCGATCGAGTTCGGCCCGTCATCGAGCAGAAGTGTTTCACCTGTCATACCGGTCAAGAACGCGGTGGTCTCCGCCTGGACTCACGAGACCGGATGCTGCAGGGGGGAGGGCGCGGCCCGGCGATCATCCCCGGCAATCCCGAAGGGAGCCTGCTCATCGCCGCGCTCCGGCACGAGAATGCCGACCTGCAGATGCCCCGCAACGCGGGCAAGCTCACCGATCACGAGATCGAGGGCTTCGTGGAGTGGATTCGCGCGGGGGCGGAGTGGGCGGACCTCGAGGCTCCTTTGGTCATACCGCGGCGCGGGGTCACGGACGAGGAGCGCGCCTTTTGGTCCTTCCGACCGCTCGCGGCTCCTGCGGTCCCCACGCCGGCCACGGAGGGATGGGCGCAAACGGACGTAGATCGCTTCGTACTCGCCCAACTCGAGCGCCAGGGCCTGAGCCCCGTGGCACCCGCCGGGAAGCGCCAACTCATCCGCCGGGCCACCTACGATTTGACGGGTCTGCCGCCGACCCCCGAAGAGATCGAGGCGTTCGAGCAAGACACTGCAACGGACGCGTTCGAGAAGGTCGTCGAGCGGCTCCTCGACTCGCAGAGCTATGGCGAACGCTGGGGAAGACACTGGCTCGACGTGACTCGCTTCGGCGAGGACGACACACGGGGTCTCGCCCAGGGAGGTTCGGGTCGCGAGCGCTACCCGATGGCCTACGTGCACCGCGACTGGGTCGTCGAGGCGTTCAATGAAGACATGCCCTACGACAGGTTCGTGAAGGCGCAGCTTGCGGCCGATCTCATGCCGGAGGACGAACGTGAAGCGCTCCTTCCGGGGCTCGGCTTCCTGGGACAGGGTCCGTGGTACTACGACATCGCCGAGCCGGATATCGCGCGCGCCGATGAGCGCCACGATCGAGTAGACGTGACGTCGCGTGGCTTCATGGGGCTCACGGTGGGCTGCGCTCGATGCCACGATCACAAGTACGACCCCATCGGAACGCACGACTACTACTCGATGGCAGGTATCTTCAACAACGCCAAGTACTACGAATATCCGATCGCCGACGCGGAGACCGCGGAGGAATTGAAGAGCGATCAGGAGTTTATCAAGACGATGGAGGAGGGCCTCGGCAAGTATCTGTCGACCGAGGGCCAGCAGCTTTCTCGAGTCCTCTCGCTGCAAACATCAGAGTACATGATGGCCGCGTGGCAGGTCACGGGTAAGGAACAGATTCCCGTGCAGGTCGCAGCCGGGCGGGAACGGCTGGATCTCGAAGTTCTCGAGCGCTGGATTCGCTTCCTTGCCAAGGAGCCGAAGCACTATCCGTTCGTGACCCCGTGGCAGGAGATGGTCGCCGATGAAGGCGGCACGGAGGAGAAGGCCCAGGAATTAGCGGACGCCTTCCAACGTCTCGTGCTCGGGATCGTTGCGGAGCAGTCGGAACTCGAAGAGCGGAATCGACGAATCATCGCGAAGGGCACTCCGCTCGAGGACGTCGAATCGATACCGATGCCGAATGGCTTCGAGAGCTTCTTCGACCAACACCAGCTTGAACTCGATGCGATGGATCGCGAGCGGTTCAACCTCTACATGGATCTGTTCGGGCAGGACCTCGACAACGAACTGGACACCTTCTTCCGTCAGCCTGCGGTGTTCCGTTTCAGCGGGTGGGGGCTTGAACGCCAGATGGGTCGCGTGGCCATCGACCATGTCACGGCCATGCGAGAGGAAATAAAGGAGTTGAAGGATGCCCTCCCCGACATCCCCTTCGTCATGGGGGTGGCCGAGAAGGACTCGACAGAAGTCGTCGATATCGCGTTGCACATCCGTGGCAGCCCGAAGAATCTGGGTGAACCGGTCCCCAGGAGCTTCCTACACGTACTCGCTCCGGACACTCCGGAGCGGTACTCCGAGGGGAGTGGGCGACTGGAACTCGCCGAGGACATTGTGTCGCATCCCATTACCGCACGTGTGATCGTGAACCGCGTGTGGGCCTGGCACATGGGCTCAGGGATCGTCCAGTCCCCCAGCAACTTCGGCTTCGCTGGACTCCCGCCGACGAATCCGGAGTTGCTCGAATTCCTCGCGGCTCGCTTCGTCGAAGGCGGGATGTCGATCAAGCAACTCCACCGCGACATCATGCTGTCGTCGGTATACCAACTCGCGGTCGAAGAGAACGCGTCGTACGCGGCCATCGATCCGAACAACAACTCGTACTGGCGGTTCAATCGTCAGCGACTCGACGCGGAGAGCATCCGGGACGCTCTGCTGCAGGTCTCCGGGAGTCTCGATGCGGAGGTCGGTGGGCCGTCGCTCCTCCTGCAGGACGAAAAGAACAACCGGCGCACCATCTACGGTGAAGTGAGCCGCTTTCAGGCGAACGAATTCCTGCAGACATTCGATTTTCCGAGCCCGAGCCTGTCGGCCGAGCGACGCTTCGCGACGAACGTACCGCTGCAGAGTCTCTACTTCATGAACTCCGACTTCGTGCTGCGGCAAGCGGAGAGCTTGGTACGGCGGCTGAATAAGGCGACGGCTGGGGATTCGGCGACCGTCGATCCTGCCGAAGAGGGGAGACCCCGGTCGCGCGGCGCAGGGGCTCGACCCGAAGACGAGAAGAAGGCGGAAAAGGAAGATCTCCCGGACAGCTTCGACGATCGGGCGATGATCGAGGCCGCCTACCCGCTCTTGTATGGTCGACAGGCTACGGAGCAGGAGATCTCGATCGGTCTGAACTTCCTCTCGAGCCAGCGAGCGTCCCTCCTCGTGAAGGAACTCGAGGAGATGGCCGAAGCCGATGCGACGGGTATGGCTGAACCCGATGCGGAGGATGACGACACCGCTACCGAAGGTCAGGCGGACAAGGAGGCGCTCGCCGCGAGGCGGAGCTCCATGAAGGCGTGGGTCCAGTACGCGCGTGCGCTCTTCAGTGCCGCTGAATTCAGATTCATCGACTAGATCGAACCGCTTCCCGAATGAAACAGGCGCTCCGGCGCCGCAGGAGTAGAGATGGCAGACCACCGTCACGACCACGACGGCTGTGGCATCATTCACACCGAGCCCCAAACCCGGCGCGAGGCGCTCAAGACGATGGGTGCTGGGTTCGGGATGATGGCGTTCGCCCAGATGGTCGGGGCGTCGATGCTCGAAGCGGCGGGTCCGATCCGTTCGGCCATGGGCACCATGATCCCGAAGCCCGATTTCGCGCCCCGTGCCAAGAACGTGATCTTCCTTTTCATGAACGGCGGTGTGTCTCAGGTCGACACCTTCGACCCGAAGCCGGCCCTCGATCGCTACCACGGTCAGCCGTTGCCGACCGGCGAGGTCAAGACCGAGAGAAAGACGGGCTCGCTCATGCGGTCCCCGTTCGAATTCTCCCGCTACGGTCAGTCCGGACTCGAGGTCAGCGAGTTGTTCCCACACGTCGGGGCATGCGCGGACGATATCTGCGTGGTGCGCTCGATGTACACGGACATCCCCAACCACGAACCCTCGCTCCTCATGATGAATACCGGGCACATCCAGCCCGGTCGTCCGTCACTGGGGTCGTGGCTGACCTACGGGTTGGGGACCGAGAACCAGAACTTGCCCGGATTCGTCGTGCTTTGTCCCGATCAGCCTACCGTGATCGGCCCGCCCCTGTGGAGCAACGGCTTCCTACCTGCCATCCACCAGGGCACCTACATCTCCGACAGGATTCCGAGGCTCGAGGACGACTTCGATCCGTACGCCCTGATTCCGAACATCCACAACGAGAACGTCGAGGCGCAGGATCAGCGGCGGGAGGTCGACCTGGTCGCCCGTTTGAATCGTCTCCACCTGGAGCGACTCCAGCAACACGATCCGGAGATCGAAGGCGCGATCCAGGCCATGGAGACGGCCTATCGGATGCAAACCGAAGCGCCCGAAGTCTTCGACATTCGAAAGGAAAGCGCGGCGACCCAGGCGCTGTACGGGCCGGGCAGCACCGCACGCGGCTGCTTGATGGCGGTCCGCCTCATCGAGCAGGGTGTTCGCATGGTGCAGGTCTACTACGCCAAGGGTGATCCTTGGGATGACCACGCCGACATCCAAGGCCATCGCGTACACGCGAGGCACTCCGACCAGGGCTTCGCGGCCGTCATTCACGACCTGAAGTCACGCGGGCTCCTCGATGAGACGTTGGTCGTGTGCGGCACGGAGTTCGGGCGCACGCCGGTCCTGGAGACGGGCGGCGGCGGTGCCGGTGGGCGTGTTACGAACGGTCGCGACCACAATCCGTTCGGCTTCTCGATTTGGCTGGCGGGCGGCGGCATCAAGGGCGGGATGACCTACGGCCGCACGGACGACTTCGGCTTCAAGGCGATCGAGAATCCGGTCCACATCCACGATCTCCATGCGACGATCCTCTACCTCATGGGGATCGACCACGAGAAGCTGACCTACAACTACAGCGGCCGCGACTTCCGACTCACCGACGTCGCGGGCAACGTCATCCACGACATCATCGCGTAGATCAGGGTCTGTCGGTGGCGGTCACTCGTTGACGCTCTTCCAGTCGGCGAGGAAGCTCTCCGCGCACTGTTCGCCTAATCGGAACATGAGGTGGAGCTGCTGCACGCTGTAGCTGCCTACCCAGCTCTTGATCCAGGTGATCACGGGTGCGCCGTCCGCTCCCGGTCGTTCGGCATGCACACGTAGCGCGTACACGATGAGTCCGCTCTCGTAGAACGTGTCGACGTGGCACGCGACCGTGTTCGGCGCTCCCGGGACGATGCTGGGCGCCGCGTCTGCCGAGGCGATACTCGAAGCGAAAGATTGGCGAAGCGCCTCGACGAACTGCTCCGGCGTGGCACCGCCCGCGCTCACGGTGATCTGTTCGTCCCACACCGCGTCCGCACGGACCTGCACGCGTACGACGCCCGCCAACCGGGCTGGATCTTGAACTGCCTGGCCGGCGATCGGTGACGCCCAGACGGCGAACAACGTGAGGTACCTGAGCGTTCGCATCGTATCCGAGGATCGGGGAGAGGGTGATGCGCCATGACCTGGTGCCAACCTACGCTCTTTCCTTCTGACGTTGAAGAGGCCTTGCGTCCCGCGTGAAGGAGCCCATTCTAGCCGTCTCGAATCAAGCTCTGGAGACCGACATGCCGCACCCCCGAATCGTACTTCCCGGATCGCCACTCGCCACACTGGTTCTGTGCGTCTCGCTTCTCGCTCCGATGGATGTGGTGGCGCAGGAGCCCATCGTCGACCCGGGACTCTACTCCGGGCTCAGTTGGCGCGGCATCGGCCCGTTCCGGGGCGGGCGCTCGGTGGCCTCGACCGGCGTACCGTCCGATCCGATGACCTACTACTTCGGTACGGTCGGAGGCGGCGTCTGGAAGACCACGGACGCAGGCACGACGTGGAGCAATGTCACGGACGGGCAGTTAGCGACTTCTTCGGTCGGAGCGATCGCGGTGGCCGACTCCGATCCGAACGTCGTTTATGTGGGCATGGGCGAGCATGCCATTCGTGGAGTCATGACGTCACACGGTGACGGAGTCTATCGCTCGACGGACGCGGGCCGGACGTGGAAGCATCTGGGGCTGGAGCGTACACGATCGATCTCTAGGATTCGCGTGCATCCGAACAACCCTGACCTCGTGTACGTGGCGGCCCAGGGTGCACCCTACGGGGCCAACGAGGAGCGGGGGATTTATCGTTCCAAGGACGGAGGCGCGAGCTGGGAGCTCGTCCTGCACATCGACGAGGACACTGGCGCGTCCGACCTCGCCATGGACATGACCAACCCGCGCATTTTGTACGCGTCGTTCTGGGACCATCGGCGGCTTCCCTGGCAGGTGGTCAGTGGCGGCACCGGAAGCGGATTCTGGAAGTCGCTCGATGGTGGTGACACGTGGTCGGAAATCAATACCGGCCTCCCCGACCTCATGGGGAAGACGGCGATCGACGTGTCACGAGCGAATCCCGACCGGCTCTTCGCCATGGTCGAGGCCGATCCGGGCGGCGGTCTCTTCCGCTCGGACAACGCGGGCGCTTCGTGGACGCTCGTGAGCGACAGTTGGACGATTCGTGCGCGGGCCTGGTACTACATCGAGGTCTTCACCGACCCCACCGATGCGGAGACCGTCTACGTCCTGAACGCCCCCATGATGCGGTCCATCGACGGTGGACGGACGTTCACCAACGTCAGCGTGCCGCACGGGGACACACACGACCTCTGGATCAATCCGGCCGACGGTGACGTCATGATCAACGCCAATGACGGAGGGGCGAACGTCTCGTTCAACGGCGGTCGGTCGTGGTCCACCCAGCAGAATCAACCGACGGCCCAGTTCTATCGCGTCAACACGGACAATCGGTTCCCATACCACGTGTACGGTGGCCAGCAGGACAACTCCTCGGTGGCGATCGCGAGTCGCGGAGCCGGTGGTGTGAGCTGGAAGGATTGGTACTCGGTCGGCGGTTGCGAGAGTGCGCAGCCCGCGTTCGATCGCGATGACCCTCGCTTCGTCTACGCCGGTTGCTACATGGGGATCATCTCGGAATTCGACCACCAGACGCAGTCGGCCCGTGACGTGGCCGCGTATCCGGTCATGCCGGCGGCGCTTCAGGGTCGGGAGATGAAGTACCGATACAACTGGAGCGCGCCCATCGTCGTGTCCGAACACAATTCGAGCACGATCTATCACGCCTCGAATCATGTGGTACGGTCGCGCGATCGCGGACTCAGTTGGGATGAGATCAGTCCCGACCTTACGCGCGACGAGGACGAGAAGCAGGGCTACGGCGGAGGCCCGATCACCGGCGAGGGAGCGGGCGGAGAGATCTACGGCACCATCTACTATCTGACCGAGTCACCGCACGCGGCGGGTACCCTGTGGGCCGGCAGCGACGACGGGCTCGTGCACCTCACTCGAGACGACGGCGTCACCTGGAATGACGTCACCCCGAGAGGTTTGGAGGAGGGTCTCATCAACGCGATCGCGGTGTCTCCCCACGACCCTGCGACGGCTTACATGGCCTACAATCGCTACAAGTTCAACGACTTCACACCGCGGGCGTTCAAGACGACCGACTTCGGCCGGAACTGGACCGAGATCTCGACCGGATTCGATGCCGATGCCTGGGTGCATGTCGTCCGTGAGGATCCGGTGCGTCCCGGTCTGCTTTACGCGGGGACCGAGACCGGCATGTACGTCTCGTTCAACGGTGGCGGGCTGTGGCAGTCCCTGCAGCTCAACCTGCCGAACACGCCAATCAACGACCTGATGGTTCAGGAGCGGGACAACGACCTCGTCGTGGCGACTTCGGGCCGGAGCTTCTGGATCCTCGATGACCTGTCTCCGCTGCAACAGGCCGCAGATGTGGCCTCCGGAGAGCACTTTCTCGTCGCGCCGCGGGCCACGTATCGACTCGCGGGTGGTGGAGGCGGAGGCTTCGGTGGAGGCGGTGAGGGACAGAACCCTCCGAACGGAGCGATCATCGACTTCGTATTGGGTTCGCCGCCGGCCCAAGGTGAGGCGGTATCGGTGGAAATCCTTACCGCCGCGGGCGACGTGGTGCGTACGCTTTCGACCACGCCGGACGACGAACTGAGCCCCGGCGCTCGCCCACTCGTGGCGCGGCCGGGTGCGAACCGAATCACGTGGAATCTCAGACACGAATCGATCCCCAACATCCCTGGGGCCTACGTATTCGGCTCGCTCCAAGGCCGCCGTGTGATCCCGGGGAACTATCAGGTCCGCATGACCGTGGGCGACTGGTCCATGACCCAGCCACTCGAGGTCCGCATGGATCCCCGATTGGAAGCGACGATGGCGGACTACCGGGAACAGGACGCCTTCGTGGCGGAGGTTGCAGCAGAGCTGACGGCGATCCACCGGGGCGTGGCGCGGAACAACGATGTGCGAGGTCAGATCGAAACGTTGATCGAGCGCATAGAAGGGGACGAGCGGGCGGGGGAGGTGACCGAGTCGGGAGCTCTGTTGGCTGGCGATCTCGAGACCGTCGCGGACTCGCTCTACCAGCGTCGGACGGTGGACGGCCAGACCGTCATCAACTTCCCTTCACGACTCAAATTCCAGTACGTCTTTCTCCACGGGAATGCCGATGGTGCGGAGACCGGCGTGAGCATGGGATCCCGCGACGTGCTCAACGACCTACGCGCGCGCTGGACCGTGCATCAGGCCGACAACGATGTGCTGCTCGGTTCGCGACTCGACCAGTTCAACGAATTGGTGCGCGAGGCAGGCTTCACGGTGATCATCACGCCGCCCGCGCCGCGGAGACCGATCTCGCAGTAGCGGCCTAGGGGGGCTCTGGACCGCCGGGTCCAGGGCCCCTTCGTAGCGAGGCTCAGCTCGGGCTCCTAACCCCGCAGGTAGTCGCCGACTCGTCGAAAGCCCTCTTCGATTCGGTCGAGGTCGTGCACCAGGGGGCCGAACGAGATCCGGATCCCGTTCGTGAGGGAGGGGCCGAATCCCTTTCCCGGCACGAAGATGACGCCCGTGTTGGCGAGCACTTCGCGGACGAAGGTGTCGCCGTTGCGGCCGACGTTCACAACGGTGTACAGGCCGCCTTGGGGCTGCAGGCACGGCATATCCATGTACGTGCGCACGCAATGCGCCGTGTGCTCGGCGGCGGCCTGGTAGTCCGCCCGCGCTTGATCGAGGTACGTCGCGAGGGATCCGTCCGGGAGGGCCTTCTCCAGGTAGCTCGCGAGGGCATGCTGGTGGACGGAATCGGGGCAGAGCGTCGTCGCCTGCTGCACGGTCTCCAGCGCCTCGATCACCTCGGGCGCAGCCTCGATCCAACCGAGCCGTCGCCCGAGCCCCCGACACCACTTCGAGTTCGAATGGAGGCGAATCAGATTCGGAAAGTCGACGGGGCTCGCAGCGAAGTGGGCGGGCTCGGGGCGCTCGAAGCACTGGGCACGGTACGCGTAGTCCACCGCCACGAAGCAGTCGAAGTAGGCCGTCATCTCGAGTATGCGAAAGAAGACGTCGTCCCGGATGACCTGGCTGGTGGGGTTGTCCGGCGTCGAGAAGAGGAGGAGCCGTGGCCGTTCACGCTCCAAAGCTGCGGCGAGTTCGGCGAGCAGGCGCTCCGGATCCTCCATGAAGGTCCACCGTTGCGCATCGAGCACGGACAGCCAGACGATCTCGACACCTTCGGGCCCCAGCCCCAGCTGGGGGCCGTAGTTCGCATACGACGGGTCGAAGAGCAGCACGCGGTCGCCCGGGTCGAGTAGGGTGGTGAACAGGGTGTGCGTGAGCTGAGTCGAGCTCTGCCCGACAATCAGGTGCTCGTCGGAGAGTCCGTTCGTCCGGTGGAGCGCCCGGTCGGTCGCGAGGAGCGCCTCGCGAAGCCGAGGGAGCCCCCGTGTCGGCGAGTACGCACCCAGTTCATGGAAGAGGGCTCGATTCTCGGCGATCTCTGCGTACTCGGCGCGCAGACCTTCGGGTGAGGCGTGGTTGACCCAACCGCCCGCGAACGAGATCACGTCGTCGGGATCGAGTCCCATGGCGATGATGTTACGACGGTCCGCGAGCTTCATGATCTCACGGATCGGCGACTTCTTGAGCTGGCCTTCCCGAAGACGCCGGGCGATGGGTGGTGTGGGCATGTGCGAAGGTCTACGCGTTGGCAGCTTGGTGGTCAACCGGAACATGGCGCGAGCGGGCGCGCCGCCCTACATGTTCAGCGCGTCTCTGGCGATTCGGCCCGTGAGTGCCGAGTATGGCGAACGATCAGGAGGATCCATGTGGAAGCAACACCTTCATCTACCGGTCGGCCTCGGCCGGATGGCCGCGGCCATTCTACTCTCTTTCCTTGCCGCTGGCTTTTCGGCGGGGGAGGCGGCCGCACAGCGCCGCGTGGCCCCCGACTCGCTGCGCCACATCCAGCAGGTGAGCCCTCTCCACGGGCCGGCGGGGACGGTCGTCACGATTTTCACCGAGAACCTGCCCATTCAGGCGAAGGTTCACGTCGGGGTTGGAGCGACACGAACGGGCTTCGAAGCCCTCTTCGAGGCGCAGCAGGAGATGTGGGGTGAGGTCTCCGCGACGGTCACGATCCCGGAATCGACGCCCTGGGATCGTGCAGTCGTACTCATCGCGTTCGACGCCATCTTCGCCCCGATTGGGATTTCCGATCCGTTTCACTTCATCAACCCGCAGGGATTCCTCCGCAGAACGGGCCGGATCACCGACGAGGGCGTCGAGTGCCTCGCCATGCGCGATACGGACGAGTACCTCTACACGCTGATTGGTGCGACCGACGGTCTTGCCGCCGGCGAGCCTGTCGTCATTGAGGGTGAGTACGTCGAGACGAGCACGTGCATGCAGGGTACCACGCTGCGCGTGACCCGGGTTCTGCCCCCGCCGCCTTCGTGACCAAGAAGCTCCCGACCCTCAACCGCCACAGCGCACGAATCACCCAGGAGCCTGCCCACTCCAGCGCGCAGGCCATGCTCTACGCGACCGGGTTCAGCGCGGAGGACATGGCGAAACCCCAGGTGGGCATCGCCTCCATGTGGTGGGACGGCAACCCGTGCAACATGCATCTGCTCGACCTCTCGCAGGCGGTGGCTGACGGGGTCCGTGCGGCCGGGTTGGTGCCCATGCGGTTCAATACGATCGGGGTCAGTGACGGGATCTCGATGGGCACGGACGGCATGAGCTATTCGCTTCCATCGCGTGACCTGATCGCGGACTCCATCGAGACCGTGATGGCCGCCCAGTGGTACGACGGTGCGGTCACGATTCCCGGGTGCGACAAGAACATGCCGGGATCGCTGATGGCGATGGGCCGGCTGAATCGGCCATCACTCATGGTCTACGGCGGCACCATCGCGCCCGGCCGGATCGACGACGAAGCCCTCGACATCGTCAGTGTCTTCGAGAGTTATGGGGCCTTCATCGCCGGGCACGCCGACGAAGAGCGACTGAGGCAGGTCGTGAAGAACGCGTGCCCGGGCCCTGGTGCCTGCGGCGGCATGTACACGGCAAACACCATGGCGAGCGCTGCTGAAGCCATGGGGATGACGCTCCCGTACAGCTCCTCGACACCCGCGGCCACCGAGCAGAAACGAGACGAGTGCCGCGCCGCGGGTGGCGCCATACGGGCACTCCTCGAGGGCGACCTTCGCCCCCGAGACATCATGAGCCGCGCCGCGTTCGAGAACGCGATGGTGGTGGTCACCGTCCTCGGGGGATCGACCAACGCGGTACTTCATCTTCTCGCGGTCGCCCACTCGGTCGGAGTGCCTCTGACGCTCGACGACTTCCAGGCCGTGAGCGATCGGACACCGTACCTCGCGGACCTCAAGCCGAGCGGCCGCTACGTCATGGAGGACCTCCATCGCGTCGGGGGGATCCCCGGCGTCATGAGCATGCTGCTCGCGGAAGGACTCATCGACGGCAGCTGCCAGACGGTGACGGGCCGCACCATCGCAGAGAATCTGGAAGCGTGCGCTCCGCTCTCCGACGGCCAGGACGTGATTCGGCCGGTGGGCGATCCCATCAAGGCGACGGGGCACCTGCGGATCCTTCGGGGGAGCCTCGCGCCCGATGGTGCCGTCGCGAAGATCACGGGGAAAGAGGGACTTCACTTTCGCGGCCCCGCGCGCGTGTTCGACCGCGAGGAGGCCGCGTTGGCAGCCCTCGAACAAGGTGCGATCCACGCCGGTGACGTCGTCGTCATCCGGTACGAGGGACCCAGGGGCGGACCCGGCATGCCCGAAATGCTCACGATCACGGCCGCCATCATGGGAGCGGGGCTCGGTTCCAGCGTGGCGCTGGTAACGGACGGACGATTCTCAGGAGGGAGCCACGGGTTCGTCGTCGGCCACGTGACGCCCGAGGCTCAGTCCGGGGGGGCACTCGCCTTGGTCCGCGATGGCGATCCGATTTCGATCGACGCAGAGATGAACCGAATCGAATGGGACGTCGATCCCGAAGAACGACACCGGCGGGCGGCGGGGTGGGTGGAGCCCCCGCTACCCGTTCACGGGGGAGTGCTCCTCAAGTACGTCCGATGCGTGTCGTCGGCGTCGACGGGATGCATCACCGACGCGTGAGGGTCGCGATCGTCGGAGCCGGGGGGCTCGGGAGCTACATCGGCGCGGTGCTCGCTCGGGTAGGGCACGAGGTGACACTCATTGCACGCGGAGCCCACGCGGCGTCTATCGAAGAGCACGGACTTCGTGTGTTGAGCCACGCGGGCGACTTCTCCGTTCGACCGAAGTGCGCCGGTTCGGCGTTCGGACTCGATGGCATCGAACTCACCTTCGTCGCGGTGAAGACCTATTCCCTCGACGCGGTGGCTCCGCAGGTCCGACATCTGTCCGAGGGCGGTTCGGTCGTCGTGTCCCTGCTCAATGGCGTGACGGCAACCGCTCGGTTGATCGCGCAGGGCTGCGGTGCCGATCGCACTCTCGATGGCGTCGCCTATATGACCGCGTTTCGTATCGAAGCTGGTGTCGTACAGCGGAAGGCCGAGCATCAGGAAATCGTGGTGGGCTCACCGACGGCCCGTGATGCGGGCGCGGCCGGCGTGGGCGGCGACGCAGCCGCATATGTCGAACGAGCGTTCCGGGAGACATCCGTCAAGATCGGGGTCGCCGCGGACATCCGCGTGGAATTGTGGGAGAAGATGGCGGTCGTGTGTTCGTTGTCCGTCCTCTGTGCGATGGCCGCGAGGAACATGGGGTCTGTTCGTGCGCACCCACTTGGCGCCGACCTGCAGCGTCAGGCCATCGGTGAGGTTCTCGCTGTCGGGCGTGCGCGGGGTGTTCCGATCCCGTCAGACGCCGAAGCGAGAATCGACGAGAAGCTTGACCTCTTCCCGGACGACTTCTTTCCCAGCGTCATTCACGATCTGAACAGCGGCTTTCGTACCGAGATGGACGACCTCGGCGGCGCGATCTCGCAGATGGGCAGGGAAGTCGGTGTTCCGACGCCACTTCACGACGCGGGCACCTGTATCGTGCAAGTCGCCGAGGCTCGGGCGTAGGCGACGCTAGCTTCCGAGCCGCTACCTCTTGATTCCGTCGCCCGAGGCCGCTTCGAGCCGGTCCAGCCGTTTCACGATCTCCGCGAGTTGGTGAAGAATCATGACGTGGGTCTTCTTCGCGTCGATGCCCACGGGACTCTGGTCGCTGGCGATGAGGTCTTCGATCCGACGGTACTCTTCTTCCGGAATCTGCACGGGGTCTCCCGTTGGGGTGCGACTGATCGGTCGTGGTTCCGAAACAGAATACGGTGTCTGCGTCTCCATGGCCTTCGGCGTATGTTCGGTGTCCTACGGGCCCAAGACCCGGACCAAGAACCAGTGCTGCTGAGGAGGATGACGATGGATGGAGCGATGATGCTTCCGGAGTTCGACCACGAATTCGCTGAGACACGGAAGAGCCTGGAACGGGTGCCCGAAGAGAAGTTCGATTGGAAGCCCCACGCGAAGTCGTGGTCGCTCCACGAACTCGCGGCGCACTGCGCGGAGGTTCCACAGTGGGTAGGACCGACGCTGATGATGGACGGCTTCGATCTCGACGCGCCCCACGAACGAATCGTGCCGAAGACGAAGGCCGAGATCCTCGCCCACTTCGACGAGGGAGTGGCCGCGGCCCGCGAGATCATCGAAGGCACGACGGGAGATGCGCTGGGGCAGATCTGGACGATGACGAAGGGGGGTAAGGTCGAGCTTTCGATGCCCAAGGGCGCAGTCCTGAGAAGCTTCATCTTCAGCCACAACGTGCATCACCGGGCCCAACTGGGCGTCTACCTGCGGCTGCTCGACGTCCCGGTCCCGGGGCACTACGGACCGTCTGCCGACGAAATGATGGCGGAGGCGTAGGTCGCGGCGGGGCTGGCGCGGACGGACGCGGTCCCGCCGGCCCTCGCCGCTACCGGCCCCCGTTCCCTAGAAGATGTTGGCTTCGACGGCCACGTCTCCACCGAACCTTCCGTGCCGGAAGTGGTCGACATCGACTGTCGACGTGCGACCGTTGGCCACCAATTCGGCAACAGCCACACCCGTGGCGGGCGCGTGCATGATGCCGTGACCCGAGAAGCCGCACGCGTCGATCCAGCCCTGTGCGTCCGGGTGGAATCCGATGATGGGGCTGTTGTCCGGACTGACGCCGTAGTAGCCCCACCAGCTGCGACGTAGGTCGATGCCCAGTTCTTCCCACCAGGGGAAGCGGCCGACGCCCGTCAGGAGCACGTGCTCGAGCCACTCTTCGTCGACGCCCTCGGTGAAGCCGAAGGGCTGGGTCAGGTTGTCGAGACCAAAAAGCACCCGGTCCCCTTCGCTTCTGACGTAGACTCCGGTGGCCAGATCGATCGTAAGCGGGTACGTGCGGGTGTCCGTGATGGGCGCGCTCATGAAGATCTGGATGCGCTTGGGGCCGACCGGTACGTCGAGACCGGCCAAACGCCCGACCTCCCCCGACCACGCCCCTGCCACGTTCACGATGTGGCCGCATGAGTAGCGCTCCGTCCCGCAGCTCACCTCCCACCCGCTCCCGGAACGTTCGATCGCGGTGACTCGGCGGTTCATTCGGTAGTCGACGCCGAGCCCTTTCCCCATTGCGACCCATGCGTGCGTCACCATGTGCGGGTCGATGACCCCATCCCACGGGCCGTACGTCGCGCCCGCGAGACCCTCGGTATCGAAGTCGATGAAGCGACGGGCGTCCTCGGGAGCGAAGACTTCAACCGGCGCCCCCAGGCTCTGTTGGAGTTCGACCGACTCAAGGTGTCGACTCCAGCGGGCGTGCGGGACGAGCAGGAGGTATCCGATGTCTTTGTAGCCGATGTCATGGCCGTACCGGTCGGCGAACTCTCGGTAGGCCGGGAGCGAATACAGTGACAACCGGATGTTCGGAGCTGTTGTGAACTGAACTCGGACTCCCGCCGCACTCTTTCCGGTCGAACCCATTGCGGGTGCGCTGTCGCGTTCCAGCACCGTGACACGGAGTCCGCGGGAGGCGAGCTGAAAGGCGCTCGAAGCTCCGTTGATGCCGGCACCTATGACGACGACGTCTGATCGAGTCTTGGGCACGAAATCGGGATTGGGGTGAGAGCCGCTTGGCCGGGACGACCGACGAGGCCATGAAGGACGGGCCATGAAAGTAGGAGGGGCGCCCGAGCCGCGTCAGGGGCCAGTTGTCACAGGAGGCAACTTCCGGTCGTCATCCTACGTATCATGTGCGGAGTGCTCTCTTTCGGAGGCTGTTCATGACTCGTGCCTCGACCCGACTACGGTCGTTGTGGTTGTGCGTTTCGCTCTGCGTGTTCGCGCCGGCGCTGGTGCCGGTTCCGGTTCTCGCCCAGGTCACTTTAGCCGAGTCGGCCGCGGTCCTCCTGCGGGCGGCGACCGCCTTCGAGGAAGATGGCCAATGGGAGATCGCGGAGGCGATCTATCGGCACATTACGGAGCAGTTCGGGGGGACGCCCGCGGCCGCAGAGGCGACGTCCCGGCTCGCCGCACAGCCTGGGGACCGGATCGAGCGCTCCAGCCGGGTCGAGCTCCAGGTCTTCGGCACGTTGTACGGGCTCTGGCTCGGGGTCGCGGTGCCGGCTGCGTTAGGCGCCGACGAAGCGGAAGGCTACGGCGCCGGACTCCTGATCGGTGGCCCGCTCGGCCTTTTTTCGTCACGGGCCTACGGACGGGCCAACCCCATGAGCGAGGGACAGGCACGGGCCATCAGCTGGGGTGGGATCTGGGGCTCGTGGCAGGGTAGCGGCTGGGCAGGGATCGCGGACGCCCGCACGGAGGCCGGCTTCGCCGCCACGATCGCGGGCGGATTGGCGGGGATCGTGACTGGAGCCGTCATCGCGCGAAATCCCGTGCGCTCGGGTGTGTCAAGCGGTGCACAAGGGGGCTCGATTTGGGGCAGTGTGTATGGTGCGATGATCGCAGGTCTGTTCGATCCGGACGCTGGGGACGGGGTGGTGGCCAGCTCCCTGATCGCCGGCAATGTGGGGCTGATCGCCGGTGCCGCAGTGGCTGGCAAGTACGACTTGAGCCGGGGTCGGGTCCGGATCATCAACCTGGGAGCGTTGGTGGGTGGGCTGGGAGGACTTGGCATCGACCTTCTGGTCCAGCCGAACGATGACGAGGCGTTCATCGCGATTCCTCTGGTGACGAGCATCGCCGGTCTCGCCATCGCAGCGCACGCGACACGCAACAGCGATGGCGCAGTCTCAGGGCCGGGCGACGAGCTCGGGCAGGCGCTCTTCAGCTACCGCGACGGCAAGCTCTCCGTCGGCACGCCCATGCCGATGCCCGCGTTGCTACCCATGGACGATGTGAACGGGCGCCCCACGTGGCGTCCGGGGCTCTCCGTCGAGTGGCTTCGCGCGAAGTTCTAGGCCGAGCTCGGCGCTGCGCAAGAAAAAGAGAAGCCCCGCAGACCGTGTGGTCTGCGGGGCTTCACCGCATGGAGCGATCAGGACGCCTCACCACCTGCTCGATCCCCTTCGGTCCCTGGCTTCACGAATCATGTAGACGTCGTCGATGAAGCCGTCCCCGTCGTAGTCGAGGAACTCGGCGATTTCGACCCGATCCATCGTCACGATGAGGATCGAGCCTCTTCCACGAGTGTCCTCCCAGTGGCCGCGCAGCGCTCCACGAAGCCCCGCACGCCGCCCTGCGTCATGCACGCGATCGACCGCCCGGTGGCCGAGCACGTCCACCAGTCTTCGGTGGTTGAGGACCCCCGCCCGTGCCCGGTGCCGGAGAGCGACTCTGTCACGCCCCCAATCGACCCGGACCCAGAACCGGTCCTGCACCTCGCGCCGGTATCTGCTGCTGTGGCTGCTGTACACCACCCGACTGCGCGGCGCGATTCTGCTGCTCACGGTGATCGGGGCTGGCTGCGTGGCGCGAGGGCCCCGGTCCCGCGTGTCCCGCGTGCGCTGAGCGCTCGCATCAAGCGGAACGAGGAACGAAGCCCCTATCAGGACCATCACCAGGTTGTGTCTCATGATACTCCCCCTTTCTCCGAGTTACCCGCCGATGTGCGTATCATCGGTCTTCACCTCAGGAGAGAGATAATGCAGCGACCGTGCCCGAACGCTCAGGAAAGCGTAAAGCATTAAGTAACATAGCCTTACCGGCACTGCCAGATTCAAATAGTGTCACTTATTGTGGACACTTTCGGAAGAGGCAGGGTCGAGCGGTGGGTCACTCCGCCAGGAGTTCGACCAACTCGCGCTCGAGAACCGGTTTGGGAACCGCGCCCACCATTTCGAAGAGCGGGGAGCCGTCGCGAAAGAAGATCAGCGTGGGAATGGAGCGGATGCCGAAGGCCTCGGCGGTCTCGGGGGCCTGATCGACATCGACCTTCACGACCCGCACCCCTCGGTCCGCGAACTCGCGCGCGATCTCACCGAGGATCGGCTCCATCATGACACACGGCCTGCACCATGTGGCCCAAAAGTCGACGACGGCGATACCTGACACGCCGCTCACGAGGGCATCGAAGTCGTCGTCATAGGCGTGAACGAACGGTGGGGGAGGCGCGGCTTCCCGCTTCTTGAAGAACATCAATGGCGCTCCTTGGAGGTATCCCGGCCAACCCTTCCCTGGCGATATGCATCCATTACCATAATCCGGCCAACTACGGCTGTAATCCACTCGCTGTCCACCAAGATCCCAAGCGACCGGCATGAGCGAAACGAAGAGTCTCGATATCGAGGTCATCCAACAGAAGATCAAGCAGGAGAGCGAGTTCGTGGATCGCCTCCTCGCCGAGGTCGGTCGGGTCATCGTTGGACAGAACATGATGATCCAGCGGCTTCTGATCGGGCTGCTCGCGGACGGGCACGTCTTGATGGAGGGTGTCCCCGGTCTGGCCAAGACGCTGACCGTAAAGACGCTGGCGCAGGCGATCGATACCAGGTTCAGGCGCCTGCAGTTCACACCCGATCTTCTGCCTGCCGACCTCATCGGAACACTCATCTACGATCCGAAGGACCAGGAGTTCAAGACGAAGAAGGGACCGATCTTCGCGAATATCATCCTTGCGGACGAAATCAACCGATCACCCGCCAAGGTCCAGTCCGCGCTCCTGGAGGCCATGCAGGAGCACACGGTCACGATTGGGGAGCACAGCTATCCCCTCGATGACCCGTTCCTGGTGCTCGCCACGCAGAATCCGATCGAACAGGAGGGCACCTACCCGCTGCCCGAAGCCCAGGTCGATCGTTTCATGCTGAAGCTGGCCGTCGAGTACCCGACGGGTGAGGAAGAACTCCAGATCATGCGCAGGATGTCGGGGGGGGGGACCATCGAGGTGAAGCCGGTGGTGAGCCCCGAGGAGATCGTTCGGGCGCGCGCGGCTACGGCGATGATCTACATGGATCAGCAGGTCGAGCGCTACATCGTGGATCTCGTCTTGGCCACGCGCGATCCGGCCGCTTACGGACTCGATGACCTCGTGGACCTGATCTCCTACGGGGCATCACCGCGCGCCACGATTTGCCTCGCCAAGACGGCCCGCGCGCACGCCTTCCTGCAACGCCGGGGATTCGTCACACCCGACGACGTGCGTGCCATGGGCATGGACGTGCTTCGCCACCGGGTGATCGTCACGTACGAGGCCGAAGCCGAGGAAGTGACCCCGGAGGATGTCGTGCGGCGAATCTTGGACCGGGTCGAGGTACCGTAGGGTCGATATGATTCCGCGGGAGATTCTCAAACAGGTTCGTCGGATCGAGATCTCCACCCGAGGCCTCGTCAACGAGGTGTTCTCGGGTGAGTACCACTCGGTCTTCAAGGGCCGCGGCATGAATTTCGCCGAGGTCCGCGAATACCAGTACGGCGACGACATTCGAAGCATCGACTGGAACGTGACGGCCCGGACGGGCTCGCCGTTCGTAAAGGTGTTCGAGGAAGAGCGCGAACTGACGGTCATGCTGGTCGTGGACGTCAGCGCGTCTGGCGACTTCGGGACTCGGGAGCGCCTCAAGGGTGAGGTCGCGGTCGAGATCTGCGCGTTGCTTGCTTTCAGCGCTACGAAAAACAACGACAAGGTCGGTCTGATCATCTTCTCCGACCGCATCGAGAAGTTCGTGCCGCCTCGCAAGGGCCGCCGGCACGTCCTGCGCGTACTCCGTGAACTGCTCTATCACCAACCGGAAGGGCGTGGAACGGATATCACCGGGGCGCTCGAATTCCTGACGCACGTGCAGAGGAAGAAGGCTGTGACGTTCCTCGTTTCGGACTTCCAGGACACCGGGTTTGAAAAAGCTCTCGCGATCGCGGGTCGCCGACATGATCTGATTGCGGTCCGCATGGGAGATGAGCGCGAGCGCGAGCTGCCGCCCCTGGGGATGCTGGAACTCGAGGACCCCGAAACGGGCGAACGAGTCGTCGTGAACAGCTCCAATCCCGACTTCCGTAGCTCCTTCGCTGAAGTGACCGCCCGGGGGCGAGCCGGGCTCGATCGTTCGATGAGACGGAGCCGAGTCGACGTGATCGACGTCGAGACGGGACGTCCGTACGTGAAGCCCCTCATGCGCTTCTTCCAGGAACGGATGCGGAGGCGTCATTGAGAGACGCGATGCGCATGGTTGGCTGCCGTCGTCCGTCGACCCGCCTGGGGCGCGCAGGTGGGGGACTCGCATTCCTTCTCGTGCTCGCCTCGCCCCTCCAGGCTCAGTCGAACGTCCGTACCGCCGTCGATACGACGGTCGCGACCGTGGGTGGCCGAGTGACCCTGACCGTCTCGGTCGAACATCCCGCCGGCTCGACCGTCGTGTGGCCCGACTCGGTCGACCTGGATCCGTTCGAGGTGCTCGCGGCGAGAGCGGTGCCCATGGTCGTTGAAGGGGCCCGCGCCCGATCGGCCGCGGTCTTCTCGGTCGCGGCGTTCGAATTGGGGACGCTCGAGATTCCTAGCTTCGACATCGACGTGCTGGCCCCGGACGGCTCTCGAGAGACGCTCGGGACCGACCGCTTCGGAATCGAGGTGGTCACGGTCGGGGCCGACGACACGGGCGACATCCGCGAGATCCGAGGGCCGTATTGGATCGCCGTGGGGGTGATGACGATCGTGTTGTGGGGCCTCGTGCTGCTGGCGTTGGCGCTGCTGATCTACTTCGCGGTTCGGCGACTACGCCGGCGGGATCCATCGGCTCCCGCCGACGTCTCGGGCCCGCCACCCAAGCCAGCACACGAGATCGCACTCGAGGCACTCGCTCGTCTCGAGGCCACCGGCCTGCTGGAGCGAGGTGAGGTGAAGGAGTACCACATCGCGGTCTCGGACATCCTGCGACGGTACGTGGAGGCCCGCTTTCACGTGGCGGCCCTGGAGATGACGACGTGGGAGATCGTTGAAGGCCTCCAACGCGTAGAAGCTTCCACCGACTTCCGAGAGGGTCTTCGTGGCTTTCTGGACCGTTGTGACCTCGTGAAGTTTGCCAAGGTCAGACCGAACTCGGACGCCTCGCGGGAGGTGCTCGCGTTGGGCCGGACGCTCGTGGAGCGCTCGTCCAGGGACGAGAGCTCCGGGCAGGAGGGCTCCTGATGTTCCGTTTCGAAGATCCGCTCGTCCTCTCGCTTCTTCTCGCGATCCCGGCACTCTTCTGGTTTCGGAACAGGCAGTCGAGGCGCGGGGCGACGATCCGCTATTCGGCCGTGGACGCGGTGCGGGGTGCGGGAGCCGGGCAGATACGGTGGGCTCACCGCATCCCAGGACTCCTCCGAGCCCTCGCCCTCGCGGCGGTCGTCGTTGCGCTCGCCAGGCCCCAGACCGGCATCACCTCGGAGAACGTGCGGACCGAAGGCATCGACATTGTGCTCGTCCTCGACGTGTCGAGTTCGATGCTCGCGGAGGACCTGGAACCCAATCGCCTCGAGGCGGCCAAGATCGTGGCCGCGGACTTCGTCGCGGGTCGACGCAATGATCGTATGGGCCTGGTCGCGTTTGCCGGCCAGGCCTTCACCCAGGCTCCGCTCACCTTCGACTACGGAGTCGTTCAGTCTCTCTTGGGTGAGCTCGAGATCGGGATGATCGAGGACGGCACCGCGGTCGGAATGGGGCTGGCAACGGCCGTGAAACGTCTCCAGGCCTCGGATGCCGCCTCGAAGGTCGTGATCCTCCTCACCGACGGTCGTAGCAATCGAGGCGAGATCGGACCGATCACCGCCGCCCAGATGGCTCAGGCGCTCGGGGTGCGCGTCTACACGATCGGCGCGGGGTCCCAAGGAACCGCGCGGGTCCCGGTCCAGGACCCACTTGGAGGCACACGGTACGCGACCATGCGCGTCGACATCGACGAGCCGACGCTACAGGAAGTCGCCGCGCTGACGGGAGGGCGGTACTTCCGAGCGACGGATACGGAGAGCCTCGCATCTATCTACGCGGAGATCGATGAGCTCGAGACCACGGTGATCGAGATCGAGAACTTCACGCAGTTCGGGGAGGAATTCCCTCTGCCACTCGCGCTGGGATTCCTTCTGCTCATGGCCGAGTTGGCGCTCGCTCAGACCGCGTTGAGGACGTTGCCCTGATGTTTCGCTTCGCCGACATCGCTTGGCTGTGGGCACTCGGACTCGTGCCAATGCTGGTAGCCCTCATGTGGGTCGCTGCGCGTAGTCGTCGCCGTGCACTCGACCGATTCGGCGAGTCGGAGCTGGTGAAGAAGCTGACGGATTCGGTCGACGGACCTGCCCGCCGTTGGAAGGCCGTTCTGCAAGTCGTGACTGTGGCCCTCATGGCGGTCGCGTTGGCGCGTCCCCAGTTCGGTAATCGCCTCGAGACGGTGCGCAGCGTCGGCCAGGACATCGTGGTCGCCGTCGATCTTTCGCAGTCGATGCTCGCCGAGGACGTGGCGCCCAATCGGCTCGAGCGCGCTCGCCTGGCCATCTTGCGACTGATGCGCCAGCTCGACGGGGACAGGATCGGTCTGGTCGCGTTCGCGGCAGATGCGTTCGTGCAGAGCCCGCTCACTGTCGACTACAGCGCCGCCGGGATGTTCCTCAACGCCATGCATCCGGAACTCATGCCGGTGCAGGGGACCGATCTCGGCGCGGCGATGCGGGTATCACTCGACGCGCTCGAACAGGGGGCCCGCGATGCGCGGGTTCTCGTTCTGGTGACGGACGGCGAGGATCATGAGGACGATTTCGGTGCTCAGATGCAGCGGGCCGTCGAGGGTGGCGTGCAGGTGTATCTGGTCGGCATCGGTTCCACGGAAGGGGTTCCCATTCCTGTGTTCGATGACGCGGGGCAGCGGCAGGGATTCCTGCGCGACGAAGACGGGTCGGTCGTAACGACCCGTCTTGCGGAGGAGACGCTGCAAAGGCTCGTGCGGGATGCGGGCGCGACGTATGTGCGTGCCGGGGCCGGGGGAACCGCGTTCGACGATCTGGTGGATGAGATCGCGCGTGGCCAGGGCGAGGAAATCGACTCGCTGCAGGTGACGCGGTTCGAGGAGCAATACCAGATCTTTCTAGGTCTCGCGTTGGTGATGCTCCTCGCTGAGGCACTGATGTCCGATCGAAGAAAGCACAAGCGAATTTGGTCAGGGAGATTCGAATGAGGCTCGAAGCGACGGGGTGGGGGCTGGTCCTGGCAGGAGCGGTGTTCGTCTCGCTCGGCTCGGTCGAGCTACAGGCTCAGGCGGGGCGCGCCAGGGTTCAAGAGGGCAACCGCCTGTACGAGCAGGGCCTGTTTTCGGAGGCTCACCAGAAATATCTGGAGGCCCTGGCCGAGGTGCCGGAGTCGTCGATCATCCCCTTCAATGACGGTAACGCTCTCTATCAGGGGAACGACTACCAGAAGGCGATCGAGGCCTATCAGCGTGCCATCGAGACGGGAGATCCGGCGGTGGCCGGAGCGGCGTGGTACAACTTGGGCAACGCGTTCTTTCGCGAGCAGCAACTCGAACAGAGTCTCGAGGCGTACAAGCAGGCCCTACGTCTGAACCCGGCCGCCCTCGACGCGAAGCACAACCTCGAGCGCGTCCTCGAACAGATGCAGCAGCAGGATCAGCAGGACCAGCAGGACCAAGGCGATCCGGATCCGAACCAGGACGACGAGGAGCAGGATCAGGGCCAGCCTCCGGAGTCGCCGAACGGCGACCAACCGGAAGATGGCGAGCCCGACCCGCAGGATGGTCAGCCGGAAGACGGCGAGCAGCCACCGGAAGATGAGGCCGGTCGGCCTCAGCCTCAGGAGGGAGAAATGACCCCGGAGGAAGCCGAGCGCCTGCTCGATGCGGTGGAGGAGAATCCCGACGACGTGAACCGCAAGCCGGCAGCGGCCCGCGGACGCCGACCCAAGAAGCCCTGGTAATGAGACACGCGCTACGGGTGCTGACCACGCTGATCCTTCTTGCGATCCTCCCTCTGGGTGGTGTCGCGCAGGACACTTCAGCGCGCGCCTACCTGACCCCGGGAAACGCCGTCGGCGTCGGCCAGCAGTTCGTGCTCAACGTCGAGATCTCGGGGACCCAAGCGATGGGACGTGAGCCGCGGCTCCCCGATATGAGCTTCGCGCAGTTTCTCGGGAACAGCACCCAATCCGCTGTGCGCACGGTCAACGGCCGCACGGCCGTGACGCTGACCATCCAGTACCGCTATCAGGCCTTGGTCGAGGGCACCTTCACCATTCCGAGCTTCGAGGTCGTCGCGGGCAGCGCCACCCATGACACCGCGCCGCTGACGCTCACGGTCTCTACGGCACCGCCTGCCACTGCGGGACAGGCGTCCCCAGGAGGGATCGGACCCGACGACCTCTTCATCACCGCCGTGGCGAGGAAGGCCACCGTGCGGGAAGGCGAACCGGTCGTCGTGGAGTATCGGATCTGGACCCGCGTCGACGTCTCCAATTTCGGGATGACCCACGTGCCGGAGCCTGCCGGCTTCTGGGTAGAGGACATCACCCCGCCAGGGCCGCCGGTGGTCGAGCAACTGGAACGAAACGGCGTTCAGTACGCGAGCGCCGTCATTCGCCGGGTCGCGATGATTCCGACGGGGCCGGGCGAGAAGACGCTCGAGCCGATCGGCGTCGAAGCCCAGGTGCGCAATCGCGGCGGCCGAGATCCGTTCGAGGACTTCTTCGGCAGGAGCAGCTTGTTCGGGACGTCGTCGACGCCCGTCACCGTGTTGTCGAATCCGCTGACGGTAACCGTTCGCCCCCTGCCCGCGGGTCGGCCGCAGCCGTACAGCGGAGTCGCCGGAACGCTGGGCATTACGGCGCGCCTCGACCGGGACTCCATCGAAGCCAACGACGCAGTCACGTTGACCCTACGGGTGACAGGCGACGGCAACATCCGTGCGGTGCCGGCGCCGGTCCTCGATCTCCCACCCGACTTCGAAGCATTCCCCCCGGAAATCTCCGAGTCCGTCAGCCCCACACCTTCGGGTCTTTCGGGGACCAAGACGTTCGAATACGTCCTCATCCCCCGCGCTCCAGGAAACCGGGAGATCCCGTCGGTGGCGCTCGGTTACTTCGACGTTGCCCGAAACGAATACCGCCGGGTCGAGACCGGGAGCCTGCCACTCACGGTCACGGGAACAGTCGTGGAGGGTCCGGCGTCATTGGCGCGGGGTGGCGTATCGCAGCTCAGGGAGGACATCCGCTTCATTCATCTCGGTGCGCTCGGCCTGCGCCCCACCGGCCGGCCGATCTTCGAAGGTCTGACGTTCTGGATGTTCCTACTGCTCCCGCTCGCCGGACTGGGTGGTGCCGTCGTTCTGCGCCGGCATTGGGATCTGCTCGAAGGCGACGTGGCCTATGCGCGTGGGCGGCGGGCGAGTCGGGTCGCTCGAAAGCGCCTCGCGGAGGCGAGCCGCCTCATGACAGGAAGCGACGCGCGCCCCTTCTATTCTGAAGTGGCTCGAGCGCTCAGAGGGCTCGTCGCCGACCGCCTGAACCTGGCGGAGGCGGGGCTCCAGATGACCGACGTCGAATCAGCGCTCGAGCGGGCCCGAGTCGAGGAGTCGGTTCGCGCCGATCTCCAGAGTTGCCTCGAGCACTGCGACCGCCAGCGTTTCGCGCCGCCGGCCTCCGATCCTGAAGAGAAGACGCGCTTCCTCGAGCGGGCGGCCTCGCTCATGACCTCACTGGACCGGGTGATGAAGTGATGCGTGTGCGCGCCGCGATGTTCCTCACGATGACGCTCCTCGCCACGATGCGAGCGGTGGTTCCCGCACCGATCTTGGCGCAGGACGAAATCGTCGCACGAGCCAACCAGCTGTACCAGGAGGGAGACTACACCGGGGCGATCGAGGCGTACGAGGCCGTATTGACCGCCGGCTTCCGAAGCGGGGGACTCGAGTACAATCTCGGTAACGCGTATTTCAAGTCGGGCGACCTCGGCCGGTCGATTCTTCACTGGGAGAGGGCATCGGTTCTGGCTCCTGGAGATCCGGACATCCGGGCGAACCTCGATCTGGCTCGACAGCTGACTGCGGATGCGGTCGAGCCGCTGCCCCGATTCTGGCTCCTGTCTGTGCTCGCCTGGTGGGTCGGACTGTTGCCCCGTGCTGCCTTGGTCGCCGTCGTCGCCATCGCATGGCTCTCGCTCACGTCAGGTGCTGCGATGCGTGTGCTCGCTCGTGGTGAGTGGGCCCGAAGGGTGGGCACGTGGCTCGCCGCGGGAGGGGGTGTCGCGGTTCTGATTCTCGGAACGAATCTGTTCGTACGAGAGGCGCGCCTGTGGGAGCCCGAGCGGGCGGTGATTCTCGCCGAAGCCGCGGCGGTGCGCTCCGCACCTGCCGAGGACGACGATCTGGTTCTCTTCGAGGTGCACGAGGGCACCCGCGTTCGGATCGATCGGCGCACGGGTAATTGGGCCGAGGTCGTGCTCGACGACGGCAAGGTCGGCTGGGTGCGAATCGACGTGATGGAGGTCATCTGACCGCGTACGGCCTGGCGCTTCTCGGTCACTCGTGGTTCCGCTGGATCGTGCTCAGCCTCGGCGTCGCCGTCTTGCTGGTTCGCTGGAGGGCATGGAGGGGGAGAGGCCGTGCGGCCGGCCAAGAACCGAGCGCGGCACTCGACAAGGGCTTCATTGTCGCCCTGGACATTCAGGTGGGGATGGGGCTCTTGCTCTATCTGGTGCTGAGCCCCCTTCCTCGGCTCGCGCTCCAGGACATCGGCGCGGCGATGTCCGACGGCGTCACCCGCTTCTACAGCGTTGAACACGCGTTTGGCATGTCCGTCGCGTTGATCGCGGCCCATGTCGGGTATGCTCGCCTGCGCTCCTCCTCCCCGCCGGGCGAGCACTACGGTTCGGCGTTGCTCGGCCAGGCGGTGTGGCTCTTCGTGACGCTCGGGTCGATCCCGTGGCCCGGGCTGCCATACGGGCGACCCCTCCTCCGCCTCTTCTTCTGACCGGACCAAGCGGTTTCTGACCGAATCATACCCTCGGGGCCTCGCGGAGCCGGGGATCGCAGGTGGAATCACTTGCGAAGCACAGGGTCGGACCGGACATTCGATTCGACCGGCCGCGGGCGACGGCCAGCCGACGGAGGATCGATGAGAGGAATTCGGGTGTTGTTCTGCGGAGCGATCGGTTTGACGCTCGTTCCGCTCGTCTCTTCTCCGCTTCACGCACAGGCGCCTCTCGGCTATGTGACGGCTCGTGGGTCCACGGTTACGCCCGCGTATGAGGGCTGGTACGGGAACGACGACGGCTCGATCACGCTCTCGTGGGGCTTTTACAATCGCAACTCGGAAGAAGTCATCGAGATTCCGTTGGGGCCCGACAACTTCATCGTGCCGGCCCAGTTCGACGGGACACAGCCAACCCACTTCACCGCGAGCCGTCAGTGGGGCACGTTCGGCGTCGTGCTACCCGGGGACTACGATGGAGCCCCGGTTGCGTGGACGCTGAAAATCCGAGGAAAGACCTTTACGGTTCCCGCCAACCTAGCCGCCGAGTGGGAGATCGATGCCCTCGACGGTGAGGCGGATGGAAACGCGGCACCCAGGCTGGCGCTGGCTCAGGATGGGCCATGGTTCGCCGGACCCGGAGGTCGATACGGTGACGCTTCCGCGGGCGTCGGTCGACCGATTCGACTCGAGGTTTGGGCCAAGGACGATGGCTCACCGTCGGTCAGCATCGGCTCCCCGGGGCGACCCGGCGTGCCTGTGACGCTCACTTGGTTCAAACACAGTGGCCCCGGTGGCGTGACGTTCGCGGAGTCATCCGCAGAGATTCCAGTGGAAGGGGGCATGATGGCGACGACTGCCACGTTCGCCGCTCCCGGTGAGTACGTGTTGAGAGTACGCGCAAACGATGCCTCGGGGGTATCGAGTGCAGGTCATTCGCAGTGCTGCTGGTCGAACGCGTTCGTGCGCGTGACGGTCGGCAACTAACCAGGAGTGCGCCTCATGAGCAGGAAAGGGTTCCATATCGTGTTGTGGAGCGGGGTCGGGGCCGTGGTTTCCATACTCGGTGTAGCCGTCCCGCAGGGTGCGGCGCAGGAAGTCACCTATGCCCGAGACGTGGCTCCGATTCTCCAGGCGAATTGCCAGCAGTGCCACATGGAGGGTTCGATCGCCCCCATCCATCTCACCAACTACGAAGAGGCGCGCCGGTACGCCCGCCGTATTCGTGCGAAGGTGGCGGACAGGATCATGCCCCCCTGGCACATCGATCGCACCGTCGGAATTCAGGCGTTCAAGAACGACCGCTCGCTGACCGACGAAGAGGTTCAGACGATCGTGAGTTGGGTCGACCATGGGACCCCGCTCGGCGACCCGGCGGAGCTCCCCGAGGCTCCCGACTTCAGCGACCCGCTCGGATTCCAGCTCGAAAGCGACTTCGGGGCTCCGGACCTCGTCATTGCGTCGCCCCCCTATACGCTCGAGGCGGAGACACAGGACAAGTGGTATCGCCCTCTGACCGAGACCGGCATCACGGAACCCCGCTGGGTGCGTGCGATCGAGATTCGGCCCGTGGGCGCGGACGCCAAGACGATCACCCATCACGTACTGGCTTTTCTCCAGCAGGACGAGGAGGAGAGTGAGTACACCGTCGGCCCGCTCATCACGAGCGCGCGCGGTGGTTCGATGGGTGGACCGGGCCTCTTCATGGAGTGGGCCGTCGGCAAGGAGGGAGAGATCTTCCCCGAGGGCGCGGGCAAGCTGATGCTCCCCGATTCGAAGATCCGCTGGGAATTGCATATGCACGCGATGGGCAGGGTCGTGGAGGACGCGACCGTCGAGCTGGGAGTCTGGTTCTACGACCGGGACGACGTGCCCGAGAATCGCACTCGCCTACGCATGTTCGACGCTCGGGGTGAGACCGGCCTCGACATCCCGCCGGGCGAAGTCGCGGTTACGCAGCAATATCATGTGCTGCGGTGGCCGAGCCGACTCGAGAACTTCCAGCCTCATATGCACATGCGCGGCAAGGTGATGCAGATGGAGGCCGTGTATCCTAATGGCTCGCAAGAAGTGCTGAGCCGTGTCACTGACTTCCAGTGGAATTGGCACGTCAACTACATCTACGCCGATGACGCGGCGCCGCTGCTGCCGGCCGGCACGACGCTCGTGATCACCGCGTGGCACGACAACACAGCCGAGAATCCGAACAATCCCGACCCGACACAGTGGATCGGCTGGGGGGACCGCACGGTGGATGAAATGGCGCACGCGTGGGTCGATGTCACGTATCTGAGTCAGGAAGACTTCGAGATCGAGGTCGCGAAGCGTGAGCGCATGGCCGACGACCGGGCGAATCGAAACCAGAACCGCTGACCTGACGGGTCCCGGGGCCGCTCTGGGCCCCGCTCGGGGATTTGTTTAGGCTGGGGAGTCGCCGCTCTTACGGGCGGCGATTTCTTTTCGTACGACCGGTGCGACTTCCGTACCCAAGAGTTCGATCGCGCGTAGCACCTTCTCGTGGGGCATCGGACCGACCGTGAGCTGAAGCAGAAAGCGGTCGTGGTGGAAGACGTCGTACTGAAACAAGATCTTGTCGATCACCTGTTGCGGGCTCCCCATGAAGATCGCTCCGCGCGGCTCACTCTCGGCGTCGAAGCGGGCGCGCGTGGGCGGTGGCCACCCCCGCTCTCGACCGATCCGACCCATCGTCTCGGCGTAGGCAGGGTAGGCGAGGTTCGCCGCCTCGTCGGGATCGTCCGCGATGAACCCGTGCGAATTGATGCTCACCGGAAGCGTCGCCGGATCGCGACCCGACCGCAGGACGGTGTCGCGATAAAGGTCGACCATCGGGCGGAAGCGTTCTGGCATCCCTCCGATGATGGCCAGCGCCATAGGCAGTCCCAGGGTGGCCGCGCGCACGACAGACTGTGGATTGCCTCCCACCGCGACCCAGATCGGAAGGGGATCCTGCACGGGCCGAGGGAGGACGAGGCGATTCTGAATGGGCGGGCGATGAAGCCCCGACCACGTGATACGCTCCTCTTCACGGAGGCGAAGAAGAAGCTCGAGCTTCTCCGCAAAGATCTCGTCGTAGTCGGAGAGATCCTGGCCGAAGAGCGGGAAAGACTCCGTGAACGATCCTCGTCCCGCCATGATCTCGGCTCTGCCACCCGAAATCAGATCGAGCGTCGCGAAGTCCTGGAACACGCGCACCGGGTCGTCCGAACTCAGCACCGTGACCGCACTCGTGAGTCGAATCTGTTTCGTCCGTGCAGCGGCGGCAGCCAAGACGACGGCGGGTGCGGACACGACGAAGTCCGGCCGGTGATGCTCACCCAGGCCGAAGACGTCGAGTCCGACCTGATCGGCGAGTTCGAACTCCTCCAGCAGGTGTGCGAGACGTTCCTGGGCACCCAGCTGGCGGCCCGTCGCGGGGTCGATTCTGGCTTCAGCGAAGGTATAGATTCCAATTTCCATGACCGGAACATGGGGGAAGTCTGCGCGGCTCCCTAGCGTCGCCAAGCAAGCCCTTAGACTGGTTTCTCGCCTGACCACTCAACGCTTATCATTCGATGCGAGTCTTTTTGAGGAATCACCCCAGTCCGACTCTCCCCCTCCCGATATACGTCCATGGTCAGGAATGAACGGCTGTACATAGGTGTCGTCGCGATGCTCGCCCTCGCGAGTTGCTCGTCCGGCACCGCGGTTCCCACCGCGGAGACGCCTCGACCGATGCCTGTTGTCGAGGCACGCGACGAGCCCACGACCGCGGACGGCGTGTTCACGCTCGCTCAGGCGGAGCGTGGAGCCCAACTCTTCACCAGCACCTGCTCGGAATGCCACGACCAGGCCGATTGGACCGAGTCCGGCTTCAAGGGACGTTGGGAAGACCAGTCGGTTTTCCAGCTCTGGTACTACATCAACGACCGCATGCCGTACGACGATCCGTGGAGCCTAACGCGGCAGCAGGTGACCGACGCGCTCGTGTACATCCTCAGTCTCAATGGCCTGCCCGCCGGAAACACCGAGTTGGCTACCGACGACGACTCGATCGACGACTATTGGATCAAGTGGAGTCCCTGAGTCGAGCTACCACGACGAACTGATCGTGAGCTTGAAGCCGTCGGGATCGACCATGGAGAATGAGCGTCCACCCCAGGGCATGTCTTGCGGTTGCGATTCGAGTGAGCCGCCCCGCGCCTCGATGGCAGCGGCGACATCGTCGACCTCCTGAGTGGTCGTCAGAAAGAGTCGAAAGCCCTCGCCCTTCGGGCGGTCACGTCCCTTGGCCCAGTCGTCCTGGCCGATGAGCAGGTGAGCAGAACCGGCGACGAGGTCCGCGCCGAGTACCTCTCCATCGTGCTCCCAGAGTTGGCCGACCGTGAAGCCGACGACATCACGGTAGAAAGCGAGGCTCGCATCAAGGTCGCCCACGGTGAGGCTGGGGGAGATCGAGCTCAGGCGTAACGATTCGGGTGCACTGCGCTTTGCCTTGGCTGTTCCGTTGGATTCGGTGCTCATGGGGCCTCCCGGTAGTGGCGCTCGTCGTGGCGAAATGGGTCTGCACGCGGACGATAAGAGTACTAGGCTACCCGGCGATCGGGCCAACCCTGCACGAATACTCCGCAAGAGTGCTAGCCTACCCGGCGATCGGGCCAATCCCCCGACGCGAAGCCGTCTCCAACACCGTCAGGATCGCACGAAAGTTGGTAGCCTCGTCATGACGCGCGCCGATTTCTGCCGCTGCGTGGCCCATGGGGAGACGCCGGTCCGGACGGGAGAGTGCCGAGATCGCCTGGAGGATGGCCGGTTCGTCGTCGGCATCGACGACCAGTCCTGAGACGCCGGCCTCGATCAGCTCGGCGGCGCCGACATGGCGTGTGGTGACCACGGGAAGCCCACACGCCATGGCTTCCAGTACCGCGAATCCGAACGAGTCGTGCCACGACAGGTGCAACAGCGCGTCGGCAGCGGCGAACGCGTCGATCGAGCGCGCGACGGGGCCCACGAGGGTCACGCGATCACCCAGACCCCGTCGCCGGACGATGTGTGCCGCCCGGCTACGCTGGTAGTGACCGGTACCACGCCCGACCGCGAGTAGGTGGATGGGCCGGTGGTGGACGCGCGGTAAGACTTCGAGAAGCCGCCAAAGCCCCTTCAACCGAAAGTTGTGCCCGAGAAAGAGCAGGCAGAGTGCATCGTCTTCGATCGACCACTTCGCGCGCATTTCGGCGCGGAGGTCCTCTCGGCGTGTGGGGGAGAACTCGGAGGTGTCGACCGCATTGTGGATCACATGGATGTGGTCCGGTGGAACGCGGTAGCAGTCCAGGATCTCCGAGCGCATGTAGGCCGACTGTGCGATGACCTCAGGACATGGGGTCGTCCGTTCGTAAAAGGCTCGTTCGCGACGTCTTTGGACTGAGACCCATGGGGTGACGCGAAGGGCGTTACGGAGCCCGCGCTCCACCGGATTGCGGAAGGAGCGAATCTTCTGGCGGTACTGGTCGGTGCCATAGCCGGCTCTCAGGACGTTCGCCGCTACCCCTCTGTATCGTCCCGACCTCTCCGGATTCAAAAGGAGAGCGTCGAGTCCGAGACTCCCCACGTGCGACCGAAGCATAGACGCAGAGTGCCTGCTCAGGTCATGGAAGTGAAGGCCGTCCGGCCGGACGAAGTCGCCGGACTGCTCCCGGCCCGTGAGGAAGTGCACGTCGTGACGTTGAGCGCTCAGCCAGCAGCCCATCCGCCATAGATAGCGCTGTTGACCCGACTCAGCGGCGTCGGCCACCCGAACGTCGATTCCGATCCGCACGAGCTACGCCCGGAGGATGGTGATCCGAGTAGGCCCATCGAAGGCGTATTGTGTGCCGCCAGCACCAAAGTCGTGGTCCTGATCGTGCTCGATGATCAGGATGTCGGAGAAGGGGACCTCCCTCCACTGCTCGACGACGCGATCCAGCTTCAGGGACCCGTACGGGGGATCGATGAAGGCGATCCGGTACGCGCGAGCACTGAGCTTTCTTACCCAGGGCAGGGCGTCGCGCTTGAAGATCCGCACCTGCTTCGATGCGCGGAGGGCAGCGACGTTCGCCTTGAGCGAATGCAGCGCCGCGGAACCGTTTTCAACGAAGTCGACCGAGAGCGCCCCACGCGACAGCGCCTCGAGCCCTACGGCACCGGACCCGGCGAAGAGATCGAGCATTCGGGCGCCCCGCAGTTCATCGGCGACGAGATCGAGGCACCGGCCGCGTGCGACCTCAGGAGTTGGGCGCACCTGGCGAGCGGGTGACGTCAGTTCGCGCCCAGCATGGATACCCTTCAGGATTCGCATCTCGTAGCCGGGGCGAGGGCCTCAGCGGCCCGCAGCCCTCCGGCCGACGTCGATCGTGCTGAACCCGCCCTCGCCCCATCCCATGACGAAGACGGTAAAGCCCTGCTCGATGCGCATTTCGATGTCACTGGCATTGGCCGGGAATCCGCACGGAACGTCGAACTCCTTGCACGCAGCGAGAACCTTCTGGATCGATGCCTCCCACGCTTCCTGGTCGAGGGTTCGGCGTCCTTCGGCATCGGTCACGGAGAACAGGCCACGCAGGGTGCCGGCACCCGGCCAGAGGACCCCGATCCCTTCCACGGCCGCGATCTCGCGGACGTTCGCGAGTCCTTCGTGACTCTCGACGATCGTCCAGTTGATGAGTTCCCCCTCCGGATTGACCGGCCAGAGATCGGCCTTCTGTCGGTACGCCGCCTCGCTGACGCCCCAATACGCTGGGGCGTTGCCGACGTTATCGGATCGGGTGCCCCCCTGAGAGCGGAAGCGCATGGCGGCGAGACCGCTCCGGAGCTCCGCGGCGCTCTCCACCTCGACGAACATGAGCGCACTCACGCCTGAGTTGAGCTGGGTGCCGATGTCGCGGAGTACCGATGTGTCGGTCCCGATCTTCGGGGACTTCACCACCAGCGGGTGGGTGCGCGCGGTAGCGCCTGCTTCCATCAGTCCGGCTACGTAGGCGGACCACTCCGGGAGCGCGCGGTCCACACCACCTTCCATCGACCCGCTGAAGATGTAGTCACTCGTGGTGACCCCGAGCGTCTCGCGGGCCAAATCCAGCGGCGTCTTCTCGGCCGCAGGCTCCGCCCCGCGCCGGCCCCTGCTGTTGGCTGGCGCGTACAGGCCGAACAGAGATTCGCCCCGTTCGTGCCGCTCGATCATCGGATTCAGGCGCTCCTGCGCCTTCGTTTCCGTCGGGCTGGCCATCAGGGTCAAGCCGACCAGAGAAAGGGAGATGATCGAGCGCATGCGTCCTCCTGACGCCCGGACGGAGCCGGGTCGAATGGGTGTTGACTGCGGGACGGTAGACCGGCTTCCGGAGTGCGGCAAGCGGGGCTCCCGGTGGTGACTCAACGGCTGGGGGCCGCGTCGACGAGCTCGATCGCCAGGCGATCAGGGCCTTCGATCATGAACGCGCGGCGGTCGCCGAAGTCGTGGATGTCCTCGAGTACCGTGACGCCCTTCGAGCCGAGCCACAGACGCCACCCATCGAGATCGTCGACTTCGAACGCGACGTGATCCAGGACCTGGCCGCGCGACGTGACCAGCGGCTGGTCGGCACCGCAGCGCCCGGAGACACATTGCCTCGGATACCAGGACATGCTGCCGTTGCCATGAACGACCGTTCCCCGAGGATCCCGGATCGTCCCGGCCCGCTCCAGCGAGGGCCAGCCGGCTTCTGCGACCGGGTCCTCGCAGGGTTCGTACGCCGGGCGGGGCGACGTCGTCCCGTCTTCGTGCCGAACGGGCGGAAGCTCCATCCCCAGGTGCTCCACGTACCAGTTCGCCGCGCACTGCGGATGCTCATGAAAGAAATGGATGTGCGATAGCGACGCGACGGTCGTCGGCCCCCCCGTGATTTCGAAGAGGACGCCATCAGGCGCGAGCACGTAGCTGAATCCCCCGGGTCGCGGTTCGACGGGCTCGGCGTTAGGGATCCGGTCCGCGGTCAGCGTGCCGGCGTAGGGCGTCAGGCCCGACCGCCACACACCGTTCTCGTCATCCGGACCCGTGTAGAGCGGCAGGTGCTCCACGCCGATCGCGTCCAACTCACCGTCCATGTTCGTGGTGTTCGCGAAGGCGCCGATATGCCAGAAGGCGCTCTGTCGGTCGGATCTTCCCAGGGCCGGGTCGAACGCGCCGTCCGCTTGCGTCTCCACTCGTTGGAAGACGAGGTACATTTCCGCAGCGACCGCCGGCAGGCCGGCGACCGTGGTACGCTCCGCCGACGGCCACAACTTCAGATACCATTCCACTGCGGCTTCTGGGTCGGTCGAGTTGAGGCCGACGTGGGTCAGAGTGGGGGCGGCATCAGGCCGCTGGGCGGGCTGAGAGGTGTCGGCCTGCGCACACGCGCTCAGTACGAGTGTTGAGCCCAGGACGAGGAGAGAGCGGACGCTGGTTCGCGCGGAGGTGTCAATCATGGAGGATGTGTGTCGCCGGACCGTCTTGAGGAAGTCATACCACTGACCGAGCCCGCACGGGTCTATCGCGATGCTGCGGATCGCCGCGGAGCCGAACTGACCGATCTCGAGCGCCGCTTCCTACGTGTCGAGATCGGCCGCGTGGTCGCCTTTCTCGTCGGCTCGATCGTAGGACTCCTCTACCGAGACCTGCCCATTCCCGAGCCCGTCGCGATCATCATAGCGGTGTCGTCGCTGTCCGTCTTCCTTGGCCTGGTCGTGTACCACCGTCGACTGCGACGGACGATCCGTCGGGCTCGTGCAGCCGAGGCGTTGGCCCGGGTCGGCCTCTATCGGCTCGCGCGCGATTGGGGCGCACTCGACGAGGCGCTCGAGGCGGTGGGCTACGATGATCCTTTGCTGCGCACGGAGGCGGGAGCGGACGTGGCGCACCCCTATCTGGTAGACCTGGACGTGTTTGGCCCCGCATCGGTCCGTGCGCTGCTGGGTCCGACGCTCACGCCGACGGGGGTCGAGACTCTGCGCGGCTGGCTCTCGCATCCGTCCTCTGTCGGCGATATCCAGAAGCGCCAGGCCGCGGTTCGTTCGCTCGTCGGAGATATCGGAGGCCGAGAGCAACTCACGATCGAGGCGCTGCTTCTCGACCACGTCGATCGGGAAGAGTGGGCGAAGTTCCAGAGGTGGCTGGGAGATCCCGCGCTCCTGATTCCCGCATGGTCGATCCACGTCGCCCGGTTCGCGCCTCCCGTCACCGTCGGATTGTTCGTCTTCGATGTGGCGGGCGGAGCGCTCTCGTCCTGGACCTGGATCATACCGTTGGCGTTCCAGACGGCGCTCGCGTGGAGCTGGGGCGAGGCGCTCGAGGGATACTTCAGTCGCGTGAGCTCTCGCTCACCGGGCCTTCGGCGCCACCACGCGCTCTTCGCAGCGTGGGAGGCGTACGTGGCGACGGACCCGTCGGTGCGCGCGCTCCAGGGTCGGTTGGTCGGCGAGAGCGGACTCCCCGCCTCGCACGAGATCCGCTCCCTCGAACGATGGCTCGATGCGGCGGATAGCCGCGCCTCGATGCTCCACATCATCGTGGCCGCGGGACTCCTCTGGGACGTCCACGTCGCGTGGGGCTTGGAGCGGTGGCGGCGCCGCGCAGGGTCCCGCGCCACTGAGTGGTTCGGTGCGCTCGGTGAACTCGAAGCGCTGACCGCGATGGCGACACTGGCTCACGATCACCCGGATTGGTGCTGGCCGGAGGTGACGGAAGGCGCTCCCGCCTTCGAAGCGGAGGGCCTGGGACACCCGCTGCTGCCAGAATCCGTTCTCAAGTCGAGTGATGTGCGGCTCGAACCCTGCGGCCGGTTCCTGCTCGTCACCGGCTCGAACATGTCGGGCAAGAGCACGTTGCTGCGTTCGGTCGGCCTGGCGGCGGTTCTCGCCCAGGCCGGCTCCGTCGTGTGTGCCCGGCGGGTCACGATGACAGCGCTCCGGACGTTCACCTCCATGAGGATCAACGACTCCCTGACAGGGGGTGTGTCGCTCTTCATGGCCGAACTCCTACGGCTCAAGTCGCTCGTGGACAGCGCGGATGCCGGGACAGGTGGGTCGGCCCTGCTCTATCTGATCGACGAAGTTCTGCAGGGGACCAACTCCGAGGAGCGCCGGGTCGCCGCACGACAGATTATCCGCCATCTGCTGGCATCGAACGCGATCGGCGCGGTCACGACTCATGACCTCGACCTGCATGTGGATCCGCTGCTCGATCCTTCGTCCACGAAAGTGCATTTCCGTGAGCAGGTTGGCGAAGTGGGGGATCGCGTTCTCACCTTCGACTACGTGCTGAGGCCCGGTCTCGCTACCAGCCGGAACGCCCTCAAGCTCCTGCGGATCGTAGGTCTCGGAGATGCTTCCGACTCCTGATCCGCATGCTCCCGAGCCCTTCGTGGGCGCGCTTCTTGCACTTAGGGATGTCGGTGTCCGAGTTTAGGACATGTCCTCATGAAGCATCAAGGAAGACCATGATGTCACGATATTCACGAATTAGGCCCTCTCCGCTATTGGCACTAGCCGTCCTCGCGCTCGTCGGGTGTGAGGATGGGTTGTCCGTCTCCGACACCGCGAACGTCCGCATTCTTCTGACGGACGCCCCCTCGGACTACATCTCCGAGGCGCGCGTCGATATCGGTACCGTCGAGCTTCTGTCCTCGGACGGGGGCGAACGCGTGGTACTCTCGGAAGACGGTACGGACGGACCCGTCAACCTCCTCGACCTCTAGGGTCTGACGACGCTACTTCTTGCCGACATCGACATTCCTGTCGGTACGTATCACCAACTCCGGCTCATCGTAGAGTCCGCCAGCGTGGTGCTCGCCGTTGGATACGAGTTCAACGCCGGTGGTAACGAGGCTGATCTCACGGTGCCCAGTGGAGCCCAATCGGGGATCAAACTGAATCTCCGCTCGGTGGATGCCGACGGTACCGAGTCGGGCGGGGTAGAGATCGCCGGTGGTGAGACCGTGCTCGTGGTCGACTTCGACGTCAATCGCAGCTTCCGCATTCAGGGCAATCCGAACACTCCGGCGGGAATCAACAGCGTGAGCTTCCAGCCGACGCTGCGCGTGGTCGTGCAGGACGTCGCCGGAAGCATTGCCGGAGCGGTTTCGACGGACCTGATCGATGTCTCCCTGGAGGGGCTCGTCGTCACCGCCGAGACCATCGATCCGGGTACCGATGAGGAGTTCCAGACACGAACGGCCACTGCCGTCACGGGCGCCGACGGAGCCTACACGATCTACTTCCTCCACCCCGGCACCTACTCGGTAACGGTGGCGACGCCGACGGGTTTCGTCACGACGCCTGCGAGTATCGAGGTCGTCATCGGAGCTTCGGCGGACGAAGCGGGGGTCGACTTCGCGATTGTCGCCGCTTCCTGAATTGACCTGGGCACGCCCGGAGCCGCGCACCTCGCGTCTCCGGGCGCTCGCCCTCGGGTTCATGCTGGCTGTACCACCCGCCCTAAGTGCCCAGATCGTCGTTCCGGAAGTCGGTGAGGAGGTCCGTGTCGTGCAGCGCAATGCACAGGGGGCCGTGCACGGCCTCTACGTAGCGGCTACGTCGGCCGAAATCCTGCTTTCCTCGATCGAGGGGGGTGGGCCCATCCGGATTGCACGAGACGACATCTCGGGAATGAGTGTGCGACGCGGACACCGGAGCCAGGCGCTCCGGGGAGCCCTCTTCGGAATCGGAGCAGGTGTCGCCGCCGGCATCATCATCGGGCAGAAGTCGACTCTCTTCGACAACACGGGCCAGGCCGTGGGCGTGTCGGTCGGTGCCGCGCTACCGCTCGGGCTGATCATCGGGTGGTTCGTGCGCTCGCCGGAGTGGGACGGCGTCGACATGGCTGCGCTCGCTACGTCCCCCGAGGTGCGTTCTTCACGTTATCCCCGGGCACCCGATCGATGAGCTTGTTGTAGGGGTCGATGCCCGCCTTGACGGGTTCCTCATCAACGATGATCTCCACGCTCGTTTGATTCTCGGTTACGTGGATCTTGTACACGGACAGCGGTCGCCCGAGTGAGTTGCCGGGCTCCTCCGGCCCGAACACTCCGACGTCGATATAGTCCGACATGGGGACGTCGGTTTCGTTGCCCAGGCTGTCCGCTCGGACCTTTCGCGACGAAAAGTCGAGCGTGAGCGCGTAGCGGCCGTCGTCCCGTGCTTCCACGGAGATCTCGTCGACCTTGTTGTCCCACAGAGTGATCGTCTCGAACAGGTCCTCGATGACGTACTGCAGAGAGTCGGGCGTCTCGGCTCGGAGATAACCCAGAAAGTCGCGCGACGTCGAGTACGGTGCGGATTCGAAGGCGTGATCCGCGATGTATCCTCGCAGTCCCCGGTTCATGGCCTCTTCGCCGATGTAGTCACGTAGGGCGTATAGGGCGAGGGATCCCTTGTAGTAGTGGATGTAAGCCTGGTTTTCCGTCCGGATCAACGGCTGCTCGCGAATCCGCTCGACGGCTCGGCCCCTCAGATATCGATCCAGTTCGAAGCGTAGGAACTTCCGAGCGTGGGAGGCTCCGTAGCGCTTCTCCATGACCGTGAGGGCCGCGTACTCCGCCATCGACTCCACCATGATGGCTGAGCCCTGTGCACGGGCCCCGACGACTTGGTGGCCCCACCACTGGTGTGCCACTTCATGGGCCGTCACGAAGAAGGGCATGTCGAGGTCGTCGTCATCGTCCTCGACGCGCGTAATGAAGCCGATGCTCTCCGAGTAGGGGATGGTCGTCGAGAACGATTGCGCGAACCCGCTGTAGCGCGGGAACTCGAGAATCCGGACTTCCTTGTACTGATACGGCGAGAAGCTCTCGGAGTAGTACTCGAGGGACGCTTTGATCGACTCGATCATCCGGTCGATGTTGTAGTCGTGAGTCTCATGGTGGTAGATGGTGATATCGACGTCGTTCCACCGGTCGCGCGCGACCGCGTACTCGGCGGATACCACGGAAACGAAACGAGCGATGGGGCGGTCCATTTCGTATCGGAACCACCGACGCCCGTTTTCTTCCCATTCCCGCTGGAGATACCCCGGCGCGACGGCGATCTGGTTGGGCGCCGTAGCGACCGTGATCGCGAAGTTCACGAGGTCCGAGTCGATCGTGAACTGGGGGTTCGCCCGCGCGCTCGGGTCATCGAGATCGGGCAGTCGGTTCCGTTCCGGCAGATCGTGCTTTCGGCGATCGGAGGGATTGCTCATCTCGTTGCTTTCGTCGTACCCGAGCGAGGGTCCGAGGCTCGCGAGGAAAGTCCCGTTCGCTACGATGCGGTTGTTCGGTGCGGAGTTCGGAAAGCCCACCGCATCCAAGGAGAAGCGGTAGGTCAGCTCCGTCGTGTCGCCCGGCTGGAGCGCTTCAGTGAAGGTCCACAGCTGAGTGCCTGTGATGCTATCGAGGATCGTGCCCGTGGCTGCTGCGCTCCACGCCATCCGCTCCACCGTCAGGTTCTGATCGTAGTTCACGATCACGGAATCGATAGGCGTATCGGTCTTGTTCACGATGACATAGGTCCCGTCGAGCGAATACGCCCTGCGTTCCGGCCACAGCTCGGCGGTCACATCCACGTCCACGATGCGCGGCGGGACCAGGTGGATGAATGGTCGGTAGGTACGCTCCCATTCGGCGAGCAGTTCCTCGCGCTCGTCGCTGGTCGTGTAGGTGTTCAGGACGTTGGTGTTGTAGAAGATGGCTCCACCGAATACCAGCACGAGCAGGGCGCAGCCCCCTAACGCGAGCCCCGTGCGGGGGGTCCAGCGCCCGCGCGCCTCCTGGAGCCGGAGACGCCAACCCTTCTCCGTGCCACGCGCCCACGCGAGGCCAGCGAGGACCGTCACCATGAGCCCGAATGCGATCGAGTAGCTCCCCGATAGAGCGAGATTCGAGACGAAGTGGCCGAAGCCGTTCATCTCGGAGTAGCGGAAGCCGGGAACCCAGCCGATGCCCGCGAGCTGGTGTTCGACGCCGAGGTTCGAGACGACGATCGAGCCGATCCAGTAGACGATGAGCACGAGGTGCCCGACGAACTTGTTCTGGGCGAGCGAGTGAACAGCGAACGCGAAAAGCGTGACCGCGATCGCCCACGGGAGCAGCGTCCCGCCCAGGAAGGTGAAGTAGAGGCCGACATCGACGTCCGTGAAGCCCTTCACCACCTGCACGGTAATCCCGACGGGTACCATGACGAGGAAAACGAGCCCGAGCGCGAGGATGACGCTTACGATCTTCCCCGTTATGACGACCCCGGTCTGTACCGGCGCGGCATCGACGAGCTGGTCGGCCCCCAGGCCCCGCTCCCTCCAGACGGCCTCACCGGCGAAAATCGTGGTGAGGATCACCATGAAAAGGTAGAACTCGGTGGCGAGGACTTCGGCCACCAGGTACGTCACGGGCCAGGTCGTCACTCCGTAGAGCTGGTCCGCGTACCACGCGCTCATGGAAGCGTCGATGCTCGCGATGAGCGCGATCGCGATGAACGTCTTGTCGCGTACGATGTGGCGGAACGACGAAGACGTCGTGCCCACGAACTGCCGCCAGGAGGTGCCCGTACCGAACTGGGGCTTCGCCGTGGCGCCGACCGGTGCCGGGGGCGGCAGCGGGATCTTCTTGCTCTTCTTCGTGGCCTTGTTCGTTCCGGCTTCGAAGCGGAACAGCGCAAAGGTGACCCCGGCGATCAGTAGGCCGACGGCGATCCAGATTGATCGGTTCACGAGGACGAATCCCTCGAGGGGGATGGTCATCGAGTTCCGTTCGGCGACCGTCCAATACCGAGTCGTCAGTTCGAGCGTCGAAATGCCGAATATGTCGAACGCGTTCGCGACAGCATCGCGATCGAGCCCCTGGAGCCATGTCTGGGTCACGCTCCATGCCACGAGCAGGGCGATGCCCTGGACATAGACGGCGACCAGGCTGCGCGTCAGCGCTCCGACCGCGAAGAAAATCGCGCTGACGACTAGGAGCGTGGTGACGCTGAAGAGCAGAAAGGGTTGGAAGTGGAACCACGGATTGACCGGCAGCAGATTCTGGGGGTCGACCCAAGGAGCGAGCGTTCCGAGAAGCGATCCGAACGGGATGCCTGAGAAGACGAAGACCATCACGAGGAAGGCGCCGAAGAACCGACCGGAGAGATAGCCGAGTCGGGTCATGCTGGTGGTGAAGAGCAGCTCGTGGACCTGGTATCGGAAATCCCGCAGCAGTGATGTGCCCACGAGCGCCGTCGTGATCACCGTCCCGATCGCCGTGACCGCGATCATGGCCTGCGCGAGCGCGTAGGGGGAGTTGCGCTTGACCAAGCCGACCCCTCCGACGACCACGATCGCGTCGGATGCGATCAGGAAGAACCCGAAGAGGAAGAGGAGCGAGAAGTAGAGGTAGGTTACCGGGCGTCGGACGTGATAAACGATCTCGAAGCGCAGGATCGGCCAGAACATCGCTCAGACCTCCAGCGCGGCCGCGCCGACCCGGTGGAAGTAGACGTCTTCAAGGGCCGGTTCCACGGACTCGAAGCCGTCGTCAGGAGCGGACTCGCTCCACACATGAATGACCGGCTCGCCACCCTGGAGTCGCGTCGAAATCACGGATTGTTCTGCCTGGTAGCGGGACAGGGCGTCGCGAGAGACCCGCTTCCTCCAGACCATACCTCGTGCTTCGTGAAGCACCGTGCTTGGGTCACCGTGGAGCACCACTTCGCCGCGGTTAATGATCGCCATGGTCCGGCAGAGTTCGCGGACATCTTCCACGATGTGTGTGGAGAGAATCACCACGAACTCTTCACCGAGTTCCGCCAACAGATTCAGGAAACGATGGCGCTCCGTGGGGTCCAGGCCGGCTGTCGGCTCATCGACGATCAGGAGTTGGGGGCTCCCCGCGAGTGCGATGGCGATACCCAGACGCTGCTTCATTCCGCCCGAGAAGCCACCCACCGCCTTGTCCTTCGATTCCCAGAGGTTGGTCTTCTGGAGGAGCGAATGAACCAGATCTTTCCGCTCACCGCTGCCGGCCACGCCCTTCAACGTCGTGAAATGGTCGAGGACCACCTCGGCGGACAGGTTGGGGTAGAGGCCGAATTCTTGCGGGAGGTACCCCAAGATCTTTCGGATCTCATCCGGTTGCGTGAGAACGTCGAGATCTCCCAGGCGAATCGACCCCGAGTCCGGACGCTGGAGGGTCGCGACGGTCCGCATGAGGGTGGACTTCCCCGCGCCATTCGGGCCGAGGAGCCCGAACATTCCCGGTTCGATCGTCAAGGAAACGTTGTTGAGAGCGCGCACCTCCCCGGGATAGGTCTTCGACAGGTTCTCGATGACGAGCCGCATCGATTCTCCTCCAAGGGGGGCGATTGCGCGGAAGGCGCGAGCGGGCAACATGGCCATCGCCTGGCTCGATAGCCAGCGAGATGAGAGTTTCACCACGAACCCCTGACCGGAGCGTTGCTGTGGCCTTAGTGACCGTATTCTTTCGTGCCGCTGCGATTACTGGCTGCGGTCTCATTCTGCTGGCGTGTGGAGACAGCGGCCTCGGGCCCGACTTCGATCCTGCGGTAGAAGCCTTCGTAGAGCTGATGAACGACCATCGTGTCGGCGTCGGCTGTGCGGCGCTCGAGTGGAACGGATTCGTCGCCGAAGTCGCACAGGATCATTCGCGCGACATGGTTCAGCGCGACTTCTTTGCCCACGAGAACCCAGACGGAGCCTCGCCGTTCGACCGACTGACCGCTGCTGGGATCGGCTACTCGCGTGCGGCGGAGAACATCGCCTGGGGTTATGGATCGGCCGCCTCGGTCCTCGCGGGGTGGCTCGACAGCCCTGGCCATCGTTCCAATATCGAGAACTGCAGCCTCACCCAGCACGGGGTCGGGCTGCTCGAGACCCACTGGACCCATGTCTTCATCACGCCCTAGGTGCGAGGGCCCTCTTTCCGGCCCCACGGACCGCCCCTACCGTTGTCGTCCACCCGTTCTTTCTCTCCGCAGAGCGAAATCATGCGCCGTGTCCCACTTCTCCTGACGCTCCTCGCACTTCTCCCCATCGTGGCCGTACAGGGGGTTGATGCTCAGGCGCTTCCCCAGACCTGGCAGGAGCAGCAGAACTACCGGTCGGGGCCGACACCCTTCGAGCCGTTGATGGACTTCTGGTACGAGCTCGATGCGATCAGTGAAAAGGTCAGCATGCGGCCGCTCACGCACACGCTGCTCGGGCGCGAGATGTTCTTGATTACGATCGCGAACATCCCCATCACCACACCCCAGGACGCGCTGCGTTCGGGCAAGACCATCGTGCTGCTCGCCCCCTCGGTGCACGGCGGAGAGGTGTCGCCGAAGGAGGCCATTCAACTGGTGGCCAAGGAACTCGTGGCGGGCGATCTACAATCCGTGCTCGACGACGTAATCGTGCTCGCGCTTCCGCTGGTGAATCCGGACGGTGGTGAAGTGCGCCGGCGCACGAACGAGGCCGGGTTCGATATGAATCGGGACTACGTGAAGCTGGAATCACAGGAGATTCAGGCCCTCGTCACGCAGGTCATGAACGAGTGGACCCCCGACATTCACGTCGACGGCCACCACGGGGGGTCGGCCCCTTATGTGATCACCTACCAGGGCACGCTCAACCCGGCGGCCGACGCTGAACTACGTGCCTACCCGTACGACGAGATCTTTCCCCGTATTCGCGAGGCTGTGCGGGCTGAGGACTACGCTTCTTTCGACTATTCCGGAGTGTCGACACAAGACGGCGTCCGTGGGTGGGGCTCGACCTCGGTCGAAGCGCGAAAGCATCACGTCTACACGGGTCTGACGAACTCGATCGGGATCTTGCTGGAGACCCCTAACAATCGCCTCAGGGTCATGCGCGACGGCTCCCTGCGAGAGATCCCCGAAGAGGAGCGTTATTACCACCAGATTCGGGGAGGCGTGATCGCCACCAGCACGATCCTCCGCCACGCCGCCGAGAGGCGGGAGGAGATCCGTGCGCTCACGACCGCTTCGCGCCTGCGGGCGATTTCGGCCGGTGCGACCGGCGACGTACCCGTCGTGCTGGAATACTCACTCGGGAATCGCGGGAACGAGCCGGTGTGGATGCCGAACTCGGAAGCGCCGAACGGATACTCGTTGGACAACGTGCCGGTATACCTGAAGTGGGAGCCGACCCGTACGACGACACGCCCGGTCGGATACCTGCTCCCGCCGAGCATGGCCCAGGTCGTCCCGCTCCTGCAGGACCACGACATCGCCGTCTATCAGTTCCGGGATCCGGCGGCGTTCGACGCCGAGGTGTATTACGCGACGTCCGTAACGCGTGACTCGTACTTCCAGGGACACTACCTGAAGTCGGTCGACGTCGAGAAAGAAGCGGAGCGCGTAGAGGTGGCGAGCGGCTGGTATTGGGTGCCGACCGCACAGTCCAGGGGCAACCTCATCACCTACATCCTCGAGCCGGAAACCGATGACAATGTCATCACCTGGGGTTGGGTCGATCACATACTTCAGGTCACGGCCGACGGGGGTAATGCGCGACAGCGGGTTCCGATGATGCGAGTGATGACGCACCAGTATCTACCGGTGGTCGAGGTTCAGCCCTTCAACCTCTTTCAGCGCAATCGGTACTTCCGCCCCGGCTACTGACGCCTTAAAGCCGGTGGAATCCTCCGGTGACCTCGACGACCACGGGGAAGCCGGCGACGGCACCCGGTACGGAACGCCCTGCCTTGGAGTCACTCACATAGACTTTGAGGCAGGGCTTTCCATTCTTTTCACCGATCGCCGTGCCCGAGATCCCGGCCTTGCCCATGACCTTGCCGGACAGCTTCCGCTGAGCCGCCTTGATGTCGTCGGCCACGCTCAGTTTCCGTCGATGCGCACGGAGAAGCGCTTGAGAACGAGATCGATCGGGTTCGCCAACGTGGTCGTGGCGGTGCCGGCGAACAGCAGGCCGACAGGCCGGCGGTCCCCCAGGAGCACTCCCTTCGTGACGATGAGCGAGCCCGAGTCTCCGCCAGCGCTGAATCCCCGACCGGTGATCACGATCTGGTCCTCGAAGCGTGCCGTACCTGCTGCGTAGCCGACATCGATGGTCGCGTTGAGGCCCGACACTTCGCCCACGGTGTACCCCGTGGTGCGACCATGCTTCTGAACGGTCATGCCGATCTTGGCATCGACGGTTCCGCTCCTCGGGGAGCCGTATCCGCCCTCGGGTGTTTCCGAGCCCACGTCGTCGACGGTCGTGAGCGCGATCGCCGCATCGATTCGGTTCAAATCGCAGAACAGGCCACTACAGAACCGCAGCGGCTCATAGTCGAAGAGCGTGCCGATGACATCGGCCGGATCTCGGCCGCCATCTACCACCCCCGGGTGCAGGAGGTTGTCGCCCGGCTGCCCGCCGTTGTTGGCCGCGAAGATGTGGTTGTTGCTCAGCGCGAAGATCCTATCGCCGTCGGTGACCCGCGCTCCGATCGTGCCGGCGGTGACGTTGCCGTGGCCCGTGCTCACGCCAATCGGGACAGGGCGCGGGAAGTTCGTCTTCGGGTCGATGACGGATGCATCGGCGTCGGCCGGTAGCGCCATGAACCTCCCGGTGACTTCGGGTACGACGGACACGCCGCTCACGAAAGTCGGGAAGATCACCACGCCGGGAGAGACGAGATACACCTTGAGGACCGCGTGTCCGGAGCCATCGACTCCGATGGCGGTGCCCACGACGCCCTCACGAGAGAGCCAGGCATCCGTGACCTGAGCCTGCAAGGTCAGAGCCGCCTCGAAGGAGGACGCCGAATAGTCAAACGGACCGTGCGAACCCGCGTACAGGAGCAGGTCCGCCACGAGCGCCAGCCCAAGTGCGGCGCGAGACCGGAGTATTCGTCGCATGTTCATACTCTAGTATACGGTGGATCACCCCTCGGGGGTTCCGGCACGTCGTTCCGGCCCCATGTTTCGGACTCGACTCGTCACAGTTCCACGGACGCACCATGCCCCCTCTTCGGACCCTTTCGAGCCTCGGCCTCCTCCTGACGGTTGCCTGCGCGTCCGCGCCGCGTCCGGGCGATCCGGGGTATCCGTTCAACGTCGTCGGCTCGTATACAGGGCGATTTCTGATCGACAATCAGCCGTTCGACGCCAACATCCAACTGCGAACCACCAGTGGTGGACGGGTCAGCGGCGCGTTTCGGGTCGTGGCCCCCTTCGAAATCGAAGGTCAGATCGACGGCGTTGTGGCCGACGACCTGTTACGACTCACGGTGCGATATCGGAACCCGCAGGGCTGTGACGGTCGCATCGAGGGAATCCTCTCGGTCGAGGAAGGGGGCGGTACCTTCGAGGGGCCGGTCACGGTTACCGACTGCGGATCTCCGACCGCCGGACGGATGAGCTTTCGCCGCCGGTCATAGGGTGACCGAGACTCCTCCGGAGCGGGCGGACCGGTAGAGCGCCTCGATCACACGCATGTTGGCCGCCGCTTCTGAGGCGGAGTACCGTGGCTCGACGTCGAGGAGAATGCAGTCGGCGAAGTGTTCGACCATGAGCAGGTACTCATCGGTGCCTTCGAGCGTGTGGGTTTTCACCGGCTCGCGACCTCGAACCTCTTCGATGCCGACGGGCCCGGTCCCCGGTAGGAAGGCGGCCGGCACGCGGAGGTACCCGTCGGTACCCGCGACTTCGAATGCTTCACTGCGCTCCATGGTCAGGGAGCAGTCGAAGTGCGACACGACGCCCTCGGGAAAGTGCAGCATGCCCGCGAGGGCCTCGTCCACACCCCGCTCCGTCCACTGCGCCACGGCCTGAACAGACACGGGTTCCGCGCCCACGATCGTCCGCGACACGTTCACGCAGTAGCAACCGACGTCCATAAGCGCGCCTCCGCCCAGCGTCGGGTCGAGCCGGATGTTGTCCTTTCGGGTCAGCCGAAAGGTGAACGCCGTGCGAATCGCCTTCACATCGCCGATCAGTCCGGACCGGACCATTTCTACGACGCGCTTCGTGCGCGGGTGGAAGCGATACATGAAGGCTTCCATCAGCTTCACGCCGTTGGCGCGCGCCGCCGCTTCCATGTCGAGGCATTCGGCCGCATCGAGCGCGAGCGGTTTCTCGCACAAGACGTGTTTGCCGGCCTCCGCGGCGCGCACGGCCCACTCGCGGTGGAGACTATTGGGCAAGGGGATGTAGACGGCGTCGATGTCAGGATCGTCGAGGAGCGCTTCGTAGCTCCCGTACCACGTCGGAATCGAGTGAGCAGTCGCGAATTCACGAGCTCGTTCGCCGTCCCGGGATGCCACTGCGTCCAACCGGCCATTTCGCGAAGCCTGAATGGCGGGGTTCACCGCCGCGCGACCGATGTTGGCGGTACTGATCACTCCCCAGCGGATCCTGCGCTCGGCCATGTTAGTGGGGGCTCTGTTGGCCGGCGTCGGCCGCGTCGCTCAGCGGCAGGTCGATCCAGCGCCGCTCCCGGTGGGACTGTGCAACGGCGTTGATCACCTCCTGCACTCGAGCACTCTGCGCGAAGTCGCCCTGATTCGTATCCCCACCGTCGACGATTTCCTGGCAGAAGTTGTGCACGAGGTTGCCGTAGAATGCCGTGCCCCAGTGGTCCCCGGCCTGATACCCTGGCGGGAAGTACTCGGCAGGGATCTCCTGCTGCACGAACTCGACAGCATCGGGCTTGGCCGTATGGATTGTCTGGATCACGCCGAACTCTTCGACGAGGCGCACCTGGATGGCGCCCTCCGAGCCGTAGATGCGCGCCTCGATGCCTGGGTAGTTTCCGACCGTGACGTAGCTCGATTGCATGGAGAAGAGCGCGCCGTTCGCGGCCTGACCGATGAACATGTCCGCATCGTCGATGTTGATGCGCTCGCGCTCGGAGTCGAGGTTCGTCTTGCGTCGGAACGGTACCATATTCGCCATACGCCCGACGACCTCGACGAGGTCACCCCCGATACATTCGAGCCCGATGTCGATCGTAGGGGCGCCGTAGCCCTCCAGTGAACTGACGGTGATTCCAGCCGGAGACAGGTCCGTTCCCCAGGCCGGCTCCCCGACCGGCTTCACCTTGTGGATTCGTTTGTCCATCGGATTGTCGGGGTCGAGCCACTGCGAATTCTGCTCGTAGCCGTTGAAGACGTACGGTTCGCCGATGAATCCCTGGCGAATGAGGTCGAACATGTACATGACGGCTGGAGCGTACCGGAAGGTCAGGCCGACCTTGGTCTTCAGGCCCTTCGATCGCGCGAGTTCGTGCGCCCGCCACACGTCCCGGAAGTCGTGACACACGGGCTTCTCGACAAGGCAGTGTTTGCCGGCCTCGAGCGTGGCGAAGACGAGGTCTTGATGATCACCTCGCGTGACGACGTCCACGACGTCGATGTCGTCCCGTCGGAGGAGCTCAGCCGCGTCCGTCATCACATCTGTGGCACCGAATTCGGCAGCCGCCGACGCCGCGGCCTCTTCGTCGAGGTCGCAGATCGCGACGAGATCACAGAGAGGGGAGCGCATGAAACCCGGAAGGTGAGCGGTCCTCGACCACCGTCCTGCACCGATGACGCCGACCCTGAGTCGTTCAGCCAATTCCGTTTCCTCCGTTGCAGTAAGACCACTCCAAGGGTTCGATGACCGCGGGTGCCGCCCCCAGCCAGTCGGAGCGTGCATACGCGATCAGGGGCTCCGAATCGGCTCTTCGAATCCGGACCGGTTCGAATTCAGCGTGGAATCGGGGCGTCGTGAGCAAGCCGTGCAAGGCACCTCCTAAAACCGAACGCACGCACCGCACCCCACGCAGCACCGCCTCCGGTTCGGGAATCATCAACTCCGGGGGAGCCGACCAGAAGACATCCAGGTTGAAAGCCGCGTGATCACGCGGCCCCTTTCGTTCCCCCGGGGACATGCCCATCGCCTTCCAGTTCAGCCCGAGCAGGTCTTTGACGGGACCCATGTAGGTGTAGGCTGCTCCGCCCACCATCCACAGGCCCAGCTCAGGCGGGTCGCCATCTTCGAAGGCCTGGTTGAGCGTGAGCCCTACGAAGCGACCCTGCAGCCCGACATCGTAGGCCTGCCGTCGCAGGTCATGGTCCCGAAACGTCGTCCAGTCGAGTGGAAGTCCCGCGGCCATCACGAGCAGGATCGTGATCATGACGGGCATCGCGGCTCCAGGGCGGCGGAGTGCGATCTGTTGCTGGACCCACAACAAGCCGGCTCCGAGCGGTAGTGCAGCGAGCGGCAGGTACGCCTGCAGGAATCGGTGCCCCTGATAGTGGTCACCCCCCCCGTACACGACGGATGCGAAGCCGACCGCGATCATGCCAGCCGCCATCGTCGGCAACGGATACATCGCACGATCCGATCGCTTCAGGAGCGCGACTGCCCGAGCGCCCAGGAGTCCGATCGCAGCAACCAGAGCGAGCCACGCCGTCGGATGTGCGAACAGGTAGTCGGTCAGGTAGGTGAGGCCGGCGCGCAGGCGAAACAATGCGTCCGGCGAGACCTTCACGTAGTACGTGTTCGGGAGAGGAACGCCGAAGTAGGCCAAGCGAAACGCTGTGAGCGCGCCGACCGAGAGCGCGGTCGACGATAGCACTTCGATCGCGGCCGCTCTCAGTCGCCGACTCGGACCGTAGGCCAACACGGCGACGAGAAGCGCCGCCGGCACGACCAACATGGATTCCGGACGGGTCAGGACGAGCAGGACGACGACCGTGGCGAGCACTCCACGGGGCGGGGGCTTCTCCCCGAGAGCGCGATGAAGGAGGAGCGTGTACGCTGTGATGCCCGCCGCCCAGGGCGCGACGTCCATGAGAGACAGCGCCGACCAGAAGTAGAATCCGGCCAGGCCGAACAGCCACACCACCCCGATCCAAAGGCCGGGCCCCGCAGGGATCTCCTCGTGCAGGAGTCGAAGGACGATCGTGAGGGTGAACACCGTCATCGCCAGAGACAGGATCGCCAGCACGGGCTCGAGGGCCGACGGGCCGAACAGGGAGTAGACACCGGCGGACAGAAAGAGCCACGACATGCTGGTGAACCCTTCCACCCGTTCGCCACCCGGATTGAAAACGATTCCATGCCCATCGGAGAGGTTACGCGCGTAGCGGAATCCGATGGCGGCGTCTTCTGCGCCGAGCAGAGGCGGCATCCCTATGATCCAATAGGCCAGCCCCGCGCCGAGGCCGGTCAGGGCCAGGGCGATCAGAAGGGGGCGAGTCAGGTCACTGCGCGCGTGTGGCAAGGCTTCCCATGATCGGGGCACGGAACGTGGAGGCGGGCGCAACTGCGGCCTGGTGCGCGACCGTGTAAAGCGGGGTCTGTCGCAATTCGAGGATAGCACCCCAAGTTGCCCCTCTGTATCCAGAACCATTGCCCGGTCGAGTCCCGACCAGGAGGCCCCGAATGATCCGTGCAGTTCGTCGTCTATCGGAAATCACCGCCACGTTGACTGTCGTGGCCGCGCTCTTGGCGGGTCCCCTGCTCGCACAGAGGGGCGGTGGAGCGGGCGGAGGAGCCACGGCCCTGCCGTCGATCGAGGACAAGACGAGCGGTATGGAGCGGCTCGACGGATTCCTGCCCCTGTACTGGGACGCGGATCTGGGGCAGCTGTGGATGGAGATCCCCCGTCTCAATCAGGAGATGATCCACTACATGGGATACGGGGCTGGGCTCGGATCGAATGACCTCGGGCTCGATCGAGGCGCGCTTCGCGGCACATCGCTGGTGAAGTTCGAGCGCGTGGGGCGGAAGATTCTGATGGTGCAACCGAACTATCGGTTCCGGGCGACGAGTGACAATCCCGACGAGGTGAGGGCCGTGCGAGACGCATTTGCGCGCTCCGTCCTGTGGGGCTTCACTCCCGAGGCGGAGACGGCAGGGCGCGTTCTGGTGGATATGACCGCCTTTCTCATTCGAGACGCGGTCAACGCGGGTGGGCAGATGCAGCCGGGCACGTACCGTCTCGACAACAGTCGCAGCACCATCTACATGGAAATGACCAACGCCTTTCCGGCGAACACCGAGATGGAGGTCGAACTCACCTTCGTACAGCAGCCCGGTGCCGGCGGCGGCGGCCGCGGAGGCCGTGGGGGTGGAGGGTTCGAGGGCGTCGGACAGGTCGCGGCGAGTGGTGAAGCGGCGAGCATCCGGCTTCATCATTCGTTCGTCGAACTCCCCGACGACAACTACGAGCCGCGTGCCTATGACCCGCGCGCGGGATACGGCGCCTCGACGTACCAGGAGTACTCCGCGGGACTCGGCGAAGACATGACACAGCGAGCCATCCGTCGCCACCGACTCGAGAAGCGGAACCCGAGCGCCGCGATCAGTGATCCTGTCGAGCCGATCGTCTACTACCTGGATCCGGGAACGCCGGAACCGGTACGCTCGGCACTGCTCGACGGAGCACGCTGGTGGAATCAGGCCTTCGAGGCCGCAGGGTACCGAAACGCGTTCCAGGTGGTCATGCGCCCGGACAGCATCAGTTCGCTCGACGCCCGCTACAACGTGATCAACTGGGTGCACCGTTCCACGAGAGGGTGGAGCACAGGTGGCTCCGTAACCGATCCGCGCACCGGCGAGATCATCAAGGGTGTCGTCACGCTCGGATCACTCCGAATCCGCCAGGATTACATGATCGCGGAAGGGCTGCTGTCGCCTTATGCGACCGGCAACGAGACGCCGCCGGAGCTCGAGGAGTGGGCCGTGGCTCGCATCCGGCAGCTGTCGGCCCATGAGGTCGGTCATACCATCGGTCTGGGCCACAACTACTACAACAGCACCGCCGGTCGCATCTCGGTGATGGACTATCCCCATCCGCTCGTGGAGTTGAATAGCGACGGCTCGCTCGACTATTCCGAGGTCTACGACACGGATATCGGCGAGTTCGACAAGGTTGCGATCGCGTACGGCTATCAGGACTTCCCGAATGGGACGGACGAAGCGGCGGCGCTCGATCGGATTCTCTCCGACGCCTGGGATGCGGACGTCCGATACATGACCGGCGGGGACACCGAGACCACTCCGCAAGCCGATGTGTGGGCGAACGGGACGGACATGGCCGCCGAGCTGAATCGCATGATGGACGTACGACGTGCGGCGCTGTCGCGCTTCGGGGCCACGGCCATTCGAAACGGTCGGCCGATGGCCACGATCGAGGAGGTGCTCGTGCCTCTCTACATGCACCACCGCTACCAGGCCGAGTCGACGGCGACGGTCGTCGGTGGTGTAGGGTACACCTACGCCATGCGGGGCGACGGACTCACACCGCTCTGGCGGGTGCCGGCCGCGCAGCAGAATCAGGCCTTGGACGCGCTCATGCGCACCCTACGCCCGTCGGAGCTCACACTGCCGATGTCGGTGGTCAACGCGATCCCGCCGCGTCCCCCGGGCTTCGGCGGTTCCCGTGAACTCTTCCCCCGCTACACGGGTGGCAGCTTCGATGCCATTACGCCGGCTGTGGTCGCAGCGAGCTTGACCGTAAACGCTCTTCTGACGGGAGATCGGGCGGCTCGCATGGTCGAGCAAGCGGCGCTCGACCCGTCGTTGCCGGGTCTCGGCGATGTTCTCGGGCGCCTCATCGACGCGTCGTTCGGGGCGCGTGCGAACGGGGCGTATGAGGCGGAGGTGAAGCGTGCGGTCGAGGGTGTCGTGGTCGAGCGAATTGAATGGTTGGCCGCCAACGCTTCGATGCCTCAAGTCCGTGCCATCTCCACATCGGTGCTTCGGACCATGCAGGGGAATCTGATGGCGATGACTGATTCACCGCACGCCACGACGCTGGCGATGAACATCCAGAGGTTCCTCGACCGGCCGGCCAGTCCGACGACCATGCCGGCCACGCAGTCGGCTCCCCCGGGCGCTCCCATCGGCCAGCCCGCGATGGAGTGGTTGGGTGGCTTCGGAAATGCCGGCGTTGGCGAACCCGCCATGGAGTGGCTGCGGGCGACCCAGGCGTGGTGCCCTTGGGAGGGGGACGATTGGCGGTAGTCCGCCGCGCGCCTACCGCGTCTCCGCCCTGGGATCCAGCGCATCCTGTAACCCATCGCCCAAAAAGTTGACGGCGAGCACCACGAGGAGAATGGCCAAGCCCGGGAAGATCGACAGCCAGGGCTGAGACGACATCGTCGCCTGCGCGTCCATCAGCATGTTGCCCCACGTCGGCGTCGGCGGCTGCACGCCGAGGCCGAGGAAGCTGAGCGACGATTCCAGAATGATCGCATTGCCGACCGCCAGCGTCGCGCCGACGACGATCGGGCCCATGGCGTTGGGCAGGACGTGGCGGGTGATGATCCGGGCGTTTGTGGCGCCCAGGCTGCGTGCTGCCTCGATGTACTCCATTTCTCGAATGGTCAACACCTCGCCCCGGACCACACGGGCGGTCGCCATCCAGGACAGAACGCCGATGGTGATCGACATGGAGGCGGCGTCGGCCTGAGTGTACGACGCCAGTACGATGAGGAGGGGCAGGGTCGGGATCGAATAGACGACGTCGGTCATGCGCATGAGCAGATTGTCGACCCACCCTCCGTAGAATCCTGAAGCCGCTCCTACGAGTGAGCCGAAACTCGTGCCGATCACCGCCGCGAGCAGTCCGATCAGAATCGAGACACGGCCGCCATACAGAATTCGTGTCAGGAGGTCTCGACCGAGGTCGTCGGTGCCGAGCCAGTGGGCGAACGACGGGGGTTGGCGAATGTTGGCGAGATCGATCTGGTCGAAATCGAAAGGCGCCAGCAGAGGTGCCGCCAGGCAGAGCAGGGATATCACCACGACCCCGATCAGCGACGCGATCGCCAGCCGATGCCGCTTGAGCCGACGCCACACGAAGCCGTCTCCCCGGGTTGTCGCGCTATTCATAGCGGATGCGCGGGTCGAGGAGTCCGTAGATGACGTCTGCGAGCAGGTTGAAGACGACGACCATGGTGGAGCCGAGCAGCAGGATGCCCATGAGCAGCGGGTAGTCCCGCGAGAACATGGCCTGCACGAACATTCGACCGATTCCAGGCCAGGCGAAGATCGTCTCCGTGATGACCGCGCCGGAAAAGAGTCCGGCGAGGTTGAGCGCCATGACGGAGATCACGGGGATCATCGCGTTCCGAAGCGCGTGTCCTCCGACCACGCTCCGTTCCGGAAGCCCCTTCGCACGCGCGGTCCGGACGAAGTCCGCCCGCAACACGCCGAGCATGCTCGCGCGCAGGTACCGAGACCAACCGGCCACGTAGCGGAAGGACAGCACGGTCGCGGGGAGGATCAGATGGAGAAGGTGGTCCCCCCACGACGAAGCGCCGACGGTTTCGGTTCCGGCCACCGGCAACCAGCCGAGCCAGACCCCGAAGACCAGCTGCAGGATGAGGGCGAACCAGAAGACGGGCATCGCGATGCCGACGAAAGAAACGCCCGTTCCAAGGTGGTCGAACCAGCTGTACTGCCGCACCGCGCTGAACACGCCGAGCAGAAAGGCCAAGACCGCAGCGAGGAGGAAGGACGCGCCCATCAGTTCCAACGTGGCCGGGAGTCGTTCGAGGATCATCTCGGCGACCGGGCGCGTGGTTGAGAAGCTGACACCGAGATCGCCCTTCAGGGCCGCGCCGATCCACCGTGCATACTGGACCGTCACCGGCTGGTCCACGCCGAGCCGTTGCCGGTACGCCTCGATCACATCGGGATCGATGAAGCGGTCGGACTCCAACAGCGCGCCTTCGGGACCTCCGGGGGCGGCCTGGATGACGCCAAACAGGATGATCGTCACCCCGAACAGGAGTGGGATCATCTGCAATGAGCGGCGGATGATGTAGCTCGTCATGCCGGGAGACTAGATTGAGACGTCCCGCCAAGCCACACCGGAAGCCCACTCGATGTCCGACACCAGCCTCGTACCGGTCTTTGACGGCCACAACGATACGCTCACCCACATTCGAAACGCCGCTCCCGAGGACGCGCGGTCGTTCCTGAAGCAGAGTTCGATCGGGCACGTCGATCTACCCAGAGCCCGCGCGGGAGGCTTGGCCGGTGGCTTCTTCGCGATCTTTACGACTTCCCCGGGAATGAGCCGAATCCACCGGCCACTCCTCGACGAAGACGGTGAGGTCGTGCCGGGTGGATGGTCGGTGGACCTCCCCCCCAAGCTCGACCGCCGTACCGCGTACTCGTATACCGTATCGGTCATGTCCGACCTCTTCCGCCTCGTGGAAGAGTCCGCGGGGGGGATCGAGGTCGTCCGGACCGCATCGGCGCTCACCCGTTGCATCGAAGATGGGACGTTCGCGGTGATCCTGCACATCGAAGGCGCGGAAGCCATCGACACGCGGCTCGAAACGCTCGACGTCTTTTACGAAGCAGGCCTTCGGTCGCTCGGACCCGTCTGGAGCCGGCCGAACGCCTTCGCGCACGGTGTACCCTTCGACTTTCCCCGACATCCCGACACCGGCCCCGGGCTCACGCGCGCCGGACGACGACTCGTCAAGCGCTGCAATGAGCTCGGGGTCATGATCGACCTGTCTCACCTCAACGCGCAGGGCTTCTGGGATGTCGCGAGGATTTCCGAGGCCCCGCTCGTCGCGACCCACTCGAACGCCCATGCGCTGTCAGCCACGCCGCGCAACCTCACCGACGCCCAGCTCGATGTTGTCGCGCTGAGCGGGGGTGTGGTCGGATTGAACTACGCGGTCGCTTTCCTCCGTGGCGACGGAAAGCACGATCCGGAAACGCCCCTGACCGAGATCGCGCGGCATGCCCGCTACATCGCGGACCTAATCGGCGTACGACACGTTGCGCTCGGGTCCGACTTCGACGGTGCGATGATCCCCGGAGATCTGCGAGACGTGACCCGCCTGCCGATGCTGCTCCAGGCGCTGCGGGACATCGGCTTCAGTGAAGACGAGGTGCGTGCGATCGCGTATCGGAACTGGGTGAGAGTTCTGAAGGCGACCTGGGGAGAATGACGGTGATCCATGACTGATGGGAGTCGGCGCTTTACCGACCGCGAGGTCGCGATGGTACTGCGCAAGGCATCCGAACTCGACGAATCCGAGGGCGGAGGGCCAAGCACCGGGCTCTCGCAGGGAGAACTGATCGAGATCGCCCGCGAAGTGGGTATTTCGGCTGGCGCCATCGATCGTGCGGTCGCCGGCCTCGACCGAGGTCGAGAACTGGGGCCGGTGCTCGCGGGGGCGCCTCTCGTCCGAAAGGCCGTTCACGCGGTGCCATCCGAGCTCGACGAGCGAGCCATCGCGCGCTTGATCCAGCTCATCGATGAACGCACCGACACTGCCGGGACGGTTTCCGAGGCCCTGGGCTCGGTCCGATGGACATCGTCGGACCGCTTCAAGAGCACGCGCGTCTCGATCACCGCCGCCGGGGGTCAGACCTCGATCGAAGTCGTGGAGAAGGCACTCCCACGGATGCGTCGGATCTTCCACCTTCTTCCAGCTGCCTGGGCCACGATGATCGCGGCTCCGATCATCGGAGCGCTCCAGCTATCGGCAACAGGCTCCATCGCTGCGGTTGTGCTCAGCCTCGCCGCGGGAGCCGGGATCGGGAGGGCGGTGTGGAGCGTGCTGTCCGCCGCGAGCGGTCGGCGTGTGCGGCGTCTGGCCGAGGGACTGGCTTCGGAGGGCTACGAGGCTTCGCGCTTGTCGATCGAGACGGACGAACCGCTTACCTGAGCGTCCACTCCCAAAGGTTCCAGAAGCTGCCGAAGTTGGTCCCGCTCCCGCGATAGTTCACCACGCGCTCACTGACGAGTTCGGGGATCACGTTGTAGTAGATCGGGAGCATGCGAGACTCTTCGGCCAGTCTGGCCTGGGCCTCGTCGAGCAGGGGCTTCCGCTCGTTGAAGCTGAGGGCCTGATCGGACGCGCGCAGGAGCTCGTCGAGGGCGGTCGAGCAGAAGCCCGTCATGTTGTTGGGCCCGTCACAGCGGTAGAGACCGGTGAAGCTCGGGTCGGCGGGGAGGAACCAGGCGCTGACGACGCCATCCCAGTTTCGGCTCCGCCACGTCTGGGTCCACGTGGCCGCCTCTAGAGTCTGGAACGCGACTTCGACACCCACGGATTTGAGCTGGGCCTGAATCACCTGCGCGACCGCGATCCGGTCGGTCGTGCCGGCTCGGTTCAGAAGTGTGAAGGAGAAGCGCTGACCGTCCTTCACGAGGACGCCATCAGGGCCTGGGCGCCAGCCGGCGGCTCCCAGCATTCGCACGGCCCGTTCGGGGTCGTAGGTCGAGGCCACGACGTCGGGGTTGTGATACGGACTCGTGGGGTTGATCGGTGTGTTCGCGACTTGAACCGTCCCGCCCATGAGCTGCTCTGCGATCGCATCGCGGTCGATCGCGTGGAAGAGTGCCTCGCGGACCTCCTGATCGCGAAACAGGACCGTCGAGCGCTCGGAATTCAGACCCACGTCGAAGTGCAGGAAGGTATTCGAGCTGATCAGGTTGGCCTGGTACCCCTGCAGGCGCGTCGCCTCGGCGACCTGCGTGGGTTCGAGGCGCGTGTAGTGGTACTGGCCCGCCTTCATCGCATTCAGGCGCGTGTTCGAATCGGGGATGAACGACCAGACGACTTCGTCGATGGCAGGGAAGTCGGCGCCTCTCCAGTAGTCGTCGTTGCGGACCACTCGGATGTACTCCCCCGAACGCCACTCGGCGAACTTGAAGGGTCCGGTGCCCACGAGTTCGGTGCCCCGGTTGTACGGCGTGTAGTTCACGATCTCTTCGGTGGACATGCCACCCAGGACGTGTTCGGGCAGGATGGCCTCGAAGAGGCCCGCGTAGTAGCCGAACTCCGCCGACCAGCGGAAGACGACCGTGTGGTCGTCGGGCATGGAACAGTCGATGATGCCTTGATACCAGTCGCGGTTGTACGTCTGCGAGTTCTCGCTCGTCACGAAGCGCCAGGTGAAACACACGTCTTCGCTCGTGAACGCCTCGCCGTCGTGCCAGCGGACGTTCTCCTGGAGCGGCCACGTCATCGAAACCGTGCCGTCGGCATTGTGCTCGATCAGACCGTTCTCGGGTGTCGGTATCTGCTTGGCGAGTACCGGGATGTAGGTGTTGTGTTCGTCGGTCGTGATGAGGCCTTCGACCATGCTGAAGTGGACATCCACGAGCATCTGGCTCGTGAAGGCGTTGAGCACGTCGATCTCCCGATCGTATGCGACGCGCAGGATCGCTCTTCCGTCCGCGGACGCCAGCGGATCGCGGCGATCCCCGGTGCACGAGGCGAGCGTCAGAGCCAGCGCCACGGCGCACGAAAGGCGGCGTAGATGGGATGTTGGGGTCACGAGTCGAACATCTCCACGGTTCGGTTCGAATGCATGCGTCCATACAGATAGCGTACGAAGTCTGCGCGTCGCTCGGGGGTGACGCGCGCCCAATGGGGTGCGACGGCCGGTTCACCGCACCAGTAGGACCAAATGAGGGCGGCGCGACTGGGTGCTTCGATGAAGGCCATCCGGTTTTGGACCCAACCCTCTCCGCCCGTCAGCGCCTGGCCGCGTAGCCAATCGGTCGTCGCGTCGCGCGTCCAGTCGAGAGCGTGGCGCCTCCACGCCGCCCCGGTTCCGATCGCGGCGCGGTACCGGGTCATGAGCGACTGGACCCGATCGTCGTCGGAAGTATCCCATCCGAGCACGGCGAGCCCGCTGTCGGCGATGCCTTCGAAGACCGACGAACTCGCCGTATTCACCACGGACAAAAGATTGTCGGCCGGTGCGGTGCCCTCTCGATACCACGCTTCGCGGAGCTTGAACTGGAGGTAGTGGCCAGGGTAACCCTCGTGAACCGCGAGATGCCGTAGGCCCGGGAGCGTGAGGGTAGGCTCGACGTTCAGCTCGACCTTACGAATCGAGTAGTTGCAGCGAGCGTTGAAGGGCACTCCGGTCACGGCCTCGACCGACATGCCGTCGGATCGGTCGGCCGGGATCTCGATGACATGCTCGTTGGTGAGATCCCACGCTTCCGCCATCAACTCACGACTGACACCCTCGACCTCATCGGGCGGGACCCGATTCCGGTCTTCCCATGAGGCGCACTGGTGCGCGAGATCGCCGTTGTATCCCATGGGGCCCAGCAACGCGCGGAGCCCCGAGCGAAGTAGGTCCATCTCGCCGTCGCTGGCCGGGGCGACGGGCACATGGAGAAAGTCCCCCAGCTGCGACTCGAAATCGAGCCCGGTACTGCGCCAACGAATGAACGCCAGCGTCGAGTGCGCGAGCTGATCGTAATAGATGCGGCGATCGGGCTCACTCAATCCGGCCGCCTTCTCGCGCAGAGCCGTCCACCGCTCAGCTGCTTCGGTGTACGAAGGGAACGGCTCGGCAGAAAACTCATTCGAGACGTCCATGTTCAGCACGGCGAGGCCCGTGGCGTCGCCACTCTCCGCGCGGTACAGGGCGTCGACCCCGAGGATGGCGGTCATGACTTCTCGACCGTAGTCGAGTGTGCCCGCGCTGAGTTCGTTCATGCAGAGCCCGCCGGATCCGTGAGGCGATCGTGCGCTCCGAGACCGAGGCCGAGGGCGGCGCGCCGCTTCATCTCGTCGGCAACGAGCCTCACGGGAATCGATCCGTACGACAGAAAGGCATCGTGAAAAGACCGCATCGTGAATCTCTCTCCGAGGGTCGCCATGAGGTCCCGCCTCAGGGCATGGATCTGGTCGGTTCCCATCAGATAGATCAAAGCGGCCCCTGGGAACATGCTGTTCTTGACCGCCTCTGCTTCGGCGGCGCCGCGACTCATACCGGCCCGATCGATGTAAAAGGCTGCTGCCTCCGTCAGGCTCATCCGCCGGTGGTGCAATTCTACGTCGACGATGGCCCGAGCACACATGCGAATCCTCGAATGATGCTCGGAAAAGCGCTCGCGAGGGGTCAGGCCCCCGGCCTCTGCCATGAGATCGGTCGCGTAGCAGGCCCAGCCTTCGGCCATGGTGGCCCCGCAATACATGGCGATGCGGGATGCACAGTCGACCGCCGCGATTCTCCCGATGCGCGACGGCGATCGGAACGCATGCCAGTTCTGGACGTGGTGTCCGATCCCTCCGTGGTGGACGACGTGGTTCAGCTTGATCACGGAGTCGTTGTGCGTTCGAAGGAGCGCCGCCCGATCGGCTTCGGGGACGGACTCGTCGATCGGAGTCACCAAGTAGTCGTGCACCGGGGGGCCAGCGAACGCGGCGGGCGAGCGATAGAAGAGGAAATACAGGTCGGGGGCGGCAGCGCGCGACCACGCTGGCCGAGGCACGTACCGCAGGGGGAAGTCGGGCCAGGTGAGCAGGTCGCGCTCCAGGGCGACGGCGCGCATCTCGCTCCAGATGTCCCCGTAGCGCGTGTAGTATCCGTCCAGGTCGGACCCGACGTCGGCCAGCTCGGCGACGACGTCTTCCGGTCGCTCGGACCCGAAGTCCGGAGCCGCGTCGATGCACCACGATTCGACCGCCGCCATCTCCTCCCGGGCATATTCGGCGATCTCGTCTGCGGATTGGGTGAGGAAGTGTCCATCGCGGAGGTAGAGATCGAAGGTGTCCGGCCCGCAGGCGACGTCCTCGCGGGGCCGGTCCAGGAGAGTGCCTTCGAGGAAGTCGTGGAAGTCGGACAGTGAGGTCGCCGCTCGGTCTGCCTCCTGCTTCAGCGCCGACCCCCTACCCGCGGCTGAGTCGAGATGGGTGACGCCCTCCCGCAGAAAGGCCAGACCCCCGCGACACTCGCGCAGGGCTCGACGGGTCCAGCTCTCGGGGGCAGTGACGAGATGTGCCTGCGCCTGGCCAAGAAAGTCTGGTAGGGCTCCCATCCGGGCTCGCATGGCATCGAGGCGCTCGGCCTCGGGGGCAAAGTCGGACAAGACGAGCGACATCAGCCCGAACACGGCCTCACCTACGTGATGGCTCGGGTTTTCCAGGAAATGTCCCGATTCGTACTCGCGAAGCTGGATTCGCAGGAATCCCTCGGCGAGGCGGCGATCGATATCCGCGAGCGGACGTTGCGCGTCGTCGGCCGCGTCATCTTCGGCGAGCAGGGTCCGCATCTCAGAGATAGTCGCGCTGACGCCCCCCGCGCTCAGGTCGGGGAGTTGGTGATCGTGGGCGTGGACACCGATGAACGTGGCGTTCACCGGGCGGCGTTCGTGGTACGAGCGAAGGAAACGGTCGAGCCACGGCTCTGGGCCGATCTTTGGGCGGTCGGGCATCGTCGGAAAATGGTGCAACCACACGGCTTCGCCAGGTGCGGACATACTGGCCCGCGGCAGAGGCACCCCGTATTCTGTAGAGTGCCCCGAGCGCAATTCGGCTTCTCTCAGCCTTTTGAGGGGAGTGCGTGTCGTTACATTGTATCCCACGGTCCCAACTCAGCGCGTGACGCGAGGCTGGAATGAACGCTTCTGCATCTGCAATGCTCCTCACCGGGCTTCTTCTTCTCGGCTTGGCAGGGGATGTGGGGATCGATTCCACCCCCTTGGTGGCTCCGGTCGCTCCCACGGAATGGGTCGAGACCGCCGCGGCGGACCCCAACGAGGTCATCGAAGAGTTCTGCACGCGTTGTCATAGCGAACAAAGGCAGCGCGGGGGCCTGGTGCTGGAGGGCTTCGACGTGGGTGCCGCCGCCGACCACGCGGATATCTCGGAGCGGATGATCAAGAAGCTTCGTGCGGGCATGATGCCGCCCTCCGGCGCGCGTCGACCTGATGCCGAAGCGCTCGAAGAGTTGGTGTCCCAGCTCGAAAGCACCATCGACGCCGCGTGGAAGAAGAATCCCGAGCCCGGAACGCGAGTCTTTCAGAGACTCAACCAGGCGGAGTATGCGGCGGCGGTCGAGCACCTTCTGGGAATCCGGGTGGATGTGACGAGCTTCCTCCCGCTCGATACCAAGAGTGCCAACTTTGATAACATCGCCGACGTCCAGATGCCGTCGACCACGGTGGTCGAGGGGTATCTGCGGGCGGCGGGCCAGATCAGCCGGGTCGCCCTAGGTGACCCCGAGGCCGAAGTGGCGAACACGATCTACCGGATGCCGCGCGTATCCTCGCAGAGGGAGAAGGTCGACGGTGCGCCGTTCGGCACGAGGGGTGGCTTGTCGGTCGTCCACAACTTCCCCGCGGACGGCAAGTACGTCTTCCACATCATGCCGTACAACGCGGTCGAGGGTGAGGTCTTCGGGCGCACGTACGGGGGCGATCAGATCGAGGTCTCCATCGACGGTGAGCGCATCGCGCTGATGTCGATCGACCGGTGGATGCACGAGTCCGAGCCGTCCGGGTTGAACATGCGGACCGATTCGATCCAGGTGTCGGCGGGCCCACACAGGGTCACCGCAGCCTTCGTTCGTCAATTCGAGGGGGACGTGGACGACCTGATTCGTCCGATCGATCACACCCTCGCCGATGGTCAGATCGGTATCGGATATGGTGTCACGACTCAGCAGCACTTGCAGCGTCTGACCGTACTGGGGCCGTTCGAGGTGACAGGCGTCTCCGACACGCCCACGCGCAGCTTCGTCTTCAGTTGCCGTCCGACCTCGCCGGGTGAAGAGCGACCCTGCGCGGAGAGCATCGTGCGGAGGCTTGCTCAGCGTGCCTACCGCCGTGACGCGACCCCGAGTGATGTAGCGGGCCTCATGCAGTTCTACGACCAGGGCTCGGAGAGCCGTGGCTTCGAGGGCGGTGTGCGGTTGGCGCTCCAGGCGATCCTCGCGAGCCCTCACTTCATTTTCCGGATGGAGGAGACGCCGCGAGACGTTCGGCCGGGGGAGATCTACGACATTCGCGACGCCGACTTGGCCTCGCGGCTCTCCTTCTTCCTCTGGGGCACTCCACCGGACGACGAGCTCGTTCGTCTCGCCGATGCGGGTCGTCTTGCGAATGACGATGAAGTCGAACGGCAGGTTCGGAGAATGCTCGCGGATCCGCGGAGCGAAGCACTGGCGACCCGATTTGCGGCGCAGTGGCTCCGGTTACAGGACCTCGACAAGATTCGGCCCGATGCGCTGAGTTACCCCTACTACGATCAGACGCTCGCCGACGCGATGCACCGTGAGACCGAGCTGCTCTTCGATCACATTCGCAGCGCGGACCGGCCCATCACGGAATTGCTGACGGCGGACTACACGTACGTGAACGAGCGGCTCGCTCGCCATTACCAGATTCCCGGCGTGATCGGCACGGATTTCCGGCAGGTTCAGTACCCGGACGCGAGCCGCCGTGGCCTGTTGGGGCACGGGAGTATCCTCACCCTCACCTCGCACGCGAGCCGTACGTCTCCCGTGTTGAGAGGGAAGTGGGTCATGGAAGTGCTCTTGGGCTCTCCGCCGCCCCCGCCGCCCCCGAACGTGCCGGATTTGGAAGAGACGGAAGGCGCGGACGACGGTCGATTCCTGACGGTCCGTGAGCGCATGGAGCAACATCGCGCGAATCCCGCGTGCAGTTCGTGCCACAACGTGATCGACCCGATCGGACTTTCGTTCGAGAACTTCGATGTCACGGGCGCCTGGCGTGCGCGCGACGGCGGCAACCTCGTCGATGCGGCCGGGGAATTGTACGATGGGACCGTGATCGACGGGGTCGCCGACCTTCGCGCCGCCATTCTGCAGCGTCCTGAAGTGTTCTACCGCATCTTTACCGAAAACATGATGGCGTACGCGCTGGGCCGACGAGTCGAGTATTTCGACATGCCGTCCATCCGAGGGATCACGCGTGACGCTGCCGAGCAGGATCATCAGCTGTCCGCTTATGTGCTGGGCATCGTGAACGCGCCTGCGTTCCGGAGCAGCCGGGCGGAGGCAGCCGTGGTCACCCAGCCGGTGACCGATCAGGGCAACAACTAGACAAGCCGACGAAACACCAACCTCGAGCGAGGATCATTACGATGGATTTCATCACCGGAAAGCACATTTCACGCCGCGCGATGCTCAAGGGCATGGGTGCAGGCGTCGGCCTGCCGCTTCTGGACGCGATGGTCCCTGCAGCCCGGCCCGCGCATGCCACGGAAGCCGGCCGGGCCGCGGACAGCACGCGCCTCGTTTGTATCGAGAACGTTCACGGCAGTGCCGGTTCCAATGACCTCGGCGCTTCGCTTGGGCTCTGGTCTCCCAAGGAGACGGGCAAGGACTTCGATCTGTCGCTGAGCAGCATGAACCCTCTGGATCCGTACCGGAAGTATCTGACGATCGTCAGTGACACGGATTCCAGGATGGCCGACGCGTTCTCGCCGGCCGAGATCGGAGGTGACCATTTCAGAACGACGGCGGTCTTCCTCACCCAGTCGCATCCCAAGCAGACACAGGGTTCTGACGTCTCTGCCGGTACGTCGTTCGACCAGGTCTACGCCCAGTCGATCGCGGGGCAGACGCCCATTCCCTCCATTCAGCTGACCATCGAGAACGTCGATCAGGCGGGTGGATGTGCCTACGGCTACTCCTGCGTCTATACCGATACCATCAGTTGGGCGTCGCCCACTCAGCCGCTCCCCATGATCCGTGATCCGCGGGCCGTGTTCGAGCAGCTCTTCGGAGCGGGCGGCACGCCGACGCAGCGGGCCGAACGACTCGCCACCGATCGGAGCATCCTCGACTGGGTCATGGGCGAGATGTCCGGGCTGCGGCGTGACCTCGGACCCGCCGACCAGCACCGACTCGATCTGTACACCACCAACATCCGTGAGCTCGAGACCCGCATTCAGCGCATCGAGGCCCAGAACGCGAGTGGTGACGAGCGAGAAATTCCGGAAGCGCCGGTTGGGGTTCCGGACGATTTCGCAGAGCACATGAGGCTCATGTTCGATCTGCAGGTGCTCGCCTTCATGTCCGATACGACTCGCGTCTTCTCGCTCAAGCTGGGTCGAGATGCGTCCCCGCGCGTCTATCCCGAGAGTGGCTCGAGCAGCCCCTTCCATGCCGCGTCGCACCATGGCGGCCGCGAAGAGAGAGTGCGGGAGTTCGCGAAGATCAACACGTACCACGTGTCCATGATCCCCTACTTCCTCGACCGGCTCGCGGCGGTTACGGAGGGTGACGGGACACTGCTCGACAAGACGATGGTGATGTACGGGTCGGCAATGGCTGATTCGAACCTGCACAACCACATCCGTTGCCCACTCTTCGTGGTGGGTGGTGCGAACGGCAAGTTGGCGGGTGAGAATCACATTCGCGCGACTCCGGGCACCCCGATGGCCAACGTGATGCTGTCACTGCTTCACAAGCTTGGCGTCGAGGACCGGGAAAGCTTCGGCAACAGCAACGGGACCTTCGCGATCTAGAGCAACGACATTGTCGGGGGTCGACGCCTCCGGGGAACTCGAAATGATGGCTACGAACAGGATCACACGGTTACGGCTCGGATCGATCTTCGCGCTGAGCATTATGCTGGCCGGCGCGACGCCTGCCGAATCACCCGTTGCAGACGCCGCGCAGGCCGGCGACGTCGCACAGGTTCGCGCGCTATTGCAGCAGGGTGCCGACGCCAACGCGGCGCAGGCCGACGGTCTAACGGCGCTGCACTGGGCTGCGATGAGCAACAACCGGCAGATCGTTGACCTGCTGCTGTATGCCGGAGCGACTGTGCGGCCGCTGACGCGGGTCGGTGGGTATACGCCGCTTCACCTGGCGGCGCGGGCCGGTCACGAGGACGTCGTCGGCGCTCTGCTGGCCGGGGGTGCCAACGCGAATGCCTTCACGACGACCGGGGTCACCGCCATGCACTTCGCCGCTCAGGCCAACGCGGCTGGTGTGATTCGAGCTCTTTCGGCGCACGGCGGCGACGTCGATGCTCCCGACGCGTTCCAGAGCCGGACTCCTCTCATTTTTGCGGCTTCCCGTAACGCGAGCAGTGCGGTCGCCGCGCTGCTCGACGCGGGAGCCGACCCTTCGATCGTGACGGATCTGAAGGACTACACACAGCGGAAGAAGTTCGACGACGACGAGCGTGCCCGACGAGCCCGCGTGCGTGCGGCAGAGGCCGGCACGCCGGCTGGCGGAGGGCGTGGGGGTCCAGGTGGAGCTCCCGGTGCACAGGCAGCAGCGGGTGGGCAGGGTGCGACCCCCCCCGACCGCGCGACACCGCCTGATCCGGACGATCCACCTCCGCCCCCTGGGGCGGCAGCGCCGGAACAGCCGGCGACGCCTCCCGCGGATGAGCCCGTCATCCGGGCGTTGTCCGGAGAGGAGCAAATCGGAGTTCAGGGTGGCTTCTCAGCACTCCACTACGCGGCTCGTGAGGGCCACATCGAGACAGCGGTACTTCTTCTCGATCGGGGCGCTGATATCGACCAGGTATCGGGCGGTGATCAGTCCAGCCCGTTGCTCGTGTCGATCATCAACGGCAACTACGATCTCGCGAAGATTCTGATCGAGCGCGGGGCTGACGCCAACCTCGTCAGCGACGATGGCGCGGGGCCGCTCTTCGCAACGTTGAACATCGAGTGGTCGCTGCGCACCTGGTATCCGCAGCCCCAGATGTTTCGTAGCCAGGCGACGTCGTATCTCGACCTCATGGAGCTGTTGCTCGTCGCCGGTGCCGACCCGAACCAGCGGACGAGCACGCACATCTGGTACGCGGCCTACAACGCCGGCCGCATGGGGGTCGACTTCACGGGAGCGACCCCGTTCTGGCGGGCGGCTTATGCGACCGATGTCGCGGCGATGCGCCTGTTGGTCGATCACGGAGCGGATCCGAACATCTGGACCATGAAGCTACCAGATCGGCGTCGTGGCTTCGTCGATCCGAATTTCCTGCCGGTACAGCCGGACAACGAGGATGATGAGGAAGAGAAAGATCCGTCCGGACTGCCGCCGGTGCCGGTCGGCGGACCGGGGATTCATCCGATCCACGCGGCATCGGGAGTCGGCTTCGGAACGTCTCGGGTGGCCCAGCAGCATCGGAGCGTGCCCGACGGGTGGCTTCCGGCCATGAAGTACTTCGTGGAAGAGCTCGGGGTGGATCCGAATCTTCGAGACATGGACGGCTTCTCGCCTGTCCACCATTCGGCGGCACGGGGCGACAATGCGACGATCCTGTACCTGGTCGAGCAGGGCGCCGACGTGACCACGATCAGTCGACGGGGCCACACGACGGCGGACATGGCGAACAGTCCCGAACAGCGAGCCCAGCCGCATCCGGCGACCATCGCGCTCCTCGAGAAGCTCGGCTCGAAGAACAACCACAACTGCCAGTCGTGCGGGACGGGCGGCAACTAAGAATCGCGAAAAACGCGCATAGCGTTGACGGAGTGAAGTAATGAAGCGCGTTGTTTTCGCAGGATTTCTGGCCGTTGGACTCGTCGTGCCCTCCGGGGCCACGGCGCAGGACACGGACATCAATCGGTATACGCTCGAAGACTTGGGCGGCGTCTTTGTGAGGATCGAGGTCGGGGACGCATGTCAGGGCTCCGGAATCACGTCTGCGGCGTATGAGGCCAACGTGTCGCTCCAGCTCATCGAGGCCGAGGTCGGCGTGCTGACTCGATCCGAGATGCTGACACACCCTGCTATGCCGGAGCTTCGCATCTCGCTCGATTGTGCGGGCGGGGCCAACGGATCCGCGGGTGCGATGGCGTATTCGGTCGGCCTCCGGGTTCAGCAGGCGGCCCAGATGCTCCGGGATACCCAGATTACCCTGCCGGAAGCGGTAACCTGGTACGCACTGAAAGTCGGCGTGACTTCCCCGGGGGAGGCGGCCGAAGACGTGGGAGCTACACTCACGGAGCAGGTCGCGCTGTTCGCAGCGGCGTGGGCCTCGGCCCATGAGGGCGGCGAGGGGCGGTAGAGCTACCCCCGCCTTGCCCCGCGAAGGTGCGAGGCGGCATCCTTGGGGCCCCGTACACAAGGAGTCGTCATGCGTCGTCCGATCCTCGCCCCGTTTCGGGGGCTTTTATGCATTCTGGTCGCCTCAGTGCTGCTTCCTTCGACCGTCTCGGCGACCTGGTCGGTTATCGCCGTCGATGCACGGACGGGCCGAGTCGTCGTCGCTTCCGCGACCTGTGTCGCCCAGTCGCGCCTGATCAGCTTTCCGGCCAAGGGACTCATGGATGTGCAGGCCATCGTGGTCCCGGGCGTAGGCGTCGCTGCGGCCCAAGCGGGCGTCGATCGCACGCGGAGTAACCAGACGCTCATCTACGAACAGTTGAGGGAAGGCACGGACCCGCGCCTCATTCTCGACATGCTGCGCGCCGATCCGAGCATTGAGAGTCGGCAGTTCGGCATCGTCGACCTCCAGGGCCGATCGATCGGCTTCTCCGGAAGCGGCAACAGCGCGGCTTCGCTGTCGGTTCAGGGTCGGGTTGCGGGCACGGACATCTACTTCTCGGTGCAGGGCAACATCCTCGCCTCCGATGCGGTCGTGACCAAGGCCGCAGCGGCGCTTCGGACGGCCCAGGGTGACGTGATCGACAAGGTCATGGCCGCCATGGAGGCGGCAGATGAAGCGGGAGGCGATCGGCGTTGCACCTGTGAAACCGAGCCCGTGCCAGACGCCGCGTGCGACGGTCGCAATGCCCACGTCGCCTACATTCTCGCGGCCGACCGTGACGATCCGGTCGGAGAGACGTTCAACGACGGCGACTACTACATGTTCATCGATGTCACCGACGAGAACATCGAGTCGCACGAGAACGGCAATCCCGTGATCACGCTTCGTATGCGCTACGACCAGTGGCGGGCCCAGGGAGGGGCCCCACAATGACGTTCAGCCCTACCCGTTTCCTCGTTGGCCTTGCGATCGTGTTGGTCGGCTGCGGTCCGGCTGAATCCGAGACCGCTTCGGCGGAGGAGGTATCGATCCCCGCAGATCAACGGATTCGCACGGCGGATCCGTATGCTCGGGGTTATACGGACGAAGACTTCCCTCGTATTCAGGAGCTCGCTCCGGGGGTGTACTCCTATGAGCAGCTGCGCTCGGCAGGCGAGGAGAAGTTCACCACGGTGAGCCTGTTCGTCGTCACGGGTGAAGGAGTCATCGTCGCGGACGGCCAGGGGAGCGTGGAGGAGACGGCGCGAATGATCGAGCGCATCGGCGGGATCACCGACGAGCCGATCCGCACTGTCGTGGTGGCGTCCGATCACGGCGATCACACGGCGGGCAACTCGGCCTTCTCGGCAGATGTCGCGTTTCTTGCCCACCCGACCTCCGCGCGCGCCCTCGAGTCGATGGCGGGTGTCCCGAAGGCCACCGAGCTCGTCCCGGACCGAAAGGTCATCCAGATGGGCGACAAGGAGGTCCATGTGCTTTTCCTCGGGCGGGCGCACACGGGGGGTGACCTCGTCGTCTACCTTCCGCAGGAGAAGGTGATGTTCATGAGTGAGGCCTACCTCCATCGTGTCTTTCCCGCGATGAGGAGTGCGTTTCCGTCGGAGTGGGTCCAGATGATCGAGACCGCGCAGGCCATGGACGTCGACGTTTTCGTGCCGGGGCACGGTTTCGTGGATCATCCTTCGATACTGGCCGAGGAACTCGAGGTCTATCAGGGCGCGATCCGGGTCGTGATCCTGGAGGCGCGACGCCTCTACGAAGACGGCTTCGGGCTGGAAGAGGCCCAGCAGATGGCGCTGTTCGGGGATCTCGACAGCTGGTCTCTACGCTCGAGCCAGGGGGATCGCGCCATCCAGCAGGTCTACGCAGAGATCGACGGTGAACTCCCTCCGGTGACTCGATGACCCAATTGTTCAGCTCCATCATCCCCGCCGCCCGCGGGCGAGCCGGCAACGATCCCATCTTCGCGCTGAACGCGGAGGCTCGGCGCCGCGCCGATGCAGGTGAGTCGATTCTGAATGCGACCCTGGGCGCGCTCATGACCGATGAGGGTGGCCTCTGCACGATGCCCACCGTCATGGAGACGATGGCGCGGTTCCAAGACGGCCGTGCGGCAGGTTATGCTCCGATCTCGGGTGTGCCGGCCTACCGACAGGCCGTGATTCGCGAGCTCTTCGGTGAAGGGCCGCTGGCCGCACAGGCCGTCGCGGTCGCGACACCCGGGGGAACTGGGGCGATCTTTCAATCCGTAGTGAACTTCCTCGAGCCGGGTCAGAAGATGCTGACGCCGAGCTTCTATTGGGGTCCGTACACCGAGATCTCGCGCCACACCCGTCGCGAGGTCGAGACCTTCCCGATGTTTCGGGCTGACGGTTCGTTCGATATCGAGGGCATGAGTGCCGGGCTCGATCGACATCTCGCCACACAGGGCAGGGCGCTCCTGGTCCTCAACTTCCCGTGCCACAATCCGACCGGTTACACGTTGAGTGCGGATGAGTGGCGTCGCGTGGCGGAGGCGGTGGGTGAGGCGGGACAGCGTGGACCCGTGACAGTCCTCATCGATGCGGCCTATATGGCATTCGGGGGAGCCTCGGCCACGTCATGGGTCGGTGCTGTTCCCAGTCTGCTGGAGCACGCGACGGTTCTCGTCGCCTGGACGGCATCCAAGAGCTTCGCCCAATACGGCGCGCGGGTCGGAGCGTTGATCGGCCTCCACCGCGATCCATTGGAGTTGGAGCAGATGGGCAACGCGCTGGGGTATTCCTGTCGGGCCACTTGGTCGAATTGTAATCACCTCGGACAGCTGGCGGTGACCGAACTACTGACCGATGCCGATTTGATAAAACGGGCGAGTGCCGAGCGCGCTCAACTCGCGTCCTTGCTTCAGGAGCGAGTCGACGCGTTCAATCATCATGCTTCCGCAGCGGGTCTCTCCACGCCGCGATATGACGCGGGATTCTTCGTCGCCGTATTCACCAAGGACGCTCAGGCTTCCGCCAAGGCGATGCGCGACCTGGGCGTGTACATCACGCCGATCCCCGGTGCGGCTCGTGTGGCCGTCTGTTCGACCCCGGCGTCAGCAATGCCGAGACTGGTCGACGCGCTGAAAGCGGGTGTGGCCGCGGCGAGCTAGCGACCGGCGGCGAGTCTCCCGGCCTGAATGTGGGCGTCGGCTTCGGGTCCGTTCATGAGCAACCCGAGAAAGCCTTCATCGATTCGGTTGGCCACATCGGTGGCGTTGGCCGTAATCATGTCGGGGAGACCTACACGTTTGGCGTGGGCCAGCACCTCCTGGTTACCGGCCTCTCCTGCCTCCCGGCTGCCGAGGGCCTGCGACAGGCTCCCGATGCCACAAGCGAGCACACTGTAGCCAGGGACGTCCGCGATCTGCGCGACCGCCGCGAGTGCCTCGGCGTCTTCCACCATCAGCATCGCGATGACGGTCCCGTTGGGGTTCGCCGGTGACCATACGTCGGCGCCGACGTCCGTGAAGAAGCTGACGGCCAACTCGGCTTCGGCGACGTTTCTTACGTGCGGAAGGACGATTCCATCCGCGCCGGCCGCGAGAGCCTCAGCGACCCGCATGCGTGCCGCCTCCGCGCCATCCGTAGAGATCGGAGGGATACGCACAAGAAGCGTTTTCTCGCCGAACGCGCTCGAAGCCTCGAGTCCTGCTGCGATCGCCGATACGGCGGCCGCGTCGTAGCTCCCTTCCAGGTTCAAGAAGACGTAGTCGAGGAGTGGGTTCTCCGCGAGCCGCGCTCCGCCAGCGCTGGTGTACAGGGGAGGGAGTCGCTCGCCGTCTGGCCCCAGCGCCCCGCGCTCGCGTTCGCTCGGCACGAACACTCCGAACGCGGGCACGTCGTCCGTCCAGAGCTCAATGAGCTGGGTGCGTTGGACCTCACCTCCGCACGCCGCGGTCAGTGCGAGTCCGGCCAACGTCCAGAACCGAGTCCCCATCGTCACCATCGTCACCATCCTCGTCTTCCTGGTCATCGAGACCACGGGGGCACGATCTGATTCATTCTTGCATACGCGATCGACTGCCCGAGGTGCTCGTTCATGTGTGTGACGAGTTGCAACAGGACGGCCCACTGACCAACGCGGCGCCCGTAGAGCATGGTGCTCTCTTCGAGTTGATCATCGCTCATCGCCCCAGCGACCTCCCGGACGTAGTCCATCGACGCGGCCAAGATTGCGACGACTTCGGCCTTGTCCGTGACCGACTCCTCCCAGCGGTCGTACTCGGCGCTGCTGATCGGCGTAGTAAGTCCCAGGTTCTCGTCGGGGTACATGTAGTTGTAGCGCGCGATGTGCATGTACACGCTGGCTACGGACGCCACGCCTTCGCCGGGGCTCCAAGAGTACGCGGCCGGAGGCATGGCCGCGGCGAGCGCCACGAGCTTGGAGGCGGAGGCTTCGAACTGCCCCTCGAACTCTTCGAGGAAGTTCGGCGGTGTGCTCTGCGCCGAAACGCACGCTGCGGCCGCGCAGATACTGACCAAGACCGCGAGCGGCGCTGTCCGTGCGCCCCTCATCGGTCGGACACCGCCCGCGGCCGCTCGGCCCCGGACTCGAGGGTCTCGAGTACCTGCTGCCACTCGAACGTCTCGCCGATGCCCCGCACGTAATGATCCATCCACGACATCTCGCTCACCGCTTTGACCAGCCGGTTCCTCGCATCGGGGATTCCGTGGCTCCGTCCCGGATACATGAACAGTTCGGTCGGGATGTCGAGCTTCTTGAGCGCCATATGGAGTTCAACGGACTGCGGGCTCGGTACGCGTGGGTCACCCTCTACCACGTGGATCATGGTGGGTGTCTTGGCGTTCATGATGTACTTGAGCGGCGATTGATCGAAATAGGTGTCGAAGTCCTCGTAGAGGAAGCCGTCACCGACGTAGAACTGACGATTTCTCTGAACGTCGCTCTGGGCATACATGCTGATCCAGTTCATCGTCCCAGCGCCCGAGCTGATGGCCTTGAAGCGGTCCGTGTGTGTCAGGATCCAGTTCGACCAATGTCCACCGGCGCTCCAGCCGAGCGCTCCCATCCGAGTCTCGTCGACGAGCCCCTGTGCGATGAGGTGGTCCACTCCGGTCATGATGTCGTCGAAACCCAGAGTGAAGTAATCGCCGACGATGTCCGTGCGGTGTGCGTTGCCGTAGTTCGTCGAGCCCCGATAGTTCGGCTTCAGAACGGCGTACCCTGCGCCAGCGTACACTTGTGCATTGTACCCGCCATTGAAGCGCAGTACGTCGGCCGAGGCGGGGCCACCGTGAATGGCAACGACTAGCGGGTAGCGCGTCCCCTCCCGATAGCCGACGGGATAGACGAGCACTCCGCCCACCGTCTTTCCGTCGGTCGACGTCCAATTGACCTCGATCTCCCTGCCCAGTGCGACGTCGCCCAACTGCGGATTCACATTGACCAGTTGAATCCAGCGTGACCGTTGGTTCACGTCGTCGATCGTTGCGACGGTGAAGACGGTGGGGGGCGTGTTCGGATCCGAATAGTTGATCAGGAGCACATCCGTGTCTTCGTCGCGGTCCACCGAAAGAGCGGCCCGCTCGTTCGTGACCTGGCGAACCCGATCGCGCTCGATGTCCAGGGCATGGAGCTGGGTCGTGACCTTCACGCCGGCGTTGAAATAGATCGTCTTCGAGTCGTCCGACCAGAACCCGACGTTGAGGCCCTGGTCGAACGAGCTGCCGAGCTTGCGGAACGGACCACCTCGGTCGCCCACCTCTCGCAGGTAGATGCGACTTTCGGTCATCGTGTACCGGGTCATGTCGTCGGGCCCGGAGAACGCGATCCATCGCCCATCCGGCGAGAAGGACGTCGAACTCTCACCGACCTCATAGTTCTCAGTGAGCCGCTCGATCGTGCCGGTCGCGACTTCCAGAAGGTACTGGTCGGCGTAGAGGCGCGAACCCGTGATGTTCCGCTCGTAGCGTTCTGGTGAACCTCCGGTGAAGGAGATCCAGCGACCGTCGTCCGAAACGACCAGACCCTCGACGCTGTACGACGCATCGTTGGTCAGACGGTTTTCCCGCGCGGTGGCGACGTCGACCGACCAGAGGCTCGATAGTGGCGTGATATCGTTCTTCACGTCGACGGTGAACCCTTCCTCCCGCCGCTTCTTCTGATCTTCATCGAAGGAGTCCGGCCGCACGAAGTGAATGGTGCCGCCGTCGGGGCTCCACTCCCATCCCTCGACTCCGGCTTCTCCCGCCGTGATCTGAACCGGATCCGCTCCGATCAGGTCAGCGGCCGGGACGCGATGGAGCTGTTCCTGCCCCGAATCGCCGCTCTGGTACACCAGCCAGTTGCCGTCGGGGCTGAAGCTGAAGCCGGAAACGCCCTCTTCGGCGTCGGTGATCTTTCGGGCTTCACCTCCGTCGTAGCGCATCAGGTAGAGCTGGTCTTTTCCCCGCTCGGAGTCGCGATTCGACGCGAAGACGAACGACGACCCATCGGGCGACCACGTCGGTTGCGTCTCGTTCTTGTTCTCGGTGAAGGTGAGCTGGCGGCTCGATGAAACCCCTGCCGTGAGCGAGACGAGATGGATATCTGTCTGGGACTCGTCCTCCTCCCAGTCGGGGGTAGAGATGGTGTACAACATCCAGGCGCCGTCGGGGCTGGGGGTCCATGAGCCGCCGTTCCGCATGTGCTGAACGTCCATGAACGAGAGCGGACGCTGCTGACCCTGTAGGGGAGCACTGAACGTGACCGCCGCGAGGATGAGAGCGAAGAGCGAGACTGACGACGTGTTGCGCATGATGTACCTTCGACTGCGGAGGTGTGATTCGCCGGGCGCCCCTGCGCACCGGCCGGCCGAGCCCGAACTGGGCCGCAGGAATAATGGGGCCCCGCGCCCGATCTGGCACGGGGTGGACGGACAGGTCAGGCGTCCGACGTTGGCCGGTGTTCCTCGATGAAGTCGTCGGCCCCGGAGGGCAAGAGGAGGCTGTCGGAGATCGCCGCGATCTCTTCTGCTTCCTCCCAGGCCCGCTCCAGGCGCCAGAGTTCGCCCTCGAGCGATCGCCGTTCCTGCTCTTCGTGGAGGGCCATCTCGAGCGCGAGCTTGGTCGGCGCGGGCATCTTGTTCACGTATCCCGGGACACCCTTCTTGTCCCGGAAGCGGTCGCCCTTGATGACATCGGAGAGAAACTCGTCGGGGTGGCCGCGCTGTTCGATTTCGGAGACCGCGTCCTGGACCGTCTGTTTCTTCCCCCCTTGGCGGTTCACCCCGGGCATGATCACGCCGATCAAGCGTTCCGCCTCGGCACCTTCGAACCACTCCTTCTTCTTCCCTTTTCGAACCTCGAGGGAATAGCCGGAGCCGTCGGGAGTGGTCCGGAGGCGGGTGCCGAGCAAGTCCATGTGTTTGAGCTTGAGTACCCGACCGTCATCGGTTCGCAGCCTTACCCGCGTCACTCCGTTTAGCCAGAGATTCCAGAGGTTCCCGCCCTGGCCGAGGACGGCACCACCGATCGCACCCGTCACCACTCCGCCGATGACGACACCGCCAACCACCGCTGCGGCTCCGGCGCCGTACAGGATCGCCTTCTTGCGACGTCGCCCGAACTGATCGCCGTATCGCCAAGCCGCGAACTCCTCCCGCTGTGGGTCTCCGATCCGGACGAGCTCGAGCCCCTCACCGTGTCTCGCCAAACCGACGTTTTCGGTGGAGACGCGCAGGCGGGTCTCACGGAAGATCTGTTCGAGGGCCTCGACCGCTTCCCAGCGCTCTTCGATCGGTGAGAGGTTCCAACGCTCACACTTTCTCCACACCACCCAAAGGCGGCCTCGACTGGCGTCGAAAGCGAGGCGCCGACCGACGGGGAAGTGCTCCACGACCTCGTTCGAGCCAAGCGGTCGATTGCAGAACATGCAAGTTGAGTACATGGTCGCCGTTGGAACCGCGGGTGAATATGATTGAAGTACGCTCGCCAAGGCCGTCGTGTTCAACGGCGGGTCGGCTAGATTCGTTCTTGTTGTCTGGTTGGAGTCCACACCAAACGGTTGAGGTACCGGCATGGCCGCACGCCGAATGATACTCGCGCTCGCCCTCCCGCTGCTGCTCTCGGGCTGCGCGACCTATCGCCAGGTCCATGCCCTCGACCGGGTCGACTTCTCGATCGACGACGTCGCACACGTGAGTCTGGCAGGGATCAATCTCTCTGGTTTCTCCGAGGTCACGGACCTTGGCCTCGCCGACGCTGCCGCGCTGGCGAACGCCGTGAGAACGCGCAACGTACCGCTCTCACTCGAAGTGATCGTGCTTGCCGACAATCCGGAGGACAATGACGACGCGCGGCTCGTCCGGATGGATTGGACCCTCTTTCTCCAGGGCCGCGAGACCTTGAGCGGGGTCATCGCCAACGACACGATGCTCCCGCGTGGTCAGCCCACCTCGCTGGCGATCCAGGTGAATCTCAATCTTGCGGACTTCTTCGACGGCACCGCCCGCGACCTCTTCGAACTCGCCCTCTCCTTCACGGGGATGGGGGGCGCGCCGAAGAACGTGACCTTGACCGCCCTGCCAACGGTTCAGACGGTGTTCGGACCTTTGACGTATACGGAGCCGATCCGCATCGTTAGCGCAAATGTGGGCCGCTAATTGACCGTGAACGTCACGGTGTCGACCACCCACGGCTGCAACGGGACATGAACGCCGTCGGCGACGACGGCGATCAGCCGATGCTGGCCCGGTGCGACTCCTTCGAAGACGTACAGCGACGAGGCGTCGCCCATGTGCACGATGCTTCCCGGGACCGTTGGCACCGGCACTCCGGCTGGGGAAAGCTCGGCGTCCAGAAAGAGGTGATGGTGCCCGGTCCCCGCAGTGAGGTCTCCGGCCGGCAGGATCTGAACCGTCGAGGAGAGTTGTACGGTTACGCGAGCCCCGGACTGAGTGCCGGGCATAGGAGTGACGATCGTGACCGTGCCGGCCGCGGGCGTCGGGGTTTCGATGGTCTCGGTTTCAGGCTCGCCACCGCAGGATGCGGCTACGAACGAAACGAGTACGGAAAGGATGGCTTTCTTCATGGTTGATTCAGGAGGGTCTGAAGGCAGCTATGACGTCCTCCTCAAGGAAGAGCATCCGGCGTCGCGGGGCAAGCGGGTCGCGTACGTACTCGCCGTTCTTATGTGCCTCTCCGGCTGCGGTGACGGACGCGTCGAGGAGGGCTGGGTGCTGGAGACCGTGTCTCAGGCCTCGGGAACCGGCGCGCTGCTGCAGGCCATCAGTCCTGTTTCGAACGACGTCGTCTGGGTAAGCGGCCACCAGGGGACGTATGCGCTGTCGGCGGACGGGGGAGCTACGTGGCAGGCGGCCGTCGTTCCCGATGCGGACGAACTCCAGTTTCGGGACGTGGCGGCGTTCGACGCACGGACGGCCTACCTCATGAGTTCGGGCTCCGGCGCTCTGTCGCGGGTCTACCGAACGGATGACGGAGGCGTGTCGTGGCGCCTGTTGTACACCGCCGACCATCCGGACGCCTTCCTGGACTGTATGGATTTCTGGTCCCGTGACCGGGGCCTCGTCTTCGGTGATGCCGTCGATGGCGTACCGTTTCTACTGAGCACCGAAGACGGCGGAGCCACGTGGACGCGGGTCCCGGCCGAGGCGCTGCCGGCGTCGCTGGACCAGGAGGGCGGTTTCGCCGCGAGCGGTACCTGTCTGAGAACCGCCGCGGGCGGTCGGGCGTGGGTCGCCATGGGCAACGCCGAGCGATCCCGCATCCTTACAACGGCCGACTACGGAGCCTCATGGACGGTGGTCGATGCCCCGGTCGTCGCCGGTCCGGCGGCGGGGTTGGCCACGATCGACATCGCCGCTGATGGTCGCGGTATCGCTCTGGGGGGTGTCATCGGGAACGACACGATTCGGTCGCGGAACGTGACGGTAACTGCGAACCGCGGTGCGTCGTGGAGCGAAGGAGGGCCGCTCTCCATGACCGGGCCCGTGTACGGTGCAGCCCTCGTCCCCGAGACGGGGGGTGTCGTGGTCGCGGTCGGGCCAAAGGGCATGGACTGGTCGACGGACTTCGGGGGAATCTGGTACTCCGCCGAACCCTTCACCTACTGGGCCGTGGCGTTCTCCCCCCAGGGTGCGGGATGGGCGGTCGGACCGCGCGGCCGCATCGTAAGCATCTCCGTAGAGAAACACTGAGGCCGCTTGGCGGCACGAGAGCCAACTCCCACGCTCGTCAGGAAATAGGTCGGTCCTTCTTCTCGTCGGTTTCGGGCGGCCTGGGTCGGTGCATGCGGAGTGACACGCCGCCAAAGAAGCGAGTGCCGGAGCGATTCACATCGTGGTCTCCGTCGTTCAGGTAGTCGGTAATCGCCTGATCCCATGAGAGTCCGGCCTTACCCATCAACTCCATGTAGGGCCCGTACGCTGTTTCATCTGGCGCTTCCGTCGTACCGCTCCAGATCGTCACACGGGGATTGTACCCGCCACCGCCGCCGCCTTCGCCGCTCGAGCCCTTGAGCGGCATCTCGATCAGGACGCCGTCGGTCATGGGCAGGTTGAACACGTCGGGGTCGAACGCTGCGCCGTAGCGTTCGTACTTGGCGTACATGCGCTGATTCAGATCAAAGACGTCTGGGTTCGAGTTGATGCCCCGGGTGATGTAGTCACGAATCTCGAACGCCGCGTCTTTGTGGCGCGGAAACTCTGGGCTGTCGACGTACCCGAAACCGGGCATGAACCAGCCCTTGTTGAACCCCCAATTCCGTTCGGTGACGCGGCCGCGCCGCACCAGGCCGGTGTACTCCGAGAAGAGTTGAACGACCTGGTGTGACGGATAACCGTGCGGGTTCAAGAAGATGTCGGGCAGCCAGGTCGACCAGAGTCGGCTGCGGACCGTCGACTCTGGATAGATGGGGTGATCATCGCCCCCACCCGACGTCGCGTCCTGCCCGAGCGAGCCGAGGTAGCCGGCGTGCAGGATGTAGTCCGGCGTGATCTGGTGGAGGTCGTACGCCGTCTGGGCCCCATCGGGATTGGTGAACGGGTGGATGATTACGTTGACCTTGTCCAGTTTGGGCCGTTGTTCTGAGTCGGTCAGAAGGAGCTCGGCGTGGCGCAGCACATGGCTGGTCGAGGACACCTCGTTCGCGTGCTGTCGCGCGGAGTAGATGACAGTCGGCTTGAACGTCGACGCCTTCACGGGAGACCAGTGACTGGCTGAAATCGGGGACATCAAGTCCATCGCCCAGATGTCCTTGCCCAGGTAACTCCGCCCGGCACGGTACGCGGTCGCCTCGGCGAAGGCCGCGCTCATCTTGCCGAGCATTTCGTGCCCCTCGCCGGGAGGGATCGGCGAGTCCCACTGCACGATTCGCTCCCCATCGTACGTCCAGTCTTCCGGCACCAACGCGCGCCAGTCAGGGAGTCCGAGCGGGGTTCCGTTGGCGATGAGGGTACCGGTGCGGCGGGACTCCGGGTCCTGTTCGTGCGACCACTCGGCCCAGACCTCCATCGAACCGAGACCGGCGTAGGACAGCGCCGACCGATAAAGTCCGGCCGATCGTAGCTCTTCGATTTCCGTCATGGTCTGAGCGACCTGCTCGGCCGAGACCATCCGCTCATCGACCTGCTGCTCCGAGGTCGTGGCGATCAGGCTGTCTCGCATGTCGCGATCGGTATCGACTCGGACACGAAGACCCAGGTGCGCCAACCCCGCCTGGCCCGATCGTACCGTTGCCCGGCGGGCCGACGGTCGCTCGAGTCCCGTCTTCGGAATGTCGAGACGGACTTCCCCGACCTCGCCCTCGGTTGTTTCGAAGCCCACCACGACGGCCGGCCGTGAGGTCGCGAAGCCCGTGATGCGGATCTCGGCTCGGGCTCCCGTGCCGTCCGATTTCGGCCTCATGATCGGCAGAATGCGGCCAGGGAAGGTGATGCCCTGTCCGCGGGAGTTTCGGCCGAGTACGTCGAGGAACTCGATGGTACCGAAATAGATCTCCTCGTGGAGCGCGTCCATGGGAGCGTGGATCTCGTTGTCGATGCCGAGGCGAAAGTCCGGCTCGCTCATCTCCAACTCGACGACGAGTTCTCCGAAGAAGGGAGCGTCCGCGCTTCCACCACGAGGGAGACCGTCGTGCAACTCCATTACATGGTCGTAGAGTGCCGGAAGGACATCGGCCTGGAAGTAGTCCCAGAAGGCTTCGGGATCCGTCGTGATGCGTTCATCGGCGAGTGTCCGTGTGCCGCTCGTCGCCTTGATCCAGCCCGTCGTTACCCGAACGTGCTCGTAGTCCTCGAATCGATCGAAGTAGGGCCGGAGCACCCATTTCGGTTCGAAGGTGTCTCGCAGGATCTCCGTCCCCGCCGTGTCGGTGACGAGCGCCTCGTAGGTGGGGCCTTCCCTCACCTCTTCGAAGCTTATGCGCTCCAGATCGATGTCGAGATCACGCGCGAGTACTTCGTCGATCGGGAAGATCTCGTGCAACCATCGCACGGGCGTGTTGATCGCCTGCTGTGGCCAGTCCTCCGGGGGCTCGTTACGACGGAAACGAATGACGATCTCCCCGATGGCCTGTCCTTCGAGCTGGGGGCGGATGACCTCGTTGAGCCAGGAGAATCCCTGCTTGAACGCCGACAGTACGACCACCTCCGTACGAGTCGGGTCGGCACCCGCCTCGATCAGGGCTGCTCGGGTTTCGACCTCCAGGCGGGCTCGCACGGCGGGAGGCTCACTTACGCGGGCCTCGATTCGAATGGGTGCGCCGTTGGTCGCTTGAGGGACGACTCGATCTCGGAGGACGGCCCAGAAGCGATCGATCTCTGCAGGGAACGTCACGGATTCCTGGAAGATCGTGGCAGCGTTCTGGACGTCGCGATCGTCGATCGTGACCTCGACGCTCGGCAGGCCTAGCGCCTGTGCCGCTCGGGCCGCCACAAAGGGTCCGAGTCCGGCGTCGGCCTTCTCGACCGAAAGGAGCACGGACGCCGAGGCCAGTGTCCTGTCCCGAAGTGTCTCGGCGATACGGTCGAGCTTGTAGAGCCCGATCGCTGCCTGTCCGACCGGCGAGTGACCGGACAGAGCATCCCAAAGCTCTTGCTCGACGTCATCCACTGTGGGGCGGTCCCTTCCGCGTTCCGACAGGTTGGGGAAGGTGAGGGCAACCTGCTGTAGCGCGCGCCTCGCCCCCTTCTCATCCGCGCCGGTGATCACGAGTGTCGATTTCGAGCCAAAGGCGTTGGGGACGAGTTCGATGAGGCCGTCACCTGGGGCCAACCCGTCGACGTCGATCCGACCGCTGTCGGCGAGTTGATCCGTGAGGCGGTTGCCCGTTCCAACGAGCACCATGGTCGGGAGCGAAGCTGGACGTTCCGCTGACGATGCCGCCTGAACGAGGGGTACCACCAGGCCCGTGGACTCCAGGCCCAGGCGCCCGCCCAGCTCTGGAAGGTCGGCGATGCCAGCCGTGCCCGGCACGAGAATCACATCCACGCTATTGGGAATCGGACTCCCTCCGAGCAGGCCATCGGAGGTGTACACGCTGGAGAGGTCGAGATCGTCCTTCGCCCCGCTCCCCGGTCGACCGGAGATGGGGCCGGGCTGATCGGGCGTGGCGCGGCCGGGAAGGCGGAGCACCGCGCCCCCGCTGATACGAACCTCGACCGACCCGAGACCGGAGTAGGTGAGTGGCGCCGACCTCGCCTCGACCGTGTCGGACGCTTCCTCAAGCCCCTCTTCGGGTACTTCCACCTCGCCTTCTGGAAGCGCCGAGGGTTCGCCGTCCACTTCGGTGAGGAACGCGAGCGCTACTGCTGCGCCCGGCGCGTCTGCCACCTCGACCTCGACGATGAGTCTCGCGATCCCGTCCCGGTCGGACCGGGCACGTGCCTGGGTCAGACGAATCGAGCCTCCCGTGACCCCACCGGCCTCGAGAGCGGCACTCAGATCGTCTCTGATGCGGCTCACATGGGCGGTCGACAGCGTCCGCGTGTGAGGGAGGACTCCGGCGAAGAGCCGGGCCGCCGCCAGCAATCCGTCATCGTCTCCTCCGATGACGAAGACCCACGTGCGCCCCTCGATCTGGCGAATGACCACAGCCCCTTCGCCAGAGTCGAGCGAGGCGGGATCGACACCCGGTGCTGCGAGGGCGGCGGTGGCGAGCCCCCCTCTGCCGATCACGATCGGGATCGCCTCGGTCAAGCCCCGCGCGAGGGGGAGGTCGAGCGCCATCGTCTCGAAGCCGAGCCGCGCGGATATCTCGGTTGCAGCAGCTATCTCCGCGACTGTGGCGGGGATTCCCATCACGAGCGAAGCGTTGATGAGATCCGGAACGCTGTCTCCGTTCGTGTCGACAAGGAAGCCGCCGATCTCGAAGATCGTCGTGAGATCCCTCTCGGTCTCCTGGGCAACCGCAGGTGTGCCGATGAGCGCGAAGGCGAGGAGGAGAGCGGGGATTCGGCGAGATGGGGCGTACATCAGCGGTTCTCCCACAGGGGCGGTCGGCCGTTACGGTCGGTGCGGTCGGTGCGGTCGTGACGGTGATCCGCTGCCCCTATCTGCGCAACCCCACCTCGACGGACGCAGGGGCCGACTTCAGCCCTCGAAGTCGAGTGCTACGTCGAGCGCAGGCGCCGAGTGCGTCAACCAGCCGACCGAGATCAGGTCGACACCGGTTTCGGCGACCTCGCGTACGTTTTCGAGCGTGACTCCTCCCGAGGCTTCGAGCAGGGCGCGCCCTGCGGTCCGGCGCACGGCTTCCTTCATATTCGCGGGCGACATGTTATCCAAGAGGATCACATCGGCTCCCGCCTCGATCACCGCTTCCAGCTCGGTGAGTTCGTCGAGTTCGACCTCAACGTGCATTTCGGCCGCTACGTGGGCCCGGGCACGTCGGACAGCCTCGGCCGCGGACCCGACCGCGCGAACGTGGTTGTCCTTGATGAGAACCTGGTCGAAGAGCCCCATTCGGTGGTTCCGGCCGCCACCCGCGATCACCGCCCTCTTCTGGAGCGCGCGAAGCAACGGTACCGTCTTCCGCGTGTCGATAATCGTGGCTTCGGTACCCTCTACGCCGTCCACGAGGGCGCGTGTGGCAGTCGCCACTCCACTGAGTTGCCCAAGGAGGTTCAGAGCGAGTCGTTCGCCCGCCAAGATCGATCGCGCGGGTCCGGTCACCGTCGCGACCCTCGTCCCGGCTTCGACGATGTCGCCGTCGGACACGAGAGCCCCGGTGGCGATTTCGTCGTCGAGCAGTTCGAAGACGCGCAAAGCAACACCGAGTCCGGCGATGCAGCCCGGGGCCCGCACTACGAAGTGAGCGGTGGTGTGGGCATCCTCCGGAATCGTCGACTCGGAGGTCACGTCGCCCGCTTCACCTAGGTCCTCCGCGAGTGCCGCGTTGAGGAACGCGTCGATGTCGATAACGAAGTTCCCCTAGACTCGGACCTCGAGCATGCGCTCGACCGCAACTCGAGCCCGCGCCGCTATGGCCTGATCGACCACGACCTCATGCTTCATGTCCCGGAGAGCGTCGCGGATTCCAGGGAGGGTGATCCGCTTCATGTGCGGACAGAGGTTGCACGGCCGCATGAATTCAGTTTCCGGAGACTCGGCGGCGACGTTGTCGCTCATGGAGCACTCGGTGACCATGACGACCTGCCGGGGGCGGACATTCTTGAGCCACCCGATCATTCCCGCCGTAGAACCGACGTAGTCCGCTTCCGCCAATACATCGGGCGGACATTCTGGATGTGCGATGATCTGGATGCCCGGGTGGAGGCGCCGGTAGCCGCGCAACTCCTCGGCGTTGAAGCGCTCATGCACCATACACGAGCCCTCCCACAGGATGATCTTGACCTCAGTGTTCGTCGCGACCCAGCGCCCCAGATACTGATCGGGCAAGAAGATCACGCGCTCGACACCGAGCGATTCCACCACCTGAACGGCGTTCCCCGACGTACAGCAGATATCGGACTCGGCTTTCACCTCCGCCGACGTGTTCACGTAGGTGACGACCGGGACGCCGGGATAACGCTCACGCAGCAGGCGAACATCCGCGCCCGTGATCGCGTCGGCGAGTGAACATCCCGCCCGCATATCGGGAATCAAGACCGTCTTCTGCTCGTTGACGATCTTGGCCGTTTCGGCCATGAAGTGGACCCCCGCCATGACGATGACCTCGGCGTCGGTATCCGCAGCCATTCGGGCCAGCGCGAGGGAGTCACCCTTGAGGTCCGCGACGCCATGATAGATGTCGGGCGTCATATAGTTGTGGGCGAGCACGACGGCATTCCGTCGCACCTTCCACTCCTCGATCTCTTCGATCAGCGGCCCGAGGGCCGCGATCTCGACATCGGGGACGATGCCTCGCAAACGTTCAGCGGGGCTGATTTCAGTCGATGATATGCTCAAAACGACTCCACGCGTCGTTCAAGATCGGGTCAAACTCTACCTAGAGGCCGTGTTGGCGCAATACACTCGAGACTTCGGGAAGATCAACTCAGCACACGGCGGTAGGCATTTCGGCACCGCGTCCAGCCCGCAAGGGAGCGAAGGTACCGGCGGCAACGGGCCCCTACAAGCCGTTTCAGCGATGGTTGGCGCGTGGCGGGGGCTGGGGGGGAACGAGAAACCCCACCCGGTGCAGGCACCGGATGGGGTTCGTCGGATGAGCGCCTTCGGTCACCGACCGAGCGTCAACTCCGCAAAGTTGTCCCAGGCGATCTCGAAATCACGTCCGTCGGTGTGGATCAGGATTCCCCGATTCCCGCGATCCACGTCGTTGCTGTTCGAGAGCTCGAAGGTACGCCCGTCCTTGAGCGTTACTGCAGCTCCACGGCCGGCCTTCGCGATGCGGGCGATCGTACCGAACTCGACCTGAAAATTCACTCCGCGCATTTCGCCATTGAGCATCTCCCACGTGAAGGCTTCGTCGGCGTCCCACGTGATGTCACCCGTGTAGGAGCCACCATCTTCGGTCCGTACGGTGCCGAAGAGGCGGGAGCCACCGTCGAAATCTGCTAACGCGGACTCGGACTCCGTTCCGTGGAACCGAACGTTGGCGAACTCCTCCCAGCTCAGCTTGACCTGCCCTAATCCGGCATCCGAGACCGAGATGCCACTGATCGAAGCGTCGACATCATTGGTGCCTTCCAGGATCATCACCTCGCCTGACCGAAGCGTAACCCGTGACCCCCACGAGTTATTGCGCTCGATCGAAGCGATGTCGCCGAACGCGACTCCGACCCGTCTCCCGTCCAGGTCCCCGTCGAGGACGTCGGTGGAGTAGATCTCGTCGATATCCCACGTGACGAATCCCGTGAATTCCAGGCCGGAACGGGTTGTGAGTGTGCCGAAGAGGCGGCTCTCGGAAGGAGGTGTCGCTCCGGGCGGCGTGAACGCGACCCGTTCGAGGTCTCGCCACTCGAATTCGGCGAGAGTGCCGGCGCCATCGTCGACGATCAGGGCACGGAGTCCACTTCCGAGGTCGCTCGCGTTGCCCGTGAGTCGGACCTGCTCACCCGACCTGAGTGTGAAGAGCGCCGAATTCCGGTCGACGACGTCGATTCGTTGGACGTGACCGAAACGAATCCCAGAGAGGCTGGATCCACCATTCTCGCGGGGTTTGGTCGCATCGAGCAGATCGGTCCAACTCCCTTCGTTTCGATCCCAGCGGATGTAACCGGTGAAGTCGGATCCATATACGGTGGTAACGGTGCCGTAGAGCCGGTTCGTGCCGGAAAGCGGCGCGAGCGGGGGAGCCTCCGGCGCCTCGGGGACCACCACTTCGACGATCGGGGCGAGCTCTCGCACGACGATCCGCTCGGGCGCCGCGGTCATCTGATTGACGAAGAGCCCCATCGTAATGAGGGCAGCGACGATCGCGGACCCGGTGACCACCGACAGATTCTTCGCATCCTCTCTGAGACCCGGTTCGTGCTCCATAGTCATCCCCTCCCCATGTTCAGTGGTCGTCGAGCCCGTTTGTATCGTACGGGCGGCATCGCCGCGTGTTCCTCGGGCGGCGAGCCATGTGTCTTAGAGTTCGACGCCCTGGCCGCCGGAATCGTTGCGTGGCCCCCAAAAAAAGAACGGGCGGGGCCGACTGGCCCCGCCCGTCACCCCCGAAGAGGTCGAATCGTCGCGACTAGTTGCGACTAGTCGTTGTCTTCTGTAATGGGCTGCGTCGTGGCGTCCTTGAGGTGCACGTCGAGCCACGCGGTCCATCGGCCCCAGAGATCCAAGATCGTGTTCCGGCTCGCCGGGCCATGATCTTCGTAGGGGTAGAGGTACATCGCCGCCTCCTTGTCCAAGCCGTTGAGCGCGTGGAAGAGACGGGGTGAATGGTCCGGAGCGGTGCCTACATTCTGATCGTGCATGCCGTGATACATGAGGAGTGCACCCGTCATGTTGTTCGCATAAAGCAGCGGCGACATGGACAGATAGACATCCTTGGCATCCCAGAGTACGCGACGTTCGCTCTGGAACATGAGGGGCGTGAAGGTCCGGTTGTAATTGCCGTCACCCGCGATGCCAGCCTTGAAGAACGGAGTGTGCACCATCGCATTTACCGTGCTGAACGCTCCGTAGGAGTGGCCCCCCAGCCCGAGGCGGCGGCGATCGATGATCTCCCGCGCGTCGAGTTCGTCGATGACTGCGGCCAGATTATTCCGCAGATCGTTCTCATAGTTGTTGTTCATCTGCCCCGCGTCGCCGATGATCGGCGCGTCGGGCTCGATCACCGCGTAGCCCTGCTGGACCAAGTACTGCATGGAACGCGTCCCGAAGTTCGGGAACGCATTCTTGTTGTAGGTCCGAGCGGTCTCGTCGTAGTTCTCCTGGTCTGTGTACTCCCTCGGGTAGAACCAGAACATCGCCGGCAGGCGAGTCCCTTCCTCGTAGCCAGGGGGTAGCGTGACGTTGACGAGGAAGCGGAAGCCGTCCGGACGCTCCACCGTGAAACGCTGCCTGGGCGCGCTCGTCATCTCCGGCGAGTAGTCGACGTTGCGGGTCAGCGCGATGCGTCGTCCGTCGGAGAGCCGGTACGACTGCTCGACCTCCATCGGGGTTTCCGTCGAAACCACGAAGGACGCGGCGTCGACATCGAGGACCGAGATGATCCGCTCGTACTGCTCGTCGTTGGACGACTCGAAGACGCGGCTCTTCTCACCCGTTCTGAACTCGACCCGGTCGAGGAAGTTCTTCGGTCCCTCGGCCATTGGATCGCGGTTGTAGGTGTTTCCATAGAGGTAAACGAAACGGCCGTCTGCAGAGGTCTGCACCGTCCCCTGGTCGTTGCCTCCACCACCGAAGCCACCGCGGCCGCCGGCTGGCACCCGTCCGCCCTCGAGGAGGAGCGATCCGGGGTTGGCATAGAAGTCGTCCGATGCGTACTCGGCGATCGAGTACGTGGTCTCGGGGGCGCTCAGGTCCACTGCGTACTCTTTGACCGTGCCGCTAGCGCCGTTGCCGCCGGGTGCCCCGCGTTCGCCACCACCCGGCCGCTCGGTCACGAAGAGGGTCTGGTGGTCCGAGGAGAAGCGAGCCGAAGCCATGCGAGCGCTGGCCTGATAGACCACGCTGAGGCTCGAATCGTCGAAAGGCGGAGCCCAAAGCATGACCTTGTCGGCCCGACGCGCAGCGCCCCGGCCGTTCGCCTGGGTGTCGGTCTCGCCAGCCGGTGCCGGCTCTTGCTGGAGGAAGGTCAGGCCCGAACCGTCTTCCCTCCATCCGAGTTGACGCCGATCGGGCTCGTCGTCGCTGCCGCCGACGCCGGGTGCGGTCGGGAGGTTCCCGTCGAGCCCCGTCTGGGTCTCCGTCCGCTCCAGTTCCGCCATCACTGCACCATTGCGACCCCAGACTTCCTCCAGGCTCCCAAAGCTCCGAACCGGGACGATATAGCTGAACGGCTTCTGCATCGTCTCGATGCGGGCGTGCTGACCGTTGGGAGCGAAGTCGAAGCTCGTGATCATGGCCGGCGCCCCCATCTCGGTGACGTTGCGGTTCGCAACGTTGACCACTGCGAGTTGACCGGTCGCGTGCCACTCCAGCAGCGTCTCGTCGTACGGCGTGGCCATCAGGCTCGCATACGTGCGAAGCATGTTCTTGCCGTCCTCCGTCTGCTTCACCTGTGGGCCGGACGGGATCCGCGATGGGCGGGGGCGCTCGGAACGCCGATTCGGAACAAGGACTGTCGCTATTTCTGAGCTGCCCGACGTCCACTCGAATCCCGTGACCATGGTGGCGAGTACCGGTCGGCGCGTGACCTGGCGAGAGTCGCCCGTCGCCGGGTCGCCGACGTAGATGTGTGTTTCCGTATCGGTATGCACGTAGAAGGCGACGCGCGCCCCGTCGGGAGACCACGTCGCGTTGGACACGCGAGCCCCGGTCGGGACATCCATCTCGACGACCGAGCCGTCGGCGGCGGAGATGATGTTGATACCGATATTCGTGCGAATGGTCAGGTCGCGGCTGCGGTTGCCCGAATAATCGATGAAGAGGCCACCCAACTCGTCGAAGTCCTTCGAGAAGCGGTCCATGGTGACGGGGCCGTCCCCGACTTCATGGATGAACCAGCGCTTGTTGGGACTGACGTCCGTCAGCGTCGCGTTGAGGTACCGCGGCGCCAGCGCGAGGTTGGCGATGTCGTTCGCCGGCGTGACGAACCCCTTGTCCGCGAGGACCGCCTGAGGGTCGGCCTGTCCTTGCGCGGCCGCCGAAAGGGTGAAGCCCGCGGTAGCGAACAGAGCGGCGCTAACGGCCAAACTGCGAAAAATCCTGATCATCGTCTTGTCTCCAACACTGGTGTACCGGTCACGCAACTCGAACAAAGTGCGATGCGGATCCGAAACGCGATAGATCCGGGGGGGCGTCGATTTTGCCTTGCCGTTGGGCGTTTTGGGGCCTCGCGTTAGTTTCGGGCTTCTTACAAAGGGGACTTTCAGGGGAATGAAGATGACTGCTCGGTTGTGTGCGACGCTGTTGGGCGTCACGGTAGGGCTCGCAGCGTGTTCGAACGGCGGCACGGCCTCCTACGAGTCGGCAGCGCTGGACACGAACGATCAGAAGGCGAGCTACGGCATTGGTATCAATGTCGGAACCCAGATCGCCGATACCCGGGACCGTCTGGATCGGGCGGCGTTCATGCGCGGGATCGAAGACGCGCTCCAGACGAACGAGCCGGCCATTTCCCGTCAGGAACTTCAGACCGTTCTCCAGACCTTTGGCCAGGAAATTGAGGCCGAGGCAGCGGAAGCGCGCGGACGGCAGGCCGGTGACAACGCCGCGGCCGGGGAAGCCTACCAAGCCGAGAATGCGGCGCGAGCCGGGGTGATCACCACCGAGAGCGGGCTCCAGTACGAGGTCGTCGCGCAGGGTGAGGGTGCGACCCCCACGCGGGAGAACCAGGTGCGCCTCCACTATCGGGGCACGCTCGTCGACGGTACGGAATTCGACTCTTCCTACGACGGCGATCCGGTCGTCTTCCCGGCGGGTGGCCTGATTCCTGGCTTCACGGAAGCGTTGCTGCTCATGAAGGAGGGCAGCCACTTTCGCGTCGTGATTCCATCCGACATCGCCTATGGTCCCAATGGCTCCGGCGGCACGATCGGACCCAACGCGACACTCATCTTCGAAATCGAGCTGTTCGAGGTCGTGCAGTAACCCGCCACCCCCCGGCCACGCATGTCGTTTCTTTCCCGCCTTTTCGGATCCAAGCCTGCCGGAGGCGACTCCGACGAAATCGAGGCGAAGCTGCAGCGGTGGGAAGCGGAAGCGAAGAACGCGGCTCCGGGATACAGTAGGGACTGCGTTCAACAAGGCCGGTGACCTCGCGCTCAAGAGTGGGCAAGCGGACCGTGCGGTGGCGTACTATGGCCGCGCGATTGACGCGTTTCTCGAGGACGCGCAGCGCGAGGCGGCGAGAGGGGTGGCCAACAAGATCATTCGCGTGCGACCGTCCGCGGTGCGTACGCTGTGCACGTTGACGTGGCTGGACCTCGCAGCCGGTCACCAAGCGACGGCGCTTCTACATCTTCGAGACTATGCGGTCGCCGCCAAAGACGCTCGGCAGCATGATCGGGCCGCGACACAAATCTTCGCGATGGCGCGCATTGCCGCCGATGCGGAGTTCGTCGAAGCGGTCGCCGATGCTCTGGACAGTCTCGACTTCTCGAGGCGGGGTGGGCAGGTGCGTCGCTGGGTCTCGTCGGGCTCCCCCGATGCGCTGACGGATCCTGTTGCCTTATCCGACGCATGCCTCGCTGCGGCGGTCCGGTCGGAAAAACCCGGCGCCGTGATGCTCCAGGACATCGACGAGGGAGCCGAAGCTGTGGCGGACGTCGCCGAGCCGGAGACGGACCCGCCGGCCGCCGAGGGCACTCCGCCATCGGATGAAGCCGATCGATCGACGAAGAGGAAGAAAAAGAAGGGCGGCAAGAACGAGAAGAAGTACCGCTGGGACTGATCAGGCGACGATAGCCGAAGCGGGCCGGAAACGATTTCGGTCGATTACACGTCCAATAGGATGTAGGCACCGCTTCGACGCAGGGGGCGCCGGGGCTCGTCGTTCATGACGCGGGGAGGCTGAAAAGGTGATGGACCTGATCATTCATATTCTGTTGAACGCGGTACTGCTCTTTATCGTCGGCCGGATGGTCGATGGAATCGAGGTCCGTGACGGCAAGGCAGCGATCTTCGGTGCGATCGTACTGGGGCTCGCCAACGCCTCTGTGAAGAAGCTGCTCCTGGTGCTGACGTTGCCGATCACGTTGATCACCTTCGGCCTCTTCGTCCTCGTCATCAACGCGCTGATGCTGATGCTCGCCGCCGCCTTCGTGGACGGCTTCGAGATTGAAGACTTCTCCGCCGCGATGTGGGGAAGCATCGCGTTCTCGGTCATAAACTTCCTGGCCGGGATGTTCTTCGGGATGTAGCCGACAGAGGCCGGAGGACGCGTCAGCGTCCTCCGGCCTCTGCCTTGAACGCCCGGTATACGTTCCGCGCCTGCTCGAACTGACCGTAGACGTGGTCCTTTTCGGCCTGGGAACGCCAGTCGGGCCAGGCCTCGGCAAGCCCTTGCAGCTTGTCGATCCAGGCGATGGAATAGTCGGCCGCTTCAGCGGACCGCACCGGAGCGCCGTCGACGATGACCCACACCGGGTTGGTCGCGGCCTGAACCCACGGGGCGTCCATCGGGAAGGCCTCACCCGTCGCTCCGCTCACCCGCACGTGGTACCAGCCCGACGTCGTGGGTCGGAACGAGCGTTCGAACGAGAGGGTCGTGCGGTCACCGGTAAACGGAATCGACGCGATGACCTCGCCATTGAAGACGAGTTCCACGCGCTCGAGGGGTGTGATCGAAGTCACCTCCACGGAGATCTCGACCTGCCCACCGCCTGATATCTCGAGGGTCTGACCTGGAATGCGGCCACCGACTTCGAGCTCGACAAGCGGCCCGTTCGACATGAACGCATGACCATTCCTCATGCCTTCGAGCCAACCGTGCATGGTCATCTCGTCATCGGGAATCTTCACGTAAGTCCGGACAGATCCCACGAACGCCGTGGCATGGAGGTTACTGATCGAATCCTCGCCACCGACCAACGCGGGCCGGAGTCCGTTGTTCCAGACCGCATAGATCGGAGCGAATCCGTCCTGGGACGTGGACCACTCGACCGCATCGGTGGTCATCAGAGCGGCGTCGACCATGAAGCCCTTGGCCCCGCCGAGATTCCCGGCCAATGGGTCGCCATTCCAGCCTGAGTGTACGTAGCCCGTATACGCACCCTGTCGCCGCGCCTTGATGAACATGTCGGTGTTCGACGGATACAGGCTCTCGATACCGGTCCCCTCGTACCCAGTCGTGAACGGAGAGATGAGGTGCTCTCGCATGCCGAACATGAAGACATGGCCGTAAAAGGGCGGACGGTACTCCTGACCCACTACGAGGACCCGGTCGTTCGTTGAAAGCGGGTGCGCTCCCCCTCCAGGAACGAAGTACTGGTAGTCCAGGATCCGGTTGTCCTTGTTCGCGATCTGTTCCAATACGATGTCCTGATCTTCCGCAGCGGACATCATCATCAGGTTTTCGAGTGAGTTGTGCAGATTGCCGCCGTAGTTCGCGTGCACATGGGTCGAGCCGCTGTACCAGCCCCGCGCCTGCATGTCGATGAGGTAGTCGAAGTCGAGCGTGATCTCGGTCACCCCCCCTTCGGTAATCTGTACCGTGCGCTCCACCGGCACATGCTCGAAGCCCTTCACTGCGACCAGCGAGACCGGTCCGACGGGCACTTCGACCTCGAAGCTTCCCTCGTGGTGGAACGCCCAGGAGCCACCGCGCTGTTGAATCCGGGCATACGCGTCCGTCGGAGCGTAGAAGCGACCGTCGGCGGCCGTCAGATGCATTCGGCTGCCCGTTTGTGTCCCGTCGGGTCCGAGAGTTCGCACGCGCAGCGTACCCATGGGCTTCAGCCAGCGTCGGCTCGTGATGGCCACGTCGACGATCTTGCCTCCGTACGTCTCGAGCAACTTGAGCTGAGGCAGACCGTCCCGATTGTCGATGTACGCGATCCACTCGCCATCCGGAGACCATCGAGGATGGAAGGCGTCGTGTTCGAAGAAGGTCATCTTGTACGGCTCGCCACCGGTGGTCGGCTGCACATAGAGGTTGTTGTACTGATCGGCGGAGGCGCGCGTCGATGAGAATACGAACCTCTTGCCGTCGATCGAGACGTGTGGCTGAGTGCGATACAGCGTCTGCTCGACGAGAACCGCCTCGCGATCGTCGAAGCCGTTCGCTCGCGCCGGGACCCGATAGACGTTGCCACTCCCGAGCGGCACGTCGCGATTCGACACCAGGAGTAGTTCGTCGCCGTTCGGGAACCAGGCCGGTGTGATGTGAATGTCTTGGCTCCCGAAGTACAGGCGGTTTGAGCCGTAGTTGTTATCGCGAGTGACCGCCTCGGCACCGCCGGTCCAAGAACCGTCCGAGAAACCGCGCAGGTACACGTTGAAATAGCCTGCCGGCTGGGTCGAGACGTAGGCGACCCGCTGTCCGTCGGGACTGAAGACCGGATCGGCGTAGACTCCGGCGTCATCCGTGAGCGCGTGCGTAGCGCCGCTGCTCAGGTCCAGGACCTCGAGCTGGATCGATCGGCCGTGATCGTCCGCCGTGTAGACCAACCATCGTCCGTCTGGAGAATAGCTCGGCGACGAGTAGTACTTGGGGCCGGATACGAGTTCGATCGCCCCTCCGGTGTCGATATCCACACTCCAGATGGAACCCTGCATCGCCACGGCAATGGTCTCACCATCGGGCGCCCACGTCGGGTACCAAGGCGTGGAGCTCGGGGCCGGCGGCAGGTAGAAGTTGTGCATGTAGTTCCCGCCCGCGAGCGTGGCGGGATAGCCGCCGAACACCGCCTGGCCGGCCAGCGGAGCGACGAACCCGACGAGGGCGAGGGTAGATACGGTGATGACGACGTGTCGAAGGTGCGGCAAAGGGCCTCCCGGGATTCGAGCGTGGGGTCCCAAGCTGGCGCGCCTCGTCCGAGTCAACAAGATGAGCCATGACTCCCGGCGATCGGGTGACTACCTTAAACCGCGTTGAGTCCGACCCAACACGAGGGACCGATTATGGCGTCCGCGCGCACCCGCTTGGCACTCCTATTGCCGCTCGCGCTTCTGGCTGCTTGCGCTTCGGCGACCGACCGACTCAACGAGGGGATCACCCTCCAGTCGCAGGGCCGCTACATCGAAGCGGTGTATCGATATGTTGAGGCGGTCGAGAAGGACCGGGAACTCGTCGACGCTCAGGATCGACTCCTTGCCGCGGGCGATTCCGCAGTGCTGGTCGCCATGGACGAGGCCGACGACCTCGAACGACGGGGCGACCCCGTGCAGGCCGCTTCACGATACCGCAGTGTCGACCAGATGCTGGCCCGGGTTCGGGAGGTCGGGCTACGGCTGACTCTCCCGTCCGACTACTCTGCCATCCGTCGCGCGATTTTCGACACAGCCATCAACTGGCAGATGGTTCAAGGGGACGAAGCCGCGGCAGAGGGTCGGTGGAACGAGGCCCGCAGGTTCTATCAGGGCTCTCGGGGCGACTACCTACCATCGCGCGACCAAGTCGAGGAATCCCACGATGCCGAGACTGCGGTCATGCTGCAGTGGGCCGGCGTCGAACTAGAGGACGGCCGTCCCCGGTCGGCGTGGGGACTCGCGCAGGAAGCGATGGAGGTCCGCTCGTCCCCCTCGCGGGAGACGGTCCTGTCCGTCCGCGACGTGCAGGAGCGAGCTCTGTCCGAGGGCTCCGTCGTACTCGCGGTCGTACCCGTCATGGCCGACGCGGGTGTCCGTGAATATTTGGGTGGAGAGTTCGAGATTCAGCTCGATGCGGACCTCGGCCTCGATCATTGGACTCGACCCCCGCTCTTCATCGAGATGGCCGACCGGTGATCCTGCGACGCGAACTGCGTGGGCTCCTCCGCGGTCAGGTGGTGCAGTCGCCTCTGGTCGTGGGTCGAGCGCTCGATCTGATCGGGGCTGATCTCGGGGTGATGATCCGCCTGGCCGCCATCGAGGTCGTCGAGGATGACGTCAAGGTCGATCGACACGAGGCCGTGATTCGGAGGAACCAACGACCTGGGTCCGCGACCCGGCGCTCCGAAACGGAGATGCTTATGGACACGGTCACCTACACGACGCACCGGGGAAGGATGTCGTACTACGTCGAGGCCGAGATCATTCTGGTCGATGCAAGCGGTCGAGAGGTGAGTCGTTTTTCGGCGTCTTCGACCCAGGAGGGCCCGTTCGAGCGAGGGGAGTTCGACGGCGACCCCAGCCGTCTGAACCTTCAGGGCGATCGAGCCCGATTCTTCGACCCCTCGGTGCTTTCCGGCCAGACGGCGTCCATCGAGGGGGCGGTGCTCGAGGAACTGGCGGTCGCGATCGCGGTCGGGACCTTCGATCAGGTGCTCGCGGGTATCCGCTGAGCCGCCCAGGCGCCGGCGCCGGGACTGACCCGTGCTCCTGAAGGCCTGGACTTCACGCGGGGGCCCGTGGGCCGCGACCGGGCTCGCCGTGCTGGCGATCCTCGTCGTCTGGCGCTTCGTGGATCTCTCTCCGGCCGTCGAGGGCGAGTTCTTCTTCGCGGACGACGATCCTCAGATGCAGGCCTCGGACGAGGTGGCCGCGAGCTTCCCGTCGAGCGCACAAGTCATCCTTCGGGTGGAGGACCGAGTCGGAGACGCTGAGGCGTACCGGAGCGCAGTGGGTGCACTGACGGAGCGTCTGCTCGCGATCCGGGGAGTCGAAAGCGGATTCAGCATTTCGACGGACGATCCTTCGAGAAGTCCGCTCTTCGGCCGGATTCTGCTCACTCCCGATCCTGCGGCCACCAATATCGTCCTGCAGGTCGATGCGACCGACCCGGAGGTGCTCCTGCCGCGGATCGAGGCGGCGATCGCAGAGCACGAATCGGCCGACCTCGAGGTCGTCGTTTCGGGAGTTCCCGTCATCGTGGAGTTGATCCGACGCAGCCTATACCGCGACCTGGTCGTCTTCAGTTCGGCGGCCGTAGTCGTGTTTGCGCTGCTCGTGGGCCTCGTCTATCGAGACGCGGCCATCGTCGTGGGCACGCTCGCCACCTGTTTCGTTTCGGTCGCGGCTACGCTCGTGACGGTGCAAGCGATCGGAGTTCCGATCGGTCTACTCACGGCGAACCTCGTCACGATCGTATTCGTACTCACGCTGTCGCACGTCGTGTTCCTGACGGCGAACTGGTCGCGAGCGGCTGTCGTAGCTGCTCCCGAAGAAGGTCGGGGACCCGCGGTCTGGACTGCTGTGCGGGAAACGTGGGAGGGATCGTTCTGGAGCATGGTCACGACGCTCCTGGGCTTTACGAGCCTGCTGGTGGCGACGGCGCGTCCCCTGCGCGAGCTGGGCGTGGCCGGGTCGGTCGGGACGGCGATCGCCCTCGTTGTGGCCTACGTGGTGTTTCCGGCCTTCCTGGGACGTTGGGCAGTCCCGAGAAGCGGCTCGCTCGAGGCTCCTGTGGCCCGTCCCCTGTCCGGCGCGCGGTGGATCCTGCCCGTGACGGCTGTGGGGGTGCTGACTGTCGGCCTAGGTATTCGCAACCTCGATACCGATCCCGGGCTCCTCACGTACTTCGGCGAAGGAACCGAACTCAAGGACGGTCTCGCACGCATCGACGCGGACGGTGGTAGCAGCACCCTCGACATCGTCGTGGCCGATCCCGCCGGAGCGGGGGTCGATACCAGGACCGTATATGCACGACTCGAAGCGCTGCAAGCCGGACTGGAAGCCGATCCCGCGGTCGGCGTCGTGCTGTCGCCGACGGTTCTCATCGGCCACGCCCGAACGATTCCGCTCGCGGGCTTCCTACCGGTCGGCACGTTGTTCGACATCGCCTCGAGCGATGCCCTCGGCCGGGTGGGACTCGGCTTCGTCACCGCCGATCGTGAACGAGCACGCTTTTCCCTGCGGATGCGCGAAACCGTCGATGAGCCCAGGGAGGAGGTGATCGGGAGATTGCGCGCCCTGGTCACCGAGGCGGGTCTGAGACCGGTCGTGATCGCAGGCCTCTACGATCTGCAGGCGCAACTCGGGCGCCTTATTGCGGCAAGCCTGCAAATCGGTATCGGCGGGCTCCTCATCCTCTTCTTGGGAGTCGCGGTCGTGGTGTCTCGCTCGCGGGCGGTCGCGGGCATCATGTGGCTCTGTCTGGGCGTCATCCCGCTCGTGATCCTGGGTACGTTCGGTCACTTGGGAGTGGCCGTCGACATCATCACCTCCCCGGCGGCGAACATCGCGCTCGCCATCGGGGCCGACTCGATGATCCACTTGGTGATCCGCGTGAGACGACTCTCGCTCGCGGGGCACATCGCTCCTTGGCCCGCAGCGGTCGGGCAAATCGGTCGGCCTGTGTTCGGAGCAACCGCCATCATCTGTGCGGGCTTCGGCATCTTCGCGCTCTCGTCATTCCCGCCGACTCAGCGATTCGGCCTCGCCGTCATCGTGGGTACGGTAGCCGCGGCCACGATGGCACTCGTGGTCCTGCCTCGTTTGGCTTGCGTGGGTCCGGGCGTCGCGTTCAGGTTGTCGCGCCCTCCCGAACCCATGCCGTAGCGTTCATGCACGACACCCCCCCATCGGCGCAGTCGTCCACGGGACTTGCCCGCAAGCTCGGGTTGCTCGGCCTCGCCGCCACCGGTATCTGCTCGATGCTCGGGGCCGCGATCAACATCGTCCCGTTCATGTTGCAGCGAAGCGTACCGGGTATCGGGCCTTATGTGCTGCCCGCGTACATCTTCGCAGCGGTCCCGGCCCTGCTCGCCGCGCTCGCCTACGCCGCCCTGTCTTCTGCCATGCCCCGGGCGGGTGGGAGCTACGTCTTCGCCAGCCGCGGCCTGAGCCCCTACCTGGGCTTCGTGGCGAGTTTCTCGCAGTGGTTCGGGCTGTCGGTCGCGATCGGAGTCGTGTCGTATGTCCTGGTGCCGTTCATCCGCGATGTGGTGGCGGCTGTCGGTTGGGACGGTCTGGCTACCGCGCTCGACACCGGTCCGGTGAGGGTCACCCTCTCGCTTCTGTTCCTATGGATTTCGGTGGGGATCAACCTGCGGGGAGTGCAGAACGTGGAGCGGATTCTGGTCCCGCTCATGTTCTTGATGTTCGTGCTGGGCGGGGTCGTGATCATCGCAGGCTTCATGTTCGACCAGGCGGACTTCGCGGCAGGCCTCGCGGCGCGAGAGGGGCTCTCGGTGCCGGACACGGAGGCCACCTTCGGATGGGGCCGTTTCCTCGCGGCATCGGCGATCTTGTTCTCGAGTTTCATCGGCTTCGACTCGATCGCTCAGGCCGGAGGTGAGGCCAAGAATCCCTCTCGATCGTTGCCTCTCGCGATCGGCATTGCGGTGCTCGTTGTGGGTGGCTTCTACATGCTGTACACGGCGGCCGTCTACCATGCGGTGCCTTGGGCGTTCATCGCGGAGCGGGCTCAAACGCAGGACCTGACCGCCCCAGGGCTACTCGGATACGTCCTCGAACCTCGCTGGACGGTCCTCATCGTCGCGGGCGCGGCGATCGCGCTCGTCAACGATCTGCCGGCGATGTTGCTCGCCGTGTCCCGCCTCATGTTCGCCTGGGCCGAGGACGGCGTCTTCCCTCGCTGGGTCGCGAAAGTCCACCCGGACTGGCAGACGCCGCACGTAGCGCTCGTGTTGAGTGGTCTGTTGGCTACTGCCGCCATCCTGGGAAGCCATCTCGCAGGTGACTTCTTTCTCGGCGTCGACATTCTCGTGACGTCGATGCTCGTGAACTACGGCGTCATGTGCTGTACACTGGTCACCCTTCCGCGCCGAGCACCGGAGATCGCTGCGGACATGACAGTGCTGTCGAGCCGCCGCCTTCAGCTTCCGGTCGCCGCAGCGGGGGTGCTCCTACTCGGACTCTTCCTCGTGGTCCATGTGTGGAAGGACCTGAACGCCGACGTCGGCGCTTGGTATTTCCACTCGACGCCACTCTGGATTGGAGTGATGGTCCTGGCCAGCGTCATCTATGCGTGGGAGGTCTCCAAGTTGAGGCGCGCGGGCGTGGACGTCGACGCCATCTTCGCGACCCTTCCTCCCGAGTAGTCGACGTCCTCATGGAACGAATCGAACTGGCCCCCGGCTTCGAGATCTCTCGCGTCCTGACGGGCCTGTGGCAGATCGCCGACTTGGAGCGAGAAGGTGATGAAGTCGACGCCGACCGCGCGGCGGACGAGATTCAGCGGTACGTCGACGCAGGCCTGACCACGTTCGACATGGCCGATCACTATGGCTCCTCCGAGCTCATCGCGGGCTGCTACAGCCGGCGCGGGGGCGCGCCAGCCGAGCTGATGACGAAGTGGGTGCCGAAGCCCGGCCGCCACACTCCCGAAGATGTGCGCGAAGCCGTAGAACGAGCGCTCGAGCGCATGGGGCTGGCGACTCTCGACGTGCTCCAGTTTCATGCTTGGAGCTACGCGGATCCCGCCTGGCTGGACTGCATGTTCAGCCTACAAGACCTCAAGGCCGAGGGGTTGATTCGTCATCTGGCGATGACCAACACCGACGCCGCACACATGAGAATGCTCCTCGACTCCGGCGTGGAGGTCGTCTCGAACCAGGTGTGCTATTCGCTGATCGATCAGAGGGCAGCAGGCGCGATGACCGATCTTTGTCGTGAGAAGGGCGTGAAGATTCTGGCCTTCGGGACCCTCGCCGGCGGTTTCCTGACGGAGCGCTGGGTGGCGACCCCGGAGCCCGCGATGGAGGAGCTCGAAACCTGGTCCCAAATGAAGTACAAACGATTCATCGATGCAGCCGGTGGCTGGGCTCGCTTCCAGACCGTACTCGCTTCCGTGGAACGCGCGGCGAAGCGGCTCGGCGTGTCGATGGCGAATATCGCTTCCCGATATATCCTCGAGGCCCCAGGGGTGGGAGGAGTGATCATCGGCGCGCGGCTTGGACACAGTGATCACATCGACGATACCCGGAGATTGTTCGAGTTCGAGCTGGACGCGGAGAGCCGTGCCGACATTGGGGAAGCGCTCGCTCGACTGGACCCTATTCCGGGTGACTGTGGGGACGAGTACCGGAAGCCGCCGTTCCTGACGGCCGCCGGTGATCTGAGTGACCACTTCGATGCCATGCCGAGTCCCTATCCGACCGAATCGGGCCAGAACGGTCGGACCAAAGCCTTGAGCGGCACCGTGTGGGAGGATCTCGCGGGCTTCTCTCGGGCCGTTCGGAAGGGCAATCGCATCTTTGTGTCCGGCACGACCGCAACGCATCGGGACCGGCTCGTCGGTGGGACGAGCGCCGCCTCCCAGGCGCACTTTTGCCTCGACAAGATCGAAGGTGCGATCCAGTCGTTGGGAGGGACGATCGATGACGTCGTTCGAACGCGGATCTACGTCGCTACGCCGGACGTCGCGGAGGATGTGTCCCGCGCTCACGGGGCGCGACTCGGACACGTCCAGCCGGCCAATACGCTGGTTCACGCCGGTCTCATCGGTGACGGCTATCTGGTCGAGATGGAGGCCGAGGCGGTCGTCGACTAAGGTGGCGACGACACGTCAGGAGTTGCGGCCGGCCTCTCTCAGGAAGCGGCGGGCCAGTTGGGCGATTCTGTCTTCCCCGTCACCCTCTGCCTTCGTCAGGATGCGCGTTATGTGCTCGACCAGCGCCGGGGCGCCCCATCGATAACCCGTAGCGACTTCGGCGCTACGCGAATCCCCTTGGTTCGCGCCTTGAATCAAAGCCCACGCCGCCGCCTCGTCGTAGTACGGTGAGTCGGGCTCCGGGAGGCGAAAGTCCGGTTCCGGCTCGTGGTCGTCGTCCTTGACGAAGGCGCGCGACACTCGTCAGGCACCGGGTAGGCGGATTTCAGGCTTGTCGGGATGGGGCCGGAACAGGACCATCGTCTTCCCGATCGTCTGAACCGAATGGACGTCTTCGATGCCGGAGGCGATCTGGTTCGCGGCGTCTCGGACCTCGACAGGGGCTGATTCCTGGAGCTTGACCTTGATCAGTTCGCGCGTGTTGAAAGCCTCGAGCACGGCCTCGAGCACCGCCGGCGTCACTCCGTCCGATCCGATGAGTACGAGGGGCTTGAGGTGGTGAGCCAGCTTGCGGACATGTGCGCGCTGCTTCGACGTGAGGGGCTTCATGATCTTCGGGGATCTCCTGATCCAGGCGAGGTCGTATCGAACAAGCTGTCTATCCTGGGAGGACGGCGAAAGTCGAGCGGTCGTCGCCGCCCGAGGACGAAACCAGTGGCGCGTGCCTTGCACTTGTCGGGAGTGCGTGTGTGTGGGGAGGGCCTCTTCGCTCGTCACAACGAGGGAAGGGGACCGACAGGACTACCGGAAGGAGGAATAAAATGCGCGTCAGACCCGAAACCCTCTTGATCGCCACGATGTCGATCTTCGCCTTGGCCGGTGTGACGGCCATCGTGGCCCAGAACGTCCGCGAAGCGCGCCTGGCGGATCCAGTGGTATCGACCCTCGTCGAGCCGGTCGTGATCGAGCCCGCCTCCGGTACCGCCGTCGTCGAGCCGTCTCCGGTAGCACAGATCGATCCCGCCGATGCGAGAGAGTGGTTCCGCACGATTCGCCAGTTCTGCAATCCGGTCGAAGTCGAAACGAGACTCCGCTGGCAGCCGGCTCCGGGGACGGAGCAGGGCGTAATGCACGAAGCCGCCTGCTACGCCCTCGCCGGAAAGGTCGACCTCGCGCGCAGCGCCATCGAACGACTTCCTGCGGACAGACGCTATCACGCCGCCGGCGTGGTTTTCGAAGCCGGCCATCCCGCGGCAGACGCGGGTGACGAGATCGCGGCCGGCTCGCTCATGGAGTTGGTCGTCGAGTTTTGGCCAAACCACTACATGGCGCTGTATCACGCGGGGTCATCCCGGTATCAGAGCGACGACTACGAGGCGGCTGAGCGCTACCTGACGCGCTTCCTCGAGGAGTACTCCGTGGAAGACGGCTGGCGCTCGAGTGCGCAGTCGATGCTCGAAGCGATCGGTGCTTGATCACCCTCCCACGATCCGGAAAGAGACGTCGACGCGCGTGTCGGCCCCAATGATGACGCCGGGGACGACGCGCCCCAAGCCGATGTCCTCGTAGATGCCGCGACTCCGTGAGTTGAAGTACGCGAACAGGGCCCCCATCGGGGCCCCCACCAGAATGCCGCCCTTGAGCCCCGTGTTCACGACATCACTACCGGTCGCGGTTCGGTCGAGCTGAGCGACCATGAGTCCGCCGAGGAATCCTCCCGCGAAGCCGAGGCCAGACCCGATCACCATCGCCGGCGCTGATGCGGGGCGCGTGCCGACCCGACGCTGGATGTTCGTGATCGCCGTTGTCGGCACGTCGATGATACGCTTCCCCCGACGGACCCGGATCCAGTTCGCGTCGTAGGCCTCGACCTCTGCGATCACCGACCTCATTCCGGGCTGGCCGGTCTGAGACCACGACCGATCGTGCCACCGCACTTTGACCTGTTCGCCGACGGTCAGCGGCGCTTCCTGCGCTATTAGCTGCGTCGGTGCGGCAAGCGCGAACGTCATCAACAGTCTCGAGAGAACAAGCCGAGCGAGCGTCTTCATGATTTCCTCAGAGTTGGTGGAGTCCCGACCCAACGTTAGGCGTAGGCTCCATCCGACCCCATACGCCGAGCGACGTATACGGCTCTCGATGTGACGTAGAGGTCACTCGCCCGCGGCGCGCCGGCTTCCCATCTTGTCTGCCGCACGTCCATCTCGCGGAGACCTCACCTATGACTTCTCGTTCACGCCTGATTCTCACGGCCCTGGCGGCCCTCGTGATGCCGGCCGGATCCCTGCACGCCCAAGCCGATCGGCTCGATGGGTGGAAGCAGCAACTCGTCGAAGAGATCCAGAACCGACGGAAATTCACCGCGAACATGGTGGACCAGATCTTCAGCTATGGTGAGCTCGGCTTCCAGGAATTCGAAACCTCTCGATATCTGGTCGACCTCCTCCGCGACAACGACTTCAGCGTCGAGGAAGGTGTCGCGGGAATTCCTACCGCGTGGGTGGCTACTTGGGGTTCGGGCGAGCCGAAGATCTCGTTGGGCACCGATATCGACAACATTCCGAAGGCGTCTCAGACACCGGGTGTCGCGTGCCATCTGCCGATGGTCGAGGGGGCCCCGGGACATGGCGAAGGACACAACTCAGGGATGGCCGTTCAGATCACGGCCGCCCTGGCGGTGAAAGCAGTGATGGAGCGGGAAGGCCTCCCCGGCACGATCCAGATCTGGCCGGGAGTCGCAGAGGAGTTGGTGGGGACCAAGGCGTATTATGTGCGCGCCGGGGTCTTCGAGGACGTCGACATCGTTCTATACGCGCACGTCGGCTCGAATCTGGCGACGAGTTGGGGAATGACGCCGGGTACCGGACTCGTTTCCGCGATGTACACATTCGAAGGCTTCGCATCCCATGCGGGCGGCGCGCCGTGGCTCGGGCGGAGCGCGGCAGACGCCGCGAATCTCATGGAAGTCGGTTGGAACTTCCGGCGCGAACACCTCCGGACGGAGGCGCGCTCCCACTCGGTGATCTACGACGGGGGCGATCAACCCAATGTGGTGCCGTCGAAGGCTTCGGTCTGGTTCTACTTCCGCGAAAAGAACTATCCGCAAATCAGGGATCTCTTCGCGATCGGGGATTCGGTAGCCGCGGGGGCCGCCATGATGACCGGGACGTCGATCGAGCAGGTTCGTATCATTGGATCGGCGTGGCCCGGCCATTTCAACAAGGTCATCGCCGAGACGATGCACGCGAATATCGAGCGCGTGGGACTACCGGAATGGACGGAGTCAGACCAACAGTTCGCGCGGGCCACGCAGCGCGAAGTGAACGGCAGGGAGAGCGGCCTCGATACCGAGATGGGTCCGCTGCGCGGCGGGCTCTCGGAGGCGCAACGCACAGCCGGTTTCGCCGACGACATCGGTGACATTTCGTGGAACGTGCCGACCGCGACCCTCTCGTTCCCGTCGAATATCCCGGGTCTCCCTGGACACAACTGGGCCAATGCCATCGCGATGGCGACCCCCATCGCGCACAAGGGTGCCACCCAGGGAGCGATGGCCCAGGCGATGACCATGCTCGACTTCCTGGTCCGGCCGGACCTCGTCGATGCGGCGTGGGACTACTTCCGGGACGTGCAGACCGCAGAGTTGCAGTACACCCCGTTCATCCGTCCGAGCGACCAGCCTGCGACGGAGATGAACGCGCGGATCATGTCAGAGTTCCGGGATGAGATGCGGAAGTACTACTTCAACCCCGACGAACACGACTCGCTGCTCGATCAACTCGGCGTCTCGTACCCCACGCTGCGCCAGCCCGACGGTCGCTGTGTGGTGGGGGCGATCAGCGAATAGGGTCTTAAGGTGCGGCGCGCCCTCGGGGGCATCGCCGCGTGGCCTACTGAGGGCTTCGGCGTTGCGCCTACCCGCGTAGTCTATTGAGGGCTTCGGCGGCCGTCGCGTTACCCGCGGCGGCCGCCTTCTCGTACCAAGAGATCGCCTCGTCCAAGTTCTGAGCCGCTCCGCGACCCGCTTCGTAGGCTTCGCCTAGACGGAGCTGTGTGATGGCGTCCCCGACGCGCGCGGCGCGCAGCCACCACTGGGCGGCCGCGACATGATCGACTTCGACGCCGCGCCCATCCCGGTAGACGTTGCCGAGGTTGTGCATGCCGAGCACGTGCTCTCGTTCGCCCGCGAGCCGATACCAACGAACGGCTTCGGGATAGTCGACCTCCACGCCGAGCCCCTCATCGTACGCGGTCCCCATCAGGAAGATGGCTTCGATGTCGCCCCGCGCCGCGAGTGCGCGAACACTCGCGATGAAGAGGTCTGCGATCTCGCGGGCGCGTGGTTCGTCCCGCTCGAATCCCATGCGTCCACGGGAGAGAACGCGGGCCATCCACATCTGCGACAGGGCATCGTCCCGGTCCTCGGCGGCCGCCAGGAGCAGGTCGTGAGCCCTGGCGTCGTCGACCCGGCCGGTCACCCCGGTGTACAGGTCGATCGCCTCGAGTAACCGGGTGTCGGCAGAGGTCGGCATCTGGGCCTCGAGGGCGGCTGCTGAGCAGGTCACCGAAGCCGTCAGGAGTGCGGCAGTGAGGGCCAATCCTTCGAGGCGCGATCTGGTTCGCTTACAGGGGGCACGTTTCACGTCAATCGACTCCGATCGAATGGGGCCCGATGTCCGCGAGCGAAGGCGTGCCGACGGCCCGCATGGTGATCTCGAGTTCGCGGGTGAGGATCTCAAGCACTCGCTCAATGCCCTCTTGTCCGAACGCTCCGAGCCCCCACAAGTAGGGGCGACCGATCGCGACCGCGGTGGCGCCCCGCGCGAGACCCTTGAAGAGGTCGGTTCCGCGCCGGAACCCACCATCCACGATGATCGGCATTCGTCCCGCGACTGCCTGAGCGATCTCCGGGAGTGCGTCGACTGTTCCTCTCCCGGACCCCTCGGCCCGCCCGCCGTGATTCGAGACCCAGATGGCGTCGACGCCGTACCCGACGGCCAGTTCGGCATCCTCGGAAGTAACGAGTCCCTTCACGACGATCTTCTGGTCCGTGATGTCGCGAAGCTGGTGGATGTAGTCCCACGTCATACTGGCGTCGGCTCCGCCCCGACTCCCCGTCGGCAGGCCACGCAGCATGGGCTTCACCGGATCGGCCCTCCCCCCCTCACGATGACAGCTCTCACAGTCGCGTTCGTCGATGCGGCCGTACCGTTCGACCGTGAGGCGATTGCTTCCCCCGTTCAGGTCAACCGTCAGGACGATGACCGGGCAGCCGGCGTCCCGGACTCGTTGGACGAGCGCGACCGTACCGTTCCAGTTCGGGCGAGCATAGAGCTGGTACCACACGGGCTCGCCCCGCGCTCGATTGACCTCTTCCACGGCGGTGGAGGTTACAGTCGAGAGCGTCTGGAGGTGGTTCCGAGCTGAGGCGGCCCGAGCGGTGGCGAGCTCTCCATCCGGGTGAAACGCTCGTTGACTACCCGCGGGCGCGATGAGCAGGGGCGACGGCCACTCCCGGCCCAGCAGGGTAACGCGCGTATCGAGGCGAGAGACGTCGATCATACGACGGGCGCGCAGGTAGATGCGCTCCAGTGCCGCCCGATTGTTCGCCTGCGTCTCCTCGCCGTCGACCCCGGTCATGATGTAGCCCCAATGGGCCAGTGGGACTTTGCTCGCGGCGACCTTCTCGAGATCGAACACGTCGAGCGCTTCCTGCGCCGTGGTCACGAGATCATCGAAAGTCCGACGGGGAGCCTCCTGAGCGATCAGGTCTTCGAACGTGGAGAGGCCTCCGGCCGAGGCGAGAAGAGGGCTCGCAGCAAGCCAACGCAGGAAGTGCCGTCGCTGGACGTCTCGGGGCGAAGTCGAAGGGGTCATGATGTGCACGGCGGGACGGAGGGAAGAGCCACGGTGCATCGATCGGAGGCACTCGTCAATCCGAAGCCGTCTCCTGCAGCAGTTCGAACGCCGCTTCGGCCGTCTTCACCTCGGGATGGTCCACGAGCGCGCGTGCGAGAGCGCCCGTAGCGTTCGCGACGGCGAAGCTGATGCCATTGAGGTTCCGTTCCGGGGGGACACCCGGGATGGGGCGCGGGTACCCGGACGCGCGCACCACCGTACGTCCTCCCGACTCTACGAGAGTGACGGTCTCCCTCTCCTGATCCGCGTCCATGACGACGCCGACCACCCCGTCCAGCGAGCCAGGGTACCAACGGCGGCCGTCGTGTTCGTGTGCGGACACGATGATCGTCCCGCGCTCCACGGCGCGTGCCACGGCGGGGGCGAGCTCCGGCTCCCGAAAGTCGTTCGGCGTACCAAGGCTCAGATTCGCGATCCGGATGCCACGGCTCGAAGCCCAGTCGATCGCGCGTACCAGGATCGACACCGTCGTCGCGAGTTGCTCATCGAAGACTTTGACAGCGTAGAGTTCCGCTTGCGGCGCCTTTTCGTGAATCGCGGCGGCGGCGGCCGTCCCGTGTCCCAGCCGGTCGACGTAGTCGGCGACCTCTTGCCCCTGGAAGTTGATGGCGATGCCCCCGGCTAGTGCGGGGAGATGGGGGTGCGGAACGTTGGCGCCGCTGTCGATGATCGCGACGGTGACGGCGCTCATCCGGTGAGGACATCCAGGAAGAGGTCGCGGAAGGCGGCGCCCTCCGCTTCGAGGACCCGGGGCGTTCCGTCTTCCTCGATCCGCCCATTCTTCACGACGATCACACGTTCGGTCTGCCGGGCGAGGTCGAGCCGGTGCGTGATGAGGATCGTCGTGCGCCCTTTCATGACCCGGTCGTACCCTTCGAGCACCGCGGCTTCGGATGCTGGATCGAGCGCGCCGGTCGCCTCGTCCATGACCAGGACGGCCGGGTCGGCGAGGAAGGCCCGGGCGATCGCCAAACGTTGCCGTTCGCCCGCCGAGAGTTGGCGGCCACGTTCACCCACGATGGAATCCAGCCCATCGGGCATCGTCGCGACGAGTGCAGATAGTCCCGCCGCGGCGATGGCGTCGGCTACCTGAGCGTGGGTGGCATCGGGTCGGGCATAGCGCACGTTGTCCGCTACGCTGACGTGAAAGATGAACGGGTCCTGCTCGACAACGGCCACGTGCTGCCGGACGTCGGCGAGCCGCAGCTCCCTCAGGTCGACTCCATCGAGGAGCACCCGCCCCTTCTCGGGATCGAACTGCCGCGAGAGTAGTTCGGCGATCGTCGACTTGCCGCTACCGCTCGCTCCCACGATCGCGACCAACTGTCCGGCCGGAATCTCGAGGTCGATCCCGTCGAGCCCCTCGACGCCACGTCCGAAGCCGAAGCTGACTCCGTCGAGTTCAAACGCGCCTCGGCAAACGGGGAGGGAGGCCGGTGCTTCAGGCTCCGTCACGTCGGGGACGGTATCGAGCAGTTCATGTACGCGCACGAGGGACGCCCGTGCGGTCGCCAGATTCGTGTAAATCCCCATGAGGCCCTGAACGGGCGCCATCAGTCGTGCTTGGTAAGCCATGAACGCGACGAGGGTCCCCAATGTCATCATCCCCTCGATGACCCGGTATCCGCCGTACAGGAAGACCAGGCTCGTGCCCGCGGTCAGGAGAAGGCCAGGTAGGCCGCCAGACAGGTACGTGAAGAGCCTCATGGAGAGCAGAGCATCGACGAACGAGTCGTTCCGGGTCCGGAAGCGTTCGACTTCCCGGCCCTGGGCGTTCGATCCGACCACCGTGCGCATCCCCTGGAGAGTCTCGATGAGAAATGAGCCGATCTCGGCGCTCCTCTCCCGGAGCACCCGGACCCGCTCCTCGAGTTGTCTTCGATACCGCACAAGCGCCCACAGGGAGGGAGGTACGGTCAGGAGTCCCGCGAGAAAGAGCTGCCAGTCGAGATACACGAGCATCACGACGGTTCCGATCAGCGCGACGACCTGTCCAAACCAGGCGAGGGCCGCCTCCGACGTCACCCGCTGGATTTCTCCGATATCGCCGTTGATGCGAGACACGACATCGCCCAACGACGTGCGCGCGTAGAAACGTGGAGAAAGGCGCTGGAGATGCCGATACAGGACCAAACGCATGTCGAACAAAATGTCGGCGGACACGCGGGTGTAGCGCATGCCACTGAAGACGTTGAGGCCGAACGAAACGATCGGGACGGCGATGAAGAGCCCGACGATCCGGAGGAGCGTCGGGAAGTCGCCGGGGATGATCGCGTCGTCGATGAGCAGCTTCGACAGGTATGGCAGGACGAGCGATAGTGCCGTCGAAACGAGGGATACGACGACGACGGGCACGAGCGCGCCGACGTACGGTCGTACGTAGGCTAACGCGCGGCGAAAATGCGGATCGAGGACGGTCACGGTCCGCGGGGTGACTCCGCTATTCGTTTCCTGGAATGATGGCGACGTTGCCCAGCGTCATGTCCTCGTCGAACTCGACGGTGCGCATGAGCGAAAACGTGGCGGCGTCATAGACATCGATCGTGTTGCCGGCCACGTGAACGTAGATCTTCGTTCCGTCGGCACTAACACCGAGCCCCATCCGAGCACGCCCCGGGAAGGGCACCCTCCGTGACACCCGCTCATTCACGAGGTCGAACTCCCAGAACTCGTACGCCCCGATCGTCGTGTAGAGCGCATAAGCCTTCTCTCCACCCGGCGCGAGAACGAAACTGCCGACGGGTTCGGAGGGACCCAGTGTGAAGAAGTCGACCACCTTGTCGGACAAGCGCGCGCGCGCGATTCCCATCAGCGAGCGATTGTGCACGGGGTCCTGGATGCGGATCAGGCTCGTCGCGACGCCCGGTTCGTCGTAGGTATTGGAATTCGTCCCGAAGTTCGGGCGACCGAGCCCCGGCTCCAGCGGTTGCGAAAGCTCCCAGCGGTCGACTTCCTCGTACGTGTCTGCGTCGACCGCGATGATGTCGCTCGTGAAGAAGTAGAGAACCTCGCCGTCGGGTGAGAACCGGAAGTTGGTGCGTTCGCTCGGTCCTCCCTCAGGCCAGGGAAGTGTATCCGTGACCTGTTTGGTCTCGAGGTCATACGCCACCAGGAACGGTCCTTCGACCGAGTAACGATCGATGAGCTTCGTGTAGTTCTTGACGAGCATCACCGCGCGTCGATCCGAGGGATGCGCCGCGAAGCCGTCGATGCGAACGACCACGCTGTCGTGGGTCAGCGTTATCTCATCGATGACCTCCCGCAGCGCGATGTCGACGATTTGGATGTGTTGTCCCGATGCGTCCCCGACGTACAGGCGAGTCATCGCCTCGTTCAACTGGACGCCGTTGGGGATCGGGCGGTTCATCCGGATCCGATCGATGATCTCCTCGGTCGCTTCGTCCCAGACCAGCATGTCGGATGTATACGTCGAGATGTACCACGTCGCCGTTTGGGCGGACGCACGGGGTGCGACGAATCCGAGAATGCACGCGGCCGAAGCCACGCACCGCAGCGCAGTTCGCATGATGGTACCGACTAAGGGAAAATGAGGTCGAGTTTGCGCCAATCCTTCTGGGCCGACGCGCACTTTCCGGTCCAATCGGGCGCGTGGTTGAGCTGATCGGGTACGTGGGCTGGCCAGAAGCAGGAAATGTGACAGTCGAAGATGTCCCTCTCGACCGGCTGGCACAGACCGGCGGTGCCGCCACGGGAGTCGACTTCCCATCCTGGCGAGAAGGCGAGCGAGCAACCCAGCGGGAAGTGGGGGCCTTCCTCTTCGTGCGGCGGCGTTCGAAGACCGACGACATCCATCTCTTCCGCCTTCGCGCGCGATGCCTCGTGCGCGACGTAGGCTTCGATGCGGCTGGCCTTCTGATTGATGGGCCTCAGGTGTTTCACTCGGGTGCCTCCTTCTTGCGATTTCCCATGACCATGATTCGACGATTAGGCGTCGAATCGCTCCAGGAACTTCGGGTTCTTCTCTGCCAGAGCGCCGTAGATCTCGAGGCAGGTGTGGGTCCAGCTTCGCACCCACGTACAATAATGCAGATTGGCCTTCGACGAGTCTCCGTATTGGACGTGAGCCTCGTGATAACAGCCTCCCGAACAGATAGGTCGGGCCCAGCAGGTGTGACAGTCGGTCTTGGTCGAGATGTGGTGGTCTACCAGGAACTTCCCCTGCTTCTCGCGGTCCACTCCGTCCTTCACGGTCCCGATCGTGTGTTCCGGGGACCCCGCGAAACGATGGCACAGCGACACGTCACCGTCGGTGGCCACCCCCATCAGGCCGAGTCCCGCGCCGCATCCGTAGGCCTTGCTCACACCTTTGTGGATCTCCTCGATCGTATCGGTCACGTTCGTGAAGCCGTGGTGTTCATCGCGGATCGCGCACGCGAGCCACTCCTGCGCGAGTTCCCGGAACTGGCTGAGCATATGGTCCTTCGCATCGGGGGTGATTGCGTAGTCCCGATGGTCTTGAGTCGTCACCGGCGCCAGACCGACCTCCCTAAACCCGATCTCCTGGGTCAGGTGTCGATAGATCTCGAGCACATTCAGGTTCTTTTGTGTGAGCGTCACGCGCGCGCCGATTGGCCGCGAACGGTGCGTAGCGATCAACTCCTTGATCTTCGGCAACACGACGTCGTAGGTGCCTTTCCCGTTGTGGAAGACACGGAGGCCGTCTTGTACAGGCTTGGGTCCGTCGATCGAGATGGTGACGCCGATGTCGTTGTCGGCCAGCCACTGGATGACGTCCGGCTTCAACAACGTCGCGTTGGTCGTCAGGCTGAACTCGATGCGCGTGCCCTCTTCCGCAGCGCGTCGACGTGCGTACGCGACCGTCTTCTGCAGGATGGGGAAATTCAGCAGCGTCTCCCCACCGAAGAACGTCAGGTGTGCGACAGGCTGCCCCCTGGACTCGGCTAGCAGGAACTCGACGCTCTCTTCAGCCGTGTCGTCACTCATGAACTTCGGCTGCTTTCCATACTGCGTGTCGACGATCTTGTCGTCGCCGTATTCATAGCAGTAGGTACACGCCAAGTTGCACTTGTTCGTGACGTTGAGGACCATGGTGTTGAGCGGGAAATCCGCCGGAGGCAGGTCGTTTGGCACCTCCTCCTTCGGAGCACTCGGGTCTCCGATCGCACGAATCTCCGTCAGTTCCTGGATCGTCCCGAGGATGCGGTCGACGTCGAACTGCCCCGCCAATTCCTCGACCAGCGCGTCGGTGTCCTTCGGCGCTCCCGAGAGAGCGTCCAGGACCGCACAGCCTGCTTCGTCCATCCGGAAGATTCCCGCGGACGGGACCATGTAGAGGAAGCGGGCGCCGAACGCATCGAACCTGTGAAACTCACGGAGCGCGAGAGCCTGGCTGGCTCCCGTGCCCTCCGCGGCTCCTATCGCGACGGGCGGGTTCATCTCTCGTCTCCTATTGGGGGGCGACCCGATTCGATTTCACGCCACGGCTCCCAGCGCATGTACAACGGCGGGGCCACGACCAGGTGGGCGCGAGCGGACAACGCGCCGCCATCGCCGAGCGTGGCCACAACCCAGACATCGCCGATGTTGTTTCGCAGGCCCGACCGTTCAGGGTTCGGTCCGTCCACGGCCGGAACGAACACACCGTCCGTTCCGATGTGTCCCACGAAGTCGATATCGTCGTCGCCGAACGTAGCGGCGTATTCTTCCAAGTGCCAGGAGACGGCGACTCTTCCGAGGTTCAGGTCGTCGTCGGTGTTCGGCTCGCCGTCCGGTCCGTTGTCGTAACCAATCGCGTCGAACGCCTGGTATCCCTTGGGATGCACCACACCACCAGCCCGAGCGAGGCCCGTTTCCGGCGTGATCCCGATCCGATCGACGCCGTCATGCACAACCACAGCTCGTTCGGCGATCGATCCGTTCGAATACACGTCGCGGGCACCGAGATTGGCGTTGGCCATCACGCTCACTCGGACCCGCAGCGACCCGTCGGTTCCTGCGTTTGTCGACTCAACGGTGATGCCTGCGCCGAAGTCCAACTCCGACGACGACGTGAGCCCCAGGCCGAATACCTGAACGTCCGTCGCAACGCCCTTCTCGAGGGCCATAGGATACACGCCGGAGACGACCGCGCCTCCGCTGACCCTGCGAAGGGTCACGTCGGGGCCCACTTCATCATAGTCCCCGCGGAACCACCTGCCCGATATCTCACTCTGTCCTCGTTCGACGAGCATCACTTCTCGGAGTTCATCCTCCGCGCCCGGATTCGAACGGCCGCGCCATTGGAAACCGGTGTAGATCGCCGATCGGCCTGTGCGCTGGACGCGTTGGCCGGATTCTGCATATACGTAGGCCGTCGAGGTCGTGAACGCGTCGGGGTCGCCGGGGTCGGCGATGATGGTCACGGTCCCGAAGATCGGACCCTTCCCCGGTTCGTGACCCGCTAGGGTCCATGTACCGGCCAGGCGAGGAGACCGCTTCGTGGCCGACCAGGCCGACCACTCAGGCGTCTCGAGGGGAAAGACCTCTGAGAGATGATCAATCGCTTCATCCATGGGGTGTGGTCCCGAGTCCGGGCCTCCCCGACCGCCGTTCCGGAACGCCTGGCGGTCCACGAGGGGGTAGAGTCCGCGATGGGTCGCGAGAAGAAGTGACCACTCCTCGCCGGTGCGCCGCTGGGTGATCACACGTCCCATCGAATGGCACTGAATGCACGTATACTCTACGCCGGAGTCCCCTTCGTAATCGTGGTCCAACGAGCGACGCTCGACCTCGAACATGCCCGGTCGGAGTTCCTCTGGGGCGAGTCCCTGCTCGTTGGCCAGATAGCGAACGATTTCCGTCGCGTCGGCCTGGTTCAGTCGCGCCCCGTGCAGCGCCATCATGCGACGAATCGACGTCTGCCACCCTTCGGGCGTCTTCCGCAGATATGAGATTCGTGACATCCGTCCGTCGTCGTCGACGACGTGACAGCGGGAGCACCGGTCGATCACCTTCTCGTTCGCGATCGCGTACCCTTCGGGCGCTTCCTGCGGCGCGGGGCTCCAAGCGAGCAACACGCTTCCCGCGGCGAAGGTGACGATCGAGAAGAGCGCGCGGTGGGGAGACGCCATCGGCTAAGAGGGGCTGAGAGGATTCAGATAGACACTATCGTGCGGTTTCGGGCGCCACAACGCCAGTAGAGCGTGGGTTGGATCCGTGCTAACGGTCGGCATGCCGTAGGAAGCCGGCGGCAAACGCGGTCGAGAGGGCGGTCAGGTAATCGGGCAGAGTGACAGGTGCCGCGACTCCATTATATGCGGTCCAGCCGTCTGGCACATCGGCGTGTTGGGGCGCGATCTGTACGATGTGGCGCAAGTCCACGTTCCGGACATAGCGCATGCCCTCGGGGAATTGGTCGCTCGCGAGATGGTCCTGGATCACGACTCGATATCCGTCGATGCCGGGGCGTTCGAAGACACGCAGCGTGGCCCCGGGGACTGCGTCGAGTCGATCGCGCTGGCGGATCGTCTCGAAGGCACGGCGAACGTCGTCGGCCGGGACCTCGTGGCCCCCCATGTGGTCGGGGTCTCCCGCGCCTGATGGATCGGCCGGACCCGATGCCTCGTGTGCCGATGCAGCTCGCTCGGACCAATAGGTGGTGCCGTGGGCCTCGGCCGCCGCTTCGAAGAATGGGGCGGAGACCGCTCGGTAGCTCCGGTAGACCTCACGCTCTCTCGCGTCGAAGAAGCTCGCCGCGGATTCGGACATGCCCGGGTCGATCAACGCCGTGTGCGCGACGACACCCGCGAGCCATCCCGAGGAAAGCGCCTTCTTGACCCCAAACGATGAAAGTGGATCGATGAAGGACCCGGCGTCCCCCAAGAGTAGGAGGCCGGGACGTCCGAGGCGCGGGGTCGAATAGAGGGATGCCGGACAAGCCCATGCTTCACCATCGGGTGTCGCCCCGACACGAGTCGCCCCAATGTGCTCGGTCTTGCCTAGCTCGCGTTCGAGCATTGAGCCGACGTCCGAACCCTCGAGATCTGCACGACGTTGGTCGACCATTGCCGTGTAGCATCGCACGTCATCGCTGAGCGGCACCGACCACGCCCACCCGTCGGCGTAGCTCTCGACCAGCGTGTGTCCGGCTTCATCGGGCCATCCACCCTCTCGCCGCCAACGCCCGACGAGGGCCAGGGTGGTGGTGCTCCGGTCCGGTTGCCGTCCTTCCTTGCGAGCCTGAAATCCGTGGCGCCCGGTCGCGTCGAGCATCCATGGCGCGCTGATCTCGGTCACTGCTCCATCGTTTCCTTCACAGCGCACGATCCAGCCGGCGTCGGATTCGGTCGCCGTACGGGCCGTCATTCCGTCGAATACCAGCGCGCCGACCGAACTCGCCTGGCGGACCAGGACCTCTTCCAACGTGCCTCGATCGACGTGGAATCCCGACCCGTCCTCCGCGAAGGCCTCTCTCCGCACCGGTTGGCCGGCCCACCAGACCGTGTTGCCGCGGTTCTTATGGAAGCCGGCCGCGCGAACCGCATCGAGAACGCCGAGTTCGGCGAATAACTTGGTCGCCGAGGGCGGGATCGACTCCGCGAGTGCGGCCGCCGCCGGGAGTGTGGGGTGCACGAGCGCGACCCGATGACTCCTGCGGGCGAGCAGGGTTGCAGCCGCGGAACCCGCGGGTCCGCCGCCCACGATCAGGACCTCGACCTCCACCGTTTTCAGAGGGTCACCTCCGCCCGACGTCTCAGTTCGACGGGACGCAGGCGCAGCCCCCGCCACACCCCTGGAACCCGGTGTCGCGGCTTGACCCGGTGACCGGCGCCGGAACGCTCATGAGGCGTTCCACCGGAGTGTCCTCGGGAGTGTCTCCCATATCGACTCCCGATCGACCCGCGACTTCACCCCAGGTGGCGAGACGTTCGTTCATTCCATGGCGGACTTCGAGTGTCCGTCCGTTGGTTCCACAGTGATACTCGTAGTACGGCATCGGCTTGCTCCGGCTGGTGGCCACGAGAATGTTAAGCCAATGAAGATCATGAGTTCCAGTCGCCCCCTCCGCACATCCCTCCTCGCGGCCGTCGCGCTCGCATCAGCCTGGTGGGTTCCCGCGGCGCTGGCGGCCCAGGTCACGACGCCCCAGGCGGGCGACCTCGTCGTTCTCGGTGGCCGCCTTTGGGACGGGACCGGAGACGGCGCTGTACCGAATCCGGGGATCCTCATTCGGAACGGAACGATCCTTCGGATCGGTGGGGTGGAGCCTCTGGGGAGTGGGGCGGAAGCGGTCCTGCTCGACGACGAGCACTTCGTCATGCCGGGCCTCTTCGATCTGCACGCCCACTATGCCGTCGATCTGTTCGGCGAAGGGCGCGTCGATGAGTACACGGTCAACCCGGTGCTCTTCCTGGCCAACGGGGTCACCTCGACGTTCCCTGCCGGCGAGGTCGACCCGGCTGAAGCGCGGAGGGGCCGCGAGCGGATCGCCTCAGGGGAGCTGCCGGGCCCGCGCATCTACAGCTCCGGACCCTATTGGGGCACGGCGCGTCCGGGGTGGAGCCACGAAGCGATGACCCCGGACTCCCTTCGCAAGGAGGCCACTTTCTGGGCGCTCCGCGGCGTCCGAGGGTTCAAGGCGAAGGGGATCCGACCCGAGCAACTCCAGGTCCTCATCGACGTCGCGCACGAGCACGGCATCACCGTGACGGGTCACCTGGACTCCGGTTTTCGCGACAGCGTCAATCCACGACAAGCGATCCTCATGGGTATCGACCGGATCGAGCACTTCCTCGGCGGGGACGCCCTGCCCGAGAGCCAGAGTGCCTACGCTTCACTCGAAGCGCTGGAACTTCGGGATGCTGCGACTGCGGCCAGGATTCGCGAACAGTCGGAGCTGTTCATCGATCAGGGTACGTACTACGACGCCACACTCACTGCCTATGGCTACTTCGCAGACCGTGAGCCGGTCGTCTTCGACTACTGGGCGGACGAGATGGGTTTCCTCACGCCCTACGCTCGCCAAGCCGTCGAGCGAGCTTTGCCCCGGAGGCCGCTCGATCAGTTCGAGCGCATCTACTATGTGAAGCGCCAGACGGTGAAGGCTTTCTACGAGGCCGGAGGTGGCGACCAGCTTACTCTCGGGACCGATCACCCCAGTTGGGGCGAGTTCTTCAGCGGCTTCGGATCACACCGTGAGCTGCATGCGATGGTGCTCGCGGGAATTCCGAATCCCGCCGCGCTCCGGGCGGCGACGATCAACGCCGCGCGGGCCATGGGCGTCGATGAGAGGCTCGGCACCATCGAGCAGGGCAAGTACGCCGACCTGCTCATTGTGCGGGGCGATCCGCTCACGCGGATCACCGACACCCGAAACGCACACGTCGTGATTCGCGCCGGCCGCGTCTACGATCCGGAGGAGCTCTTCGATTCCGTGCGCGGTAGTCTGGGCCCGAAGAGTGAGGCCGACGCGGACTGGTGGAGGGGCAACGTGCGCCTGGGCCGTTGAGCACCCCTCGGCCCGAGTTCCTCTCGGACGACGATCGGGCGACCGTCCGCGACGCTCGGGAGGAGATCGAGACGGCCGCGCCGGGTACCGAGGCCGGCTATTGGGTCTTCTTTCTCGCGGTCGCGCTCCTCGGCCTCGCGCTCCTCGTCTTTTGGCCGCGGCTTCTCGGTGTCCTGCCGGGCGCTGCCTTCTTCACCCCGTTCGCGATGCTTGCGGCGGTCTTGATGGTGCTGGGCGGTCCGGCCCTCGGACTCGCCTCACGGGGTCTCGGCGGCGGGGCGTCCGCCGCGGCCGTGGAGGCGGCACTCCGGCAGTTGGAAAGCCTGGAGGCGGATCGTGAGGTCCGGCTACGAGCGGCGACGCTTCTCGTCTCGTATGCCTTCGTGAGCCAGGGGGCCACCACGACCCAGACCTACAAGCCAGACGAGGTGGCACCGAGGGTGCGGCGCTCCCTTCCGCTGATCGAGGCGGTGGAGGAGTATCTGGTCGCCGACTTCGATGTGGGTCAGGTGTTCACCGGCAGGGGTCCGGATCACCGTGATTTCCTCCCATGAAGAAAAAGCTTGCGGAGTCGGGCGAGCACCGTTTGGGTCGGCTGGTGTCGGGTGGCCACGCCGTAGAGGTGTTGCGCGCATGCAACAGGGCTCCCGTTGTGGACGTGAAGCCCCCCCGTCCGTCAAAGCCGTGACGTGCGAGCTAAGTCATTAAATGACAACGAGTTCAATAATGAAAGGCACGTATTTGGGCTCGCGTGGCACCGCCCCCATTCGTTTGGGCTAGCTGGCACGGCGGTTGCCTTAATGATCCGCGGAAGTACAGGACCCCCCAGTAAGGAACCCGAATGAAGCGCTCCTTTTTGTTGGCTCTTGCGGCGGTCTTCGCGCTACAGCCGCTGCAGGCCTCCTCGCAGGTCTTCAATGGTACGCCGTACGATGTGGAGTACCTGCGCTTCATCGGTGGATCCGGCCAGGGTGGTGGCTTTGGGGTCCAGGTTGGACCGTACCTGGGTAGCTTCCGGGATGGCACGGGTACCCCTTCGACGTCCCGCATAGGCGAAACGCTTCCGTTCTCGCTGTACTGCGTGGACTTCCTACACTCCGCGAGCAACTCGAACGGACTGGTGAACGTGACGAGCCTTGGCGGCAACCTCGCCAATACACGTTTGCAGGATTTCTCTCGTTACCGGAAGTCCGCGTACCTGTCGTCGCTCTTCGATTCGTGGCAGGACCACCAGGTGGGAAGCATGGCGGGCTTTTCAAAGAGTCAGATCTGGGGTGGGCTCCATGCGGCCATTTGGAACATTGCGACCGGACCACTTGATTTGGGAAGCGGCGACACGGCGACGGCCCGCGACTACTTTCTCGGGCTCGCTAACGGCACACCAGGCACCACCTACGACACCACAGGCTGGTACATCCTTTCCGAAGCTGATGTCTCTCTGAGCAACAGTTCCAGCGGTCAGGAGTTCCTGATGCGCGTTTCCGTCCCCGAGCCCACGACCGTCCTGCTCATGCTGACCGGTCTCGTCATGCTCGTCGGCGTGAACCGCAAGCGGCTGTTGGGAGTCGTCGAACAGGCATGAGTCCAAGGGTCCATCCGTAGCACCCGAACGGGGCGCGCGTCGAAAGACTCGCGCCCCGTTTGTATTCGTCCTACTTAGAGTGTGTCTGTTCCCATCTCCCGAGAGCCGCGACCGCGCATGACCTACGACGACGCCTCACCCTGGCTGGCACGAGGCCTCTACCTGTTCGGTGTGGCCCTCATGATGACCGCCGCGATCGATCTGCTTACGACGGTGTGGCCGATGCACCCCGGCGACATCAGTTGGCGGTAGGGCTTCCTCGGTCTCGGGGCGGGCTACCTCCAGAGTCCGACGCTCGGCCTCGTCATCATCATCGCGACCGCGTTCTGGCAGGAGAACGCCGGCATGCTCCGAGTCACCGGTGCCGTTTGCCTGGGAGGGTCGCTCGCGCTGCTTCTCGCGATGGGCATGTTCGGCCTCGACGTCTTGCAGATGCGCGAACTGAGAGTGGAAGAGATGCAGTCGTCGATTCTGGCCGGCGGGATGTTCCAGGAGGTGAAGTACTTCGTCGCCGCGTTCGTCCTGGCCTTCCTCGGCTACGGGGCCCTGAGCAGCGCCAAGACGGCCGGACTGGCTGGGGGGCGGAAGTCGGGCAAGTCGCCCGGCATCGTGTCGTCTGCTGGCTAGACTCGCCCGACCCCGCTTGATTTCCCTGGGAGAAGTTTCCTAGAAGATCGGCGATCGGATGTAGGTATCGGCACGAGCCCACGCCGACCGGAACTCCTGATGCGTCTCGTCGGCCATCGCATGCTTCCCCTGCGCGCGGAGGGCACGCTCAAGCCCGAACAATGACCATCCGTTGTGAGGGTGCTTCACCAACTCGTGACGGAACGCCGCTTCGGATTCGGCGTGACGTCCGGCTTCATGCAGAGCGTCGCCCAACCAGGTGTAAACGGAGAAGTTGAGGGGCTCGGGCTCGTCGTAACGGAGCCCGTCTTCTACCTCGCCACCCCGGGTCAAGACTTCGATCGCGCCTTCGAGATCGCCTGAAGCGCGCAAGATTTCCCCTTCCAGGATCGCACCGACGACGCCGAGCAGCTGCGTTGCGGTGTGCCCACGGAACGCATCGTCCGGATCGTCCGCGACGGCGGTCTTCACTCGGTGCAGGTACCAGCGAGCGGTGCCCTCGTCGTCGGAGCGGAGGTGAGCGTACCCCTTCGCGAAGTCCCACAGTCCGCGGAAGACCGTGCCGTCCGGTGGGTTCTGCAGACCAATGATGTCCTCGAAACGTCCGAAGCGCAGCATCGTCAGCGCTTCGTAGAAGCTCGCCCCCTCCATGAGCTCGGCGTAGTCACGTCCGGCCTGGATCGCGACCGCGCCCTGGCCGTCGTTGGACGCCGCGAAGAGGAGCATGTGCAGGTTGTGCGAAGGATAAATCGCAAACCCTTCGCCATACGCCGCCTTGAGGTCGGAGTGCCAGGCGTCGGTGTTGGCCCGGACGGCGTCGCCCCAGCGGCCGATCCGGTTGAACGTATGGGACGGCATGTGCTGAATGTGGCTCGCCCCCGGAATCGACGCGCCGAGGTAGTTGGCACACGCCTCCGCGCGACCCGGCTCCTGCGTGGGCTCGGTCGCATGGATGTAGAGATGGCAACTGCCGGGGTGTGTGATGTCTTGAGCGAGCACGGACTCAAGGACGCGATGGATCTCCTGGATCTCGGGATCGTGGACGTCCCACGTGCCGCGACGGGGTTGGAGGAGCATGAGTGATTCCCCGGCCAGGAAACCTGCTTCCAGGTCGTGCGGGAATGCTTTGTACAGAGCGTTGATCGCCTCGGCCCACTCCCCGTCGAGCTCGCGGCGTCGGTCGGCATCGTGCTCGACCTCGTATCGACCGGCCATCGCTGAAATGAGTGCCCGTTCGACGTCGTTGGCGTTGCGCGCCGATAGCTCGAGCGCCTTTTGGATCGCCGCGTGGGCACGCGGAGCGTCGGGAGCGGTCATGGGTCCGTTCAGATAAGGTCCCCAGGCCCAGGCTTCGCCGAAGTAGCACATGGCACAATTCGCGTCGCGCTTCCACGCTTCCCGGAACGAACGAGCGGCGTCGCGCGGAGCGAAGGCGTAGAGCAGTTGCACGCCCTGGTCGAAATACAACTGAGCTTCGTGCGACGACGTGGTGATATCCCGTGAAAAGGGTCCGAGTCCCTTGCCGTCGTGATGCAGCGGCATCGGATCCTCGAACCCCGGGGGCAACGCAACGTCCTGCGCGGCCGCGAGTGGTGCGAAAAGGACCACCCAACACGACGCGAGCGGGATACATCGACGCATGACTGAACTCCGTTGAGAATGAAGGTTCGGACGCCAATGTGATGGGTCATCGGCGGCTCGTCCAGCGTCCTTGAGCGACTAGGAGAGAAGGCCGCACATCTCAGTACTGGCAGTGAGCCGGATCGCACCGCAGGTTGATGCGCTGCTCCCACTTCGATGCCTGGAGGAATCGACGATGCCCCGCAAGGAAGGACCGAAGATCTCGCGTCGCGCTTGGATCACCACCACGTCGGGCGTCATCGCAGCAGGGCTCGTGCGATCCCAGTCGGATGCGATCAAGCTGGTGGCCCAAGAGGTCCCGGCGGCCGATCCGACCAAGGTTCCAGGGCGGCTCGTCTCCGAACTCGGTCGAAGGGCGTCCGCCGAGCAGCCCAAGCGCCTGCTCCGAGCGCAGGAGCTGTCGTCTTCCTCACGGACGCCCCTGGCCGATCTGATGGGTACGATCACGCCATCGGATCTTCACTTCGAGCGTCATCACGGGGGCATACCCGACATCAAGTTCGAGGACCACGAACTCCTGGTTCACGGCATGGTCGATCGGCCAATGGTCTTCAAGATGTCCGATCTGATGCGGTATCCTCAGGTTTCGAAGGTCTATTTCCTGGAGTGCTCCGGGAACGGCGGCGGAGTGTACAGCCAGACACGGATGCCGACCGAGGTCACGGTCCAGGCGATGGACGGACTCCTGAGCACGAGCGAGTGGACCGGTGTTCCGGTCTCCACGATCCTGCGGGAGGTCGGAGTTCGACGGGGCGCGAGTTGGATCCTGGCCGAAGGTGGCGACGCAGCGGTGTTGTCGCGCAGCGTGCCGCTCGACAAGGTGATGGATGACTCCCTGCTAGCATACGGCCAGAACGGAGAGCGGATTCGGCCGGAGCAGGGGTATCCCGTTCGCCTGTTCCTCCCCGGATACGAGGGCAACGCCAACGTGAAGTGGCTCCGCCGGATCGAGGTCACGGATCGTCCAACGCACACGCGCGAAGAGACGTCGAAGTACACCGATCCGCTCGGCGACGGCACCATCCGGCAGTTCAGTCTGATGATGGATGCGAAGTCGGTCATCACCTTTCCATCGTACCCCTACGTCCTCCCCGAGCGCGGATGGTGGGAGATCCAAGGGCTCGCCTGGTCGGGTCGCGGTCGCATCTCGAAGGTCGAGGTCAGTACGGACGCGGGTCGGAGTTGGGTCGAAGCGGCTTTGCAGGGTCCGGTGTTGCCGAAGTCGACGGTCCGCTTCCGGCACCTGTTCGAGTGGCGGGGTCGCGAGACGATCATCTTGAGCCGTGCTACGGACGAAACGGGCTACGTCCAACCGACCGTTCAGCAGCTGTGGGAGGCTCGCGGACCCGCGACGTCCTACCACCAGAACCACCAGCGTGCATGGAAGATCGCAGCGGGCGGCGAGGTCACCTTCGGTCTGGGGGACATGGTATGAGGCCGGTCGATCGATCGAATCGCGGTTCTGCGCTCGTGGTAGTGGCGGCTCTCGCTGCACTGCTGTCCGCGTGCGACCCCTCTCCGGGGGCGTTCAGCGGCGCGGCCCGAGCGACGGAGGGTGGTGCGGGATCCGGGAGTGCCGAAGGCCTGCCTGCTCATGCGCCCGCCCGCTTCGCATTCGGCGCGGAGGCGTCTGATGCGCGTGTCGCGATGTGGGATATCGACGTACGACCCGACGGTGACGGCTTGCCGCAGGGGAGCGGGTCGGTTCAGCAGGGCCGCGACGTGTACATGGTTCACTGCATCGCGTGTCACGGCCCGACCGGAACCGAGGGTCCAAACGACCGATTGGTGGACAATTCACCCTGGGATGCGTATCCGACGAGTCGCGCGATCGGCAACTACTGGCCTTACGCGACTACGCTATACGACTACATCCGCAAGGCGATGCCGCAGCTGACCCCGGGCGTTCTGAACGCCGACCAGGTGTACGGGGTGATCGCGTACATCCTCTACCTGAATGAGATCGTGCCCGAGGATGCGGTCATGAGCGCCCAGACGTTGCCCGCCGTCGTCATGCCGATGCGCGATCGTTTCGTCGACGACGATCGGACCGGAGGGCCCGGCCCGGTTCGCTAATTAGGGCTGGCCTCGCGGACCAACGAGAGCGGCCAGATCGGTCGACAGCTGGTTGGACATATATCTCAAGAGCGCCTGGGCGGCCTGGGCCTGATTCACGTTCGTGAGCTCGATCGCGAACGCAGCCTCTGGGGCGCCGGCCAGGTCGCGGATCGCCGTGAGCATGATCGGCTGACCGGCTCCGAGCTTCTGGACGTGCTGGGCGCTGAGGGGAACGGTCCCCTCCAGGGGGCGACCGGTGCTCGCCGTTCCCGACCACACCACATCCGGAGCATCGGGCTCACCGAAGTGGAGGATGTAACGTGCTTCCCCATCGAGCGCGGTGGGGAGCGAGGCGCGAACACCCAGCGCGGGCACGAAGACCAGGTCGGGGTGTGCGAACTTCAGGCCGAGCGCGTCACTGGTGGCCTGGTAGCGCTGTATTTCCTCGGGAGTGAGATCGGCGCGATCTCGCAGGAGCGGCGAGAACGCCACGGTCAGGACCACATTCCCGATGCGTGCGTAGCCCAGCGTGCGTGCCCCGTCCAGCTGACCGGCCGCGCCTGCGCGAAGGGCGGACGGAGCGGTCCACGGGCGCAGCTCCTGAACCTCCCAAAGGTTCTCAACCGATTCCACGAAGCGGTACCGCGAACTGTCGCTCGGCGCAGCGGCTGCCTCCTCGCAGACCCGACCCGGTCCCGACTGGCAAGCAGCCAGCACGGCCGGGCGAATGAGGATCGCACCGTCACACGGTCCGGATTGGGTGGGGAGGTCCTGATTCGCCGACAGGTGCGCGTCTGCCTGTGTCTGAATCTCCGTGATCGCCGCCGCCATCGCGGCCTTCACGGCGGACCGGGCTAAGGCGCGCTCTGCCGTGATGGCCGGATCCTGCTCCGTGACGAATCGGCGGGCCAGCTCGGCGTCCGCGAGGAACCACTCACGGACCCGCGCCTCGAGCGGATCCGAGACGTCCAGGGCACCGACCGCGTTCTGATCTTCGAGAGCGATCGCGTCATTGATGGATATCAGGCGACGGGATCGAGTGGCGAGTGGGGCAAGAAGGTCGTCGAGCGCATCCACGCGAATGAGAAGCGGTACGCACGTGGCGGAACGCGCCAGCTCAACCGCGGAAAGACCCGTCGGTGGGAGGTCTGTCTGCGCCGAGATTCCAGGGCAGATCGTGAACAGGGCGATTCCAAATAGAGCGTACCGCACTCGACGGCTCCGATGATGTGTGTTGATGGGGCGGAAGATGGTACCTAGGATGACACAAGGTGTTTCCCCCTCGACCGCAACCTTTTGACGCCAGATCACGTCAGAAAGAGAGTACAGTCGAATCCAGGGAGGAACCGATGAATCAGTTCGGAACGGACGTCATGGCGATGGCGGTGATCGTGGGGGGATTTGCGGTGGGGGGGGCGTCGACGCTTCTGTTTTCGGACACACCCGAGCGTGCCGTGTACGAATGCACTACGACGGTGCGTAGTCAGCCCCGTGTCGTGGTGGCGATGGGTTCGGGTTCGAACTCCTTCGTCGTCGCCCCGACCGTTCGGGTCCACACGTCGGACGACTGTGCCATGGCGGCGGAGCTTGGCGAAGCCCAGCAGGAGCGTGTCGAGCGAGTGGCCGAGATGGCGCGGGCGCGGGCGGATCGAGCTGTCGGGCGGGTGGAGCGTGCCCGGGAACGTGGAGAGCGGGCTCAAGAGCGAGCGGCCCGCGTGCGGGACCGACACTCCGAGCGGGCCCAGGAGATGCACTTCGAGTTCGACGAGGGTGATTTCGACTTCGATTTCGATTTCGACTTCGACTTCGACGGGATGGAGATCGACTTGGAAGGCCTTGAGCTACAGCTCGAGGGACTCGAGGGATTACAAGGCCTTCGGGGTCTCGAGGGACTTAGGGGACTCCAGGGTCTCGAAGGACTCGCGGCACTCAAGGCGCTCGAAGGGATGGAGTGGCGTTTGACCGGCCTCGAGGGGGATGTCGGCGTTGAGGTCGAGCGTCGGATCGAAGAGGAGATGCGCCGAGTCGAGGAGCGACTCTCTCAGCTAAACCGGCCCATCGGCAGATAGTCGAGGGGCCCCTCACAGGGGCAAGAGCGCGACGAAGGGGTCGAGCGGCAGTCGCCGCCCGACCCCTCTTTTCTTGCCATGTCGCGCCGGGTCAACGCCTACTCGAATCGCAGGGCGACCACCGGATCGACCGATGCCGCGCGCCGGGCGGGGAGCCAGCTTGCGAGCAGGGCGATGAACGTCAGCGCAACGGCCACGACCGCGAAGGTCGGGATATCGATGGGCTCCACCCCATAGAGCAGGGACGCCATCATACGGGTAACGCCTGAGGCCGCCAGAAGCCCGATGACGACTCCGGCCCCAGCGAGTGCACTGGCCTGCTTCAGGACCATCCGACCGACATCTGCCCGCTCCGCTCCCAAGGCCATGCGTACCCCGATCTCTCGCGTGCGTTGGGCGACGACGTAGGAGATCACGCCATAGATCCCCACGCCGCCCAGAAAGAGGGCGACCCCTGCAGCGATAGCGAGCACCACCAGCGTGAACGAGGTTCGAGCCATCGAGTCGTCGACGAAGTCAGCGAGCGTTGCGACCCGGGCGAGTGGGAGATTCGGATTCACGGCCCACACCGCCTCGCGAGCCGCGGGGAGGAGGCTGTTCGGATCTCCTGCCATGACTCGAACTGCGTAGGCCATGGAGCGCGGTGTGTAGAGGTCGCCACCCCACCAGTCCGTCACGACCTGCGGCCAATAGACGACGGTCACCGGGTCTTGGCTGGTGCCGTCGTCGTGCACGTTGCCCACGACACCGATGATCTCTCGCCATGACGATGGGGCGCCGGCGGCGGTGAATAGGGCGATTCGCTTGCCGATCGCATCCAGCGGCGTGTCCCAATACTCACGCGCGAAGCTTTCGGTCACGACCGCGACGGTGGCCCGGTCATCGACGTCTCCCCACGTGATGGCGCGCCCGGCCAGAAGTGGGTTGCCCATGGTCTCGAAGTAGCCTTCTCCGACGTACTTGAGCCGCCGAATGGGCGGGATCTGTCCGCCTTCGGTCGGGAATTCCTCAACATTCACCGCGTCGTTGGAATCCCAGCCGTCCATCGTCACGGATGAAGACATCGCGGCCGCGGCGACTCCGGGTACCGCCTGGATCCGCTGTTGGATATCCCGATGCATGAGGGCGACCTGATCGGATTCAGCGACCTGCGCGGTGGGCACGGTTACACGGAACGTCAGTACCGACTCCGGGTCGGTGAAGCCGGGATCGACGCTGCGCAGAGCCTGGAAGCTTCGGACCATCAGGCCGGAGCCCGCGAGCAAGACCAGTGCGAGTGACATCTGCGCGACGACGAGGGCGTTCCGAGCCAGGTGGCGTTCCTTGCCCGCACTTCCCCCACGACCGCCCTCTTTCAGAGACGCCACGAGATTCGGCTTGCCGTAACGGAGGGCCGGAAACAGCCCGAAGACGAGCCCCGACCCGAGGGACACGATTGCGGTAAAGGCGAGAGCTATCGGATCCAGCCCGATCTCGTTGAGTCGCGGTAGGGTCTCGGGTCCGAGGGTAGTCAGGATCCTCAGGCCGACGAACGCGAGCCCGAGCCCAGCGATACCCCCGGCCAACGCCAGGACGAGACTCTCGAGGAGGAGCTGGCCAGTCAGCTTCCCCCGACTGGCGCCGAGCGCCGTGCGCACGGCGATCTCTCGCTGCCTGGACTCCGCGCGTACGATGAAAAGGTTGGCAACGTTGGCACAGGCGATGAGGAGCACGATGCCGACCGTTCCCAGAAGCACCCACAGAACCGAGCCGATGTCGCCCACCACGTCCTCCTTGAGTGGGCGGACGAGCGCCCCGAATTGGGCCTCGCGAAGCATATCAAGCGTCAGACCACCCGGGAATCTCTCGATCGCGATGGGCACCATGCGCTCGACATCCGAATTCGCCATTGCGACGGTCGCATCGGGCAGTAGTCGTCCGATCGCCTGATAGCTGAAGTTGCCCATGATGATTTCGGCGGGATCGAACTGAAAAGGCAGGTACACGGCCGGATCCGATCGAAGAAAACGATATCCCTCGGGCATGACGCCGATGATCTCTCGGCTGACGCCGTTGACCTGGAGCGTACGACCGAGCACCTGGGGGTCTCCGCCGAAATGGTCCATCCAGTAGGCGTGCCCCAGCACCACCGTGGAGCTCCCGTCGGCCGAGTCCTCCTCGGGCGAGAAGGATCGGCCCAGGATCGGTACCACACCGAGCATGGGGATCGTCTGGTGGGTCACCGACACGGAAGCGACCTGCTCGGGCTCGCCGAGCCCGGTGATCGAAACGGCTCCGTCGTCCCACATGCCTACTGAAGCGAAGGTCCGGCTCTCGGAGACGTAGGTGAAGTGCAGCGCCGGGCTCTGGTTTACTTCAGGAAAACCGAGCCCGGGGGCCGCGTGCCAGATTCCGACGAGAGATTCGGGGTTCTCGAAGGGCAGCGGCTTGAGCAACACCCCATTCACGACGCTGAAGATCGCGGCGTTGCTTCCGATGCCGACCGCCAGGGTCAGGACCGCCACGGTTGTGAACAGGGGTGCCCGCAGGAGTTTGCGGACGGCATGCCGAAGATCATTCGTGTAGGAATCCAAACTGCCCGCCCTCACCCGATGGAAGTACCCTGGAGCAGACCCTCGCTCACCTGTTGGGCCGTACGCGCTGTTACGGAGTTCGGTTTCGGGTCGCTACTCGAAGTGTTTTCGGTACGCGCGGTACGCGACGGCCGCCCGCTCGGGCATGAATTCGAAGATCGCCATTGGATCGGCTGCGAGGCGCTGCAGCAGACGAAGCGTGTGCTCGTACCCTACGAACTCCGCGGCGAGGTCACGCGTCAGGTCATGAACGTTGCGGTCCTGGTACACCGTGGGCGGCCCGTACACGAGCGTCGCCCCGTGCGCCTGCACGTAGTAGGCGGTCCAGATGTCGATGAAGCGACCTACGAAGGGAAAGAGGAAGTATTCACCGAGCCAGTCGGGGCTGACGAAGGTGTTCTGGGAGTTGAACGGACCGAAGGTGTTCGAGGCGATGGGAAAGGGCGCCGGGTCGAAGGTGACGTCAGGCATGAACTGCATGCGACAGATCGCGTCGATATCGGGGTCACCGTTCCAGAAGTCTGCCTGGACATCGGGCTTGATGATCTTCCGGGTCGGCGTGCCGAAGTCGCGCTGCGCCAGTAGCTGGGGTGGGTAGCCCCGATGCCAGAGATGCGCGTGCTCTGTAACGGCGACGGGATCGAATGCCTCGAGCTCGGTTTCGTAATAGGCGACCTCGACCTCGCGCCCCACGTGGACATTCTGACCCCAGCTCTCGAGCGGGATGTTGTCGTCATCCACGACCGCGACGATTTCGGCTCCCATGTCTCGCGCCCACAGGAAGCCATAGTTGCGCCGTTCGACACAGTTCCAGCCGAGCGCCTCGGAGAGGGCCGGGTCGTACTTCTCCTGCTCCTCGGGCGTCACGTAGATGGCGCCGTCGATGTGGAAGTCCGACGGGGTCTTCTTGTCGCCGATCACGACGAGCTCCCAATTCGGCATTGCGCCGAACTTCCTGAGCGCTTCCGTGGGGGCGTTGATGGTGGTGGTTACGATGACTCGTGACATGACTTCCCGTGCTCGTGTGGAGGCGGCGCAGGCCGCAACAATGCGGCGCAAGCCGCAATAATGCGGCGCAAGCCGCAATAATCAGGTGTGCTTCCCGAGGATCGCGTCGCGACTCATGAAGCGAGTTCGCAGGCCCGGTCGGAAGTATTCGAAGTTTCGCATGAACGGGTTCACCGACTCTCCCTCCACGCGCGCGGTCCAGGACGTGGGGACCTCGACCGCCTTCACTCCGAGCCGGAGCGGTTTCACAATCGTCTCCAGCACGAAGGGGTGGCGGAGTTCCTCCCACTGGATGGTCTTCGTGAGATGCGTCGGCAAGATGCGATAGCCGAAGGTCATATCCGACAGATCGGTCCAGTACAGGACAGCGAAGATCCTTTGGAAGAGCCAGTTGGCGATGAGCTTCACTGGGTTGTAACCCTTGAAGCCTCCGCCAAGCCAACGGGATGCGGTGATCACCGCTTCCGGGTGAGCCTTCGCTGCGGCCACCAGCACCGGAGCGTCTTCGGGTCGGGTCTCGAGGTCGCTCGCCATGAGGATGGTGTGGCTGCCGGTCGACACCTCGAAGGCCTTGCGAACCGCACCGCCGAAGTAGGGCAGATCCTGCCAATGGATGCTCACCAGGTGCGGGTATGCGGCGACCGCGGCCTCAGCGTGCTTCATCGCATCCGACGTCGACCGCTCGCATACGATGATGAGAATCTGGGCGAGGTCCGGCTCAAGGTCCCTGATGAGGCAGTCGATCGTGTGCGTGAGCGACGTCGTCTCACCGAGAGTCGGAAGCACGACCGACAGCGACTGGAATGTTTCGCTCAAGAGGGTCGGGTCGAGGTGGGTCGAGGTCCGGAGGCCAACTTCACCTAAGCTTGACCCGACCTCCCGTTTTGTCGAGCGTCCGGCCTCTTTCGAGTGCGGGTGCCCGAGGCCGCCCCACGCTATGTTCCCGCTACGCCATCCAGTGCGTACAGCACCCGTGACCGACCGGTCCCACACCCAGGATCGACCACTGATTTCGAACCTGCTGTTGCAGGACCCTTCCTCGCTCGCCACGGCCCCGGATCGCGTCCGTGCCGTGCTGGGGCTGTTCCTTCTGCTAGCGCTGGCATGGTCTCTCTCCGTGGACCGGAGGCGTGTGCCATGGCGCCTCGTGGCGTGGGGCATGGGATTGCAGATCGCCTTCGCCGTGGTGGTCCTACGGACTCCCCTGGGCGTCGCGGCCTTTGAATGGCTCAACTCCATCGTCCAGGCGGTGCTTGGCTTCGGGGAAGAGGGCGGGCGGTTCGTGTTCGGCAACCTCGGATCGAACCAGGTTCCGGTCGGGACGCTCGATGGAGGCCAGCTCTTTACTCCGGCTGCGAACTCGGTGGCGAGCACCGGTGCTTTCTTCGCCTTCAGGATCCTGCCCAACATCATCTTCGTGTCCTCGCTGATGACGGTGCTCTACCATTTGGGGGTGATGCAGAGGGTCGTGAGGGGCATCGCCTGGGTCATGCAGCGGACGATGCGGACGTCCGGGGCGGAGACGCTTTGTGCGGCGTCCAACATCTTCGTCGGGATGATGGAGGCGCCTCTCTTGGTGAAGCCGTACGTCGAGCGGATGACCGAATCCGAGCTGATGGCCGTGATGACGGTCGGCATGGCGACGATCGCTGGCACGGTACTCGTCGCATACGCGAGTATGTTGCTGCCCTTTCAAGCGGGGGCAGCGGGGCACTTGATCGCCGCGTCGATCATGTCCGCTCCCGCCGCGCTCGTCATGGCCAAGCTCCTGGTCCCCGAGAGCGGCGAGCCTGTCACTGCGGGCCTGCTTACCGATGACGTGCCCCGACCGGACGTGAACGTGATCGATGCGGCGGCCCGAGGGGCAGCGGAGGGCCTGCGCCTCGCCCTGGTCGTCGGCGCGATGCTGATCGCGTTCATCGCGCTCATTGCCATGCTGAACGGCATTCTGGGCTGGGCGGGTGGGCTGATCGGACAAGCGGGTCTGTCGATCGAAGGTCTACTCGGTACGGCCTTCGCACCGGTCGCGTGGATGCTGGGGATTCCGTGGAGTGATGCCGGCCTCGTTGGCCAGCTAATCGGGGTGGACCTGGTGATCAACGAGTTCGTCGCGTTCGTCCAGATGACGGGCTCGCTGGCTTCCGGGACGCAGCTGGAGGAGCGCTCGATGATCATCGCGATCTACGCGCTGACGACCTTCGCCAACTTCGGCTCGGTGGCGATGACGATCGCCGGCCTCGGCGAGATCGCACCGTCGCGGCGGCATGATCTTGCTCGCCTCGGCCTCAAGGCGATGTTCGCGGGGCTTCTGGCCAGCCTGACAACGGCCGCGGTGGCGGGAATCCTGCTCTAAGGCGACCTTTCTCGCCTCCTGAAAAGGTCGGTCCACCATGCCCAAGTCCAACAAACGCCTGATCGTCGTAGGCGACCGAGTGCTCATCCAACCCGAGGAAGGGGAGGAGCGTACCAAGGTCGGCCTGTATCTACCGCAGACAGCGGTCGAAACTCAGTCCGTGCAGGGTGGGACCGTGTTGGCTACCGGCCCAGGCAACGCACTGGCCGCGCCGACGGAGCTCAACGAGGAGCCTTGGAAGATCGGGGCCGTTGAACCGCGCTATGTGCCACTCCAGGCCCGCATCGGTGACTACGCGATCTTCTTTCGGCGTGCCGCGGTCGAGATCACCTTCGAGGGTGACCGATATCTGGTCGTGCCACAGGCCGCGATCCTCACGCTCGTGCGCGAGGAAGACGACCAGGACGAAGGCCTTCTCTCGTTCTAGGGAACGCGGCGGCTCTCGCCGCCGGCGTTCATCCGGCAAGCCGGCCCACGATCGAACCGTCGATTTGGAGCGGTATCGGTCGATCATGCCCGCTTGGGCCGACTTCGTGTCGGCGGCCGAGCGGCCCGAGCCCACCGTGTTTCGGATCAGGGGCGGTGAGCGATCGGAGGGCGACGTTCTCGAGAGACTCCGTACTCAGGGTTTTGAGACTCGATCCCTGGAAGGGATGCCCGGATTCCACCAGGTCGAGAAGGGCCCGGGACCGATCTCAGCGACACCCGAGCACTGGCTCGGGATGATCTACGTGCAGCAGGCGTCGACAGGGGTCGCCGCGCCGGTGCTAGGCCCCCGCCCGGGCGAGCGCGTCCTCGACATGTGTTCGGCTCCCGGCGGCAAGACGACACACATGTCCGACCTCATGGACGACTCGGGGTGTTTGGTCGCGTCCGAAATCAGCGAGAACCGAATTCGTGGCCTGTTGGGGAACGTCTACCGACTCGGGCACACCAACGTGCTCGTGGTGGCCGGCGATGGCCGAACGTTCCCGGAGGGCGCCCGGTTCGATCGAGTGTTGGTCGATGCGCCGTGTTCCGGAGAGGGGACGCTTCGCCGCAGAGGCGGCCAGGCCCCCGACCAGTCCGAGTCGTTTCGCCGATACGTGACGGGCGCGCAGCGGGCCCTGCTGGAGCGTGCCGTGGGCCTCACCCGCCCCGGTGGCACGGTTCTGTACGTGACCTGCACCTTCGCTCCTGAAGAGAACGAAGCGATCGTGAGCGACGCGTTGCAGCGCCTACCCGTAGAGCTCGAGCCGCTTTCGTTGCCCGTTCCTCACGCTCCAGGGCTGACCGCCTTCGGGGGGCAGAGCTACGACCCGAGACTCGAGGGCGCGGCGAGGATCTACCCGCAGCATTTCGATTCCGGCGGACTCTTTCTCGCCAGACTGCGCAAGATCGACGATGGGTCGGTGCTGCCGTCCGGCGCCGACCATGGCCGTGCCGGCTGGTGCCCAGTGCCGACCCAGGTCCCGGGCGAGGAGATCGAAGAGGACGTCGATGGACGCATGAGGACCGGAGTGGCCGAGATCGTCGAGCGCTTCGGCATCACGGTCGACCTGACCCGGACCCGATGGCTGTTTCGGGGCGGGAGGGCATGGCTCCATACCCTGGATGAGTGGCCGCTTTCGACGTGGGCGCCGGGCGACTGGCGTGCGATCTCGACCGGGTTTCGTGCGATCGACTTCGACAGTCAGGGGCGCGCGCGTCCGACGAACGACTTTCTACGCTGGCTTGGCGCCGAAGTCGGCGATCGCGTGGTCGACCTGAGTCGAGAGGATCTGGAGCGCCTGCTCCGTCGCGAGGCGGTCGGAACCGAAATGGACGACCGTGGGCCGATCGCCTTGCGCTATTCGGGGGACGTAATCGGCCGCGGCGCGATCACCGTCGACGGCCTCAAGAGTGAAATACCCAAGGCGCGGGCCGCGGATCTGTCACGGGGACTGGGCGGAGTCGACGGCGCCTGAAGCACGAGCCGCGAGCCAGTCGGCGAACGCTGAGTCCGCCGGGGCCAAGGACAGCCCTCGCAGTTCTTCCACGTTGAACCATCCGAGCGCCGAGTGTTCGAGCGCGATCGGAATACCGGACGCCGTGGTCTCGAAGAAGTCGATCACGAACGGAGAGCCAGGGTCAGCGACGGAAAGCAAACAAGGGCCGAGGTTCTCCACCTCGAGAGCGAGTTCTTCGGACAGTTCGCGTCGAGCCGCTTCCAAGTCGCTCTCTCCGGGGTCGACCTTGCCCCCCGGAAACTCCCAGAGGCCTCCGTGCTTTTTCTCTTGAGGTCTCTGGCCCACCAGCCACCGGTCGTCTCGCTCGATCACGGCGGCGATGACACGGATGACGGTCATTGCAGATTGATGGCGATGGCGATGGCGATGGACACGCCCCCGAGCACGACCAACGCTGCGTACAGTGGGAGCGTGAACTTCATCCACTCCTCGTAGCGCACCCCTCCCGACGCCAGGATCGCCATGAGCGCGCCATTCGTCGGCGTCACCAGGTCGCACAGGCCCGCCCCGTACTGGTAGGCGAGCACGATCACCTGCCGGGACAGCCCGAGCAGGTCTGCGAGCGGAACGAGCACAGGCATGGTCAATATGGCCTGCCCGCTCACGCTCGGGACCGGAATGTGGATCAAGGCCTGCGCGACGATCATCCCCAAGGCAGACGCGAGGCGAGGTAGGCTCTCGAGCGGTGTGAACATCCCGTTGACGATCGTGTCGATAATCAGGCCTTGCTCGAGCACGGTCGAAATCGCGCGCGCGAATCCGATCAGCAGCGCCGCATACGCCATCGACTGGAAGCCCCTCACATAGGCCTGAGCGGTCCCGCTGACTCCCATGCGGGCGATGAGCCCGACCAGGACGCCCATGATGAAGAAGGCCCCGGACATGTGGTTGAATTCCCAGCCCCACTCACGCAGGCCCACGACCATCAGGACGAAAGTGCTTCCGACCATCGACAGGATGAACCGGTCACGGCCCGTCAAGGATTCGCCGAGATCGTCTGTGACCGCCTGAGGGGGGACACGAGTTGCCGCGGCATATCTCATGGTCGCACCGATCCACAGCATCAGGGCGAGGATGAGGAAGACCATGCGGAAGAGACCGCCCGAGAGCGGTTCGACCTGTGCCGCCTGCTGCGCGATCTGCACCTGGAATGGGTTGATGGGGCTGAATGCGGATCCCACGAAAGCCGCACCCGCGCTCATCGCAATGGCGACCATCGGAGTGAAGCCCATTCTGCCGGCGAGGATCAGCAGGACCGGTATCAGCGGGATGATCTCTTCCTGCATGTTTTGGACGACACCGCCCATCGCGAAGAAGAGCGCGACCACGGGCACGACGAGAATGTCCCGGCCGTGAAGCAATCGAATCAACGAGGGGATCGCGCGACGTAGAGCCCCGGTCTCGTCGACGACAGTGAACGCGCCCCCGATCAGGAAAACCAGAAAGATCACAGCAGACGCTTCGGCCATGCCGATCGGCAAAGCGACCATCGCCTCGAAGAGGTTGACCGGGTCCGGAGCGACGCTGTGGAACGTCCCCGGGACCACGAGTGTGCGGCCGCTCACCGGATCGTCCCGCCGCTCGAACGAGCCCGCCGGTAGGACGTAGCTCGCTGCGGCGGCGAGGAGAACACATCCGGTGAGCAGGGCGAGCGGATGAGGCACACGCAGGCGGGTTGATTCAGTCATCGGGACGGTGCCGGGTCGAGGAAAGGAAGCGCGGCGTCCAAAGCTCGCAGCGCCGCAAGAATGGTCCGAATCGAGTCGAGGTAGTCGCCCGCGTCCACCCGCTCGACATCGTCTGTCGGCTTGTGATAGTCAGGGTGGTCTTCGACGCCGAAGTAGACGAAGGGGACACCAGCCGCGTGGAAGGGCCCGTGGTCCGAGGAGTTGGTCCAGTCCGCCTCTCCGGGAATGCCGGTTCGATCGTGACCGAGTCGGAGCGTCACCGGCGCGCTCGCAGCTACAGCCTCGAGCGTCGGGCGAAGTGAGGGCGTGTGATAGGCCCCGCTGACCCAGAGCACACCATCGCTCCGAGATACCATGTCGAGGTTGACGACGAGCGAGATCCCGTCGAGAGGTGTGGGGGAATCGCGGACGAAAGCGCGTGCGCCTTGAAGACCCGACTCCTCGGCATCGAGCAGCGCCACGACGAACGTGCTTCGGAGTGGCGCAGCGGAAAGCAATCGCGCGATCTCGAGCGCGGCGACCGTTCCCGAGGCGTTGTCGTCGGCTCCGTTGTGCACGACGCCGTCGATGGTGCCCACATGGTCGAAGTGGGCGGTGAGTAGGACGACCCCCTGGTCCGAATCACCCAGGACATGGCCGACGAGGTTCACACCGGAGCCGCGTTCCCACACGAACGGGCGCTCGAAGCCATCCCTCATGGGTACGACCCCCGCACGTTCCAGTTCGGCTGCCAAGTAGGCGATGGTCTTGAGGCTGCCGGGGGTGCCAGGTGCTCGCCCCCCCATGGAGTCGTGAGCCAGGATCGACAGGTCGCGCATGACCCTGATGGAGTCCGGGGAGGTTGTCGGTGTCGGCGAGCGGAAGGAGTCGCTTGTGAGTGCGATCGCGACCACCGCCACGGCGAGAGCCGCTGTGAGAACGGTTTTTGGAATCATGGCGGACCAGCTTGGCGGTCGTCCCGTGTGAGCGCCAGCGGCATCGTGGAGGAGGCGTCGATCGTCCGCTCCGTCGTGAAGACGAGATCGCCGAGCGGCGAGTTGTCGGCGTTGCCCGAGTTGCCGGCGACGTTGATCGTGACGCGGTCGCCTGTGTCGGGCGCGGTCCAGATCAGGGACCAGCTCGATCCGAACCCGCCGAAGGCCACGGACCCTGCCGCATTCTGGTGGAGGTAGGACACCGAGGCGCTATCGGTCACCTGCGAGCGGGCGTCGACAGGTTGAAGCGCACCGGCGTTCCAGCCTCGCCGGTCACCGTCGGTGTACCGTGCCGAGATCTGGAAGCCCGCTACCGCCGTGCCGTCGGCTTCGAGCACAACCGTCAGGAGGTACTCAACCCCGGGGGCGTACCGCTCGGGAAGGCCCTCGATCCGAATGTGCCCGTCGAACGCGTTGATCGCGTTGCCCACGTGGCAAGCGACGCAACTGGGTTCTCCGAAGCCACCCGTAAATCCTGGGGGCGGAGCCTGTGTAATTGGGCGCAGGGGAAGTGCGGCCGCCGTCCCTGCGAATGCGAGGGCGACGGCCGCACCGATACCACGGGCCACCATCAGTGACTGACTGCGCGTCTCCGCGGCGGCAGCTTCGCCACGCCGACCGTATTCGTGTCGGCGCCGAACCAGATCGAGTTCGTCTCGGCGTCGAAATACATGTGACGGACGGACCCGCCGCCACTCTCGATCTCGGAGACCGTGAACATCTCCTCGGTCATCGGATCGAAGCCGACGAACTTGTTCGGTTGTACGCCGGTCTCGACGAGCCAAATCCGATCGGTATCATCGACGGCCATCGCATAGGGCCGCGACTGCTCCCCGCTGGGCAGCGGAAACTCGCGGACTTCCCCCGTAGCGGGATCCAACCGCCCGAGCGTTCCGCGCGTCCAGTCTCCGTACCACAGGATGTCGTCAGAGGTGATTCCGATGCGCCGAGGCAGGGCGTTCTCCGGCAGCTCGTAGCTCCGAAACTCGAAAGTTTCGGGATCCACCGTGCCGATATGGTTCGTATTGAAGAGCGCGATCCATGGCCGGTCCTGCGAGTCCATTACGATCCCGTAGGGCCGGCTGGAGCTGCCACGCCGTGAACCCGCGACGGCCAGCGATTCCACGAGTCGGATCTCACCGGTCTCCTTCCAGAACTTGCCGACGAAGTTTCCACCCTGCACGGTGAACCAGATGTCACCCTGAGAGTCGAAGATCATGGTGTGCGGGTCTCCGGCGCGATCGTCGGGCATCATGTACTTCTTGATCTCGCCCGTCTCCGGGTTGAGCGCCCCGATGTGGGTGGCCCGGTTCCCGGTGTAATAGACGGTTCCATCTGGATCGACCACGAGGTTGTGCGGTCCGGCTCCTTCTTCCAGGTCGAACTTCGTGAACTCACCGGTCTCCGGATCCAGAACGGCGACGTAGTCCGACACTTGACCCACGAACCAGACGCGGCCGTCGGGTCCTACCATGGGATCGCGCGGGCGCGACTCTTCGTAGGGAACGAACCACTCCTGGAGCTCCGGATCGGTGGCCGTTTGTGCGGCGGCGAACGTCGGCGCGATAAAGAGAGTCGCGGCGCTGAGCGCCAGAAGGGCAGAACGCATTGAGTCCTCCGGGTACAGGTCCACCAGCTTCGGGTTTCGGATCAATCGTTCGCCCGGAACCCTCACTACAGTGTTAGACAACGTGGCGGGTCCGGACGGTTTTCGCATGAGGCCATGGGCGGGAAGGCGACGTGCACGCCTTCGGGTCGCATCGGCCTCCGCGGAGAAGTAGCTTCCGCCCCGTCCAGCCACCCCATTCCGGCAAGATCCCCATGGGTGATCGAACGTACTCTCGGCGCGAGTTCGTGTGCCATTCGGCCTCATGCGCTGCGCACGTCGGTTTGATGGCAGCCGTTGCCCCGTTCTGGTCGCGCACACTGTGGGCCGCTCAGGAGCGCTTTCCGGTCGTCGCTTCCGAGGCGTGGGGGCGGCTCGAGCGGGTCGGAGAGGGCATCTGGGCGCTGGTGTCCGATCCGCTTCGGGACCGGGCGACGCTGTGCAATGGGGGTATCATCGCGGGTCGCTCGGGCGTCGTGATCGTGGAGGCCTTCGCATCTGATGCCGGCTCCCGTTGGATGGCCGAGCGGGCGGCGGAGCTCACGGGGCGGGCTCCGACCCATGTCGTGCTGACGCATTATCATGGTGACCACACCGGTGGGTTGTCGGGGGTGACCGCCCTGGGGAGCCCCGAGATCCTGGCGACACCCGTCACACGCGATCTCGTCATGGAGCGAAATCAGGGCGCTCCCTCCGCGATTCTCGATCGGGTGCAGCCGCTCGACACCATCCGACCGACCGAAATCGATCTAGGGGATCGCTCGCTCATCGTGGTCCCAAGACGCGGTCACACGAACTCGGACATCACGATCCAGCTCTTGGATCCATCGGTGGTGTTCTGCGGGGATCTCGTCTGGAATCGAATGTTCCCGAATTACGTCGACGCAACGCCCTCACGATTGACCCAAGCCGTGCAGCTAATTCGCGCCGGAGATGCTTCGACGTATGTGCCGGGGCACGGGCCCCTTGCCGACAATACGGCGATGGACCGGTACATCGGCCTTCTCCAGGACGTGGAAACCGCGGCTCGACGGGCGATCGAGCGCGGGATGACGGCTCAAGAGGCGGGCGCGGAGTACCGACTGCCCGCGGGTCTGCAGGAATGGACCCTCTTCAACCCCGTCTACTTCGAACGCGCCATCGGCGCGTGGATGAACGAACTGGGAACTCCATGACCAAAGGGACGATTGCGATACTCACCGGAGGGGGCGATGTCCCGGGCCTGAACCCCGCCATCCGAGCGGTCACCATTCGGGCGACTCGCGAGGGGTATCGAGTGCTGGGCATCCGCCGTGGGTGGGGCGGACTCGTGGATGTGATCCCGGAGGCCGCCGCGGACAATACCGACGCCGTCATCGAGTTGACGCCCGACGTCGTGAGGCGGGCGGGTCGCACCGGCGGCACGTTCCTGCACTCGTCGCGAACCCGTCCGAGTCATCTGCCGCGAGCATTCGTACCGGTCCACCTACAGGGGCGATATCGGGACGACCTCAATGACATCACACCCGAGATCCTCCGCAATCTCGACTTCTTGGGTGTCGATACGCTTGTTGCGATCGGAGGGGACGACACTCTCTCCTACGGTCAGCGGCTGCACACCGAGGGCGTGAATGTCATCGCGATTCCAAAGACGATGGACAACGACGTGCCAGGTACGGAGTACTGCATTGGGTTCAGCACATGCGTGACCCGGACCGTCGAGCTCACACACCGCCTGAGGACCTCTGCCGGGTCCCACGAACGAATTCTCGTTATCGAAGTTTTCGGCAGGTATGCGGGGTATTCGGCGCTCGTGCCGGCCATGGCGGGGGCGTCGGATCGGTGTGTGATTCCCGAACACCCGTTCGAGATCGAGCGACTCACCGAGCTGCTCGTCGAGGACCGGCGCATGAACCCGAGCAACTACTCGGTCGTCCTGGTTTCCGAAGGTGCGACCATGCTGGGTCACGATGGTATGACCTTCTCGGATCAGGCGGAGGACCAGTACGGGCACAAGAAGCTCGGCGGCATCGGAGACCGCGTCGCCGATGCCGTACAGGAACTGTCGCCCAAGTACAACCGTGGCCGCCGCATCAACACCACGAGTCAGAGGCTCGGCTACCTCGTTCGGTCCGGCGACCCCGACGCGCTCGACTCGATCGTGCCGATGGCCTTCGGCAACCTGGCCCTGGATCTCGTGGAGCGTGGCAGGAGCGGGCTCCTGGTCGCCGTGCGGAATGGAGTCTACGACTCGGTGCCCATCGCGGCTGTGATCGGAGAAAAGAAGGTCGTCGACGTGGAGCAGTTCTACAGTCCCGATCGACTGAGGCCGCTCTATACGACCTTCGCGAACAAGCCGCTCTTCATCATGACGAGTACCTAGGGCGAGTCACGAGCCCGATTGCGTGATCCCGCAGTTCGAATTCCAGTCGATGCGGACGACGAGCGCGGGCCGGAGTTGTGCGAGTACGAAGACCGTTCCTGAGCACGCGTCTTCCAGTTGGTCGAGGGCCGCGCCGTGTAGCTGGCCGGCCTGCTCGAGCAAGAGGTGATCGATGCCCGCCGTTCGCCACATCTGGATCTGTTCGTCGGCAGTGCCCCACATGGGCGCATCGGGATCCACGCTTCGGGGATCGAACCGAACGCTCGGAGAAACGGTCCAGCCACCGTGGAGGTGGAGCGCCGCCCAAAATTCAGGCGCCCCGACGATCGCGGTGGGAGGAACGGTGCGACTGAGAGCTTCCACCGAGGCCGCGAGTCGGTCGGCCCGAAGCCTGTACGCGACGGTGGGCCAACCGTCCGCAATCCGATATGCGGTGACAGCGGAATAGGAAGCGACCCACACGGCCGCGACCCCGAACAACACCCTGGCTATCACCGGAGCGCGCCAGCGGGTGACCAACGCGGAGCCGCCCATGGCCACGGCAGCGACGAGGGCGGGATGGATGGGAGCCACCAAACGGCGGTCCAGATAGGGCCACAAGAGGAGCATGCCCAGGTAGGCGAGCGTGAACCACCCCAAGGGTGGGAATCGCCGCACCATGTGCCATAGGCCGACCGCGGCGACGAGTCCCACGGGGACAGCGACCAACCACAGGGGCCAGCCCGCCAGGCCCGGAAGGAAAATCGCGGCCGCCCGCTCGGCGACTCCCCCGGCGTGGGAAGGGAGCCCCCTGACGAAGGCAGCCGGTGCGGCCACCGTCTGGTCGGCCAGCCAACTGCTGTAAGGCCCCAGGAGATCCCGGGCACCCTCCGGGATCTCAGCGCTCTTTGCCGCGGACCAGCGCGCCCAGAACGTCGTCACAAGGCCCGCCGGCAGCGCCACGAGGGCTCCTGCCGCAAATCTCCGGCGACCGATCAGGGAGACTCCAAACGCGGCTACGAGAGCGACGCCGACGGAGCGTGTGAGCACTGCGGCGAGGAGTATGAGTGCTAGGGCGGCCAGGGAGTTGTGGGAGGATGCTCCCCCGGGCTTTGTCGCGGGTTCGGAGTCGGATGTCGACGCCCACAGGGCCAACGCGCCCATCATGAGCAGCATGAACGACGCCTCGGATAGAGGCACCATGGCCGTTCTCAGTAGGTCCGTCGATACGAAGCCGAGTCCCGCGACGACCACACTCGTGCGGAGTGAGAAGCCCGCCGAATCGTAGAGAGCCCGCGCGAACAGGGCGCCGGCGGCCGCGAGGAAGGCGACGTTCAGCACGGTCGCGGCCATCGTGACACTTCCGATCGTCCCGAACAGGATCCAGAGAAGTGCTAACAGCGCCGGGTACAGCGGAGGAAATTTTACCGCGGGAGGCGTGCCCACCACGCCGTCGTACACGAGCCCGTGGCCCCCGGCCAGCGCTTTGCCCACCAGCATGTACACGCCGTCGTCGTGCCACACCCCTGCGGGGATCGGTCTCCAGGCCGCGACCCCGATTCCGAACAGGGCCAATCCCAGGAGAAAAAAGGGCCAGGACCCCGAAAAGCGCTTCGGGCCCGGGGGCGCGGCGGTTGGACCCTTCCGTACGGCCGGTTGGATCTACCCCTCCTGTGCGTCGAGCACGGCGTCGATGCGAGTGAGGAGATCTTCGAGGTGGGCTTCGGTCACGCGGTGACTGACCCGGCGACTCGCGGCCTCGATCTCGGTCCGGAGTCCCACGAGCTGGGCCCGGATCAGCGGTCGAACGTCCGAACGCGACATGTTCGGAGCGGGGCCCTGGAAGTTGTTGCCGGCAGGCTGCTCCGTCATGAGCGTTGCCATGCGATCGACGTAGGCGCGCTGCAGGGCGCGGCGGTACCCGTTGATTGCCGACGCAGAAGAAAGTTCACCCCACACCGCCCCTCGCACGTCGTCGAGGAATTCGATCAGGGGGTAGGCCCCCGCCGGCTGGGTCGCCTCCATCTCGGAGAGAACGTCCATGCGACGAGGGTCGAGCAGCCGGTTGAGGACACCGGCCTGACGCCCTTGAAGCGCGCGAAGCCCGCCGGTTGTTGGGCCGATCCGACTCAGAATATCCGGATCGTTGAGCCATACCGGGGCTTCGAATACCTCGCGAGCCAGCCAGCCCATGGCCGTCTTCTGGCGATCGCGGGGCACCACATCGTAGACCACGCCTTCCTGGTCGGAGGTCTTCAGGTCGACGTAGACGCCGCCAACGACCGTGAGCACGTGCCCGACGTATCGATTCCACTGGCCTAGAGCCTCGCCGTAGATCTCCTCCAGATCGGCGTAGTCCTCACCTGGGCTGGTCGTCCACGCCACCAGGTTCGGGACGATGCGCTTGAGGTTCGCCATGCCGAAGTCGCTCGCACGGACCGGATCGTCTCCCATGTCTTCGGTTTGAGCCCGCGGGTCCGTGACTCCGAGTCCCCCCTGCGGGAGGAACTTGTACATGCGGTCACCGGCCCTTTCCTCGATCCAGCGGTCCAGCGTCGCGAGTTCTTCGTCCGGGCTCGCTGCGTCGGGGATGACCCGGTATCCCCAGCTGACCGAGAAGTCGTCGTACGGCCCGATCCTCCGAAGGAAGTCCTCGGGCCTCAGCCCGTCCTCCGGCTGTGCGATGTAGTTCTGGCGCGCGTAGTCCATGATCGTGGGTGCGACGCCCATGCGGCTGGCGAAGGACTGCGAGCGCAGAGAATCGACCGGGAACGATGACGATGCGACCATGTTGTGCGGGAGACCGATCGCGTGTCCGATCTCGTGTGTGATGACTTGCTCCATGGCCTCCTCCATCAACGCGTTGTCGATGGGAAGGCTTCGCGCACCGGGGTTCGCCGCGCCCGTCTGCACCATCATCCAATTGCGATAGGAGCGCATGTGGTTGTGGTACCAGACGATGTCGCTCTCGATGATCTCACCGGTGCGTGGATCCGACGTGCTGGGTCCCTGAGCGTTTCGTGTCATGCTGGCGGACCACCGCACTACCGAATAGCGCACGTCTTCGGGATCCCAGTCCGGGTCTTCGGCCCTCGAGGGCGGATCGAGGGCACGCACGGCGTTCCGGAAGCCTGCGGCCTCGAACGCCGAGTTCCAATTCTCGACCCCGCGCCGGACGGCGCCGCGCCACCGCTCCGGAGTCGCGGGATCGATGTACCATGTAATCGGTGTCACCGGCTCGACGAGTTCTCCGCGCGCATACGCGGTCGGGTCGGACGGCTCGAGGCGCCAGCGGCGGATGAACGTCTCGGTCTCGGCCATCTGTTCGTCCAGCCCGTAGTTGATCCGATCGATCGAGAAGTAGCCGACCCGATCGTCGGCGTGGCGCGCGCGCATGGGCTCCTTGGGGAGTAGGACCAGCGACTGGTTCATCTCCATGGAGATCGTGTTCGCTTGCTCATCCGATGGGGGTGCCCCGGCGTCGTACGTCAGCGTGTGGCGGACGTTGACGTTGAGCGGGTAGCTACGGACGCTTCCGATGAAGCTCCGAGGGGCGTCCAAACGGCGAACCTGATACTCCCGTCGCTGGGCGGGTCTCAACCCGGAGATCGACGGCGTGTCCCCCTGATAGAAGTCGGTTACGTCGATGAGGGAACTGGTATCGGAGGGGCCCCGCGCCTCGATATCGAAGGATGCGAGAATCGGCGCCAGGTAGTTCGACCGCACCGACTGTGAGATCGCGAGGGAATCGTCCGCGACGGCCTCGCCCGAATACTTGCGAAGCAGGATGCGGTCGCCCGTGCGCTCGAATCGAACCATTTGACGGTTCACGGCCGCGCCTGCCGGAAGAAAGCCGCCCATTCCTGCCTGGACCCCGGACACTCGACTGATCAGCAGCATGTCGCGTCGGAGGAGGGAGTCCGGCACCTCGAAGAAATAGTCGTCGTCGTTCTTGTGGACGATGAAGAGGCCCTCGTCCGAGGCCGCCGTGGAATCGACGATCTCCGCGTAGCTCCGCTCGGGAGAGTCGCCACCTCTCGGCGCCGGACGAGCCTGGTCTCGCGCCGGAGACGGAGCGTTGGGTCCGGCGGGTGCGCCGCTGCAGCCTGCGACCAAGAGCATTAGGAGCGCGGACACGATCGGGGCTACGGACTTCCTCATCATCACGTCCAAAGCAGGTGGGCACACGTGGCCGGCGCCACGCAGAACGCTGGAACAGAAGCCGCTCGGAGACCGCAAGCAATCCCCGGCGTTACCCGACCTGGCACTGCCCCATCAGTCCGTCGGTTGGACGCGCGCTTGGGTCGGGAGGGAATAGAGGTGCAGCGTGACCGCACCTGCCACGAGAAGCAGCAGCGCCACGACCCAGAGGCGACCGGCGAGGAGGAACGCTGAGATACCAATAAAGAGCCACAGCGTCGCAACCGAGGTCTTGCGAACCCGCGACGAGATGATCCCCTCTTCGCGATACTCGCGGAGGTATCGTCCGAACAGCCGGTTTTCGTGGAGCCACCGTTCCGCGCGTCGGGAACTGCGCGCGAAACACCAGCCGGCCAGTAGCAGGAAACACGTCGTGGGCCACACCGGAACGAAGATCCCGATGACACCCAGCGTCACGCTGACCGCACCAATGGAGAAATACACCCCGCGCCGGATCGGGCCCGGAACGGCCTCCATGGCTCGCTCGGCGCCGTCGTGATCAATGGGGCAGTCCTTGCTCAAGGGTGCTTTCTCGTGGTCGGGTGGTCTCAGCCGTCCCGATAATGTACAGGTGCTTCCTGCACGACGGTATCCGAGACGCGTCCGTTGACCTGCGGTATCGGGCGCGATAGGGTTCTCGCTGCAACAAACTCATCGAGACCGGTTGAGGGATAGGCCCTTTGACGCCGGGGCAACCTGTCGCACGTAGCTGTGCTTCAAGGTGCCAACTCCTGCGGTGTGCGAGCGATCGCACATCGGGAGATGAGTCGCCCACCGTGCTCCACGCGCGGTAGCTGAGTCGCTGGGCGATCGATTCTCCGGGGTCCGATGAGAGACCACGACAGGAGAATCAGCGATGAACGCCCAACCCCTTGCCGCGACGGACTCCCCGTCGCACGTCGAAGCCTACTGCTGCACTGGCTCGTCTCCCGGTCGGACCGGCCGAGTCCTGGCGTCGTTCGACGCGACGTTCGGCGGACGGACCACGGCTTCCGTGGGATACGAAATCCACGGCCCGACCCACGCAGCACCCGTCGTCGTCCTCGGTGGCATCTCCGCGGGGCGGCACATCGCCCCGACGGCGCTCTCGACCGAGCCGGGCTGGTGGCCCGGCGTGGTCGAACCCCTCCGCGCGCTGGATCCGCATCGGTATCGCTTGATCGGCGTGGACTATGTGGGTGGCCCCGACAGCCGCGCCGAGCTGGGTCATCCCATTTCCACGCAGGACCAGGCGCGTGTGCTCGCAGCCGTCCTCGACCAACTCGACATCCAAAGGGTAACGCTCGTCGGTTCGTCCTACGGTGGCATGGTCTCGCTCGCGTTCGCTACGCTCTTTCCAGGTCGCGTCGAGCAGGTCGTCGCATTGTGCGCGGCACATCGCACACAGCGATGGCGACCGCGTTGCGTTCGATTCAGCGGAATACGGTGCGCTTCGCCAACGAACTCGGTCGCCCGGACACGGGACTCGTGCTGGCTCGCTCCCTCGCCATGGCCACCTATCGAAGCCCGATCGAGTTCGATGCTCGTTTCTCCGTCGCTCCCGACGTCGTAGCAGGGATCGCCCGGTTCCCGGTCGAGTCCTACCTCGAGGCACGGGGCACCGAATTCGCTCGGCGATTCGAAGCGAATGCGTTTCTTCGGCTATCGGAATCGATCGATATCCACGCTGTGAATCCTGCCGAAGTCACGTCTCCCACGACGCTGGTGTCCTTCGACTCCGACTCACTGGTACCGCCCTGGCTCGTCGAAGAACTGGCCCACGCGGCTCCCGGAGTGACGCGTCACGTCGAACTGACGTCGCCGTTCGGGCACGATGCGTTCTTGAAGGAGGTCGATGCCGTCTCTGACGTCATACGTTCGGCTCTCGCCGAGGAGGTGGCTCGATGAGCCCGCGGGCGAAGGAAGCGGGGAACCATGCCGCCACACGTTCCGTGCGGGCAGCCATCGGCACCGATACGAGCCATCGAGCGGTCGTCCCCCCACTTCACCTGTCCGCAAATTTCGTATTCGATGCTCCGGGTTCGTGCGGTCGGTACGACTACACGCGAAGCGGCAACCCGACCCGCGATCACCTGCAGGAGGCGGTCGCCGACGCAGAAGGGGGGTCTTCCTGCGTCATCACCGCGTCGGGAATGGCCGCAGTCACCGTAATCACCCAACTGTTGCGGCCCGGCGACGTCCTCTTGGCCCCGCACGACTGCTACGGCGGGTGTCACCGACTCTTCACGGCGGAGAGCCGACGGATCGGCTTCGACGTCCATTTCGTGGATCAGTCCACGGACGCTGCTGTGGAGCTGGCCCGTGCGTGCCGGCCTCGGATCATCTGGCTCGAAACGCCGAGTAATCCGCTGCTTCGCATCGTCGACCTGGCGAGGTGGGTCGATGTCGCCCGAGAAGTCGGTGCGCTGACGGTCGCAGACAACACCTTCCTGTCACCGGCGAATCAGCGTCCGCTCGAATGGGGGATCGATCTGGTCGTGCACTCGACGACAAAGTTCATCAACGGACACTCCGACGTCGTTGGGGGTGCGGTGGTGAGCAGGGACGCGGCGTTGGGTGAGGAACTTGCGTGGTGGACGAACTGCATCGGGGTCTCCGGGTCTCCGTTCGACGCCTATCTGACGCTTCGGGGGCTGCGCACGCTTCACGCTCGAACGGCGATCCATGAACAGAACGCGCTCGCCATTGTCGATGTGCTCGGCGGACACGTAGCCGTGGCGGCCGTTCATCATCCCTCGCTCCTCGGCCATCCGGGCCACGATATCGCCACACGACAGCAGACTGGATGGGGGAGCCTCGTGAGCTTCGATCTCCACGGGGGACGCCCGGCGGTCGATGCGTTTCTGAGTACGCTGCAGTACTTCACCCTAGCCGAGTCGCTCGGTGGAGTGGAGAGCTTGGTCGCGCACCCCGCGACGATGACCCACGCCTCCATGGATGATGAGGCTCGCCGTATCGCGGGGATCGGCGAAGGGCTTCTCCGTCTTTCGGTCGGCATCGAACACGCGGGTGACCTGGTAGACGACGTCCACGCTGCCCTCGACGTGGTGGAGGAGCGTCTATGTGTACCGTGCTGATCGATGGTGGTGCGGTACGGCTCGGCCCCGTCACGGTTCTGAAGTTCGGGTCATCGCTCTTGTCGGGCCGGGACGGGTTCCAGCAGGTGGTGACCGAGGTGGCCCGTGAGGTCGCGTTGGGGCGGAGGGTGCTCACGGTCGTCTCTGCGATGAAGGGCACGACCGACCGACTATGGGAGGATGCACATACGCTCGCGCCGAGGCCGGCGCAGCGGCTCCTGTCGGTACTGCTCCGAACGGGCGAGGACGCGTCGGTGGCATTGCTCGGCATCGCGCTGGTTCAGGCCGGCCTCAACGCGCACGTCCTCACCGCCGAGGAACTCGGGCTACGTACGGTGGGGCCGCTCCACGACGCTGAGCCCATCGACGTGGATCTGGCCAGGCTGGCGTCTTGTTTGCGTGCTCACGACGTGACCGTGGTGCCGGGTTTCGTCGGTGCCGACGAGTCGGGACATCCATCACTCCTGGGGCGGGGTGGGTCAGACCTGACCGCACTGTTTCTGGCGGAGCGATTGGGAGCGGAGGAGGTCCGACTTGTGAAAGATGTGGACGGAGTCTTTCTGGAGGATCCGAAGGGAGACGGTGCGGCGCGTACGGCTCTTGCCGAGGCCACCTGGGCGGAGGTGGACCGCGTCGGGAACGGTGTGGTGCAGACGAAGGCCCTTCGGTTCGCAGAGGATGCCGGCCTATCGTTCCGGGTGGCGGGGCTCGCCGGTGTCGGAACGAGGGTAGGACCGCCGACCTCGGTGGGGGCCGCGCCGTGACCCCGAGCGCCAGAATCAGCCCGAGGCGTGCTGCTCTCGGAGCTTGGTTTTCTGCACCTTCCCGGTCCCCCCCATGGGAAGGGCGTCGACGAACACCACGTCGTCGGGAAGCTGCCATTTTGCCAACGTTCCCGCGAGATACTCGAGGATACTCTCGCGGGATGGCGTCCGATCTGGCTTCGCGACGGCGATCAAGAGAGGGCGCTCACCCCATTTCGCGTCCGGAATACCGATGACCGCGGCCATGGCGATGTCGGCGTGACCCATCGCTGCGTTTTCGACATCGATCGAACTGATCCACTCACCCCCGGACTTGATCAGGTCCTTGGTACGGTCGGTGATCTGCACGTAGAAATGAGGATCGATGGTCGCCACGTCACCCGTCGGGAACCATCCGTCGGCCGTGAGCTTCCGTTCCTCGCTTCGATAGTATCCGTCGATGACCCACGCGCCCCGAGCCTGGAGTTCACCGATCGCCACCCCGTCGTGGGGAAGCACCGTGCCGTCCTCCCCGACGATGCGCAGTTCGATGCCGAAGCTCGGCTGACCCTGCTTGGTCTGGAAGGCGGTTCGTTCGTCCACCGGGAGTCGGCGGTGTTCGGGGCTGAGCGTATTCACCGTTCCCAACGGACTCGTCTCCGTGAGCCCCCAGGCGTGTCGGAAATCGACTCCGAACTCACCTTCGAGTGCAGCGATCAATGACCGCGGAGGAGCGGAGCCCCCCATGAGCACGACGCCGAGGGGGGCTGGCTTGTTCCCATGGGCACGCCAATGCTCTACGAGGCCCAGAAAAACGGACGGGACAGCTGCCGAGTGGGTCGCGGCCTCCGACTCGAGGAGTTCGGTAACACCCACGGGATCCAGGCGTGGGCCGGGCATGACCAGCTTGGTGCCAGACGCGGCAGCCGCGTAGGGGATGCCCCATGCGCAGGCATGAAACATGGGGACGATGGGAAGACAGACTGCAGCGGCGTGGAGGTCGAACACGTCATGCATGCAGATGGCCCACGCGTGCAGCACCGTCGATCGGTGGTGGTAGAGCACTCCCTTCGGGTTGCCCGTGGTGCCTGAGGTGTAACACAGCGACGCGGCGGTGGTCTCGTCCAGTTGGGGCCACAAGAAATCCTCGTCGCCGCCCGCGATGAAATCTTCGTACGCGACGGCATTCCGCAGCGACGTCTCCGGCATATGGTCCGAATCGGTGAGGATCACATACCGCTCGATCGTCGGCAACTTGTCCGCAATCGCTTCGGCAAGTGGGACGAAGGTCAGGTCGAGAAAAAGAACTCGGTCCTCGGCGTGATTGATGATGTAGACGAGTTCAGAAGGATGAAGCCGCGGATTCAGGGTGTGGCACACCGCGCCCAAACCAGCCACGCCGTAGTAGACCTCGAGGTGTCGGTGGGTATTCCACGCGAGTGTAGCGATGCGATCGCCCCTCGCGATGCCACCGTCCTCGAGCTTGCTGGCCAGCGACTTCGATCGCCGTCGAACCTCTCCCCAGTTCGAACGGTGGATCGGGCCTTCGACCGTTCTCGTGACGACTTCACGATTCGGGTGCACGCGGCCCGCGTGTTCGATGAGAGAAGAGATGAGCAGCGGCATCTCCATCATTTGACCGCGCATGTTTGGACCCGCCATCTCTGACTCCCCTTGTTCCCGAGCTTCCGGCCGTGGTGGGCGAAGCTAGAAGGCCGACGGACTTCCGGCTACCGGGTTCGGACCGCGGTCATCATCAGTTCGATTCGAGCGCCGCGGGCGAGATCCTTAACGGCCAGCGCGGCCCGTACCGGGAGCGGTTCGGTGGTGAAATACTCTCGATACATCTGATTGAGACGTTGGTAATCGTTCATGTCTGCGAGGTAGACGACGACCTGGACCACGTCCGAGAGCTCCATCCCGGCTGCGGACAGCACGCGCTGATAGTTGCTCATGATCTGGTGGAATTCCGCTTCGAACCCCCCCGTGACGAGCGAGCCGGTTTCGGGGTCTCCGCCCGTGGCGCCCGACAAGTACAGCGTGTTACCGACGAGGATCGCGGGCGACAGAGGGGCGGGGGACGGCCTGTAGTTTTCCGGAGCGATCACCGTCTTTTCCGGCAACGAGGAGTCCAGGACCGGAGATTCTGTGGACTCCAGCGTACAGCCAGCCAAGAGGGCGAGAAGAATGACGATAGGACGCACGGAGACTCCTTTTGCAAGGGCGGGGGCACTCAACCGGAGGCCCCGAGCGCATACTCTCAAGCAGACGTTCACGCAGACGTTCACGGCTCGCGGCGCGACGGCTACACTTCGCCACGGGGTCGCCCACCTCACCACCGGTGAACCGGGGCACGAGATTTCGCTGAGGCGCGTATGAGCGACGGGTTGCTACTCGAAGAAATGACCTGGCCCGAAGTGGCCCAGGCGATCGGGGCGGGGCGCACGACGGTGGTCGTGGCTGTCGGTGCGATCGAGCAGCATGGCCCTCATCTGCCGCTTCTCGTGGATGCGGCACGGGGCGACCGGTTGGCCGTGGAAGTTGCGACCCGCCTTGGTGACGCCTTGGTGGCGCCGACGATCCGGGTGGGTTGTTCGGAACACCACATGGGCTTCCCGGGCACGCTCTCCCTTCGACGAGAAACGCTCGAGGCGATCTGTTTGGACTATGCCGTGAGCCTCGCGCGCCACGGGTTCAAGCGAATCTGTTTCGTGCCTTCGCACGGCGGAAACTTCGGGCCGCTCGCCGGTATGCTCGAAGGCCTGCGGGCCGCCGTGGCTCCGGACTGTCGAGTCGACGCATACACCGACCTCCTCGGCTTCATGGACTTCTGGCAGGCCGGTGTGGGAGGGCACGAGCCCGATCTCGTGGCTCGGGTCGGTGGGCACGCGGACATCGCCGAGACCTCGGAAATGCTCTGCATCCGGCCGGACCTCGTGCGACGGGAGCGCGCCGAGGAGGGGTATGTCAAAACGTTCGACCAGGAACTCATGGATCGAATCTTCGGTGAGGGTTTCCGGTCGGTGACCCCGAACGGGATTCTCGGAGATGCCCGAGGAGCCACCGAGCAGATCGGCGAAGCGTGTATCCGCGCTGCTGCCGATGGGATCGTCGCCGCGTTGCAGGCGTGAGCGATCCGGTCGACCCGGCGCGCCTGGCCTCGTTCGTATCGCCGCACGGCTTCGGACACGCCGCCCGCTGCTCCGCGGTCATGGCCGCGGCCCATCGGCAGGGCGGAGTTCACTTCGACCTGTTCACCACGGCGCCCCGGTGGTTTTTCGACGAGTCGATCGCGAGGATCTTCCGGTACCACGAAGCCGTGGTCGACGTCGGCTTCCGTCAGCACTCGGCGCTCGAGGTCGATCTTCCGGCCACGATCGCGGCGCTGCTGGACCACGTACCGCTCGACGAGGGGCTGATCGACGAGCTGGCCGATCGGGTCCGATCGGCGGGATGTGTCGGCGTGCTCTGCGACATCGCGCCGCTGGGTATCGCCGTAGCGGAGAAGGCAGGGCTGCCCTCCGTGCTCGTCGAGAATTTCAGCTGGCCCTGGCTGTATGAACCGTACATCTCCGATCGGCCCGAACTCGAGGCGATCGGGGTCGAACTCGATCGCTGGTCTGAGCGAGCGACGGTCCACGTCCAGGCGCGACCCGTGTGCCATCGGCAGTCCGGCCTCGAACTCGTGGATCCCATCAGTCGCGAGCCTCGACTCGAACGCGCTGATGCGAGACGCGCTCTCGGAGTCGAAGGCGACGGGCCGGTCGTCGTTCTCACCATGGGTGGATACGGAGAGGAGTTCCCGTTCCTGGACCGGCTCCGCGACGTTCGCGATACGACCTTTGTCGTAACCGGAATGCCGGCCACCAGCATCGACGGCAACCTGCTCATGTTCGACAATACGACACCGCTCTTCATGCCCGACGTGCTCCGTGCCGCGGATGCGGTCGTCGCCAAACTCGGGTATGGCACCGTGGCGGAGGTCTGGCGCGAGGGGCTCCCCTTTGGGCACGTCACGCGGCGCGACTTCCGTGAAATGCCACCGCTGGAACGGTTCGCCGCGGACGAGATGAGTGGCTTCCTGATCGAAGGCGACGCGTTCGCATCAGGCTACTGGGTGGATCGGATCCCGGAACTCCTGGCCAAACCCCGACGGCCCCATTCGATGGGGGGTGCCTCGCGGGTCGCTGAAATCCTTCTTGACGTGTCCGGGCTGGCCGATCCGTCGGTCCCTACGGAACCATGAGGGGGTCGGTCACTCCGAGCAGATGCACCGCGATCATGCCAAGGGTTCCGATCACCAGCAGGTAGTAGATCGTCGGCAGGATCGTCATCCGAAGCGTCGAGCCTTCCTTGCCCAACAGTCCGACCGTCGCGGAAGCGGCCACGACGTTGTGAATGGCGATCATGTTCCCGGCAGCGGCACCGACCGCCTGGAGGGCGACGATCATGACGGTGGACATGGCCAGGCGCTCGGCGACGCCGTACTGAAACGCCGCGAACATCAGGTTGCTGACCGTGTTCGAGCCTGCGATGAAGGCCCCGAGCGCTCCGGTCATCGGTGCGAAGAACGGCCATACCGCGCCCACGTTACCCGCGACCCACTCTGCCATCGCGAGTGGCATCGACAGTAGAGCCGCTCCATTCACGTCGGAATTGATGTAGACCCGTACCATGGGCACGGTGAAGACCAGCACGATCCCCGCGCCAGCGAGGACCTGTGTGGACGAACGCATGGCCTCGCCCAGAGCGCGGCCATCCATCCGGTGCAGGAGCGCGGTGATGAGCACGACGACGAGTAACACGAAGCCCGGCAAATACAGGGGGGTGGTCGTCGCGGTGATCCCGGAGCCGAGGATGTCGGCCCAGACGAAGTCGACCGTCCTCAGCCAGCGGCCGACGGGAAGTGACGGCAGGCGCGTGAGCACGAGTATTCCGCCGAGAAGCGCGTAGGGAGCCCACGCCGACAGGGTTGAGATGCCCTTGCCCTCAGGCACGTCGGAGAGCTTGTCCTCGAGTCCGCTCACCCACTCCGAGTTCCACGACTCGCGCGGTGGAAACTCCCATCGGTCCTTGGGGATCAGCCAACCCCGGCGCGCCACGGTGACTACGATCGCCAGTCCGATGGGCGCTCCCAGCAGCGATGGGAACTCGGGCCCGAGGAAGGTTCCGAAGAGGACGTAGGGCACGGTGAACGCGAGCCCACCGAAGAGCGCGAACGGGAGGATCGAGAGCCCTTCGGTCCACGATCGGTTCGCCCCGAAGAAGCGGGTCAGCATGACGATCATCCACGTCGGCATGAGGACTCCGGCAACGGCATGGAGGAGCACGACCTTGGCGGTCACCGCCTTCAAGTAGTCGAGCATGCTGAGGTCGGCCGACGCCAGAGCGAGGGCAAAGGCATCGCCACCCAGTCCGCCCTGAACGCCCACGAGCACGGGTGTCCCGACGGCGCCGAAGGTCACTGCGGTGCTCTGGATCATCATGCCCAACATCACGGCCGCGGCCGCCGGGAAACCCAATGCGACCAAGAGTGGAGCCGCCACGGCGGCCGGTGTACCGAAGCCGGCCGCGCCTTCGATGAACGAACCGAACAGCCAGGCCACGATGACGACCTGCACCCTGCGATCGTCACTGATGCCGTTGAAGGAGCGTCGGATGGCGGCTACGCCACCCGACCGCTCGAGCGTGTGGAGGAGTAGGATCGCTCCGAAGATGATGAAGAGCAGGTCGAACGTCAGGAAGAGTCCCTGGATCGACGCTGCGGCGACCCGCGAAAGCGTCATCTGCCACGCCGCCATCGCGACGAGAACAGCAGCGAGATACGCGGCTGGCATCGCGTGTTTGGCGGGGACCCGGAATCCGACGAGCAGCACCCCACCGAGGGCGATCGGAAACAGGGCCAGCGCGGCTTGAAGGCCGAGGGTCATGGGGCGGGGTTCGAGGTCAGAAGGGCACGGACAGCGAATCACAGAGGAAGCGCATAAAGGGCAGTCCCGCCCGGTAGGTCTTGGCCAGGTCGGCGGGGAGTGAGGGGCTCGTCGCGAACTTCTCGCTCACCCTTTTGACTCCGATGAAGTCCTTGCGCTTGAGGTCGTCGATCATCGGATGCTCCGGATCGAAGCCTTTCGGTGGTCGCTTGAGGCTCTCACCCTCGAGGGCGAACGCTTCGGTGAATTTCTTGGCCCGTGAGGTGCGTTTCCACGACGTGGGGTCTTCCGCGATGTGCTCTCGGATGTGCCGCAGTGCCTGCGCGTCGGGGTGCCAGATGCCGAGCGCGACGAAGACCTCACCGGGAGCGATGTGCAGGTAGAACCCGGGGGCGTGGGCATCCTCCGATTGTTCGTGTCGGAAGTGGATCCCTGCCGACGTCTTGTACGGAGTCTTGTCCTTCGAGAAGCGCGTGTCGCGATGGATCCGAAAGAGGGACCGAGGCGTCGCCATGAAATGGGGACTCAACGAATTCAGTTCCTTCCCGAAGTCCTCGATCAACCGCAACGCCGGGGTCTTCAGATCGTCCTCGTACCGGGACTTGTTGGCGGCGAACCAGCTTCGGTCGTTGTTGGCCTTCAGGTCCTCGAGAAAGCGGAAAGTCGACTTCGTGAAGAATGGGGTCCCCGCCAATGCTCCTCCTTGTTAGGGGTACAGCTTGTGCGTCGCCCAGCCGGAGCCGGTCTTCGTGAAGACGAGCCGATCGTGGAGGCGGTCCGCACGCCCCTGCCAGAACTCGATGGTCGTCGGGGCGATTCGGTATCCGCCCCAGAACGGAGGCAGCGGGATCTCGTCGTGAGCGAAACGCTCGTCGATCTCCTCGAGGCGCGCCTCCAACTCCCGACGCTCGGAAAGCGGCTGACTCTGCTTCGAGGCCCAGGCACCCAGGCGACTTCCTCGCGGACGTGTCGAGAAGTACTCAGAGCTCTCTTCGTCGCCGACCCGGGTAACCGTCCCGGTCACCCGCACCTGACGCTGATGAACCGCCCAATGGAAACAAAGCGCCGCGTTCGGGTTGGCCTCAAGCTCACCGGCTTTGCGACTCCCGTAGTTGGTGAAAAAAACGAAGCCGTGCGCGTCCACGTCCTTGAGGAGCACCATCCGTACCGAGGGGACCCCCTCCGCGGTCGCCGTCGCGAGCGCGGTCGACTCGGGAAGGAGGATGCCCGACTCGCGTGCCGCTTCGAACCAGCTACGGAAGAGATCGATGGGATCGGCGTCCGCCGTGGCTTCCGGCATGCCCGCGACCACACCCTGACCCAGGGTCATGACCGTCTTTATGGAGGACTTGATGGACATTACCGCATGCTCGGAGTCGGTGGGTATGTGCCAGGTCGGAAGGTGCGCGGATGCGGCGGCCGTCACAAGGTCGGGAACGTGGCGGCGCCTCGGCCGCGTCGGGTGTTGACCCGGGGCCACCGCGTCGTCAGGTTTCTATACGAGAACCCCCCCCAGGGGGGTAGGGAGTGACAACAGGAGAACCACGATGGGCCACCAGGGCACGGACGATGTCGTGCGGCGACTCAAGAGCGTCGAAGGCCACGTTCGTGGCGTCCAGCGCATGGTGGAGGAGGGCGTCTACTGCATTGACGTCGTCAATCAGATCGTGGCAATTCAGAGAGCGCTGAAGAAAGTCAGCAGCCTGGTCCTCGACGACCACCTGCACTCGTGTGTCACCGACGCGATGCGGGGCCCGGACGCCGCTGCCAGAGAGAGAGTACTCGGTGAATTGATGGACGTATTCGAAGCGACCGCGAAGGTCTGAGGAGAGAGAGCATGATGACGAAGACTGTGAACGTACCTGCGATCAGTTGTGGACACTGTGTCGGCACCATCGAGCGTGAGGTCGGCGATCTCGACGGAGTGACTACGGTGAAGGCCGAGCAGCAGAACCGGAACGTGACGGTTTCCTGGGATCCAGAGACCACCGACTGGGTCGTGATCGAGACGTTGATGCGTGAGATCAACTATCCACCGGCTGAGTAGGCTGGAGTCATGCCGATGGTGACCTCTACGGGATCGGCGGAAGCGGTCCTGCCCATTACGGGCATGACGTGTGCTAACTGTGTCGCCACGGTCGAGCGCACGCTTCGAAAGACCGAGGGTGTCGAAGAGGTTACGGTGAACTATGCGTCGGAACGTGCGTTCGTACGCTTCGACCCAGAAGTCGTCGACATCGAGAGGATGGCGGTGGCCGTGGAGCGCGCAGGGTACGGAGTGGTCGTGGCAGAAGGGGGGGACGTCGAACAGGCTGAGACGATCGCCCGGGAGGCTGAGGCGGCGAAGCAGGCTCGGATGTTCTGGACGGGAGTCGCGTTCGCGGGACCCCTCTTCGCGTTGAGCATGGCGAGAGACTTCGGACTCCTCGGGATGTGGGCCCATGCGCCGTGGGTGAACTGGCTCATGTTCGGCCTCGCGACGCCCGTCCAGTTCTACGTCGGATGGGACTACTACACCGGCGGGTGGAAGGCCCTCCGAAACGGCGCGGCCAACATGGACGTGCTTGTGGCCTTGGGATCTTCGGTCGCGTACGGATATTCGGTGGTGACGGCGGCAGCGTTGTCGCTGGGCAGCGTTGCCGCCGGTGAGCACGTGTATTTCGAGACCGCTGCCCTGATCATCACGCTCATCAAGCTGGGCAAACTCCTCGAGGTCCGTGGGAAGGGTGAGACGGGGACGGCGATCAAGGAGCTGTTGGGGCTCCGCCCGGCAACCGCGCGAGTGATCCGGGACGGGGAAGAGGTCGAGGTACCGATCGAGCGGGTCACGGTCGGCGATGTCCTCCTCGTTCGGCCCGGTGATCGGGTGCCGGTCGACGGCATCATCATGGATGGCCGCTCCGCCGTCGACGAGAGCATGCTGACGGGGGAGAGCCTGCCATCGGAAAAGAAGGAAGGGGATACCGTCGTCGGCGCCACCGTCAACAAGACGGGAGCGTTCCGCATGAGGGCGACGCACGTGGGGGCCGACACGGCGCTCGCGCACGTCGTGCGGATGGTTCGGGAGGCCCAAGGCAGTAAAGCACCCATTCAACGACTCGCCGATCGAGTGGCCTCTGTGTTCGTCCCGGTAGTGGTCGTCCTCGCGATCGCGACGTTTCTCGTGTGGTGGCTGATCGTAGGCGCCGGTGTAGCGCCAGCGCTCATTCGGCTCGTTGCCGTCCTCGTCATCGCGTGCCCGTGTGCCCTCGGTCTGGCGACTCCGACGGCCGTCATGGCGGGCACGGGGCGCGGGGCACGAATGGGGATCCTCTTCCGGTCCTCCGAGGCGCTCGAGAGGATGCGCGGCCTCGAAGTGATCGCGATCGACAAGACGGGGACACTGACGAAGGGTGAGCCCGCGGTCCTCGACATCGTGGTGTTCAGTGGCGAAGAGGACGACATGCTTCGAATGGCTGCCGGGGCCGAGGTCCGCAGTGAACACCCCCTTGCTCAGGCGGTAGTAACGGCCGCGCGAGCACGAGGTCTCTCGCTCCCTGAGCCGGCCGAGTTCGAGGCGATTCCCGGTCGTGGCGTGGACGCCATCATCGAGGGCCGCAGGGTCCTTGTCGGCACGTCGGCGCTCATGGCGTCGGCGGACGTCGATGTCGCGTCGCGCGAGTCTGACGCGGATCGCATCGAGGGAGAAGCCCGTACTGCAATCTGGGTCGCTGTGGACGGGGCGGTGATCGGCTTGTTCGGCGTGGCGGACGAGGTGAAGGAGGGGTCAGCCGCCGCGGTGTCCGCGCTTCGCCGCGTGGGACTTCGCGTGGTCATGCTGACCGGCGACAACGAGCGCGTGGCGAAGAGTATCGCCGCGCAGGTGGGCATCGAGGAGATACGGGCCGGTGTGCTGCCAGGTCAGAAGGCCGATGTGATCCGCGAACTCCAAGTAGGATCAGGGGCCACCGTCGCGATGGTCGGCGATGGCATCAACGATGCGCCGGCTCTCGCGCAGGCGGACGTCGGCATCGCGATCGGGACGGGTACCGACGTAGCCTTGGAAACCGCGGACGTAGTGCTCATGCGGGGTGACCTCAGGTCCGTTCCCGAGGCGCTCGCGCTGAGCCGACGTACCATGACGACGATCGAGCAGAACCTCTTTTGGGCCTTCTTCTACAACATCGTCCTGATTCCCGTGGCGGCCGGCGCACTCTATTCGCTGACATTCCTTCCGATGATGCTGCGCCAACTCCATCCCATCCTGGCGGCCGTGGCGATGGCGCTCAGCTCCGTGACCGTCGTGCTCAATAGCCTTCGCCTACGAAAGATGACGCTCTAGAAACCCCGACTGCGACGAAGCCGTAGGAAACAGCATGATCACAATTCTGAAGAGAATCGTACAAGTCGTTCTCAGCTGGATCCGGGGCAGGCTCTAGTACGGGCCGCTCGGCCTGCTCGGTCGGCTGAACCCCCTCCGCGTGTTATCCCGCTGCGACCTGCGCCAGCGTGTTCCGCAGGCGCTCGGTCAGCACTCGGTACACTCCACGTGCGACGACGGGGTTCTGCTCGACCACCCGGTCGAACGAGTCACGATCCAACGACAGCAACGTCGTGTCTTCCACGGCGGTGGCGCTGGCCGATCGAGACTCCTTGTCCAGGATCGCCATCTCACCGAAGCCTTCTCGCGGGCCTAGCGTCGCGAGGCTTGTGGCGCCCCGGGAGATGAGGATGGAGCCAGAGACCACCATGTAGAACGCGTCCCCCTCATCTCCTTGTTCGAAGACGACTTCACCCTTCTGAACGTGCTCGACGCCCGCGAGGGCAGCGATGCCGGCGAGGTCACCTCCGGGGAAATTCTTGAAGAACTCGGAGCCCTTCAAGATCATGACCTTCTCGATAAGTGGCATCATATCTTCATCCTCGAATTCGTCGTCTTTCGAACGTCCTGGGGTCGTGATCTCATCGTCGCGTTCCATATAGTGCAGCGCGAGGGCGCGAGGCCACCAATCCACCAGCGCGAGGAGGGCCTCGCCTGGATTCTTCTGTACCGTCTTCGCATCGGGCAAGAACTCGATGACCCGATGGAGCGGCATGCCGTCTGTGACGATGTCCATGAAGGGCATCACCATCATCGAACTGGGGCCCGAGATCGTGCCCTCCAGTAGTTCAAGGGCATTGCTTCGTCGAGCCGGATTGTCACTGATGAGGGCTGCCGAGATCGTGTTGATTCGGGCAGAGTCGTACGAGAGGGCCAGGACTTTCAGAACGCGATACACCGAACGTTCCTGCAGTCCTTGCAGCTCAGCTGCGATGAAGGAGTCGCTCGGCCCCTCGGACCGACTCCGGATCACGGTCGCCGTGGCGGCGAGGAGGAAGGCGTTCTGCATCTCCTCCTTCATGACGAGACGCAACTGCTCGGGATCCACGGGCGGGATGGTGCCCGCCGCACGCATTCGGCCCAGCGAGTGAAGCGCGGCTGGGCCCAGCATGGGTTCGTTGACCAGCGCCAGGAGCGTCTGTCGGGCCTGATCTCCCTCGATGCTTGCCAGCGCCGTGATGACCGTGCGTCGCAGTGGCAGGGGCAATTCCCGACGCTCGAGCACCGCAGCGAGCAGCGGCACCGCGATCGGTCCGAGCTTGGCCAGCGCCTCCAGCGCCGCCGGGCGCGCTTCGGGGTCTTCGATGACGGCGGAGACGCCCCCCATGAATCCGGTGAGGCCCAGATCTCCCACTGCATTACAGGCCAACACTCGGTCCCCTGAGTCGTCTCCCGCGAGCATCGTCGTGAGTCGCAATTCCGCTTCGTTCCAGCCGAGCCGGGACAGAGTGACTAACGTGGCTCGGCGCACGTCGTGATCCTCGTGGTCGAGAAACCGCACGAGGGTCCTCGGCGCGATCCCCCCGACCTTGCCGACGCTCTCCAGCAGCGCCGCGAGGACGTACGGTACCTCTTCTTCCGCGAGACGCCCGGCGACCGACATGCCGGCGGCAAAGTCCAGGGGCGCGTCGATGCGGCCGAATACCGAAGCGGCCTCGGCCCTCACCTCGGGCACTTCATGTCCGAGAAGCGTCGCCAGTCTCGGGAGTGCATCCTCGGCAGGTAACTGGTCCAACATCGTGGCGGCAAAAATTACGACCGTCGGCTCGGTGTCTGCCAAGGCCCTGTCGATGATCGTCAGGGTGCTCTTGTCCACGACGAGTGGAGTGTGCATCGGTTCCGAGAAGTCAACGGCATGACGCGCGAGGGCGCCTTCCAGAGCGAGCATGTATCGGCCGCGATGCCGTGTGTAGACGGCGACGGCGGCCAATGCTGTGATCAATGTTGCGAGCGGTAAGAGGTGCTGCTTATCAGCCAGCGCGAGCGCGATGCCGCCGGCGGTGGCCTTGGAGAGAGGGCGCAGGACGCCCCCGAGGGTGGCCAACACGATGCTCTTGACCCTGCCCGGGAAGGGTAGGAGCGAGACCTGCTCGACTGGCTTCTGCAGGCTGAACTGCAGAATGTCGTCGAGCGCCTGAGCGACCACCAGCATGGCCAGGCCTCCGAAGACCGCCACGCCTCCCGCGGCGAGCGCGAGCGTGCCTCCTTGTAGGGTTGCCGCGAACGAGACTCCGAATCGCGGGAAGAGCATCCGCGAAGCCCAGAGCTGGAGAACGAGCGTGCCGGCGCCGACCGCGGCAGACATCAGGCCGTAGATCGCCGTGATGCGATCCCTCGGGTACGCTTCCTGGAGCGCGAACTTGAGCTGTAGGTCGATGAGGGTGCCCGTAATGGTGAGCGCGATCAGCCCTAGCGCGAGGAGCCGGAGGAGCGAATTCGATCCCACCGATCGCAGCCCCTGACCCGAGCGCGTCACGAACGCGATCCACGCGCTCTTCTCCGACCGAGGCTCCTCGATCTCCTTCGTGGGTTCGTCCACCATCCACAGAAGCGGAAGGGCGGCCAAGATGAGGCCGACCGAGATCCAAAGGAGGTTGGACGTCCCGAGTCGAAGTGCGGCCGGCGCGACGCCGGTTCCCCCGACGATTGCCCCCAGAGACGCGCCCACTCCGATCAGGGGGAGGAGGCGCTTCGCCTGACGGCCTGTGAGCATGCCTCCGGCGTAGTCCCACGCGTGCATGAGCAGAAGCACCTGTACCGCGGACAGCCAAAGAAAGACGACGAACGCCGTGCGATGGTTTACTTCGAACAGCGTTCGGGAGGCCATGACCGACAGTGCCAGCACCGCGGTTAGGCCCGTCGCGAGCACTCTCCGCTGCGTTCCCGCGACCACGCCCGTGAAGAGCACCGCGACGAAGGCGGTCAGAAGCGCCGCCGCGATCACCGCGTGGGGAATCAACTCTGCTTCGTAGACCGAGAGGAAGAGACCGTTCTTCGCTGCGGACAACACCGTCGTGTTAGCCGTGTTGAGGAAGAGGAACGCGGCCATCACCGCGAACATCGGTCCCTCTCCCCTACGGAGGTTCAACGCGCTCTGGATTCTCTGGATCACAGGGGGAGATTGGCCGCCGGTGTCATGGAAAGCGAGTAGGAAGTATTGCGGAGAAGGTCAATCGGAGGTGGCCACGGTGCAAGGAAGGCATTCTAAATCGGCGGACTGGCTTGTCGGGCCCGGTTGGCCCACACTACCGGTCATCGTGCGGCCGAACGAGCCGAGACGCACTGCCCCGTCGCCCACCGGGATGGACATGGAGCCGATCAAAGAACAGGAGAACAACTCGGGACTCGAGGGCACCGCTTTCGGGGACATCATGGCGATCATCGAGAGCGCCAAGGCCCGGGGAGGTATGGACGCTCTCCGAAAGTTCATCACGAAGGCGCTCCCCGAGGCTGAAGAGGCAGAGGTGGCGGAGGCGGCCGAGGTCGCGCTCGAGATCATCGAGTCGGTTCCGATCTTCCTCGCGCGAGCACGACAGGCCGGGTCGGAACGAGGACTCTCGTCCGTCGTCGTGCCGCTGCTGGATCATGCCGAGCACTATTATCTGCAGCCGATGGACTTGATTCCCGAAATGACGCAGGGACTCCCCGGTCTCCTCGACGATTCCTACCTCGTCATCCGAATCCTCGAGAATCTGGAGAAAGGGCCTGAGTCCTTTCTCGATTGGGATCTGGACTATCCTGCTCGGTTTCTGGCGCGCCTGATCGGGCCGGGTCTGACCCAGCGCCTCGACAAGATCGCCCTGCAGGCGATGCACGAGGTTTCCCAGCATTTGGCGCAGCTCTGGCACAAAATGGCCCACCCCGCCTGACCTGAGCGGCGATGCATCTCCGCTCGCGGCGTTGCTTCTCGTCGGCGTAGTTTTCACTACGCTCTCCTCGGCGCGCCTTGCGAATCGGAGCGCCTCGCCACTCAGGTCGTGGGACCGTTCGGGTAGTGCCGGCGGGTCATACTGCCGTCTTGGGCGTTTCCTCGAGTCGCTTTGCTCTCTCGGCGTTCAGCTTGTGCTCAGGGTGTCCTTTGTGGCGGGTTTGGTCCAGAAATCTGGGGTGCCGGTGGCGGTGGTGGCGACTTCGCCGTGGTAGAGTAGGGAGTTGAAGAGGGTTCGGAAGGTGCCGGAGGGTTGGCCTCTCCACTGAGGGCGGAAGCCTAGGAGCACGACGTGGCCCTGGCCGTGGGCCACATCGAGGGCGGCGGCCTGTCCGCTGATGTGGTCCTCTCCTAGTAGATACCCGGACAGGAGCGGCGATCCGTCGGTGGCGTAGGCCGCTAGCACCGAACCCTTGAAGTCGTCTGATGTGGTGAAGACGGGACTGCGGTCGAAGAAGATCTTGGCGCGCTCGGGCATTCCGGCCATGAGCGGATGTCTCGTGTCCACCTTCACCTCGAGGATGGAGCCTGCAGAGAAGAAGTCACCTCGGCCGAGCCCTGAGACGACGTTCTGTACGGGGAGGTGCAGTTCATCGATGCAGAGATCACTCGCGGCGCTCATGCAGACGAGTGTGCCACCGGCTCGGACGAAGGCGTCGAGGTTCCGGACGCCCTCTGCCCCGAGACCTCCTTCGTACTGAGGTGGGACGGAGCCTCGGGCGAAGCCTTCCATGAGGGAACCGGCTCGTTCCGAGGGCAGCACGATAACGTCGTAGCGCTCCCGGAGATCGCCCGCGTGCATGTCGGCGTCGCGAACGTTGGTATAGGCGAACGCGTACTCGTCGAAGAGCCACCTCGTCCACCCTTCGTCCATGCTCGGGGACCATGGCCGGTAGAGCCCAAGCCGGGCTCGGGGCAGAGCGGCCCCCTGGGGACTGCCGAGGGTGGCCCGGAGAGCGAAGTCGGAGACCATGCCGTCACGCGCCGCGCCGCTGAGGCCCGTCACGGAATACGTTCCGTTGCCGAAGCGCACGTTGGCCCCGGCGTCCCATGCCGCGTTCAGGGCCCGAAACGAGTTGTTCTGAGCCGGGTCCAGCAACAAAGCCGCGCCCGATCCCGTTGTGCGACCCTCCGGAGGGCGGACTGCTGCGGCTACGGGGTGAGAGTCGAAGCCTACGCCTCCGACCCGATCGAACGGGGAGGGGTCGACTCCCTCGGCGTCCCAGGGTGTCCCGTCGGTCGTCAGCGCCTGCATGACGGCACGAACGTCGGCGCCGAGCGGCTGCGATGCCTCGATCACGCGGACGTCCATCTGGTAGGGGAGCGTCCACCCGGCGGCATCGTACGGCTGCTCGGGCGGGCCCTCCGGGTACTCTCTCAGGTCGGGATAGCTCTGCACGCCCATGACCTGTCGAGCGAGTTCTCCGAACGCCTGGTTGGTGGGCACGACCCAGGTTCCTGCAGGGTGCGTCAGGCCTTCATGGCTGACGGGGGCCGAAAGTTGGTAGACCGCGAGGCCGTTGTACGCGAGCCGACGGAGTAGCTCCACGGGAGCGACCGGGTCACGCTGATCCTGAGGCACGAAGTACGCGTACGGTGGCGAGGCCTCGTATTTGCGGATCTGGTCACGGCCCGACTGATAACGATTGTAGAGGAGGTCCTCCCGGTACTTGGCGGCGTAATCCAGCACCGCGATCGAGGCGACGTGCATGTACTCGACGGCATCGCCGAGTCTCCACCAGCCGCCCTTCCACGGACTAGGGTACAGGGACTCTGCGCGTAGGTCCCGACTCCCGGCCGGGAAGTCCTGGAGTGTGTAGAAGTGGGGCGTGGCGTATCGGTACAGCGCCGTCTCGGTCCAGAAGGCGGCCTGATTCTGGAGGACCGGCATGTAGTCCACATACCCCGGATACCAGGCGTCGAATCCGGTACCCATGTGCGTCGCGCCCGGCAGACCCCTCGATTCCAGCATGGTCGCGATGGTCATGCCGATGCTGTTGACCGTCCGGGACATGAGCGGAGGGGCGAACGTCGCGATCGGCTCTGCGAACGGCGGCAGCCAGATGCGGGTCGGAAACGGCGAACTCTGGTGGTGGACGTGGATGATTTGCGGGTCCCATTCCTGCCACGTACGGGCCACAACGCGCGACTCGACCATGTTCATCATGTAGGCGTCGCGGTTGTTGTCGTGGCCGACGTACTTCTGGTACAGCCACGGCATGGGTGCCACCTCGAACGGCGTGTCGACATTCGAGGTGTACCAATCGGCGATCATGGTCTGACCGTCGGGATTGAGGGAAGGCCACAGCACCGTGATCACGTTCTCTCGGATCGCTGCGATCCGTGGCTCCTCACTCGCGACCAACTCGTATGCCAGACCGATGGTGTGTTGCGCCCCTGCGGCTTCGCTGGCGTGCAGCCCGCCACTGATGTCGACGATCGCCTTGCCCTCGCGAGCCAGCTCGCGGGCGAGCGCGTCGGTCAGTTCGGCCGGGTGCGCGATCTGATCGGCGATGCGGCGGTATCGTTCGGCGTCACGCAGGTTGTCCGGCGTGGAGATGAGCCCGATCCACCAATCCCGTCCCTCCGACGTACGGCCCACTCGGACCATCGTCAGTCGGTCGGACGCGGCGTCGAGGCGCTGGAAGTAGTCGATCGACTCTTCGTAGGTGGCGAGGTGAAAATCTGCGCCGGGGACGAATCCGAGAACCGATTCAGGTGTCGGTATCTGCCCCGCGAGGGGCGCCGTGAAGACGGAGATCGCGAGCGCGGAAACGGAGAGGTAGGACCGATACACGAGGGCCTCGAAGGAAGACGATGAATGACCGCGAGGGTGGAAGGTCGAAGGTGAACAGAGACGGTCGCTGCCGCCACCACCGGCGGGGCATCTCGTAGGGACCTTCAGCGGTCCTGGCTCAGGCGCGCGCCCGGAAGAAGACCCCCGAGAAAAGGCACAGGCCCGCGACAGCCCACATGGCCGCTTCAACGCTCATGGTGTCCGCGATGACGCCCGCCCCGAGCGCCCCGACGGCGTATCCCAGATCTCTCCACCAGCGATAGACGCCGAGGGCAGACGCCCGCCACGAGGGTTTCGCGACGTCGGAGACCAAGGCCAGGAGCGTCGGGTAGACCATGGCGGTCCCCAGCCCGGTGAGTGCGGCCGCACCCAAGTAGGCGGGGAAACCGTTCGCCAGAGCGAAGGAGGCGACGCCCAGGCCCTGACATACCATGCCTGTTCCGATGATTCCGCGCCGGCCGATGCGATCTGAGAGGGGCCCGAAATAGAGCTGGCCGACGGCCCACACGATGGGATACAGGGCCACCACCGCTCCGATTCGGGTGAGCGAGAGGTCGCGGCTGGCGAGGAGGAGGGGCAACAGGCCCCACAGCGCGCCGTCCTTGAGGTTCGTCACCAGCCCCGCCTGGCTCGCGGCGGCGAGGGCGGCGTCGCCATAGGTCCCCTTGCGAAGGACCTCCAGCAACGACGCCTCCTGGTCCTCTGGCGATGGATGCGAAGCCGGACGGGCCCTGGGCGTGTGGTGCGGTTGCGTATCCCGCGTGAAGCAGGACAGGACGAGCCCGACGAGGGCGAGAATCAATCCGAGATAGAACGGTTCCGGCCGCAACCCGTAGGTCGACGCGATGATCCCCGTCAGCACCGCCGCGGTGGCCAGCCCCGCGTACCCAGCGAACTCGTTCCAACCAATGACGAGGCCGTATCGATCCGGACCGGCCAGATCGACCTTCATGACGACGGTCATGGACCAGGTCAGGGACTGGTTAGCCCCCAGGAGAACGTTGGCCACCAGGATCCACGTCCACGAGGGGGCGTACATCAGGATCAACGGGACCGGCAGTCCGATCAGCCATCCCAGGATGAGCAAGCGCCGGCGTCCCCAGCGGTCCGAGAGACCCCCGGCGACGAAGTTCATCGCCGCCTTGGTCATCCCGAACGTGGCGATGAAGGCGAGGGCTGCCGTTGTCGAAGCGAGCCCGAAATCGGCCTCGGCAATGAGGGGCAGGACGGTCCGCTCGATTCCGACCATGCCACCGACGAAGGCGTTGGTGGCGACCAGCAGGAGGATCTGCGGGAGATTCTCCGTAAGGACGGGCGGAGTCGGAGAACCCGAGGGTGTTGCGTTACCCATGGTCGCTCATCGGGCTACCACCATGCATTCGCGAACCTTCCGTGGTATTGATATGTAGGCTGGGTCGGAATCTAGGTTCGCGGCTCGTCCATGTCCCCCGCGAGAGGCCCACGTTGAAAATCCTCGTAGTCGAAGACGACAGGAAGGTCGCGAGTTTTCTCGAAAAGGGGCTGCGCGAGGAAGGATACACCGTGGACGCCGCTCACGACGGGACCGAGGGCCTCTTCAGGGCCCGTGTGCACGACTACGACCTGCTGCTACTCGATGTGATGCTACCGGGAAGGAGTGGACTCGAGATCGTTCGGGAGTTGCGGAGCCATCAGATCACCGTTCCCGTGCTCATGCTCACGGCCCGCGACGCCCGGGAGGATATCGTGCTCGGGCTAGATGCGGGCGCGGACGATTACCTCACGAAACCGTTTGCGTTCGACGAACTGTTGGCGCGAGTCCGGGCGCTTCTCAGGAGAGGTGGCGCGTCTCGGCCCGATCGACTGATCTACCATGACGTCGAGCTCGATCGGGTCGCCCATCGAGCCGAACGAAAAGGGGGGCGTCTCGATCTGACGCCGAAGGAATTTCAACTCCTCGAATTCCTGCTCCTCAACGCTGAGCGGGTCGTGCGCAGGACGGAATTGCTGGAGAAGGTCTGGGACCTGCACTTCGACCCCATGAGCAACGTGGTGGACGTACACGTGGGGCATCTTCGCCGTAAGCTGAGAAATGCGGGCGATGGAGAATTGGTCCACACGGTGCGGGGCGTGGGCTACGTCCTGCAGCGAGACGCGCCCGAATGATGCGGTCCTTCCGTGTCCAGCTCGCGCTTCGTGCGACCCTCGCGGCGACGCTGGGTCTCGCAGCGCTCTCTGCGGTGACACTCACCACGCTTACGGTTTTGCTGGACCGCGAGGTAAACGCCTCCATTCTCAGCGTCGCTTCGATCCAGGCTGCGTCTCTCGCGGACGGGCCGGACGGTGCGATGCACTTCCACGAGTGGGATCTCTCTGCGGACGAAGCCGCATCGGTCCGAGACTTGATCCGTTATGCGCAGGTGTGGGCGGTGGACGGGCGGAGTCTACTCCGGAGTCAGTACATGACCTCCGATCTCCCGTCCGATGCGGACGCCCTTGCACTGGCGTCCGTGGGGGAGTTGGTCTGGGCCCAGCAGGATTTTGAAGGCACGCCGGTCCGGTCGCTGTTCTACCCGTTGGAACGGCTCGGGGTGGCACATGAAGCGCACGTGCTCCAGGTGGCCGCGCCACTCGCTGCTCGCAACGGAATGCTCGTCCGAGCTGCGGCCTTCCTGGGGCTGCTGACCGTACTTCTCGCGGCGGCGACCTTTGCGGGGTCGTGGTGGCTTGCCGGTAGCGCGGTGCTACCGATTCACGCCGTCATCGATCAGGCCGAGGAGATCGGAGCCCGCTCGTTGGATCGGAGGATTCAGGCGTACGCCGATACCGTCGAGTATCGAAGGCTGGTGGACGTTCTGAATACGATGTTGGGCCGGATCCAGGGCTCCTTCGAGGCGCAGCGCCGCTTCGCCGCCGACGCCAGCCACGAGATGCGCTCGCCCCTCACTGCGATGCGCGGAGAAATCGAGATCGCCCTGAGGCGCGAACGCGATCGAGAGGAGTACGTGCGCGTGTTGGGGAGTACGCTGGAGGAGGTGGTGCGACTGACCGCCATCACCGAAGACCTGCTTACACTCGCGCGTTCGGACGCTGGTGCCATGAGTCCGCGACTCGAGGTGGCGGATGCGGCCGGTGTCGTCCTGGCCGTCGTGGAACGACTGAGGCCCAGGGCAGTCTCGAAAGGCGTCGCCTTGAACGTCGCTGCGGAGCCCGCGATAACGGCAGTGATCGATGGGGGACTCCTCGGGCAGGCGGCGTGGAACCTCATGGACAACGCGCTGAAGTTCACGCCCTCCGGCGGCCGCGTGGATGTCTCGGTTGTCGCAGTTGACGGCCAGGTCGTCCTCACGGTGGAGGACACGGGGCCGGGCCTGGGGGAAGTCGAGCAGGCAACGGTTTTCGCACGGTTCTATCGAGCGGACTCCGCTCGGACGCACGGCCGAGAGATGGGTGGCACTGGGCTCGGCCTCGCGATCGTGAAGGCAGTAGCCGAAGCCCATGGGGGTGAGGCGAACGCGGAGGACCGCCCGACCGGCGGGGCGCGTTTCACGGTCCGTCTCCCGTCCGCGCCGTCCATCGAGGCGTAAGCACGCAGCTGTGTATCGTGAAGGCATCTTCATCTTCACATCACAAAGGCTTCACGAGGAGCGGACCAGCTTTCGGTGAGTCGAGGAGCACACTCACCCGAGAGGAAGACCGTGAGCGCTTTTTCACGCCCGCGTTGCCTGACGATCGCCACCGTGATGGTCTTGTTCGTGGCTCCGCAGCTCAGGGCCCAGAGCTCTGAGACGATTGCTCTGCACGAAGTCTTGCAACTGCTTCAGGAGCGGAACCCACGACTTCAAGCGCTCGGCGCCGCCGCCGAGGCCGCGGCATTCAGGGAGCCCGAAGCTTCGACGCTTCCCGATCCGATTCTCCAGTTCGGCGTGATGAATTTCGGCGTGCCGAACCTCAACGCAGACATGGCGATGTCCATGGCGCCCTCCGTCCAGCTGATGCAGATGGTGCCGTTTCCCGGCAAGCTCGGGCTGAAGGGCGATATCGCGGGTTATGGCCACGACATGGCGTTGGCCACGGTGGATGAGAGCTGGTGGCAACTCCGAGCCAGCGCGTCGGCGTTGTTTTACGACCTCTATTCGCTCGACCGCCGAACCGAGGTCATGCGAGAGACGTTCGCGTTGCTGCAAGACTTCCAGCAGGTGGCAAGGACGATGTATTCGGCCGGCCGCGGTCGCCAAGCCGACGTGCTCCGAGCCGACGTCGAGGTGGCGAAGCTCGATGGTGAGATCCGGCAGATGGAGGCGATGCGGCTGGCGAAGGCCGCACGCCTCAACGGCATCCTGGCCCGGCCCGCCGCGACGGTGATCGCAACGCCGACCCTCGGCGATCTACCCCTGTCCCACCCGCCGACCGACACGCTTTCGCGTTGGGCGAGGGAGACGCGTCCCGCACTCGCGCGGGCGCGTTTCGGTGTAGACCAGGCTCGATCTCGCCTTGATCTCGCGGGTCGACAGATATGGCCCGATTTCACGGTTGGCCTGGCATACGGTCAGCGCGATCGCGGTGCCGGCACGGAACGAATGGGCAGCGTGATGTTCGCGTTCAGCCTTCCGGTCCACGCCGGTAGTCGACAGCACGCGTTGCGAGACGAGGCAGGTGCGATGGAGCGATTGGCGGAGGCCGATCTGACGGGCAGCCTGGCCGACGTGGACGCGCATATCGGCGTGTTGCTCGCAGACATGGATCGGGCTCGAACCTTGGTCGTGCTGTACCGCGACGAGGTGATCCCCCAGGCGCGGGCTACGGTCGAATCGGCGTCCTCCTCCTACCGCGTCGGCGCCGTGGATTTCATGACGCTCGTCGATGCCCAGATGACCGTGAACCAATACGCCGGGGAGTTGTTCGTGCTCCTCGCCGACTACGGACGGGCTGTTTCAGCGCTCGAATCGACGGTCGGCCGCACCCTACCCAGAAATGGACCCATCCTTTCGGAGGAACGATGAGCACCTCCAGGCAGATCGGAATCTCCTTGTTTCTCGTCGCGGCCGCGACGTCCGTCGTGTTCTATCAGCTTCGATCGGCTCCCGGGGAGGGGGGAGGGGCCGCGGAAGGAGAGCACGACATGGCGGCCATGTTGGCCGGGGGCGGGGAGATGCAACCCGTCGTGCTGGACGCGGAAGCCTCGCAGCGAATCGGCGTGGCCTTCGCCACCGTGGAACGCCGCGTGCTGCCCGCGGTCGTCCGCACCGTGGGCAACGTCGTGTACGACGAGACGAGGCTCACGACGGTAAGCCCGAAGGTCGACGGTTGGGTCGAAGAGTTGGTGGTCGACTTCACCGGTGCACCGGTCCAAATGGGGGAGCCGCTCCTTCGACTCTACAGCCCCGCCCTGGTAACTGCTCAGGAGGAACTCGTGCTCGCCGTCCGACTCGTCAGGAACGCTAGTGCGGATCGAGCACGTCAGAATGCGGAAGAGATGCTCGCATCGTCGAGACGACGTCTCGCCTATTGGGATGTTCCTGTCGACGAGATCCAGCGCATCGAGGAGAGCGGCGAACCCACGAAGACCGTGACACTGCTTGCACCAGCCACTGGCATCATCGTCGAAAAGAACGTGGTCGAAGGTGATCGAATCATGCCGGGCATGACCGTCTTTCGGATTGCCGATTTGACCCGAGTCTGGATCGAGGCGGAGGTCTTTGAGAAGGACCTGGCCCTGGTCAGCTTGGGTCAGCGCGCCACCGTCACGTTCCCCGCGTATCCGGGCGAATCGTTCGTGGGCGGAGTCACCTATGTGCATCCCACCGTCTCCAGCCAGTCGCGTACTGCGCGGGTCCGACTCGAACTCTCGAACTCCCATGGCTTGTTCATGCCGGGCATGTATGCCCAGGTCGAGTTCCAAGCGCTCGCGGCACCGCCCACACTGGTAGTGCCCCGCAGCTCCGTGCTCGTCACGGGAGAGCGGGCGCTCGTCTTTGTCCAGGCCTCCGACGGCGCGCTGCATCCTCGCGAGGTCGTGCCCGGGCGAACCGCGGGGCAGCTCATGGAGATTCTGAGTGGCCTGGCGGCGGGCGAGCGGATTGTGTCGTCCGCGGCGTTTCTAGTGGACGCGGAGTCCAACCTGGGCACTCTGCGAGGAGTGCCCGGATCGATGCCCGATACGTCGGACGTCGATCACTCCGGTCACTAGGAACCCTTCATGTTGAAACGTGTCATTCAAGCCTCCGTCGACCACAGGGTCCTGGTCATCATCTTCGGGGTGTTTGTGGTTGCGGCGGGTGTTTTCGCCATACGCACGACACCACTGGAGGCGATCCCGGATCTGTCCGATGTGCAGGTCATTGTGCGGACCGACTTCGCGGGACAGGCTCCGCAGATCGTAGAGGATCAGGTCACGTATCCGGTCGCGTCCGAGATGTTGAAGGTGCCCGGGGCCCGGACTGTTCGCGGCTACTCGTTCTTCGGCACCTCCTTCGTCTATGTGATCTTCGACGACGGAACCGACCTCTATTGGGCCCGTAGTCGCGTGCTGGAGTATTTGTCCTCGATCCGCGGTAGGCTCCCGGAGGCGGCGCAACCGTCGCTCGGTCCGGACGCCACGGGTCTGGGTTGGGTTTACCAGTACGCCCTCGTGGACACGACCGGGAGGATGTCGTTGGCCGACATCCGTTCGTACCAGGATTGGTACCTGCGCTATCAACTCACGGCGGTACCCGGCGTGAGCGAGGTCGCGACGGTCGGAGGCTATGAGCAGGTCTACGAAGTCACCGTCGACCCGATCAAGCTTCGGGGCTTTGGTATTCCGGTGACGCGGGTCATGGAGGCTATCCGTACGTCGAATGAGGACGTCGGCGCGATGGTCCTCGAATTGGCGGACCGCGAGTACATGATCCGCGGACTCGGCTACCTCCGAGGGCTCGAGGATATCGAAAAGGTAGTGGTCGCCGCGTCGGATCACGGGACTCCCGTGCGCGTGGAGGACGTGGCGACCGTGCGGCTCGCACCTGATGTGCGCCGAGGCGTTGCCGATCTGAACGGCGAAGGCGATGTGGTCGGCGGCATCGTCGTCATGCGGTACGGCGAGAACGCTCTCGCGACAATCGAGCGAGTGAAGGCCAAGCTATCCGAAGTCGAGTCCGGCTTCCCCCCGGGGCTGGTCGTGCGTCCCGTCTATGACCGATCCGACCTCATCCATCGCGCGATCGACACGCTCAAGGAGAAGCTGCTCGAAGAGTCGCTCGTCGTCGCGCTGGTGATCGTGATCTTCCTCGTTCACATCCCCAGTGCCTTGGTCGCGATTCTCACGCTACCACTGGGTATCTTGATGGCGTTCGTAGCCATGCGGGCGCTGGGTCTCGGTGCGGACATCATGAGCCTCGGCGGCATCGTGATCGCGGTCGGCGCGATGACCGACGCCGCGATCGTCATGATCGAGAACATGCACAAGCATCTGGCGCGCGCGATCGACGAAAAGCGGGCCTTGGCTGCGGCGTCAGGTGTCCCGATTCCGGGAGACGAAGGCGGTGATGTACTCCACACGAAGCTACTGACATCGAAGGAGCGTTGGGATGTCGTCGTCCGTTCCTCGCAGGAGGTCGGACCGGCCCTCTTCTTCTCCCTGTTGATCATCACGGTGTCGTTCTTACCCGTCTTTAGCCTCGAGGCTCAGGAAGGGCGCCTATTCAAACCTCTGGCGTGGACGAAGACACTGTCGATGGCGAGCGCGAGCCTGCTCTCCGTGACCATGGTCCCCGTAGCGATGGGGCTGTTCATCCAGGGCCGCATCCACAGGGAGCACAAGAACCCCGTCAACCGACTCCTCGTGGCGATTTATCGGCCGATTCTCGAGACCGTGTTGAAATTCCGCTGGCCGGTGATCGGAGGGGCGCTTGCGATCCTGGTGCTCACCGTGCTGCCGTTTCAGAAGCTGGGTTCCGAGTTCATGCCGCCGCTCGATGAGGGGACCATTCTCTTCATGCCGGTCACACTTCCGGGCATCAGCGTGGCTGCCGTACAGCAGACACTAAGGACTCAGGACTCGATCATCGCGCTGTTCCCCGAGGTGCAAAGCGTATTCGGAAAGGCGGGGCGCGCTTCCACGGCCACCGATCCGGCACCGCTCTCGATGTTCGAGACGACGATCGTGCTCAAGCCCCAAGGGGAGTGGCGACCAGGTGTCACGTCCGCGTCATTGCTGGCGGAGATGGACGCCGAACTTCGGATGGCCGGTGTGACGAATTCGTGGACGATGCCGATCAAGGGTCGCATCGACATGCTCGCCACCGGGATCCGCACGCCGGTCGGGGTCAAGATTTTCGGACCGGATCTGGCGGTGCTCGAGCGGCTGGCGACCGAGGTGGAAGCGGCCGTGAAGATGGTACCCGGGACTCGATCCGCCGTGGGCGAGCGGGTGATGTCGGGTTCGTACCTCGACATCGACATCGATCGCGACGCGGCGGCTCGGTATGGCATCGCGGTTCGCACGATCCAAATGGTGATCGCGTCGGCGGTGGGGGGGATGAGCATCACACGGACGGTCGAAGGTCGCGAACGATACTCGGTCAGGCTTCGCTATCCCCAGGAACTGCGGGATCAACCCGAGAAGCTCGCCGAGATCCTATTGCCGGTTGGGAACCGCAGCGCGGCCATGGACGATATGGTGACCAGCGCCACGATGGCTGGCATCGACGGCGCCGTCGCGCCTTCTTCTTCCCGGATACCAATGGGAGAGATGGCCGAAGCCGCCGGATCCATGGGGATGGCCCAGATTCCACTCGGGCAGGTTGCCAACATTCGAACGGTGAGGGGCCCCATGTCGATCAAGACCGAACAGGCGTTCCCGACTGCGTGGGTCTTCGTCGACGTGGAGCAGAGTGATCTCGGCTCCTACGTGGTTGCGGCTCAGCGGATGGTCGCGAGCATGGTCGAACTCCCCCAGGGATACACGATCCAATGGTCGGGCCAGTACGAGTACATGCTACGCGCGAAGGAGAAACTCCAGCTGGTGGTACCCGCCACCCTACTCCTCATCTTTCTGTTGCTGTTCATCAACTTCGGGACGATCGCGGAGACGATGATCGTGATGCTGTCTTTGCCTTTCAGCCTCGTGGGTGGGGTGGTCATTCTGGCGGTCCTGGGTTTCAACTGGTCCGTGGCCACCGGCGTTGGCTTCATCGCGCTCGCGGGGGTCGCTGCGGAAATCGGCGTGATCATGCTGCTATACCTTGGAGTGGCCTGGAAGGAGAACAAGCAACAGGAAGCGAGCGTCGCTTCGCTACGACGCGCCGTTGTGGAGGGTGCAGCGCATCGGGTGCGACCGATCATCATGACCGTCGCCACGATCGTGGTGGGGCTGCTGCCGATCTTCTGGGGGCATGGAGCAGGCGCGTCGGTCATGCGGAGGATCGCGGCGCCTATGGTCGGTGGCATGATCTCTGCCACCCTTCTGACGCTCCTGGTGATACCGGCGATCTACTCGCTCTGGCAGGAGGCTGTTTTGAAGCGGGAAGCGCGCGAGCCGGAGCCTCGCTAGGGCTCCTCAGTTGCCAGCGAACTCACCCGCCACGCCAGAAACTGAATCTCGTGGGTATCAATGATCCAAGGGCGACGAACGCACGAGGATCGCGGTGATCAACAACACAACCTGAGCGATGAGCAGCTCGACGCTGGCCGTGCGACGCATCGCCATGCTTCCGCTGGCGTCGCCCAACCGTGGGGTGAGGACCCGGAAGTTCCATCCGCCCAGGGCCATCACGACCGCGACTACCGCGAGCTTCAGCAGCAGGGTGCGGCCGTATCCGGTCGTAACGAGCGAAGTCCAATCGGCGAGCTGAGTCCACGCCGCGAAGCTGCCCGTGACGATGAGCGCTCCCACACAAACCATCGCGATCCGCGAAAAGGCTGGAACCAGCACCGGGAGCAGGCTGCCGACGGGATCGACCTCTTGGCGCCACCTCCGCTCGAGATAGAGTACGAGCGCGAGTCCACCCATCCATCCGCCGGCTGCCCAGACGTGCATCGTATCAGCAGCGATGGGTAGGAGGCCGAGACCCTCGGTGCCCGCCGCGTGCCCCGTCAGCCCGGGGAACGCGCACAGGGCCAGCATGACCGGGGTCACGAGCCACCATCCGGCCGAGTAACCGGCCCGCGCCAGGAACATCGCCGCGACCGCCACGATCGAGCCGCCCGCGGCCCACAGCCAACTTCTACCCCAGGAGGTCGCACCCAGGAGTAGGCTCGCATCCTCGGTCCACGGGACAAACGGATCGCGGAACTCCTGCAATTGGCGCGCGAAATAGAAGGCAAGGGCGAGCGGGAGCAGCATCGCCCCCACTGCCCCCACTCGCGCCGCGCCGGTTCGGAGCCACTCCGACGAAGGCTGCTCCGAGTCGAAGCGGACCCTGGGCAGAATCGTCCAACGCGCGATGGCCGCACCGGTCGCCAGGGCGAGCCCTGCGAAGAGCAACCATCCGGTCAGCGCGCTGAACGTTCCCGCCATGGAGAACTAGCGGGCGACTACGGTGAAGTCGAAGGTCTCCCGAATGACATGGCCATCCGCACCCATTCCTCTCCACGACACCGTGTAGACTCCCGGCGAGAGCGTTCCGTGCAGTTCTACCGCGAACGAGCGCGGCTCTTCGGCGTCCTGCACGACGTCCATTACGTGGACTCCTGCCTCTTCCGCTCCGACGAGACGGATGGACGTGGTGCCCGACTGGGGCTCCTCGGTGAACCAAAGGCGGACTTCGGAGGGAGACTCCACGGAGGTGTCCGCTGCCGGTGAGGACTTACTCAGCCCGAAGTGGAGCGTGGAGACATCGGATGCTGCCGTTGCGCCGAGCGTCGCGATCGCCACGAGCGACAGGGCCGCCAGCCTGAAAGATCTCATCATCATCGGTTCCATTCCTGAAGTGAAGTGAATCAATATATGAGGCGGAGACCTGCTCCGAGCCGAAACCCGGAGGCCTCCCCGCCACCCGTTATCGGGATGCGCGCCTGGGGAACGCGCTCCCACGTGAGGTCGAGATACGGAGCGAACTTCCTCCTTATCTCGTACCGAGCCCGAAGGCCCACTTCTGCAGCTCCAACGCCTGACGGCAGATCGAAGCCATCATCGTCTGTAATCAGCCAATCCAGCTCACCTCCCACAGTCACGATCAGGCGCTGCGAGACGAAGAGGTCGTTTTCAGCCTCCAGCTGAAGGCTTGGTGCTCCCCGATGGCTGACCGCGCCCATCAGGGCGACCTCGAACCAATACGGGGCTAGACCCATCAGGCCGAAGGTTAGATAGCCCTGGGACACGGGCTCAATTCTTTGTCGATACCCAACGACCACGTCCCAGAATGTTCTCACATAACGGCCGTAGAGCAGCTCCACTTCGGCCGATTCGAGCTCACGGTCGACGCCCTCGCCGTTCGTGCTCCACCACAGTCGGTCGAAGTCGGTCCCGACCCATCCGGCCGCGTCCCAGCGACTCGACATCTCTTCGTTCACCCGCGTCGCATCCACATCGAGTACGGAGTAGTGGAAGACCGCGTTGTCCATCATGTGCTGTGCATTCGCCGGGCCGGGGTCTAGAAGAAAAGACCCGACGACTAGGGCGAGGACCGCGATCGTCGATCCGGACCTCATCCGCTCTCCGTCGTCACGGCCGGCGCGACCTCTACCCTCACGGACATGCCGGTCATCATGTGATAGAGAAGGTGACAGTGGAACGCCCATGCCCCCGGTTCATCGAAGGTCAGGTGCGCCTCGACCGTCCCGTTGGGGGGCACGCTCACCGTATGCTTACGTGGAGCGAACGCCGGGTGGGCGCCGTTCTGAATTTCCATGAACACCCCGTGGAGATGCATGGGGTGCTCCATCATGGTTTCGTTGACGAACAGTAGCCGCACCCGCTCGCCCACGGTGAGCCGAATTGGGTCGGCCTTGGACAGCTTATTGTCGTTGATCGTCCAGAAGTACCGCTCCATGTCGCCCGTCAAGCGGAGGTGAACGTCACGGGTCGGCTCTCTGCGATCCTCGTTCGGTTCCAGCGCGACGAGATCCGCCAGCGTGAGCCTTCGGACCGTCGCGGAAGGTTCGGAATGCCCCATCGCATCATGGTCCATGTCGGGATCCATAGCGTTCTGCGGCATGGACATGTCGTGCCCTTCCATGCTCATGGTGCGAAGTGGACGTTCGTCGAACGGTGGAATGTCCGCTTCGACTCCCTCCACTTCAGCCAGCGTGCCGCGCACGAAGCCCGAACGGTCGAGCGATTGGGCAAAGATCGAATACGCCGAACCGGCCTCGGGCTGAACCACGACATCGTACGTTTCGGCTACGGCGATGCGGAATTCGTCGACGCGCACGGGTTCCACGTCCTGCCCGTCGGCCTGCACGACGGTCATTACGAGCCCCGGGATCTTCACGTCGAAGTACGACATGGCCGCAGCGTTGATGAAACGAAGGCGGACCCGTTCTCCGCGGGAGAACAAGCCGGTCCAATTCTCAGACGCCGTCTTGCCGTTCAGGAGGTACGTGTACGTGGCGCCCGTAACGTCGGCGATGTCGGTGGGATCCATACGCATACGTCCCCACATCAGGCGGTCGGAGACCGTCTGACCCGCGTCCTCGGACAATCCCCGTACGAACTGCCCGAGCGTGCGCCGGCCGTAGTTGTAGTAAGCCCCGTCGCCCTTGAGGTTACGTAGGACGTGCATGGGGTCCTCGTCGGACCAGTCGGAGAGGACGATGACGTGCTCTCGATCGTACGCGACCGGGTCCACACCCGCCGGGTCGATAATCAGCGGCGCGTAGACACCGAGCTGTTCCTGACCACCGGAGTGGCTGTGATACCAGTAGGTGCCGGCCTGACGAGCCGTGAAGCGGTAGGTAAAGGTCTCGCCCGGCTTGATGCCATCGAAGCTGAAGCCGGGCACGCCGTCCATGTCGGCGGGAACGAGCAGGCCGTGCCAGTGGAGAGAGGTGTCTTCGCTCAGGCCGTTGGTCACGCGGACAACAACCTCCTGCCCTTCGCGGAGCCGGAGCAGGGGACCCGGAATCATGTCGTTGATTGCCCGCGCCACTGCTGACTTCCCACTGAAGCCGACCCCGAGCTTGCCGATCACGAGATCGTATTCGACGCGCGCCGGGGTGCCCTCTCCGAAGGGGGCGACCGCCGCAAAGAGTCTTTGAGGGTGGAGGCCGAAGCGGGTGGTCACAGAAAGACCGACCGCGACACGGATGAAGTCGCGGCGACCGAGCGGGAGGGTCGGTGGATTGGTCATGAAGCGTGGAGTCGGTGTTGGGTCGAGGGCGCGATCCGGCACGTTCGACACGTACGATCGCCTCTCAAGCATGAAGTCCAAGTGAAGCCGACATTAAGGGATCTTCATGTGGGCTTCATGGTGATTTCACCCGACTCGACCCATTCTCCCTCTTCCTTTCCAGACAGGATGGCGGTGTTGATGCAGCCTTCGACTCTTCGGAGACTCTCGCGCGCGCACCGGACGCTAGGGGTCGTCGTGACCGTCCCGATCGTCCTATGGATCCTGTCGTCCTTCGTGCTGCATGGTGTCGGCTTGGCGCTGCCGAACGGACTTCAGGGTGTCTACGAACTGGTGCCCTACCACCCCGCCTCCGTGCGCTTGGAAGAAGAGGGCATCGCGAGCGCTGACGCCCTCCTCCAGCGTGCCGCCGCCGATGGCCTCACCCGCGTCTACTGGCTGCGCCTTGAGACACTCGGCGACCGTCCCAGCTACGTCGTGAAGCCAGGCCCCTTCGAGCTCGAGCGCGTGTACGACGCCCGGTCCCTTGAACGACTCGACCCCCTCTCCGACGAGCTGCTTACGTCGATCATCGACGAACATCTCATCGACACGCGTGTGGAGCACTTTGAGGATGACGACGAGTTCAATCGGTATTACGCGCTTGAGCGGGTGCCGGCGGTCGGGGTCGAGATGGCCGGTGCCCAGCCGTCCGAGCTCATCTTCTCGCGTTCGTCCGGGCGCATTCTCAGGCGCACCGATCCTTTGGCTTCCTGGTTCGACCGAGCCTACAAGAGTGTCCATGTTTGGCAGTGGGGCGACAGCCTCCGTCTCTTCACGGCCTTCTTGTACGGGCTGGTAGGGACCGCCCTGGTCCTCGTATCGCTCGGTTACACGCTCTGGTGGACTCGACGTCCGGCCCGGCAGCGTTGGACTGCCGCGGTGCGGCCCGCCCGGCGGATTCATGCCCGAGTCGCGCCGTTTGCCGGTTTCCTACTCGCCACACAGATGCTGGTCGGTGCATTCCTCTGGTTCAACCTCGGACTGATCGAGCCGCGCTTCCGCGGTCAGGGCTCGTTCCGAGACGACTGGTCCGGCGGAATTTCTGTCACCGAGCACCTAGCCGACGCCCGCAGCATCGCTGACGCGCTTCCTGCTGAGTTGCTCGCTTCCGAGCGTCCCATTCAACGGTATGAATGGCGAGCCGTCGGCGACGAGCGATTCTGGCTCGCGTATCCGGCGCGGAACGAGAACGGGGTTCTTGTTGATGCCCACTCGGGTGCGGTGCTCGATCGGCTCACGCCGGAGCAGGCTGCGGTTGCTGGGCGCATGGTCGTGGCGGGCGAACCAGCAGGTCCCTCGGCCGAATCCATGGAATACTGGATGGACTTCAATGCGCGGGTGCCCACGTACCGTTTTCGATTCGCGGACCCCGACGATTCGGACGTCCACATTTCTCAGATCACGGGTGAGGTGGTTCAACGGCGGCCGGCGATCTGGCGGGCGTTCGGCCCGTTCCTGTCGTACCACACGTTTGGGTTCACCGGAAATCCGTGGTTCGACACGATCCTACTCACGGCTCTTCAGCTCACGATTCTCACTATGGTCGTGACCGGTTGGATGATGGTCCTTCGTAGCAAACGCGCAGCCTCCATCGGCGGGGCCGCGGGCACACCTGATGATGCCGAAATCTGGAGGTCAACTTGAAGATGCTATTGGTACGTTCGGTTCTTGCCCTGCTGTTCACAGCCGTGGCCCTTACCCCACCGGTCGAGCTCTCTGCTCAGGCGGCTGCCGCCGAGGTCGTTGCGACGGTCGACGCGTATCACTCGGCGCTTGCGGCCGGAGACTCGGTCACCGCGTTGTCGTTATTGGCGGACGACGTCACGATCTTGGAAACCGGCAATGTCGAAGACAAAGAGCACTACCGGAGCGGCCATCTCTCCGGTGACATGCGGTTCGCACAGGCGGTGCCCCGTGAGCGGTCCGAGATCACCGTTCAGGTGATCGGCGACGCGGCCTTCGCGTGGTCCACGAGTGTCACCCAGGGTCGCATGGGCGAGCGAGAGATCAACTCCCAGGGCGCCGAACTGGCCGTGCTCGCCCGGGTCGACGGCAAGTGGCTGATCAAGGCGATCCACTGGTCGTCTCGCGCACGCCGCGCACCCTGATTCACCTCCGGGCTACAAAAAGCTCCACCCGGTCCGGCGAGCGCCGGGACCGGGTGGAGCGATTCCCCGTTTTGGCGGAGCCTTCTAGATCCAGCCCTTCCGACGGAAGTCCTTGATCGTTGCGGCCCAGCGGTCCATCTCGTCGGGCATACCGAACGAGAGCCGGTTGTGGTCGAGCATCGGCGGGAAGTCACGACCCACCAACAGCCCAGTCTCGGCCATCCGGTTTCGGTACGTCGCCAGATCGCCATTGATCTTGTGCATCAGGAAGTTGGCGTTCGTGGGCAGGTAGTCCAGACCGAGTTCATCGAGTGTCTGATGGATGATCGCTTTCGACTCTTCGTTCACTGCGATCGACCGAGCGACGATGCCCGTGTCCTTGAGCGAGGCGATACCCGCGGCACCGGCCAGAACGTTCGGGCTGTTCTGGATGGTGTGCTCGTTGAGTCGAGCTGCCGTGGACGGATGCGACACCGCGTAGCCGAGTCGCAGGCCGGCCATCGCGAAGATCTTCGAGAAGGTCCGGATGACGATCACATTAGGCTTCTGCTCGATCCACTTGAGTGCCGGCCAGAAGCTGTCGTCAGTCACGTACTCGAGATACGCCTCGTCCATCAGGAAGGTCGTCGTCTCGGGCGCTTCCGCGATCCAGGCGTCGATGTCGGCGGAGGAGGTGATCGTCCCCGTCGGGTTGTTCGGGTTGCAGAAGTACACCAGCGAGGGCCGCTTCGAGGCCGCCTCACGCATTCTGCCCACGTCGTGCTGCAGATCCGCCGTGAGTGGAATCGTGGTTACCTCGAACGGCATGGTGTCCTGATAGTCCATGACGTCTTCGAAGGTCGGGGCCGCTGCGATCAGCGGTGTATTCGGCCCCTGGAAGGCCTGAGTCGCGACCTGCAGGATCTCCGTGGAGCCGAAGCCGAGCGTAATGTTCTCGGTCTTCACATTGAGATACCGCGCGAGCTCTTCCATCAGCTCTTGGCGCCGTCCACCGTATCGGTTGGACTCGCCGATCGCGCCGATCAGGGCCTCGCGTGCCGCCGGAGATATGCCGAGCGGATTCTCGTTGGAGTTGAGTCGAACGACGCCATTCACGTCGGTCTTTCCTGGCCCCCAGCCCGGGGTCTTGTCGAGCAGCGCGCCCAGAGCCCCTCCGGCCCCAGTCATTCCGGCCAGGCTTGCGGCCATTCCAGACGTTACGAAACCTCGGCGATCCATGCGTCCTCCTGCGGTTGGTTCGGGTCTGCGATAATGTGGGCGTCGTTGCCCGGGACCGAAAGAGTGCAGCCCCGGTACGATGAAAACCGAACGAAACGATCCCTCGAAACTACGCTTCCATGCGCCGCATCGTCTTTGTCTCCGCATGCTTGGTCTCGGCCACGCTCCCGCCGGCACTTTTCGGCCAAGTGCTCGACGCTCCGGTCCGGTACGAAGCCGACTTCCCTAGTCCCGACTTCCATCGGAGCCGACGGAACGCGGTCATGGCCGCACTCCCGGAGAACGGGGTGGCGGTTCTCTTTGGGGCACCGACGCGAAACCGTTCCAACGACGTCTCCTACGAGTACCGACAGTCCAGCGACTTCCTGTACCTGACGGGGAGTTCGGAGCCCGGTTCGGCCCTGATCCTCGCTCCGGCGGGTGTCGATATCGATGGGGTAACGGTGCGGGAGATTCTGTTCGTGCCGCCTCGAGACCCGGCTCAGGAGGTTTGGTTGGGTCGGCGTTTCGGAACGGCCCGGGCGATGGAACAGTTGGGGGTCGCATTGGCCCTCGATGCGACGCGCTTCGCGGAGGTTGTCGGACCGCTACTCCAGAGTGACGGGCACAGGATCTTTCACCTCGATCTGCCGCAGGGGGTCGAGGACGGGTCGGAACTCGCGGATCAACTCGACACCTTCCTTACCTACCAGGAACCCCTCGTCATCTCCGATGGTGGGATCACCGGATTCGTCCTCCAGGGCATGCTCACCGCCCGGACGCCTGATGCTTTCGCGCGGATGCGCGGGATCGCGTCGCGCGGCTTCAGTGCCGGTACGGTTTCTGACCCAGTCCTGCGCGAGGCGGCATCCGCATTTCTTGCGGCCGGTTCGGTCGACTCGTGGAACGAGCAACGCAGCGAGTTGTTACGTGGCCGACCGGATGGGACGACGCTCCGAAGCGTTCTCGACGACCTCAGGGCCATCAAGACCGATGAGGAGCTGGCTGCCTTGAGAAAGGCGATCGATATCACCGCGGAGGCGCACCGTGAAGTCATGCAGCAGGTGAGCGCGGGGTGGACGGAGTACGAAATCGAGGCGCTCATCGAGTACACGTTCAAACGCAACGGTGCGGAATACACCGGATTTCCCAGCATCGTCGGAAGCGGTGAGAATTCGGTGATCCTGCACTACGAGACCAATCGTCGTACGACCACGGCCGGCGATGTGATCGTGATCGACATCGGGGCTGAGTACCGGGGCTACTCGGCGGACGTTACTCGCACGATCCCCGTGGGCGGCGCATACAGTGCGGAACAGAAGTTGATCTACGAGCTCGTCTTCCGGGCACAGGATGCCGGGATCGCGGCGACTCTCGCAGGCAGTCCGTTCGGGGCCCCTCACCAGGCAGCTGCTCAGGTGCTGGCGGCCGGCCTCGCGGAACTAGGGTTGATCCAGAGTCCGGCAGATCAGGCGGGGCTCCGTCGGTTCTTCATGCACGGCACCAGCCACTACCTCGGTCTGGACGTGCACGATGTCGGGACCGGCGGGCCGATGGAGCCCGGAACGGTCATCACCGTGGAGCCGGGGATCTACATTGCCGCTTCCGAGGACATCGATCCGAGATGGTGGAATATCGGGGTGCGAATCGAGGATGATATTTTGGTCACCGAGGCCGGACCCCTGATTCTGTCATCCTCCGCTCCCCGCAGGCTCGAAGACGTGGAAGCCCTCATGAAGCGGCCGGCTTCTTTCTGATTCAGTCGGCGGCCTATGGCAGCGCCGAGGCGCTCACCTGGCGGGCCGAAACTCGGCACGTTCGATCACAGCACCCTCGAGAGAGGAATCGACGACGTCCATTCCCGCGACGACCGTCCCGATGACCGTGTAGCCGTGATTGAGCCGGACGTTGTCGATCAGATTGATATAGATCTGTCCATCGCCCGTATCGTGACCGCGAGTCGAGATGCCGACGGTGCCACGCCACTGTAGATCGAGACCGACTTCGTCGCGCGTAAACGGCCCGTCGCCCTGGTATTCGTGTGCGCTAGGGCTGCCCCCCTGAAGCACGAAATTGGGCGCCCACCGATGGAACGTCAGTCCGTCGAAGTATCCGGCGCGAACGAGCCGAACGAAGCGATAGGTGTTCGTCGGTGCCGCATAAGGGAGAAGGGAGATCTCCACCGTTGGGCCACCCTGCATGTGCAACACGACCGACGCTTCGTCCATCGACCTCAGATCAGCGCTCGTCGGCAGCGCGGCGCGAGCGCGTGGGGTGGGTGTAGCCGCGTAGGACTGTCCGTTCCACGTCCCGAGAATACCCGCGACGTCCGCTGCGACCATCGGATCGTAGTCGGACAGGAAGGGGATGAGCCGCTCGGTCAGCATCGCGTCGCCGACTTCTGCTAGCCGAGTGAGAAGGGCCCGGCGCGAGTCCCTCCACGTTTCTCTTCCTGCCAGCGAGATCCGCTCGAATGCGGTCATCGCCGCGGTCGCCGCCGACGCACGGTCGGTCGTGCCCTCCAGAAGCCGTGCCGCCGTCATCAGGAGCTGCGGATCGTCGTGAGCGAGCTGCGCAATGAGTAGAGGATCCGCGGAGTGATCCTCAAGCGCGAAGACTCCCTCGATCGCGGCCGTCTTCACATTGGCGACCGGATCGTCGACGAGTTCGCGCAGAGTGCCCCGGTCGCCGAGAAGCCGTGCCGCCCGGGCTCCGTACGCGCGCACGAAGGGATTCGCGTGCGAGACGAAGGAGGAGAGCAGAGGCGCAGAGTCGTCTCGCGAGAGCTGCGCGAGTGACACCAAAGCGTGCGCGCTGGGTTGCCACTCGCTGGTCGCGCTCGCGTCGAGGCTCATCGCAGCCTCGCGCAGCGACGCGCGCTGCTGCGCGGGAGCCGGGCAGGGTTGGGCGAGTGCATCGATCGCCACTACACGAACCGCGCCTAGAACCGTGGGAGCTGCCGCCGCTAGGAGGTATTCACAATACGTTGTGTCGCGAGGGAGTCGCGCCGTATGGCGGATGGCCTCGATCGCGATCTGTGCGGACCCGTCTTCAAGGGCCCGCCGGATGATTTCAGAGCGCTGCGAAGTTGGCACCGCGTCGAGGTGTCGAGCGGCGGTCGCCCGAACGTCAGCCGACGGGTCATCGAAGGCGCGCTCCACCAGCGGTTGTGACATACGCCTAGCCTGACCGAGGGTCGAAACGGCCAACGACCGGATGCGGGCGTTGTCGACGCTCGGGGTCCCGGATACGCCGTGACTCATCAGCGCTTCCAGGCGCTCGGCCGCTTGGGGCCCGATGCCCTCGCTGCCCCCCCTCCGCACCAGTGCTTCGAACCCCAGCATCACCCCCGTCAGCGTTTCGGCGGGGGCAGGTCGTTCCGCGCTCCCGGACAGCCCTATCAACGTCTCTTCGACTCGTTGCCGGTTACGGGCCGTGAGAGCAAGCCGTCCCGCAGCGTGGCCGATTACCCCTCGGACTGCGGGGTCGTCCTCGAGCGCCAGGCGATTGAGAAGGGATTCGAGGGCAACATCGCCTTCCGAGGTATGGACGGCCTGCGCGACGGCGTTGGCTGCGAACTGACGCACCGTCGCCGAGGAGTCGGATAGCAGCGGCGTGATATCCCCGAGCAGTTCCGGATTCTCCAGGCGCCCGAGGCCACGGACGGCTACCTGTCGCAGGAAGTCCTGTTCGGCGGCGGTTCCTTCGATCAGGACCGTCAGCTCCGGGCCACCTGTTGGGCGCGCCTCCTCGGCCGCCAGAAGCCGGAGAAACGCGTCGTCGCCACGGGCGGCGGAGCCACCCTCAGGCGCGCAGCTAGACACAGCCGTGAGGAGTAGAACGAAGAGTCCCAAGAGGCATGGGCGGGCAGGCCGATTCGTCATCGGGAGAGCCACCGGTGCACACCCCGAACGTTCAGCGGAAACCACGCCTCGTATTGATTCCATGTGGCGTAAGCCGCGAGGCGGATCTGCGCTGCGGCCTGATCTTCGGACCAGCCCCGATCGACGGCGTCTCGAACGGCCGACGTGAGGTCGTCGTAGTACGCGATCTGCCGTTGGATCGTGGCCCGATCACCCGCCGGGCCGTGTCCGAACACGATCGTTTCGAAGGGGATCTGTAAAAGCCCCGCCACCGCGTCGAAGAAGTCCGGGAAGTACCAGCCCGGAAGATCCTGGAATCCCATGCGGTCATTCGCGACAAAGTCCACGGCGAACGCCACCCCGACGTCCGGAATGAAGGGCACGATCATGTTGTCCGAGTGACTCGGTCCAAGGTAGTGCAGTTGCACCTCGCGGCCCCCGATCCGAAACGTGAGACGCTCCGCGAGCGTCACCGTGGGGAGTGGCTGGTCGGGATTCGCACGGGCCCGGATCGGCGCCACCGCGTTCTCATGCGCGATGATCGGAGCAGACGCCTGACCCATCGTCTCGAGCAGCGCAGACGCTCCGGTCGAGTGATCCGCATCGCTATGGCTGTACACGATCGCCGCGATCGGGGCGCCGGGTGCGACGCGCATGATCTCTCTCGCCAGGCGACCGGCCGGCTCCACCTCGATGGGGTCGAAGACCACGACTCCCTCGTCCGAAACCATGAAGAGAGCGTTGTGGTTCTGCCACCGGAACTGGTAAACGCCGTCGGCGATCTCGGTCGTCTCGTACGGCGCCTGAGCCGCCAGCGGTAGTGAGGTGGCCAGCGCAACGCTGAAGAGCATCGCGATGCGGAGTCGGATCATGATGGCGCTTCCTATGCAGAGGTGTGAAGCGGGCATTCTACGAAAAAACCCCACCGGCCGCTGGCCGATGGGGTCGAGTCGTGACTGCGACCGGTTCCTAGAACGCCTCCAACTTGTGGAACACTTCCGTCCCGTTCTTGAACCAATGCTCGCGGAACGGGTGCGGCGAGACCTCGTGCTTCAGTAGATCGGACGTGATCTGGTGAGGGAAGAGGGTCATCGTGCCGCCCTCGTCCTCGTGGACCGTATAGTCGCCGCTGATCTGGAGCGTCGTACGGAGCCGCTCGGACCCGTTCATCATGAAGCCCTGGAGCAGGTGCGTGGTCGTCTCCCAGGCACCGGGCGTGACGCTCAGGTCGAGAATCGGATCGCCGGCCCCGAACACACGAATGCGGACCCGATCCGACGTCTCGATGAACTGGGCGTCGATCTGCTGATCGTGGTACGGAAAGTGGAAGCGCTCCGACTTGATTCTACGCGCTTCGGCAGAACTGGTGGCGGCCAAGAAGGGGAAGAAACCGGCCTTCGCGTGTTTGCCCCATTCAGCGACCATCGGAGGAACGATCACGGAGAACATGAGCTCGGTGTACGGCCCGACCACGCTGTCGTCGAACAAGAACGCCGTGACCGACAGGATGCTCCTTTGGTGCGTGACCTCGATCGGTTCCAAGTGCTCGGGCAGGAGCGCACGGGCATCGGCCGTCGACATGTCGAAGAAGGCACTGACCCCCGTGTGGAAGCGATAGCTCCCGACTACGGACATATGTCGTACCTCTTGAGGACCTTCACGATCACCGCTGCGCCCTCTTCCAACTCTTCGTGCGTGTGCGCGGCAGAAATCGACATGCGGAAGCGCGACTTGTGCTTCCCGACGGCCGGGTACTTCACCGGGTTGATGAAGACGCCCTCTCGGAAGATCTCCTCGCCCATGGCGAAGATGCGTGCGTCGTCACGAACCATGATCGGAATCACGTGCGAGGTCGAATCTCCCATCGGGACCTGCGCGTCGCATAGCAGCTTCTGCATGTACGCGACGTTGTCCCAGAGCTTGGTTCGCAGCTCCGGCTCCTTGGACGCGATCTCGAGCGCCTTACGCAGGCCAGCCACCACTACAGGCGACAACGCACAGGAGAAGAAGCGAGACCGGGAGAAGCCGCGGAGATAGTTAATGAGCTGACGGGAGCCGGCTGTGTACCCGCCTTGACCGCCCAAGCTCTTGGAGAACGTGCCCAGGTGGATGTCGATGTCGGCATCGAATCCCTGGTCCTCTGCGACACCCTTCCCGTTCTCCCCGAAGACGAAGGCGGAATGTGCCTCGTCGATCATGAGGCGTGCGCCATGCTTGCGGCACACGGCGACCAGCTCGGCGAGCGGCGGGGTGTCCCCGTCCATCGAGTACACACCCTCGATGATGACCAGCTTCTTGCCCGCGAACCCCGAGAGCTTCTTGTCGAGATCGTCGGCCCGGTTGTGCCGGAAGAAGCGAGACTTTGCCTTCGACAGGATCATTCCGTCCACGATGCTCGCGTGGGCGTATTGATCCGCGACGATCAAGTCGCCGGATCGCATGAGACCGGCGATCGTGCCGACGTTGGCGCTATAGCCCGTCGGGAAGATCATCGCCGCTTCGGTACCCTTGAATTCCGCGATCTCGGTCGCGAAGCGCCGGTGGAGGTCGGTCGTGCCGCTGAGAATCGGCGAGCCCGAAGAGCCACCACCATAAAGGTCGGCAGCGTCCTTGATGGCCTGCTTGACCTCCGGCCGGTACGAGAGTCCCAGATAGTTGTACGACGCGAAGTTCACGAGCCCGCGGCGGATCTCCCCGGTCTTGGTATCCTCTACATCGACGCGCGTCGACGGCTGCGAGTGAAGCGGCAACTCGTAGAGGTAGTACCCTGAAGGTCTGACCTGCTGCCACCAATCGTCGAACGGCTCCAGTAACGCGAATGCGTCGTCACCGGCCCCGAAATAGAAGTTCGTGTAGTCGTATTCGAGTGCACCTGGGGCCGCTGGCGTGGCTTCGTCCCTCTCGATCCGGTTCGTCTGCGGCTGGGTCTCCACGTCGGTGGAAGCCGTGGAGCTTTCGTTCTTGGACTCGGCCATTTCAGTTACCCATGGGTTTGCGCGTCTGGGCGGACCCCCAATCTCCCCAAAACACCCCTTAGCATCAAGGAGAAATGTCCGGATGACTGAGCTGGCACGCCGTCTCGCGGACTGGAGCCCTCCGGCCGATTGGAGGCGTGTCGTAGCGGTCGACGCCCATACGGAGGGAGAACCCCTCCGCGTAATCCTCTCTGGATTCCCGGAGTTGAGGGGAGAGAGCGTCCTCGCGCGGCGCCGTGAGGCTCGCCTCGAACACGACGGGGTGAGGCGGGCTCTCATGTTGGAGCCCCGTGGACACGCCGACATGTACGGGTGCATTGTCATGCCGCCCGTGACCTCGGACGCTGACCTCGCGGTCTTGTTCACACACAACGAGGGCTTCAGCACGATGTGTGGCCACGGGATCATCGGCCTGACCACCGTGCTTCTCGAGTGTGGCCTCATGGACGTCGTCGAACCGGTAACCCCGGTCGGCATCGACACTCCAGCAGGGTTCGTCCGGGCCACCGCATCAGTCGAGAAGGGGCGTGTGTCACGAGTGTCCTTCGTGAACGTGCCTTCGTTTGTAGAGCGCCTGGATGCCGAGGTTGATGTGGAAGGGGTCGGTTCGGTGCGGTACGACCTCGCCTACGGCGGTGCGTTCTATGCGTACGTCGAGGCGACCGACTTCGACCTCCGGCTCATGCCAAACGAAACACCGCGACTCATCGACTTGGGGCGCAGGATCAAGGCGTCGGTCCAAAGCGAGGCCCCGCCCGAGCACCCAGAGGACCCGGAACTCGGGTTCCTGTACGGGACCATCTTCGTCGGGGCGGCCCTCGAGCCCGGCGGACATAGCCGAAACGTCTGCGTGTTTGCGGATGGCGAGGTGGATCGGAGCCCGACCGGGACCGGAGTGTGTGGCCGGTTGGCGATTCACTATGCCCGCGACGAGATCGGATTGGACGAGGACATCGTGGTCGAGAGCATTCTCGGCACACGCTTCACGGGTCGGGTCGTCGGGACCGGTCGAGTGGGCGAGTACGCCGCCATCGTCCCCGAAGTCTCGGGTCGAGCCCACGTGATTGGCCGCAACGAGATCTTCATCGATCCAGACGATCCCCTCGCCGAAGGCTTCTCTCTGCGCTAGGGAGCGACGTGCCACCTGGAACCATCGATGCATCCCGTGTACTATGTGCGCAGGGCGTATATTCCTGACGCGACGAGTGCGACAGCGTACCGAGGGATCGAGAATGGCCACATCCGAGGACGGCGACTTTCTGCCTCTGACACCGGTGGCGTTCGACATACTGCTGTCGCTGCTGGGTGGCGAGGCGCATGGCTATGCGATCATGCGGTCCGTTCAGGAACGCACGGGGGCCGAGGCGAGCCTCCATGCCGGGACGTTGTACCGTGCCCTGGCTCGACTCGTTGAAACGGGGTGGATCGAAGAACTCGAGCGGGCCGGCTCCGATGAGTCCGATGAGCGGCGACGGTATTACCGCGTCACGGGCGTGGGCCGACGGGTCGCGCGGGCCGAGGCCCTAAGGTTGGAGAATCAATTGGGCGCGGCACGGGCACACGGACTGCTGGGTCGGGCGTAGGTCATGAGTCACCGGCGCCGCGCCGTGACCGAGCGGCTCTATCGAGCTCTGCTCCTCACGTATCCCGAGCAGTTTCGCGAGCGGCACGGCGACGAGATGACCCGTCTGTTTCTCGAGAAGGGCGTCGACGCCCGACGGCGGAACGGGCGAGCCGGAGCATTCGTGCATTGGCTCAGTGGAGCAACGGATGCGTTACGAAACGGGGTCGGGGAGCGTTGGAACGAATCGAGACAGAGCCGGCGGGAAGCCGGGACGCCGACGGCGAATGCCCGGCGGACAAACGAAAGGGGGGGCGGGGGCATGGATTCGGTACTCAAGGACCTGAAGTACGCCTCGCGGACATTGCTGCAAAATCGCGGGTTCTCCGTCGTCGCGATCGTCACGATCGCGCTGGGGATCGGAGCGAACACCGCCATTTTTAGTGTGGTGCGGGCGGTCTTGCTTCAGCCGTTGCCCTACGAGGATCCCCAAGAACTCGTGCTGCTCTGGGGCGAGCTGAGGAATCGGGGCATAACGCACTTCCCGACGTCGCCCCCCGACTTCGTCGACTTTCGGGATCGCGCAGATGCGCTCGAGGACCTCGCGGGTGTCTCCACGTTCCAGGCGTCCCTCACCGGGGATGGCGATCCGGTTCAGGTCGACGTCGGCAGTGTGACCCCCAACCTCTTCAGCATGCTTGGGATCGAGCCCGTGCTCGGTCGAAATTTCGTCGAGGAGGACGGGCTGCCGAACCCGCAGGGAGCCCTTCCGGGGCAGCCGGGCGTTCTCCCGGGCATCGTGATCCTGAGTCACGCCTTGTGGCAGCAGCGGTACGCAGCTGCCCCCGATGTTATCGGGCGGTCGATCGAAATCGGTGGGGGGCCGGCGGAGATCGTCGGAGTCATGCCGCCTGGGTTCGAACTGCTGATGCCGCCGACGGCGGCGCTGACCCCGAACGTCGACCTTTGGACCGCGGCTCGACTGGACTACGTGAACTCGCCACGAAACAACGTCGTGTTGCGGCCCGTGGGGAGGCTGCGCGAAGGGGCGACGGTCGAGCAGTTGCAGGCACAAGTGGACCTGATCGCGGCGGACCTGATGATCGACAATCCGATCAAGGCTACTGCGGGTTACAGGCTTCGAGTCGAGAACTTCGCCGCTGATGTCACGGCTCATGTGCGTCCTGTTCTCCTGGCTCTCTTCGGAGCGGTCGTGTTCGTCCTCCTGATCGCGTGCGCCAATGTCTCGAACCTCTTGCTCGTGCGGGCTTCGGGACGGGACCGTGAGTTCGCGGTCCGGGCGGCCCTGGGCGGCACCCGCAGTCGCCTGATCCGTCAGATGTTGATCGAGAGCGGGCTCCTGGCTGCGGTCGGGGCACTGTTGGGAATCGCACTCGCGTCGGGAGGAATCACACTGTTGCTGGGGTTCCAGCCCGCCGACTTGCCCCGCCATCGAAACCGTTCGCATCGATGGACTCGTCCTTCTGTTCACGGCCGCATCCGCTATCGTCGCGGCTGCGATTTTCGGAATGGTTCCCGCGATCCAGACGTCCAAGTTCGAACTCGCCGACGCATTGAAGGATCGGGGCGGCCCCTCCACGAGCCGGTCCCGAAAGCTGATCAGGAACGGGGTCGTCGTTGCGGAGGTCGCGTTGTCGCTCGTCCTGCTGATCGGGTCCGGCTTGATGGTGCGGAGCTTCGTGGAACTGAACAACGTGCAGCCTGGATTCGATTCCGCCGGAGTCCTTACGTTCAACGCCGCCCCTCCGTTCGCCCGCTACCCGCAGGCCATCGATCGAGTGGGTTTCAATCTTGAACTCCAGCGCAGACTGGAGGCGATTCCGGGAGTGGAACGGGTTGCCTCGGGATTTCCACTTCCCCTGACCGGTGGTTTATTCAACGGCAGGTACGGACTCGAAGACGCGCTGACGAATCCGGAAGCCTTCGGTCAGGCAACGTACCGCGTCGTGGGTGCGGGTTACTTCGAGGCGATGGGCACCGCCTTGTTGGCCGGTCGCACGTTTTCGGAAGCGGACAACAGCGACAGCACCAATGTGGTAGTGGTGGATGACAAGCTCGCCCGGATCCTCTGGCCCACGGAGTCCGCGATCGGCAAACGATTCCTCATCCGGGCGATCACACCCGAGCCGGAGTGGGTGGAGGTCGTGGGGGTGGTCGAGCACCAGCGGGACGAAGACCTGGCGGTCGAGGGTCCGGAGACCGTCTACTTCACCGATCGGTACCTCGGTTCATTCGGGGGCACCTGGGTCGTGAAGACGGGCAGCGACCCCATGAGTCTCGTGGGTGCGATCCGAGCCGAGATCGGGTCGCTCGACTCCGACGTGCCGGTCGCGGATATCGAGCTGATGCGGACGTATGTCGATAGGGCGATGGGGCCGACGCGGTTCGCGCTCACCCTAATCGGCGTCTTCGGGGTCCTCGCCTTGGTCCTCGCGTCGATCGGTCTGTACGGCGTGTTGTCCTACGTGGTGCGACAGCGCTCGGCAGAGATTGGCGTCCGGATGGCTTTCGGTGCAGAGCGTGGGAGTATCCTGAGGTTGGTCGTCGGTCAGGGGCTCTCTCTCGCGGGAGGAGGTGTCCTCCTTGGCCTCATCGTTGCGGTTCCCCTGACCCGATTCATGGAGTCGCTGCTCGTCGGAGTCACCGCTACCGATCCGCTCACCTACGTCGGGATCAGCCTTCTATTCGCTGCGATCGCGGCGGTCGCCTGCTACCTGCCCGCCCGCCGGGCTACACACGTGGATCCAGTGACCGCGTTGCGAGACGGCTAGGCGAAGCCCGCCGACCCATGAGTTAGGTCGGCGGGCTTCGATTGCTGATCGGGCCCAGTCCCGCGCCCGGCTCGTGCGATCACCCGATAATCCAGCCCAGCAACGTGGTGACCCTCGGCCCACCTTCGGCGAAGGCCACGGCGAGGTTGGCCGGGACGTACAATTCGCCGAACGGGAGCGTCGCACCCATCGCGACGATCATGGATGTAGTGGGGTCCCCCCCTTCCTTGCGAATGCTGATGTTCGGACCGACGCCGAATTCGATACCCGTGGGTAGGCGGTATCCCGCCATCCACGACAGAGAGAGGTTCATCTCATCCTGTTCGACGCCACCCACCAGAACGATCCACTCCATCAGGGCCTGATTCCCCGTGGTCGTCGAGACGATCTGGGTCTCGAATTGCCAGCCGAACTGACTCATCATCGCTTCCTTGCCGATGGACTGCCGAAGTCGGGCCACGTCGCCCGTGAAGACGGTAAATCCGAAGCGCGGGCCGGATAGGTGTTGGCGGGGCAGCGTGCGGGCACGCATCTCTTCGGGGATCGGGGCGGCCTGGGCCGCCAAGCCACCCGCGAGTGGAGCCATGAGGAGCGCGGCGGCCGCAAGGATCTTGATCGAGCGGAACATGATGATTCTCCTGTGGGGTGGAGACTGCGACTTCACAGGAGAACGATGCGGGAACTGCCATCGGGTTTCTCTACGTAGCTCTACGCAGACCCGGCCCGAAATGACGTAGACGCAGTGGGCTCGCCGCCCGTCGGCCCTAAATCTGCGGTGAAATCGCCGTGCTGGCGTCCTTCCCGGGGCCCACCGCGGCCACGGAGGCGATCGACGCCCTCGCCTCCGCCACCGTCCGCTCGAACAGTTCGTTCACGGCGCGGTTCCGGCGCCGGACGATGGCGCGATAGATGGCGCGCGACGCGATATAGCTGATGCCGATCATCCCGAGAGGTGCGGCCACCGCGAACAGCGCCGAGCCGAGCACCTCCAGACCGATCGGCAGGCCGATCCCGACGCCGACCCCGATCCCCACTCCCGTTGTCGTCCCCGCGATGAGGCCCGCTGCGAGCTGACTCAAATTCTCTTCGAGACGCACCCGCGTGTGGCCATCCCGCGACGAGACCACGATCTGAATCGTGCGGCTTTTGTTCGCGGTCTCGGCTCGCCACGTGAGCGTTCGGCCGAGCAGGCTGGGCTGGCCGTGCTCACGCGAGACCGACTGGATCGTCGTGGCGATATGCTCGAAGCCGCGATCGGGAACTTCCCCGTCCAAGGTCACCTCCCGGACGAGCACGATGTCTTCGCCGGCGACCTCGGCCCAGAATGAACGGTCGTGCACTCCTGAGTCCATCTCGAGGGCGGCGCGACGCAAGTACGTCGGGTCGATCCCAGCCTCGGCCGCGATGTCCTCGAGTTCTTTCAGGGTGACCCCCGCGGCGCTCGGCGCGGTCGGTTCTTCAACCTGAAGCTCGGTCGCACGCTTCAAGATCCGACCGATCTCCTTCTCGCCGTACACCCGGGGGAGGTTGGTCGGTTCGTTCATGGGTGAGAGGTGGTGGCAGATCGTACGGCTGCCCGGTCTGGACAGCGAAGGCGCTCCAACTACGTTGGTCTCGGGGAACGAACCGATCAAGCGGGTTCCCTCGCCGCAGCGTAGTCTAGTAGGAGATCAGCGGTAGTGAAAATCACGGACAAGATGAGAGCCGATGCACTCGAGCGATCGGGACGTCGGTGCGAATGCCTGTCGGGCAACTGCCGCCACCATCGAAAGGGGGGCCGTTGTAAGCACGGGTTGCGCGAAGGCCAATGGAAGATTTATTGGCGCACGGAGGCAGGGGGAAACAACCCCTGGAACATCGAGGCGTGGTGCCTCGAATGTTTCTCCAATAACTACGAAGTTCCCCAATAGCTGTGAACCCATCCCACTGACCCTCGGGAGTCTGCCCCATGAGTGGTTCGACACAGAGTTTCGGGCATCACGCCAAGATGGTTCCGATGTACCACTACGTGGGGTTCTCCCTCGTTCTGACGCCGACCGTCTACTTCGGCTACCAGGCAGTGACCAACTTCGCGATGGCGCCGGCCATGCTGATGGTGTTGGGTCTGGGAGCGATGGTGATGGCCTTCTTCGGGCGCGTCTTCCCGCTCGGGGTCCAGGACCGGGTCATTCGCCTCGAGGAGCATCTCCGGATGGAGCGGATCCTCGCGCCCGAGCTGAAAGCTCGGATCGGGGAAATCACCACGGACCAGCTCATCGGCCTTCGCTTCGCTCCGGACGCGGAGCTTCCCGGGCTGATGCAGAAGGTGCTCGATGGGAGCCTCACGGACCGCAAAGCGATCAAGCAAGCGATCCAGAACTGGCGTGCGGACGAGGAACGGATCTGATCCGGACGATCTGAGGCCCGGCGCTTGGGCTCAACGCCGGTACTGATCCACGGCTTCACCGGGTCGGGTGGAGCCTGGGGGCCCGAAATCGTCGATGGACTCGCAGGGGCGGGATTCGCCCCTGCGGCCATCGATCTTCCCGGACACGGGCGAAACCGGGGTCAAGTCGACCCAGTGGCGTATTCGATCGAGGCGGTGTTGGCCGAAATCGGGGGAGCCTCGGAAGCACCGTCCTCCCTGCTCGGCTATTCGATGGGAGGGCGCCTCGCCCTCCACTGCGCGGTTCGATTTCCGGACCGTGTCGCGCGGCTCGTCCTCGAATCGGCGTCACCGGGCCTGCCCGGGGAGCAAGAGAGGCGGATTCGCCAGAGGGAGGACTTCGAGCTCGCCGACCGGATTCTGCGTGTAGGTATCGAGGCCTTCGTAGAGGAATGGGCGGCTCAGCCACTGTTCGCCTCACAAGCGCGCTTGCCGCGACACACACGGGAGCGCGTCGCTGCGGGCCGGTTGGCCAATGATCCAGCCTCGCTGGCGGCTTCATTGCGAGCACTGGGCACCGGCAGCCTCTCGCCGCTGTGGGACGAACTGTCCGATTTCCAGGTGCCTACCCTCATCGTCGTGGGTGCGTTGGACTCCAAGTTCGTACAGATCGGAGAGCGGATGGCCGATGCGATGCCGAACGCTCGGCTCGTCGTCGTGCCGGACGCCGGCCATTGTGTCCACCTGGAGAGGCCTCGGCTCTGGGTCGAGGCCGTGACCGAATTCCTCAAGGCGCCCCAAGCCTCCGTGCATCCATGAGCAAGCCCCACGTAGGCGCGTTCGAGACCCCCGTTTCCGATCGGGATCGGACCGTGATCTACCTCGCCGTCCTCATGGCGCTGTTCCTCGCCGCGCTCGATCAGACCATCGTCGCGACGGCTCTCCCTCGAATGGTCGAGGACCTCCGGGGTGTCGACCGCTACGCGTGGGTCGCTACCGCGTATCTGCTCGCCTCGACGGCCCTCGCCCTCGTGTACGGCAAGCTCGCGGATACCTACCCGCGCAAGCACGTCACGCTGGCAGCGGTCGGACTGTTCCTGACCGGTTCCGTGCTTTGTGGTCTGGCCGGCGAATTCGGCCGTCTTCCGCTGCTCGGCGATGGCATGACCCAGCTGGTCTTGTTTCGAGGGCTCCAGGGGGCCGGGGGCGGCGGTCTCTTCGCGATGACATTCATCGTCATCGCCGATCTCTACACGCCCGCAGAACGGGGGAAGTACCAGGGATTCGTAGGTGCGGTATTCGGGATCGCGTCGGTGCTGGGTCCCCTGATCGGTGGCCTGCTGACCGACCATGCGGGCGCCCTGATCCCCGGGGTCGAGGGGTGGCGTTGGGTCTTCTACGTCAATATCCCGATCGGCGCGCTGGCACTCTGGTTCATTATCCGCAGAATGCCGCGACTCGAGCCTCCGGGTGATCATGGTCGGCCCGACCTGCTCGGGGGTGCGTTGCTGCTGGGTGGACTCATCCCGCTCGTGCTTTCCCTCCAGCTCGACAAACGGCGATACCCATGGCTGCCCGGGGGGGGCGACACGTCGTGGGGCGAAGCGGAGGCCTGGGCAACCGTCGGTCTTTTCGTGTTGGGGGTCGTCGTTTTGGGAGCCTTCGTCTATCGAAGTCGACGGGCGGCGAGCCCGATTTTGGACTTTTCTCTGTTCGAGAACGACGTCTTTCGGACCGCCAACCTGGCAACGTTCTTCTTCGGCTCGGCCTTCATGTCCGTGACGATCTTTCTCCCCCTCTTTCTCGTGAACGTCCTCGGTGTTTCGGCGACGAGGGCGGGTGCGGCCCTCATCCCGTTCTCGTTGGGTCTCGTCTTCAGCGCCACGCTCGCTGGTCAACTCGTGACAAGAATCGGATACCGACGGCCCATCGCGGGGGGAGGTCTCGTCTTCCTGGGCGCGGTGATCCTGCTGGCGACGATGGGTTCCGAGATCCCGTACGTGAGGGTGATGATCTATATGGTCATCGCGGGCTTGGGAGTCGGCCCTGCCATGCCGCTGTTCACACTTGCGATCCAGAACGCGGTGGACGTTCGGTTTATTGGCCAGGCGACCAGCGCGTCCCAGTTCTTCCGACAAACGGGTGCCACGGTGGGCGCCGCGCTCATGGGGGCCGTCCTCGCGGCGACGCTTGGGGTGGCCTTTTCCGCCATGGAACTGCCCGAAGGCGTGTTGGAGGGTCCGAACGCCTCAGCGGAGCAATTTGTATCCACGGGCGGATCGGATTTGCCGGGCTACGTGAGAGGCGTTTATGCCGATCGGGCGGCAACCGCGGGCAGCGCTGCGGAGGCCACGGCGATTCGCGCAGAAGGGGAGGCGGCCGCAGAGGACATTTCGGAACAGATCCGAGGTGCGTTTTCTCAGGCCACGAGCCGAATCTATTGGCTTACGGCGCTCGTCATGGTGGTTGCAGCGGGGCTCTCATTGAAGATCCCGGAAGTGCCCCTCCGCACGACGCACGATCGGGTCGCAGCGGCGGTTCGCTCCGGCGATGCGTAGCGGAAGGCCCCTCGATAAGAATGTCTGGCTAGATTCTTGCGAGAACGACAGCTTTAGGTCGTAGTGAAGACCGACTCTCTGGGGGGAGTGTCGAATATGGTAAAAAGGCTCATCTTGCTGGCGTTCGTGGCCCTTGCCGTTGTCATGGCGGTACCGAGCTTGCGCGCCCAGCTCTTGGACACCATGAGGCCCTTGAAAGACAACGTGGGCGAAAGGCTCGTCCCGCGACGACTGAAGGCCATGGCAGACCAACTCGATGTGCGGCTCAGCCGCGCCGAGGGCTTGCCCGAGCGCTTCGACGGTTGGCTGCGCAGGGATTACTCGGGTGACTCCTTGGATCCCTGGGGCAACATCTATTACCTGCGGCCCGGGCGGCGGGACTATACCGTAGGTTCCATGGGTGCCGACGGTCAGCAGGGCACCGAGGACGACATCACGGAAACGAGACGCTTGCCGGGCAACTAGGACCACCCGGCTGCGACCGTTCCCGGCGATCGATCACCGAATCGGTGTCACCTCGAGCCGCGAGATGTGCAGACTCAGCGCGTGGTTCACACGGAAGCCGTAGATCCCGTCGACGTTGACCTCGGTCCTCGGGACGTTGGCGACCTCTGTGCCGTTGACGAAGAAGCGGACCTCATCGGTTCGAGCTTCAACCGCGAGCACGTTCTTCACTGAGGACTCCTGGCCACGATCGGCGTAGGCCCGGATCGAGTTGTTGCCGGTCCAAGGGCGAATCGTCGGTGACTCGGCGCCTTCCCGGCGTTTGATGATGAACTGCCCGCCATCCCGCAGAAGAAAGTAGGTGTATTCCTGAGCCGCCCCGTCCAACTGCCTGCCGCCCAGGAACATCCCGAAGGCCTCACGGCGCCCCTCCGGGTCGAACAAGAACACCTCCATTTCGGCCCGGAAGTCGCCTGCGATCGAGTTGCTGGGCGTCCAGTAGATTCCTGCCGGTCCGGAGGTGATATGCCACCCCGGAGGCATGTCGACGAACACCTCCAAGTCGGCCTCCGACATGTTCGCCATATCGAACCGGGTCAACCACCCGTCGGGACGCTGAAGGTCCTGGGCTGACGCGGGGGCTGTGAGCGCGGCGAGGGCGATGAGTGAGCAAGCGATTCGCATGGTGTTTCTCCGAGGGTTCGCGGACCGTGGCAAGGTCGGAGGCCACGAATTCGATGTCAAAGTTCTCTCGAATTGCCGCCGCTCTCAGGCTTGACCTCGAGCTGTCGGGCTTTTCCCCGCACCCCCGTCCACGGACTCCCGACTGTGGCCCGACCCTCGCGCCCCGAGACTTCTTGTCAGGTGCTTTGCCCGCCGTCGACCTACGCACCTGAGGGTCCGGCGGTACTTCGGCATAGGAGTCGAATGACAATGAAGAGATACAGGATCGGGCTCGCCACACTGGCGGCTACGCTGCTCGCGTCCGCGCCGGCCTCGGCTCAGACCGTGTCGATGCACGGGCAAGTCCGACCGCGCTTCGAGTTCCGTGATCCGTCTGGGGGGGGCTCGACGACTTTACGACGATGCGGGTGCGGTTCGGGATCGACGCCCAGATCGAGGAAGGGCTGTCCCTTCTGATGCAGGTTCAGGACGTGAGGACCTGGGGGGAGGAGTCTCATCCCCTCTTCGACTACAGCGCGAGTCATCTCGACATGCACCAGGGCTTCTTGAGGTACCGGGGAGCGTCGTGGTCATGGTTAACGACCTCGGTGGGGCGGATGGAGACCAACTTCGGCGGACAGCGGCTCATGGGAGCCGTCGACTGGACCCAACAAGGTCAGAGCTTCGATGGCGTCCGACTCGATGTCGTGTCCGGTCGGACCCTGTGGGCTCTGATCGGCTTCCAGCTGAAGGACGAGACCGCTCCTGGCATCGTCGATGATGAGGAGCTCTTCGGCGTATACGGCACGATCGCGGACATGGGGCCGGGTGCGTTGGACGTCTATTGGCTCTACGATCGACTCAGCGGGCTGGCGACGTCCGACGAACATCTCCTTGGAGTGCGGTATGCCTTCTCCGGCTCTGGCGGTGTGACCGGAAGGGTGGAAGCGACGTATGAGACCGGCACTCGGACTGACGTGGATGTCGCCGCATACATGTTCGGTGCCCGGGTGGGAACCGCGGTGGCGGACGGGAAGCTCACGGCCACTCTCTGGTACGACTACCTGTCGGGTGACGATCCGGCGACACCGGAGTCGGAGGTGTTCAACACCTTCTTCGGGACCAACCACAAGTTCTACGGGTTCGCCGACATGTTCCTGAATATTCCCGCGCACACCGCAGGGGCCGGGCTGCAGGATATGGCGGTCAAGCTCCTGTGGGCGCCGGTACCCGACGTCCGTGCGGGCATCGATCTCCACTCGTTCTATGCAGCGGAGCAGGGTGGACTTTCGGGAACCCACTTCGGCGACGAACTCGATTTGACGCTCACTCATCGTTATTCCGATCGGCTGTCGGCGTCGGTGGGCTTCAGCTATCTCCTCCAAGACGACCTCTTCGCCGAGATTGGCCGGCTCGACGACGATCTGACGTGGTTCTACGTGATGCTGAACGCGACCTTCTAATCGCACACGCTCGATGGAGTCCTGAGGCTCTCGGCGCCGTCGCTCGCACCTTGCGGACGACGGCGCTTCGCGTCTCATTGGGGTGATCCGAATCCCCCGAAGTCTGTGATCGAGAGGTGCCTTTGGACGACGCGGCCAAGCCCGTTGGTAAGTCGATCAGCCCCCTCCCCGGCCGCCGCTTCGGCGATGAAGAGATCAGTCGTATTCTTCAAAGCGCCGCGGATCTGCAGGCCCGCTCACACTCCCTGACGCACGACCATGGTCGAGGCCTCTCCCTCGAGGAACTTCGACAGGTGGCGGAGGAGGCCGGGATCGATCCGCGCTTCGTCGACCTTGCGGCCTCCGATCTCAATGCCCCGGTGGAACGGCGTGTCAGCGCTCTTGCGGGGGGTACCTATTCGTGGCATTTCCGCACGGCCGTTGAAGGCGTGCTGAGCGACCACGATTACGACCTTATTCTCCGAGAGATTCGTGCCGTTATGGGCCGCAAGGGCGACCTGGCCGAAGTCTTCGGGCGCATGGAGTGGAGTCACGACGAAGGTGGCGGTCCGACGATCATCGGGATCTCGAGTCAGGGTGGGAAGACGGAGATCGACGTTTCCGCTACGAAGTCGACGGAAGTCGGGTTCTTTCACGGCTTTGGGATTCCGTTCGGCGGAATATTCGGAGGGGCCCTAGTCTCGAAATTCTTGGCGATCTCTGGCCCGGCCGCTCTCCCCGTCATCGCGGCGATGGGAGTCGTGTCGTATGTCGGTGCCCGGTTAGGGTGGCGTTTGAGATCCCGGTGGTGGGAGCAACGGCTACGGCTGGTCGTCGATCGCATCTCGGGGATTGTGCACGACGTGGCCGCCCGCACGCCCGACGAGTCATCGCCGGGATGACGACGGCGCTTTGGGTTGGTCGACGCCGAGCCGTGCTCTGGACTGCAGTCTGGCTCGTATTGGCAGGCTGCGAGGCCGCTCCCCGGAGCGCCGCGCCACTCAACGCTCAGGAGTCGATTTCTCGCGAAACGTTCGTGGCATGGGTCGAGCGCATCTCCGAGCCCTCCGGCTACTTCGACACGGACAATCTGATCTCGAATGAATCAGGCTACCTCAACGTTATTGACGCGCTGCACGATCGTAGGCTGCAGGGTGGCGCCTATGTGGGCGTGGGACCCGATCAGAATTTCTCTTATGTCGCGGAGCTTCGACCCGAGATCGTCTTCATCACGGATGTCCGCCGCGACAACTTGTTGCACCACCTACTCCTGAAGTCGCTGATCGAGCGTGCACCGAGCCGAGTCGAGTTCCTGGCCGGACTCCACGGTGTTCGTCCACCGACCGATGCCGAGGAATGGCACGGGAGCGACATCGACGAGATCGTCGCGTACATCGATACCGGATGGTCCGATGGGGCGGAACAGGACGCCGGCCTCAGGGCGGCCCTCCACGCGGAGATCGCCGAGTCGATCCGTGCGTTCGGCCTTTCGCTGTCGGACGCCGACTTCGCAACGATCCGCAGGTTCCACCAGACCTTCATGGATGCTGGGCCCAGCCTGCGCTTCACCACGTTCGGGCGGGCACCGCAACCGTACTATCCGACCTACCGACAGCTCGCGCTCGAAACGGACCTCGATGGCGACCAGGCGTCGTATCTGGCGACGCGAGAACGCTATGAGGTCGTCCGAGAGCTCCAACTCGCCAACCGTGTCATTCCGGTCGTCGGGGATCTGTCCGGTCGCCACGCGATGCAAGAGATGGGAAGTGTCATGCGTGAGATGGGCGTCGCAGTGACGGCCTTCTACGCATCGAACGTCGAGTTCTACCTCTGGCAGGCGGGTACCTTCGCGCGGTGGGGCGAGAATCTCTCTTCACTGCCCCTGTCCCCCGACGCCGTCGTAATTCGGAGCATCTTCACGAACTCGGGAAGAAGCCATCCGTCAGCGGTCCGGGGCTACTACGCCACGCAGGCGCTCCAACCCGCCGCGACGCTCACGCGCGGTGGCTTCGAAAGCTACTGGGACGTCGTGACGCGGGACGTCCTCCCGCTCCGGTAGTCCGAGTTTCCGCGTGCCCGAGTTGCCCGAGATCACGGCCTACGTCGAAGGCCTCGAACGCGTTATCCATGGGCAACCCCTCGAGCGCATTCGACTCCGGTCCCCGTCCTTGGTGAGGACCTGGGATCCGCCACTTTCGACGGCGGAGGGTCGACGCGTCCTCGGTCTGAGGCGTATCGGAAAACGGATCGTGTGGGAGATGGAGGGCGGTGTGTTCCTCGTGTTCCATCTGATGATCACGGGCCGCTTCAAGTGGACGAAGCGCGGGGCTGCGGTCCCTGCGAGGCGAGCTCACGGCGCGTTCGATTTTCCCGGCGGCACTCTGCTTTTGACCGAGCAGTCGACGAAGAAGCGAGCATCGTTGCACGTCGTCCAGGGTGAGGAGGCACTGTCCGATATCGATCCGGGCGGCCTGGAGGTTCTCGATGCGTCGATCCTCGACTTCACCGCCGCGCTCACGCGTGAGAACCGAACGCTCAAGCGCGCGCTCACCGACCCCCGGATTCTGAGTGGAGTCGGCAATGCGCACTCCGACGAGATCCTCCTTTTCGCTGGCCTCTCGCCGCTCCAGTTGACTCAGAATCTCGACCCGGTACAGCTCCAGCGGCTCTTCCAGGAAGCGCGGCGGTCGCTGACCGAATGGACCGAGCGGCTCCGTGCTGAAATCGGGGACGGGTTCCCGACCAAGATCACCGCGTTTCACCCGGCCATGGCTGCGCACGGCAAGTATGGGCAGCCGTGTCCGGTATGCGAGTCGCCCATCCAGCGGATCCGATATGCGGACCGGGAGACCAACTACTGCGCTACGTGCCAGACCGGTGGCAAGGTTCTCGCCGACCGGGGAATGTCCCGACTGCTCGGCGCCGACTGGCCGCGGACGTTGGAAGAACTCGAGGAGTTGCGGTCGCGCTGACTCCAGTCGTTGCCGTGGTGATTCCGTTGACATCTTGTTGGAAAGATATATCGTACGATACACGGTAGGACGTATTGTACTGGCAACGGGGAGGGGGAACATGGACTTTGATTGGATCTTCGACTGGGACGTCGGCGCGGGACCTCGACGTCACGGTCGTCACAAGAAAGGGCCGGGGCGTCGCTTCTTTCGGCCGGGTGAAGTGCGGCTAGCGTTGCTCTCGTTGTTGAAAGACGAGCCCGCGCACGGCTACGAGTTGATGAAGCGACTCGAGGAACGCTCCGGGGGCATGTATCGAGCCAGCGCGGGGACGGTCTACCCGGTTCTTCAGCAGCTCGAAGACGAGGGGCTCGTGAGGATCCAGGAGGAAGATGGAAAGAAGATCTACCACCTCACCGACGTGGGACGTGAGGAGCTCGCCGGGCACGTGGAGGAAACGGAGCGCATCTGGAAGCGCGCGCACGGTTGGAAGGATTGGGGCGTGAACATGGGACCGGAAACCGCGGAGATTTGGGGCAGTTGGGGTCGGCTCTCGAAGGCAGCCTTCAAGGCGGCCGCGCGCGCCGATTTCTCCGAAGCCGAGAAAGTCCGGAAGATCCTCGATCGGGCCCGCGCCGAACTAGAGAAGCTCTAGGAGATCCGGCATCGGGTTGGCTGCCCCGCCGTGGGTCGCGAGCACGTTGCCGATCGCCCGCCTGCCGATAGGTTGAACCTCGTCGAGTCACGGTTGCCCGGGGAGCGCACTGAAGATCGCGAGCGGCGAGGTTCAACTGTCGGCGGTGGAGTACCGAAGGGGCGCGGAAGGGAACGGATTTCCCTTCACGGTGCCCGCGATCGCGTCGTTGGATCGCCTCGTATTCGACACGCCCGTGACCATCCTGGTGGGGGAGAACGGAGCCGGGAAGTCCACCTTCCTCGAGTCCCTCGCCATCGCGACTCAGCTTCCAGCGGTGGGCTCTGGGCGTCTGGCCTCCGATCCCACACTCACGGCACAGCGGCGGCTGTCGAAGCAGCTCAAGCTGACCTGGCGGGGAAGGAGCCATCGGGGCTTCTTCCTTCGCGCCGAGGACTTCTTCGGCTTCCAGAAGCAACTCGCCCAGCAGCGCTCGGAGCACGAGGCGGAGGTCGCTCGAATCGATGTCGACCTGGCGACCTCATCCGAGTACGCCCGTAACCTCGCCAAGGGCCCCCATCGGGCATCGATCGGTGCCATCGAGCACCGATACGGCGAAGACCCCGACGCTGCCTCCCATGGCGAGGCGTTCCTGAGGCTATTCCTGCAACGCCTCGTGCCGAAGGGCCTCTACCTCCTGGACGAACCCGAGGCCGCGCTGTCTCCGCAGAGCCAGCTCGGCCTGCTCGCGATGATCAAGGATGCGCTCGACGCAGGAGGGCAGTTCATCATCGCGACCCACGCGCCGATTCTCATGGCCATTCCAGGAGCGACAATCTTCTCCTTCGACGATCCTCCCGTGCGCTCCGTGGACTTCCAAAGCATCGAGTCCGTGACGCTCGTGCGAGACTTCTTGCAAGCCCCTGAACGTTATCTCCGAATGATCTGGGAGATCGACGAATGACCTCACCCGACCCCAATGCCCTGCCGAAGCCGAGCGTTTCTGAACGAGACGCGGCGGCCGGCTTCGAAGTTCTTGATCATTTCGAGCGCTTCAGTCAGAAGAATGACATCTACTCACGCTCCTTTTGGGATCCGAGTGTGCGGTCGGATCGCACCAACCTCTTCTTCGAGACGTACCGGACGCCGCTGACGACGTGGAAGAAGGTCGAGGGCTTCCGCCAGAAGGACTACGCGTTGCGTAACGCGTCGTGGCATTTGCCCGACATCTTCGCCGAGCTCAAGGAGGATCAGAACCGGCGCGAAGGTTTTCTCGACCCCTTCACCGTTCACCGGAAGGGCCCCGTCGATCAGGTCCCGGTTGAGTCACCCGAGCAGATGAGCCGTGAGATCAAACATGTCGCGAAGGTGTTCGGCGCCGATCTCGTCGGCATCACACAATACGACCAGCGATGGGTCTACACGCACGCGTACTCCCGGCAAGGTGAGACCGAGAAGCCCCAGGAGTTACCGCAGGACCTTCCCCACGTCATCGTAATCGCTCAGGAGATGGATCGAGGTCTCATCGAAACCGTTCCGTCGGCCTTGAGCGGGACGGCGACCGGCATCGGCTATTCGTACGATACGCTCGTTCTGTTGGGCCTCGCGCAGTATATCCAAAATCTCGGGTACCGCGCGGTCGCGACCATGAACGACACCGCTCTGGCGATTCCCTATGCCATTCAAGCCGGGCTCGGTGAATACGGCCGCCACGGTCTGTTGATCACGGAGGAGTTCGGGCCCCGCGTTCGCATCGGCAAGATCTTTACCGACCTACCGCTCTCTCACGACCGGCCCAAATCGTTCGGGGTGAGGGAGTTCTGCGAGACGTGCCGACGCTGTTCCAACGCGTGCCCGGTCAACGCGATTCCTGATGGACCACCGAGCGACGTGGTGCATAATCGCTCGAACCTCGTCGGTGTGCGCAAATGGACTGTGAACGCTGAGCCATGTTTCAAATTCTGGGCGAACCAAAACTCCGACTGCTCGATCTGTGTCCGGGTCTGTCCGTACAACCGAGAGTTCGAGAGCCTGTGGGGACGAGTGTGGAGATGGATGGCAGGCGGCCCTCTTCGCCACATGGCCCTCCGCCTCGCGGACAGGTTCGCCGCGGGCGAGCGTGTGAACCCAGACAGCTGGTGGAAGAAGGGGGCGGAGCGGGTGTGACCCTAGTTGGCGTTCTGCTGAAAAACGGAATCAGGCCAGAGCCAACACTCTGAGCGGGCTGCCGCTTCCGTCGACGATCTTCAAAGGCGCCGCGAACACGATCGCGCCCGTGGCCGGTAGTTGATCGAGGTTGCAGAGGCTCGCGAGGCCGAGCTTTCCGGCGCCGTGCATGATCGTGTGATTAGGGAACGGTGGGTCGAATCCACCTGCCTGGCCAGCGTCCGTCCCGATCGTCTCGACCCCGACGCCGATCACGTCGCGCTCCTTCGCCAGCATCTCCGACGCGGTCTTGTGGAATCCGGGGGAGTGGGGACCGTTCTCGTCGATGTTGAGGAACGCATCGGCTCCGACCCGCTTGCTCCAGTCGGTACGCATCAGGACCCACGAGCCGGCGGGGATCCGGCCGTGCTGTGCCTCCCAACGTTCGATCCAGTCCGGCGTGAGGAGGAAGTCAGGGTTCGCGGCGGACTCGGTACTACAGTCGAGAACGCAGGCCGGTGCGACCAGCTTGCTCGCTGGAATGGTCTCTGTGGTGTTGTTCGGGTGGTCCTTGCCCGTCACCCAATGGACCGGCGCGTCGAAGTGGGTGCCCGTGTGCTCACCGAGGGTGAGTGTGTTCCAGTACCATCCCGGGCCGGCGTCGTCGTAGCGACTGATGACGTCGATGCTCAGACCGGGGGACTGGCCGAAGATGTCCGGAAGGCCGATGACGGGCGTGTCGGGACCGAGCGGCTGCGTGAGATCGACGACTCGGATCGAGCCATCCGCGAGGCCAGCGGCGAACTGCTTGAGAACGGACATGTCAGTGCTCCGAGAGGGGCGCGGAGGAAGGGATGCCAATGTCGAGGGGGGATGAAGGTCGGGCAAGCCAGTTAGGGAACCTTGTTCCGGGAACCTCGTGCAGAGCCTCCCTAGCGCCCGTGCATCAGACTCAGCACGTCGGCTGCGTCGGCCTCCGAGGGCAACTCCCAACCCGCCTGGTATCCGAAGACCTCGCGAAGCGGCCGGCTGTTGAACTGACCGTCCAGAATCTCCATATGGTCGGACGTGAGCAGGCCGGGGTGCTCGACCCCGCACGCGTGGCTCAAACGAGTGAGTTCCTTCCGTACGGTGATGACGTAATTGGCGAGTCGGGCCGACTTGTCGGTCGGGTCCAGGCCGCGAACGAGCCATCGGTTCTGAGTCGCCACCCCGGTAGGGCAATGCCCGGTGTGACAGCGGAGGGCCTGAATGCACCCGATCGACATCATCGCCTCTCGGCCGACCGCGATCATGTCGACCCCGAGGCAGAACGCCATCAGGGCGTTCTCGGGAAAGCCGAGCTTCCCCGATCCGACCCACACGACGTGCTGATGGACGCCGCGCTCGGCGAAGATGGAGTACACTCGGCTGAAGCCGATCTTGAAGGGCAAGGCCACGTGATCGGAGAATGCAAACGGTGCCGCGCCGGTGCCGCCTTCACCGCCGTCGATGGCGATGTAGTCCACGCCTCGAGCCTCGGTGGCCATTCGATCGGCCAATTCGGTCCAGAAGCGGATCTCACCAACGGCGGACTTGATGCCGATGGGCACTCCGGTCGCGTCGGCCAGGTCTTCCACGAAATCGAGGAGTTCATCGACGTTCCCAAACGCCCGATGGCCGGAAGGGCTGATGACAGTCTCGCCGATGGGCACGCCGCGGATCTTCGAAATTTCCGCTGTGACCTTCTCTCCGGGCAGGACACCACCCAGGCCGGGCTTCGCGCCCTGGCTGAGTTTGATCTCGATCGCCTTGATGGGGTGCCTCTCGACCTTTCGCAGGCATTCTTCCCGGTCGAACCCTCCGTCCTGGGCACGGGCCCCGAAGTATCCGGTTCCGAGTTGCCAGATCAGCTCGCCCCCGTGGAGGTGGTGGGGTGCGATGCCCCCCTCTCCCGTGTTGTGAAGACAGCCGCAAAGGGCGGCGCCGCGATTCAACGCCTGGACCGCGGCCGACGAGAGGGAGCCGAAGCTCATTCCACTCACATTCACTACCGAGGCCGGGCGGAAGGCGTGTCTTCTCCCCCGGTGACCGCCCAACACTTTCGCGCACGGAAGCGGATACCCTTCGCCATGATGGCCGTCGTCGGGTCGACCGAGGGTGTTGTGCTTGATGATGAGGTAGTTCGGTGACCGTTCGAGGTCGTTGTCGGTCCCAAAGCCGGTGTAGTTGTTCTGCCCCTTGGCCGAGGCGTAGACCCAACGGCGTTGGTCTCTCGAAAACGGGAGCTCTTCGTCGTTCGAAGTGACGATGTACTGACGAAGCTCGGGGCCGACAGCCTCCAGCATGTATCGGAAGTGCCCGATAATCGGGAAGTTCCGGAGGATCGCGTGCCGGCGCTGGACCAGGTCGTAGATCGTGACCACGACCAGGAAACCGATGAATCCCAGGATCCAGTACACGTACACTCCTCGCGCATTCGAATGGAACTCCGTCCGGACGAGGGCACGAAGCTACAGGGGCCGGGGTTCGCCCGCACACTCCCCCGCGCTACTTTTGCGCGCTCCCATGAACCGCAGGAATTGGAAATGCTCCATCGAGCCGTACTCGCCCTGAGCTTTCTCGGCTTTGGCGTCGCTTCCCTAGCCGGGCAGGGCCCGCTACCCGTCGAACACCCCCCACTCCCCGAACAGCCTGTGGTGGTTGATGGCGTGGACTACCGAGTCTTCGACCGACAGGGCAATCGTTCGTCGCTCCTCGCGATTGTCATGGCGTCGCTCGGGGATGATGTCCTGCTCATCGGTGAAGAGCACGACGACATGGTGGGACACGCGATCCAGACACAGCTCTTGCAGGCCGTGTTCGATGAGATCGGGGGTGCCGCCGTTGCCGGACGCCGCGTCGTGCTCTCTCTGGAGATGTTCGAACGGGATGTCCAGTACGTGGTCGACGAATACCTGGCGGATGAGATCTCCGAGGACCATTTCCTACGCAGCTCGCGCCCCTGGGACGACTACGCGGCGCGATATCGTCCTGCGGTCGAAGCCGCGAAGGCGCATTCGGCGCCCATCGTCGCCGCGAACGCTCCACGTCGGTACGTGAGCCGGGTAACCAGCCAGGGTCCCGAGTCTCTGCTCCTATTGTCCGCTCAGGCCCGCGCCTACTTGCCGCCGCTTCCATATCCAGGGCCGTCCGACACCTATCGGGAGCAGTGGGAGGGCCTCATGACCGCTGCGATGCTCGGGATGAGCGAGAGCGCGGATTCGGCTGCCGCAGAGGCCGAGCCCGACTCCACCGAGGTGGAGGAGGCACGTGACTACACGATCAACCCCAACGCGATCTACTCACAGGCGTTGTGGGACGCATCCATGGGCCACGCGATTTCCGAGGCGCTCGTGCGTCATCTGGGAGGCTTCGTCGTGCACTTCGCTGGTTCGTTCCACGTGGAGAAAGGAACCGGCATCCTCGAGCGAATCGAGGACTACCGTCCCGGAACGCGATCGACCTCGGTGGTCATGACCAAGGTCGACGATATCGAAGGGTGGTCTGCAGACGAACACGCGGCCCTCGCCGACTTCGTGATTCTCACCCTGAAGCCGGCCGAGCAGCCTCCCGCGAGCAACTGACCCCGACTCAGCTCGGCATGAACACCTGGCTGCGGATTCTCCAGCGCCGCCCCCGCTGCGCATACACCGTCAGCATGGGACCGGTCTTTGTTTCGGCAGCCGGCCCCTGGAGGATTCCGAGCATGTAATTCCCGAAGACCTGGGCCATGCCGCCGCTTGCGTCGAAGTCGAGCATGAACGCTTCGATCTGGCCCTGGGCGGGAAGGGCCTCGACCAAGTATTCGCGAATGCGGTCACGGCCACGGAGAGGGGCGCCGTCGGGGGGAATGAGGACGGCATCTTCCCAGTACAGGTCGATAAGATCGTCGACCTGGTCCGCCGCCCACGCCTCACCCCAGTCGGCGAGGAGGTCGTTGATCCGGTCGAGGACTTCCGCGTTGTATTCCGCCCGAATCGAAGCGGGATTGATCTGCTGATATCCCGGCACCTGAGCCGAAACGCCACTCGGCGCGGAAGCGACCAGGCACGCTCCTAGAAGAAGTGCGGTTCCCTTGACCGCCAACGGAAAGAGCTGCCCCATGAGATCCCCGCCCCAAGTGATTGTCGCCGAACTGCGTCAGGCGCACATCATACGCGATTGGGTGGATTCCTACGAGCCCCCGCGCGCAACCTGCCAGAAGCGGTAGTTCAGGCCGAACGTCACGAGGTTGGGCTGATAGTCGGTGTCGTTCAAGAACACCCAACGAAGAGCGACTTCGGCTTCTATCGGTCCGAGGTTCGTCTTGCCGCCCGCGACAACCGTATATCCGAACGCGGTCTCCCGAATTCCCGCCGTCGCCCGCCTCGAATCGCGCCATCCCAACCCTCCCCCGAGGAGGATCCCACCGCGCGTGCCCGCGGGAATCCAGTTCACTTCGAGGTTGTACTGGTACTCCTTTTCCTCAGGAGGGAAGATGATGTCGGCGCTCGGAACGAGCTCGAAGGTCCCACTGCGGCGAACGGGGATCCGTAGTTGTGCGCCGGCCACCTCGCCGTTCGCCTGTTGGTCCCATCCGAAGCGGATCCCGATGGAGAGCGGAGCCCACGGGGGGCCGGTCTCCGCGACCCGGCCCCGCCGGACCTGTGCTTCCAGGTCGGACAGCGAGAGTAGAATCAGGACGCCTGCGAGCAGAAAGCGTTTCACGGTGACTGCCTTATGAAGGATCACGGAGAGGTGTCGGTCGGGGACAGGGCTCGAGCCAGGAGCCGATGGAAGTGGTGGGGCCCTTGTTCTCGGAGCGGACTGTATCGGCCCCGGTCATACAATCGCGACTTCACGCCGCGTTGGGCGGACTCGACGATTTCCTCGTCCTCCATCTCCACGCGGTGGAGGTCCGAACCCGCACCTTCCCCCATTTTCGACGCGTCGGAAACGTACGAGCGGAACAGGACGCGGGTCCGGGTCGGTCCCAGCGGCTGAACGACGTTTGCCGAAATCCCCCACGGGTAGACGTTCAGCATGACGTTCGGGAAGAGCCAGAAGTACCAAGCCGCGATCCGACTCCCCTCGTCCGGATGGCCCGCCGGAAGATCGAAGGCGGGTTCACCCTCTTTTGCCACCCCGATCTGAACGTTGGCCCATTCGAAGAGTTCCGTCCGATAGGTGTCATAGTCCAACTTTCCGCCCAGGCTGACTGGGTGGACGTAGGGCACATGAAAGCCTTCGAGGTAGTTGTCACAGTACAATGCCCAATTCGCCGGAATCAGGTAGTCCGCAGAATGCGTTTCGCTCAGGACGAAGCGGTCGGGATGGAGCCAGTCCACCCTCTCTCGAACAGGACGAATCAACGCTTCGAAATCGCACATCGGGTCGAGTGCGGTGAAGAACAGTGGCCCCCACTCGTGGAGTGGCAATGCGGGAAGGTCGTCCGATGGAGAAGGGAACCCCTCGACGTCGTCGAATTCGGGCATCGAGCGCATGCAGCCGTCCAGGTCGAATCTACGACCGTGGTAGCGACAACGTAGGGTCGCGACGTGGCCCTCCCCCTCGACCACGATCGTGCCCCGGTGGGTGCAGACGTTGCTGAGGCAGTGAGCCTCTCCGTCGTCGGTTCGTGTCAGCACGAGGGGTTCGTCGATCGATCCATCCAGCAGCGTCAGCGGAATCACGTGGCCAGGAGCCTTGAGCCGAGCGACGTCAGCGACCGGCTGCCAGCTACGCGCGAAGACCCGCTCCTTCACCTCCGCGTAGATGGCGGCGTCGTGGTAGATCCGCGACGGTAGCGTGCGAGCCCGCCGAATGTCTTTGTCGATCTTCAAGTGTTCGGTCATACGCTCGTGAAACGCAGGGCGGTCGACTTTCGTCGGGAGGAACAGGGTGGGAACGTGGCGCCGGCGCCGGGCGGACCGCAATCCGCAGGCAGCGGTCCAACCGATGAGCCGTTCGTGGCGTCAAAGTACACGTGAAGCGCAGGTCGAGAGAACCAGCCAGGAGGCAGATGATGATGACGGCATTGAGGGTCGCGGCGCTATTCGCCGGATACAGTGTGATCGGCTTCGGCGGCGACTACGCGGCGGGTTTCCTGGCGCTCGACGGTTCTGACGTAGCGGTGGAGGTAACTCGGCAGGCGCGACACGTGGTCGTGGACGTACAACCCCATGTCGTGGTCGACGTGAGGTCGTCCGTTGCGTCTCGGGTCCAGGTTCGGCTCGGGGGCCAGTGCGACTTCGAGATCGATCGTGAAGTGACGATTCCGATTTCCGGTGTGAACCACCTGAACATCGACGCCGGGTCGGGAGAACTTCGCGTGGAGGGTCGGGACGGCCTCCGTGAAATCGTCGCGGTCGGTACGGTCTGTGCCTCGAGCGAGGACTATCTCGAACAACTCCGGCTGACGGCGGAAACCTCGGCCGCGGGTGTGGTAATGGGCCGCCGAGATGCGCGGATGGGCGGGGAGGACGCTGGGAGGAGAATCCCCAGCCGGCCGGACAGGGGGAGCCTCAGAGGTCGAAGTCGTCGGGCAAGGACTGGTCGAATTCGAAGTCGGGGATGGGGTCGGGCTGGGCGGGGTCGAAGGCCGGTGTCTGATCGAGGAGCCCGGTGAGGAGATCGCTCTGAGGTGGTCCGCGGGCGGGCGAGAGGGGCGGGGGCTTGTGGGGGAGGTCGAGGTGGAGGAGGATGGCGGCGACGACGGGCGGATCGGTGAGGAACGCGAGGATCCTCATCTCTCCACCACAGGCGGGACAGAGCAGCGGCAGCACGTCGTAGATGCGAGCGAGCAGGACGGCCCATCGGATCCTCGCGGGGGAGGCCGGAGCGGGGGCGGGTTCGTAAGACTGGCTGGGTGAGGCGACATCGCCCTCGGCTGCTGGCGCCTCGGACACGAGCTCGGGCCGACCGAGGGCCACCGCGTGGGGCCTGAGCCTGGCATTCGGAGCGAGCACACCGTGGTAGCGGTGGCGATGGACCCGCGGGGGCGGGACGAACTTGGCAATGGCCTCGAGGAGCTCGAGGGGCGTGAGCAGCAGCTCGGTCCGGCCGTGGATGTCAGGCTTGGGGAATCGGTAGACCAGGCGGCTCTCGGGTGAGGCGAGGGCGGTGCTGGAGTCGAGCGCCTGCAGACGTTCGAGTGCGAAGGGTGGACGGGCACAATAGCGGACGAGACGCTCGATGCCGGCCCGGTCCTCGGCGTCGATGCGCACGGAGGCGTCGACGCTGAAGCCGCCCGAGCCCTGCCAGTTCAGCATGCCGGCGGCATCGACTTCGTCGAGGAGCCCTTGGCGGCGGAAGTAGCGGAGCACGCGTTTCTGGACGAGAGACTCCACCTGAGCGACGCGATCGGGCGTCAGGTCATAGGCCTCGTGAAACGCGATCCCGCTGTCGTCGGCCTTGCCGAAGACGCCGTCGAGGACGACGAGGTGGTAATGCGGGTGGACGTTGAGGGAGGAGCCGAAGCGATGAAAGAAGCTGACGGCTCCGAGCTGGGCGCGAGGCGGCGCTCCTGGGCTGGAGCGCCGGAGCGTGGATCGAATCGCGCGGAGCAAGATCTGGAGTACGGCGCCGGCGACCCGCACGTCGTGGTGAAGGTAAGGACGCAGCCGCTTGGGGACCGAAAGCACCCATTGCCGTGCGGGTACATGTGGCAGCACGTGGTCGGTGAGGTGGGCGGCGACC
>JAQBXY010000034.1 GCA_027623325.1 Gemmatimonadota bacterium
ATTGTCCCGGCAACGATTTACACCGGCTTCCGGATGCTGTGGGTCGTGTACCGGAAGTCACCCTCGTCGGCCTGTGTCTGCCACTCGGCGCCGCAGCAGTGGGCCCGGTTCATCCTCCGGTGCTCCGGTGTCAAGATCGTGCTCGAGAATGCTGAAGCCATCGATCCGAACCGCCCACAGATTCTGGTCGCCAATCACGAATCGTGGTTCGATGTCCTGGCCATTCTGGCTCAGACTCCAGGCAGAACGATCTTCGTCGCCAAGAAGGAGCTCGAGCGGATCCCGATTTTTGGGTCCGCGGTGGCCGCGTGCGGGCATATCTTCATTGACAGGGAAGACCGCGGCCGGGCGGTGGACTCCCTGTCGGTGGCTCGAAAAAGGTTGGAGGAGGAGAGCCCCACCGTCATCATGTTTCCAGAGGGTACGCGATCGGCGACGGGTGAGTTGCGACCGTTCAAGAAGGGAGCGTTTGTCCTCGCGATTCAAACCGGCGTCGATATCGTGCCGGCGGCGATTTGCGGCTCGCGTGCCGTCATGAGAAAAGGTTCGCTCTTCATTCGCCCCGGGACGGTGTTGGTGCGATTCGGAGAGCCAATCAGCGTGCAGGGACTGACGTTGGATGCACGAAACGATCTGTCCGATCGCGCCCGCGAGGCCCTGACCGGTCTGCGGGCGTCCGCGGCCCGATAACTACATTCGAAAACAACACAGGAGGGAGACATGTCGGCCATCGTCGACGTGCGTGGTAGGGAGATTCTGGATTCACGAGGGAATCCGACCGTAGAGGCCGACGTCACACTCGAGACCGGTGTGCGCGGGCGGGCCGCAGTCCCCTCGGGTGCGTCTACCGGAGCGCATGAAGCCGTCGAGCTTCGGGACGGCGATCGCGCGCGCTTTCTGGGCAAGGGGGTGCTCAAAGCCGTGTCCAACATCAATGGCGAGATCGCTGACGCGATCCGAGGCTTCGAGGCACGAGAGCAGCTCGACATCGACCGGACGATGATCGAGCTCGACGGCACACCCAACAAGCGGAATCTCGGCGCGAATGCGATCCTTGCGGTCTCGATGGCAGCGGCTCGTGCCGCAGCTCTGGAGAATCACATGCCGCTGTGGCGCTACCTCGCCGACGGCGCGAGTGCGGATACGCTCCCTGTCCCGATGATGAACATCCTCAACGGCGGAGCGCACGCTCCCAACAACGTCGATATCCAGGAGTTCATGGTCATGCCCGTGGGCGCCGAGTCCTTTTCCGAAGGACTTCGGATGGGCGTCGAAGTATTCCACCACCTCAAGAAGGTCCTGTCCGACCAGGGCAAGAACACTGCCGTGGGCGACGAAGGCGGATTCGCACCCGACCTAAAGAGCAACGAGGAAGCCGTCGAAGTCGTGCTCCAGGCCATCGAGAAGGCTGGCTACCGCCCTGGCGAAGACATGGTGATCACGCTCGATGCGGCCGCGACGGAGTTCTTTGAGGACGGCGAGTACGTTTTCCATTGGTCGGGAGGCGAACGGCGCGACGCTGCGGGGATGATCGAGTTCTGGAAGGATTGGGTCGCGAAGTACCCCATCCGTTCGATCGAGGACCCGTTGGATGAGAACGATTGGCACGGCTGGAAGGGCATCACGGAAGCGCTCGGCAAGGATGTTCAGATCGTCGGCGATGACCTGTTCGTGACTAGCACCGACAGGCTGGAGCAGGGCATCCGTGATGGAGCCGCCAACGCGATCCTGATCAAAGTGAATCAGATCGGAACCCTGACCGAGACCCTTGCGACCATGCGCCTCGCACGTGAGGCCGGCTACAACCGCGTGGTGTCGCACCGCTCGGGGGAGACCGAGGACACCCTGATCGCCGATCTGGCCGTCGCCACGGGGGCGGGGCAGATCAAGACGGGGAGTGCGAGTCGCACCGACCGTGTGGCGAAGTACAATCAGTTGCTTCGAATCGAAGAGCGGTTGGGCGCTTCCGCGCGGTACCCGGGCCGGAGCTTGTGGCCGTCATGAAACGCTCCTCGGTGACGGTTGGCCTCAAGCGAGCCATCGTCCCGGGGCTATTGCTGGTTGCCCTCTATTACGCCGTGTTCGGTGGTGAACACTCGATCTTCGAACTGAGGGCCGCGCGGGCGTCCATCGAAACCGAGCGTGCGAATTTGGCGGACCTGCGACGACAGATCGACTCACTGTATGCGTGGGCCGACTCGTTGCAGGTCGATCCCGCGACGATCGAACGAATCGCACGTGAGCAATTCGGCATGATCCGTGAGGGTGAAACGCTGTACCGATTCACCGACGTGGACAGTACGGGCGTGGCCGAGCAGGCGCCCGCGCCAGCGCGCTAGTCGTTCTCCCGGCGGCTCCGAGAGGCCGGGAGGCGCTCGACCTCGTCAGTTCCTCCGCTTCCGCCCTCGAGTAGCTTGTCCGCGATGCCTTGCAGGAGATCGCCACCGTCCCCGGCGGGAAGGGCGGACGCCATCGCCTCCGTCGCCGCCTTCAACGCTTTCGCCCGGGCTTCGGGCGACGCTGGCTTCGATTCGCGGAGGAACGGCGCAAAGAGATCGATCGGAATGGGGAAGAGTGTCGTCGAGTTGTTCTCGACCGCCACCTCGGCGACGGTCTGGAGAAAGCGGAGCTGCATGGCCATCGGGAATTGCTCGAGGATCTCGGCTGCGGCCACCAGTTGAGTCGAAGCCTGATACTCGCCTCGTGCGTTGATGACCTTGGCGCGTCGCTCGCGCTCGGCTTCCGCTTGCTTGGCCATGGCGCGCTTCATTTCCTGCGGCAGATCGATGTCCTTGATCTCCACCCCAGTAACGTCGATGCCCCACGGGTCGGTCCCTTGATCAATGATCTTCCGGACGACCTCGTTGATTCGATCACGTTCTGCCAGAAGTTCGTCCAACTCCGACTGGCCGATGACCGAACGCAGAGTCGTCTGCGCCAGCTGACTCGTCGCGAAGTAGTAGTCTTCGATCTCGATAACCGCCTTCGTCGGATCCGCAACCCGAAAGTAAACGACTGCGTTGACGCGCACGCTGACGTTGTCCTTCGTGATGGTATCCTGTGGAGCGATGTCGAGCGCTACGATGCGCAGGTCCATTTTTCGCAGGCGATCGATGCCGAAGGGCACCAGAAAGACGAGGCCGGGCCCTTTCGCGCGGGTGAGCTTCCCCAACCGGAAAATTACGCCGCGCTCGTATTCGTACAGCACCCGCATGCTCGACAAGATGCCGCCGAGGGCGATGACGATCGTCGGTACGAGAATCATTCCGAGGTCCATCGATTCCCTCCATGGAGTGAGGTGGGGACTCCACCGGGCCCGGAGCCGCTCAGGCGTTTCGCGGGCCCATCCAGCGTCGCAGATGATGCGCCGCCACGCAACCGTCCCACAGTTGACATGGGCACGGGGCCGGATGAGCTTTTTCGCCCATCGCCGGAGTAGCTCAGTCGGTTAGAGCAGCGGAATCATAATCCGCGTGTCGGGGGTTCGAGTCCCTCCTCCGGCATCCAGAGCCACTGCGGCTCTCGGGTGCGGCCCCTCCTCCGGGAGGGGCCATTTTGTTGACTGGCGACCGGTTGTCGATGGGAGGCTGCAACAGTATCCCCCCCTGCGCGTGTCACTTCACGGGCCACGGCTTCCCGGGTCGACCGTCTTGATCACCTTTCGAGAAGCACCCATGTCTGTTCGTCTCATTCGCCGGCGCGCTGCAAGAGCTCTCCTGGCGGCCGCTCTCTTCACCGCGCCTTCGGGCGTGGCTGCGCAGGCTGGCAACGCACCTCAATTCGGCGACCCGCCTCCACCGGTGGGTCCGTCCATGATAAACCAGGCCGGCGAGGGAGGAGCGACACTCCGGGCGGTTAGGGTGAGCGAGCCGCTTCGCATCGATGGGGTCATCGACGAGGCGTTCTACCTCAATACTCAACCGATTACGGAGTTCGTGCAGAGCTTGCCGATCGAGGGCGGGGAACCCAGCCAGCTCACCGAGGTCTGGATCGGGTTCGACGACGACAACGTGTACGTGTCGGCCAAGGTGTGGGACACCGCCGGACCGGACGGCTGGATCGCCAACGAGATGAGGCGCGACAGCGAGCAGATTCGCCAGAACGACAATTTCGGAGTCTTTCTCGACACCTATTATGACCGCCGCACCGCCGTGGCCTTCTACGGAAACGCCATCGGCGGCGTCTCGGACTTTCAGATCAACAGCGGTGGTGGCGTGAACCGCGATTGGAACCCCGTTCGACAGAGCAAGACCGCGCTCTTCGACGGCGGCTGGTCGATCGAGTTTGCGATCCCCTTCAAGTCCCTGCGCTATCGGCCCGGTAGGGAGCAGATCTGGGGCATTCAACTGCGGCGCGCGATCATGCGCGAGAACGAATGGGACTACATTCGGGCGCTGCCGCTTTCCGTGGTCAGGGGCGGCCCGTCTGGAGCCAATCGGGTTTCCATGTACGGGACTCTCGTGGGGATCGAAGCGCCGCCCCCGAGCCGGAACCTCGAGCTGAAGCCGTTCGGCATCTCGGGCGTCCAGACCGACCTCACGAGCGACCCTCAGCGTTCCAACGACGGCTACGCGGACGCGGGGTTGGACATCAAGTACGGCATCACCGAGAATCTGACCGCCGACTTCACGTACAACACGGACTTCGCTCAGGTGGAGGTCGATGAGCAGCAGGTCAACCTGACCCGCTTCTCGCTCTTCTTTCCGGAAAAGCGTGAGTTCTTCCTGGAAAGCCAGGGCATCTTTGAATTCGGATCGGGCGGGATTGGCGGCGGGGGCGGAGGAGGCGGAGCCCGGGGAGGCGGCGGTGGCGGTGGGGGAGGCGCGCCCACCCTCTTCTACAGCCGCCAAATCGGACTCCAGAGCGGAGTGGCCGTCCCGATCTTGGGCGGCGGCCGAGTGACCGGGAAGGTGGGGTCCTTCGACGTCGGACTGGTGAACATTCAAACCGACGACGCCCAGAGCGTGGGTGCCGAGTCGACCAACTTTTCGGTCGTGCGGGTCAATCGGAGCCTCTTCGCGCGCAGCCGTGTCGGCGTCCTTCTGGAAAACCGGTCGAAGTCGGTCGTCTCTTCAGGCTCCAACCAGGCGTGGGGGGTAGACGGCTTCTTCGGGTTCACGGAGGAGTTGGATGTCCTGGCCTACTACGCGGAGACGAGGACCGAGGGGCTCACGGGTCTCGATGCGAGCTACCGGGGACAGTTCAGCTACCACGGGGACCAGTGGGGGGCGACCGCGGGCCATCTGGTGGTTGGCAATGACTTCAACCCGGAGATCGGCTCCGTGCGTCGGAAGGATTTCCGGCAGACGACGCTGTCGGGGCGATTCAGCCCTCGGACCGCGTCGATCTCCTGGGTCCGACAACTGACCTTTCAAGCGGACTTCGGATATCTGGAGAACGAGCGGGTCGGCTTCCTGGAGAGCCGGAATTGGGGCGGCCAGTTCAGAGCCGAGTTCGAGAACAGTGATCAGTTCAGCATCAATTACACGAATAACTTTGAGCGTTTGGTCGAGGATACACGGATCTCCGGGGCTACGATTCCGACCGGACGGTACTCCTTCCCCGATGTGCGTGTAAGCTACACTCTGGGCACGCAGCGTAGTTATGCGGGCACTCTGTCCGTTCGCAAGGGCCAATACTACGGTGGAGATCTCACCTCCATAGGCATCAACCGCAGTCGCGTAGAGATATCGCCCCAGATCTCGTTCGAGCCCAGCATCTCCTTCAACTGGATCGACTTGCCTCAGGGGCAGTTCGACCAACACGTCGCGGCGACCGAAGTGACCTACACCATCACGCCACGGGCCTATCTGAGTGGCCTGCTCCAGTACAACTCGGGGAGCGACTCCTTTGGAGGCAACTTCAGATTTCGTTGGGAGTGGGCTCCTGGCAGCGAACTGTTCCTCGTCTTCACGGAGGAACGCGACACGGACGTCTTGGACCGGTGGCCCGAGCTACGGAATCGCGGTTTCGTCATCAAGGTCAACCGACTCCTCCGGATCTAGCGAAACCCTGTCTTCCGAGTGGCCAGAGGGTAGCGCGTCGGGCGAGATTGTTGGATGATGACAGATTCTTCTCTCCGGGGTCGCCTCCGCACTCTCGGGCTCGTGCTGGCCGTCGGAGCCGCGGCAGGCTTCCTGCTCCTCGCCGTTCCGGCGAGGCCTGCACCCACGCCCGAGCTCGCGCCCGCGCCCTTCCGCTGGAACGCCTCGGACCTCGTCGCCTCGCTGGAGGCTGATTTCGAGCAGGCCCGACAGACGCCTCTGGCTGACGCGGAGGCCGGCGCGGACGCGCTGGATGCCCTAGGCGACGGACTCCTTGTTGCGATCGCGGAGAGTGAGGTCACACCGCTCGCGGCGTTGACCTCGCTCGCAGATCGACAGTTCGACTATGCGCTCATCGGGGCCGCTCACGCCTCGCTTCTCCCCAGAGCCGAGGCGTTCGTACTCCGGGCTCGAACGACGGTCTTGCGGGCTGCGTCCGCCTGGCCGGCGGAACGGTCCACGCACGAAGCGATGTACCGAGTTGTGTTCGGCGGTCGGATGGCGATGGAAGAGGCTCTCATCCAGGCTGGACCGAACGTGTTGCCCGAGCTCCTCGAGATCGAGGTTGGCGAGAGTGCCACCCCCTTCATCGATGTCGAAGGCGTGCGGGTTCACTCCGGCGACATCCTCTTGTCTCGAGGTGGTGCGCCGACTTCCGCGCTGATCGCTCGGGGGAGCGACTTTGCGAACACCTTTTCCCACGCCGCGCTCGCGCATGTGGATGCGGAGACCGGAATCGGGACTGTCGTCGAGTCGCTCATCGAGACGGGGTCTGTACTGACGACCGTCGAGGAGTTTCTGGCCTACAAGAGCCACAGAGTTCTGGTTCTTCGACTCAGGCCGGACCATCCGGCGCTTATGGGTGATCCTTTGCTGCCCCACCGGGCCGCCACGGCGATGCTCGACCAATTGAGGGCGAATCCGGTTCCCTATGACTTCGCCATGGATTGGGCGGAGGCGTCGAAGATGTTCTGCGCGGAGGTCGTGTTTCACGCGTACCTCGAGCAAGGCGTCGAGTTGTGGCCGATCCGCTCTGCGATGTCGGCTCCGGGGCTCGTGCGTTGGCTTTCGGGGATGGGTGTGCGGGAGTTTCAGACCCTGGTCCCGTCCGACCTCGAGTATGACCCTCAGCTCCTACCCGTCGTGGAGTGGCGCAACGCAGCGGCCCTGCAGGAGTACCGCCTCGACAATGCGATCACCGACGTCTTGTTGGAGGACGCGGACCGCGGGACCGACCTCGGGTACGCTTGGTATACGCTCCCCATGGGGCGCGTGCTCAAGGGGCTTTCGGTCGCGCAGTCCTGGCTCGGATGGCAGCCCATCATTCCGACCGGCATGGACGCTTCCGCCGCCCTCCGGGTCTCTGCACTCGTCACTGTCGTGAACCCCACCCTCAAAGGCGACCTGCTACTGAGGGAATCTCAGTTCCTCGACGAGCAAGGGTTTCGTGCGCCGTATTGGATTCTGGTCGACCTCGCCCGCGGCTCGCTCAGCGACCTGAAGTCCGACCTTTCACCTGCGCTTCGATAGACGACCCGGTCGCCGCGAGCTCGAAGGTCATGCCCCTCATTCGCGACGCCCAGTCGAAGTTTCGGTAGTCCGACGTGAGTTCCTCGCCGGCCCGAATGATCCGATTCGTCACGGTGATTTCCCCTTGAGGGTCGTCACAGTTGGGTTCGTCCGAGTGGTTCATGAACTTCCCGTTGTCTCCACACAGTACGTGGAGTCCGGACTCTTCCTGATACAGGTAGTGCCGTAGCCGGGACCGAAATGGCTCGGGGAAAGCCTGGACATCGGCCTCGGTGAGGCGCCAATCGACCTGTTCCGTGAACTCCCAAATCAGGAAGTCCGCCGGAAGATCGGTGGCGGCAAAAAGCCCCGCGCCTGCAATGGGGCTAGGGGCAACGAACGTCGGCACACGAAGCATGCTGTTTTTTTCGCGCTTTGAGCCCCCGTACCCCTCGTCGGCACAGGGCCCCTGGAGACCACTCGGTCCCCGGTGTGGTCAGTCACGTGTGGCCGGCGAGGGCGGGCGCGCACATGGTCGTATCCGGTAGGGTACGACGGGAGAATATTGCGATCGTGGTCTCTCCATTCAATAGCGAATCTCGGTCGCCGTCCGGCCTATTCGGACGGACGGGCGCGGGTCGCGACGGCCATGGCGCGCAGCACCCACGCGCTGACCACCAAGGACGCGAACATCAGGAAGATTCCGGCGCGCTGCAGGGCGCTACCGATACGCTCGTCCTGGGAGAGCTTACCGTACTTCATCAGCATTACGGTCCAGTCGTGACTGTCGACATCGACAGGTCCGAAGGGTGACACCAGCGGCAGATCCTGGGCCCTCGCGTCTGCGGCGTAGATCCCGGCTCCCACAAGGGCCGTGCCGAGCCAGAAGACACAAACCGCGGCACCGAACGGATCGCGCTGCTTGTGAAGGAGGTAGGCCCCTGCGATGACCGGAATACCAAGTTGGAAGATGGTCCCGCCGGCCGTGGTCAGGATTCGGTTGCCGAACAGCATGAAGGCGGCATGACCCATCTCATGGAATCCGAGGTTGATCCCATCGAAGAGCGAGTAGTATGCCCGATCATCGAGATACCCGTCGAGCATCCAGGCGAACACTACGAGAAGTGGGGCGCGGTACCACCACACCTGTCCGGCGACCCGCTCCTGCAGCCAACTCGATGGTGGCGCACTCATGGTCGACTCAGAAGTGGCGGATCAACGTTCGGGACCACCGACGACGAGCGCCCCACCCTTCATGACGAAATCCACCCGGCGGAGCGCACCGATGTCGTTCGACGGGTTTCCACGTACCGCGACCAGGTCGGCCAGAAGACCGGGGGCGATTCGGCCTCGGTCGGCAAGCTCGAAGATGTCGGCATTCCCGCCGGTGGCGGCGTGTAGCGCCGCGCTGGGGTCCATTCCGTATTCGACCATGAGCTCGAGTTCGCGCACGTTGTCACCGTGCGGATATACGCCCACGTCGCCACCGAAGCACATCGCAACCCCGGCCTCCATGGCCATGCGGAAGGTCACGCGCTTGTTGCGGAGGCGAGCCGGTTCCTCGTCGACGCCCTTTCGCCATCCCCCGTACTCCGAGATCGCATCCCCCGCAGCGAGCGTGGGACAGAAAGCAACGCCAAGCTCCGCCATCAGCGCGAACGTGTCGGGCGTGCCGTTGTCCCCGTGCTCGATGGTGCGGACGCCGGCCCGAGCAGCGCGTTCCATTCCCTCAGCGGTGGAGGAGTGCGCTACGACCCTCCGGCCAGAACTCTCGGTGACCTCCACGATCAGCTCGAGCTCGCGCTGGGTATATGTCGGGCTGGCCTGGCCATCGGGTCCCCAACGGTAATCCGCGTAGACCTTCACCCAATCGGCCCCTCGTCCGATCTGATCACGAGTGACGCGAATCAGGTCGTCCACGCCATCGGCCTCTTCGGCTCCCTTGGGCAGGAGCCATTCCGGTGCGCCCTTCGGGTTGTAGCTTCCCGTGGCCACGAGCGCCGGACCCGAGACCAGCATCCGAGGACCCGGAATCACACCCTTGTCGATCGCGTCGCGGAGCCCGACGTCCGCGTATCCCGCACCCTCTGAGCCCAGATCACGGACGGTGGTGATGCCCGCAAGGAGTGTTGCTCGTGCGTGGACCGTGGCCCGAACCACGCGCTCGGCGTGCGACTCGAGCAAGACTTGGTCCGTCCACGACGTCTCGTTGTACGGGTGAAGGAGTAGGTGTGAATGCCCCTCGATCAATCCCGGCAAGAGTGTCGTGCCCGCCAGCTGAAGCTCGATCGCTCCCGAGGAGGACAGCGCGGGACCGACCGCTTCGATGACCCCGTCGCGCACCAAGACCGCCCATCCGTCCCGCATGGTGTCCCCGTCGTAGACCCGGTCCGGCCTCAGAAGCCAGGCCTGTTGGGCCTCCAGCGCACTGGCCCCCAACACGACCGCTACGGCGGCAATCCAAAGAGCTCGAAAGGAAGTGAGCCGCATCAGCTGTTGCTCCAGGGGGCTGAGGTGAAATGGGAAGTGGACCAACATTGGGCTGCGCTACGGCCCGGGCCAGGCCACCGTCGATTTACCCGGGCGGTCGGGTTACCTATGTTGGCCCCTCACGGAACCCCATGCGATTCGAACGAGGGACATGATGACCGATCGCCCCACAACGCTCCTCGCGGGCCGACGCGAGCGTATCGAGCGGATTCTCGGGAGGCCGATGGCGGGCCCGGAGCCGGGCTCAGACGAGCCGATTCCGGACGATGCACGTCGCTACCTCCTCGGAGAGGGACAGGACCTCTACTGGAACGAGCTCGAGTGGGAGCACATCACCGATGAGGAAGCGCTCGAAGAGGGGCCGATCACCGAGCTTACATTTCCGGGCCTCCTCGCCTTTATGCGCGGCCTACTTCTGAGCGAAGTGATGCCCGATTCGCTTTCGCCTGCTAATCCGAGGCCTCTGATCGTAGAGGACATGCTCAAGTTCTTGGCGGGTCGTGTCGTCGAACTCGAGGATAGCCTGACGGAGCCGGACTCGGAGGACGAGAGCCGGCATCGCGCCGAGCTCGAGATGACGAGTGCACTGGTCGACCGCGTGTTCTACGTCTATTACGGCCTCACCACGGAGGACATCGAGCGAGTGGGGGCCGCGCAGGCCTCTCGCTGAGGCCTCTCGGGGGATCGATGGCTTCGTGGCTCCGACCCCGACCCGGGACAGCGTATGTCGCTGGCGCTCCCATGTTGGTTGCGCACCGGGGGGGATCGAAACTCGCTCCTGAGAATACGCTCGAGGCCTTTGTGGCGGCGGTCGAGGATTGGGGTGCAGATATGCTCGAACTTGACGTGCGCCTCACTCGGGATGGCCACGTGGCCGTGATTCACGACGCTACGGTCGATCGGACGACCGACGGAAGCGGGCTCGTGTCGCAACTCACGCTCGAAGAGCTTCGTGCCCTCGATGCCGGACACCGATTCGTAGATCCCGCGGGTCGGCATTCGTTCCGCGGGAGGGGGGTGCGGGTCCCCACTTTGGAAGAGTTGCTCGCAGTGTGTCCGAACGTGTGGCTCAACGTTGAAGCGAAGGAAGCCGAGGTCGCGGGCCCCCTGGTGGAGATCGTCCGCGCGAGCGGCCAGGAGCACCGTGTACTCGTGGCGGCCGAACATGAGAAGAACCGGCGCGCGGTGCGTGGGTACCCGGGGCCTTGGGGTGCGAGTCGGCGGCAGTGCATGCTCTTTTGGTTCGCGCACTGGCTCCCTGGCGGCGGGCTGTACACGCCACCGGTCGATGTTCTTCAGGTTCCCGAATTCTGGAAGGGTCGTCGCATCGTGTCGCGCCGATTCGTGACCGAGGCGCACCGCCGAAACATCCCTGTGCATGTCTGGACGGTAGACGATCCCGACACGATGCGTCGACTCCTTTCTTGGGGAGTGGACGGCATTCAGTCCGATCGGCCTGATCTGCTCTCCGAGGTGCTGATCGAGGTGACCGGCCGACCCCCACCGCCGTGCGCCCGCAAGGCGCTCCGGTCGTGAGCCCGAAGGGCTTGTGCGAGCGCTTCTCGGCGGCGCTCGCGGAACTTCGGGGATCGGTGTCGGAGGGACCGATCCTTGTGGCCCTGTCCGGTGGGCTCGACTCGTGTGTCCTCCTTCATATGCTGCGGTTTGGGATTACCCCTCGGCCCGACATCATCGTCGCGCACTTCGATCATCGTATGCGGCCGGACAGCACACAGGATGCCGAGTGGGCTCGTGGTTTGTGCGCCGCGTGGGAGATTCCGATTTCGGTCGAGCGGGCTGCCCACATCCCCACTTCGGAGGAAGCCGCTCGGGACGCACGGTACGTCGCTCTCGAATCCGTCCAGCAGAGAGTCGGTGCGACGCACCTCCTGACGGGTCATCATGCCGATGACCAGGCCGAAACGGTTCTGTTTCGTGTTCTTCGAGGAACGGGCATCGACGGGCTCCGGGGGATCCCTGCGTCTCGGAGTCCAGGAGTCTTACGACCCTTGCTCGGATTTTGGCGCACGGAGCTCGAGGCGTACGCTCGGTCGGTCGGACTTCGATGGCGGGAAGACTCCACGAATAAGCACGTGGGTTATGCGCGCAACGTCATTCGTCGGGAGCTCATTCCTCGCGTTGAGGAGGCGGTCGCGCCGGGTGCTCGCACCGCGCTGGTCCGACTCGCTGCGATCGCAGAGGGGAACGAAGCTGCGTGGGCGGTTGTTCTCCCCGGTCTGATCGCGGGTCTCGATCTGCGTCCGCAGGAGCGGTCGACCTCGGAGTTTCCGGGGCTGTCGTGGAGCCGACCTCGGATGATCGAGCTCCATCCGGCGCTTCGGGCGAAGACCCTTCGACGGCTGGCTGCCGATGCGGGAGTCGTCTTGGGCGAGTCGGGGACCCGTCGTGCGGTTGATTTCGTTTCTTCCTCCCGGAGCGGGAGTCGCCTCGAGTTGGGTCGTGGCTTCGAGCTCCGCCGTGAGCTCGATCGGTTCGTTCTGAGGCGCACCGGAGCGGAACGAGAAGACCGGCCACTACGCATTGCCGATCTGGGCCCGGGGTCCGGCGAAGCGGTCGTGGGTGGCAGAATATTGCAGGTCCGGTGGGGCGCGGACCGGCAGACGAGCGCCGAAGACGAAGGGACCTTCCCGATTGAAGTCCTCGAATTCCCACTCACAGTGCGGGGCCGGGCGCCTGGCGATCGCATTCGGCTCCGTGGACACAGCCGCAAAGTGAAGGCACTTCTGCTCGAGGCGCGTATCCCTTCCGGCATGCGCTCACAGGTTCCCATTCTTGCGGATGGCGCAGGCCGAATCCTTTGGGTGCAGGGTGTGGCGGTTGCTTCGGAAGTACCGACGCGGCAGGGCGAACGAACGTGGGGGATTCGAATCGGATGAAGGAAACCGCGAGGTCTGATCGGCTCGGCGGCCGAGCCCCGGAGCGCATCGTCATTGGTACCGACGAGCTGGCAGCCCGGGTACGAGTGCTCGGAGCGGAAATCTCGGACAGCTATCAGGCGTCCGATCACCTTCTGGTCCTTGGGATCCTCAAGGGCTCGTTCATCTTCATGGCCGACCTGGTGCGTGCGATCCGGACCCCGCTCCAGGTCGACTTCCTCGCGGTGTCGAGCTACGGAGACGCGACGCGATCCAGTGGCACCGTGCGGCTCCTGTACGACCCGATGCCATCCCTGGAGGGACGTGCTGTATTGGTCGTCGAGGACATTCTTGACAGCGGGACGACACTTCAATGGCTCATTCCACGTCTGGAAGCACGAGGGGCCAGTTCCGTGGACATTTGCACTCTGCTCCACAAGAGGGTGGCCTCTAGCACGATCGAGCCGCGCTGGATTGGTTTCGATGCACCCAATTCGTTCCTCGTGGGGTATGGACTCGACCACGCGGAAGACTTTCGCCATTTGCCATATATTGCGAGCCTTTAGGGCGCGTTAGAACGCCCTGCGGACGCCGAAAACGAGCCGATGTCACAACCCTCCATGAAACCGGATCCGAACGAGCGACTCGGACGAATGTCCAAGAACGCTGCGTTTCTCATGATCATGGCGTTGGTCCTGCTGTTCCTGATCCAGATGGTACGAGGTCAGGAAGGCGCTCCGGCCAAGATCACGTATTCGCAATTCACTGCGTACTTGGCGGAAGGCCGGATCCATAAGGTCACCTTCCGTGACCGCGCCATCGAGGGTGAGTTGCGCACCCCCGTGACCATCGAGGGCCAGGAATACGTCGAATTCGTCGCGCGCTCTCCGGGCGATGTGACCGATGGGTTGCTCGCGGACCTGACCGCGGAAAACGTGATTATCGACGCGGAGGCGCCGGAAGCGGGGTGGGGGACGGTCTTGCTGACCGCGCTCCCGTGGCTCCTCTTCATCGCGTTTTGGATCTGGATCTTCCGAACCATGCAGGGCGGTGGCAATCGTGCGTTCCAGTTCGGCCGTTCGAAAGCCAAGATGATTTCGCCGGACACCCCGAAGGTCACCTTCGTGGATGTCGCCGGTGCGGACGAAGCGAAGGAAGAGCTTCAGGAGATCATCGAATTCCTGAAGGATCCAGCCAAGTTTTCCCGACTCGGTGGACGCCTGCCCAAGGGTGTCCTGCTTGTGGGCCCGCCGGGCACGGGCAAGACCCTGTTGGCACGGGCGGTCGCGGGCGAAGCGGCCCGTCCGTTCTTCCAGATGTCGGGTTCCGATTTCGTCGAGATGTTCGTCGGTGTCGGAGCGTCGAGGGTCCGAGACTTGTTCGAACAGGGTAAGGCCCATGCGCCGTGTATCATCTTCGTTGACGAGATCGATGCGGTGGGCCGTCACCGTGGGGCCGGTCTGGGTGGAGGCCATGACGAGCGCGAACAGACTCTGAACGCGCTCCTGGTGGAGATGGACGGCTTCGAGTCGAACGAAGGTGTCATCCTGCTCGCCGCGACGAACCGACCCGATGTGCTCGACCCCGCACTCCTGCGGCCTGGCCGATTCGATCGCCAGGTGGTCGTGGATCTGCCTGATGTGAAGGGCCGAGAGGGCATTCTCCGCGTCCACGCCAAGAAGCTGCCACTTTCCGACGACGTCGAGTTGTCGTTGGTCGCGCGGGGAACCCCCGGAATGAGCGGGGCCGATCTGGAGAACATCTGTAACGAGGCTGCCTTGCTCGCCGCTCGCCGGGATGGAGACAAGGTCTCGATGGAGGACTTCGAGCAGGCCAAGGACAAGGTGATGCTCGGGACGGAACGCCGGAGCCTGATCCTGACCGAGAAAGAGCGGGAGCTGACGGCCTACCATGAAGCGGGGCACACCGTGCTCGCGCTCAAGATCCCAGGGCTCGATCCGGTCCATAAGGTATCCATTGTCCCGCGCGGGCGGGCCCTCGGCATCACGGCGAGCCTGCCGGAGCAGGACCGCCATTCCTATACGAAGGAATGGTTGCAGGGCCAACTCGCCATGCTGTTCGGCGGGCGCGTGGCCGAGGCGATGACGTTCGGGGAGAAAAACGTCACGACGGGCGCGGGGAACGACATTCAGCGGGCCACGGAAATGGCTCGCCGCATGGTGTCGTCCTTCGGGATGAGCGAGGTAATTGGTCTCGTTGCCGTCGCCGATAGCGAACACGAAGTCTTCCTCGGACGCGAGATCAGCCAGCGGCGCTCGGTGTCAGAGCACACCCAGAGGATCGTCGATCAGGAGATGAAGCGGTTTCTGGACGAGGCGCACGAAAGGGCGCAGGCGATTCTCAAGGAACACCAGGTGTTGCTCGAGAGCATCGCGCAGGCGCTGCTCGACCGGGAAACCCTCGACCGCGATGACGTCGAGGCTCTGGGGCGTGGTGAGCCGCTACCGCCCCTTGCGGTCGTGGAGGTCGATCGGGAGCGGGGACTTGAAACGCCGAAGCCTCAGGCGGTTGGTGGCAAGGCGCCCCGGGCTTTCGGGCTCCCGGGTGCAAAGGGGCCGCTGCCCGGACCGGCGCCAGGGTGATCGAAGAGACGGACAACGACGCTCTGCCGTGAACGCGACGGGGTTTTCGCGCCGTCCCGTGAGCGTAGCTTACAGTAGGCAGGCGGCCCCCCCACGGAGCGCAAGGAGTTAGCGGCAGGTGACGAGGATCCTGGAGCAGCTCCAGTTCTTGCGACCAGAATGGACCGATCTGGCCGAGATCCTGATCGTCGCGTTCCTGCTGTACCGGGTTCTGCTGGTTCTCCAGCGCACCCGTGCGATGCAGATCATGATGGGCCTGGTACTGCTCGCCTTCCTGTATGGCACGTCCCGGCTGCTGGATCTCATCCTGATTCGCACACTGCTCGAGGCGGCGTTCCAATACGGTGCGATTGCGACGTTGGTTGTGTTCCAGCCCGAACTACGCGCCGCGTTAGCTCGCCTCGGACAGACTCGGATGATCCGTGCATTCCAGCGTCTCGAAGGAAGTCGGGTGACGGACGAGATCGTTGAAGCCGCAGAGCGGCTGTCGCGAGCGCGTCACGGCGCGATAATCGCAATCGAGCAGGAGGTCGGTCTCGGAGAGTATGCCGATACCGGGAGCGCGATCGACGCGCGCCTGTCGGCGGAGATGCTGACCACGATCTTCACACCGTACTCTCCGTTGCACGACGGCGCGGTGCTCGTTTCCGGAGATCAAATCCGCACGGCCGGAGCCATCTTGCCGCTGACCCAGTCAACCGTGAAGGATCGTTCTCTCGGGACCCGGCATCGCGCGGCGCTCGGCCTCAGTGAGGAAACGGACGCAATCGTCGTCGTCGTCAGTGAAGAAACCGCTCAAATCTCCGTCGCGGTGGGAGGACGGATGGAGCGCGACGTCGGTCCGGAGCGCCTGCGTACCATCCTTAACGGGGCGGCACCGTCCACGGATGGAGGCCTCGTAGGAGCGGCTGCGGTAATGAGTCCTTCGTAGGCTCGTACGTGTGCTCGAAGTCTCTGCGTTGACACCCCGACGAAGCCCGGCCTAGATTCCCCCGGTCTTTCCCCTAGGCAGACTCGACGTGCTCGGATCTGCCCCTCGATTCCAGGCGACCAGGAGCGAAGTCTTCGTGGGTACCCAGTATCGGCTGCTGACCCTCTTTGCAGACGGCGGACTCATGATGTATCCGCTCGTGCTGTGTTCGATGATCGCGCTCGGCGTGATGATCGCGAAGGCGTTCACGCTCCACATAGCGCACAAGGGGACGGAACGGGTGCTCCACGACGTGGCTGAGGCAGCCATGGCGGGCGATATCAAAGGGGCGGTGGTGATTGCTCGTGACACGCCCGGCCCGGCCGCCGCGATTCTGCTCGCAGGATTGCGCCGGATTCAGACCAAGACGCTGGCCGCGGGAGAGCTCGAGGCAGCGGTCGCCACGACCGGTACGATCGAGCTCGGCTTTCTGGAGCGCGGCCTCGTGATCTTGGCTACCATCGCCAACGTCGCCCCGCTCATGGGCTTTCTCGGCACCGTCGCGGGAATGATTCTCGCGTTTGCCGCCATCGAGGCGGCGGGTGACGTCGATCCGACGCTGGTTGCGGGCGGCATCAAGGTGGCTCTGCTCACCACGGCCGCCGGCCTCGTGATCGCGATTCCGGTGAACATCGCATACAATTTCTTCGTTACGCGGATCGACCGGTTGATCGTCGATATGGAGCAGGGCGCGCAGAGGATCCTGAACCTGGCATGGGACCTCGAGAAGGACGGCAAGATCCAGATCATCTCGAAGGAAGACACTCGCTGGCCGGCTGCTAAGGCCTCGGAATAGTCGAAAGAGGGAACTTGAGCGTTCGAGACCAGTACCTTTAAGCAACGCGAGGCAGGACACAAATGGCGGTTCTGAACAAGAAGAAATCCAAGGTGAGCGATGAGGTGCCGACGTCGTCGATGGCCGACATCGCTTTCCTCCTTCTGATCTTCTTCCTGGTCACCACGACCTTCCCCAAGGATAAGGGGCTGGCGGTGGTGCTGCCCGAACCGGGCGAGGAAGCTCAGGTCAGTCAGAAGAACATCCTCCACCTGATTATTCAGCCCACCGGCATCGTCGACGTGAAGCGCGGCGAGAACCAGCAGGTGCAGCAGATGCGCCCGCAGGAAGTGGAAGGGCTGTGGCGCCAGGAAGTGAGCGCCAATCCAAACCTAATCGCAGCCGTGAAGACCCACCCGGACGCCGCCTACAAGTTCATGGTCGACGTCTTGGACGCACTTCACGCCGCGAACGCGGAGCGGATTTCGCTCCAAGTACTGGAGAACTGATCGATGGGCATGAGAGGTGGTTTCCAACGGAAGTCGAAGGCGTCGTCCGAGGTTCCGTCCTCGTCGTTGGCCGATATCGCCTTCCTGTTGCTGATCTTCTTCATGGTCACGACGGTTTTCCAGGCTGACCGCGATCGACCGATCACGTGGCCCGAGGCTGGCGCCGCGGAGAAGATTGATGAAAAGCAGAAGAACATCCTCAATATTTGGATGGAGCGGGACGGTTCGATCTTTATCAACGATCAGCCCTACCCGATGGTAGATGTGTCTGCGGTCGTCGCCCCGCTCTACGCGGCGTCCGAACGAGCTCTCGTGATTTCCATTCGTGGCGATCGTGAGGTGCCGTACCGGTTCATGGATCAGGTCCAAAAGGAGTTGGTCGCAGCTGGTGTGGTTCGCGTGGTCTTCGCCGCGCAACTGGAGCAGAGCATGCAGAGGGAGAGACGATGACAGCCGAAGCCGTACCCGCCCTCGAGATCTTCGAGGAAACAGCGAACGAGCGCCTGAAGCGGACGTTCAGTTCTTGGTTCTGGGGTTCGATGATCGCCGCGACGGTCGTTCACTTCAGCACCTTCGCGTTCTGGCCGGAACTCACTGCGGAGGACTTCTCGTTCACCTCGGAGGAGTTGGAGGCGATCGAGCTCCCCCCGGAAATCGAGATTCCACCGCCGCCGCAGCAGATTTCGCGTCCCGCGACGCCCGTGATGGCCGCGGCCGACATCGACGAGGACATCACCATTGCGCCGACCACGTTCGAAGAGAACCCGGTCGAGGACCTTCCTCCGCCGCCTGAGGACCCGGGCAACGACTTGTCGGCCGCTCCGACCTTCACGCCGTTCACGGTAGCGCCGACGATTCAGAATCGGACCGAGGTCGTTCGGGCGATGGAGCGGGAGTATCCGCCGCTTCTACGTGACGCCGGAATCGGTGGCACGGCCCGGGTATACTTCTTCATCGACGAGAACGGGCGGGTCCAGGATTACCGGATCGATCAGAGTTCCGGTCACCAGGCTCTTGATGCAGCGGCGCTCGCGGTTGCCGACGTGTACCGTTTCACAGCCGCGCTCAACCGAGACAAGAAGGTTCCCGTCTGGGTGTCGTTCGCGATTACCTTCCAGGTTCGGTAGCCCGGAGCCTAGAGGATTCCCAAGGGACCCCGCCGGTGCTCCGGCGGGGTCCCTTTTTTTATTGCAGGTTGTTTGCCCGTCACGAACATTCGAACCGATGACGACCACGATGCCCGACACCTACGAGGCGCGCCTCGAGCGAACGCTCCCCGAAGTTCGGGATCGGATTGCGCGTGCCGCCGAGGTCGCGGGTCGCTCCGCGTCGTCGGTCCGACTCGTCGCTGTGACAAAGTCGCATCCGATCGAGGCGGTCGAAGCCGCGTTGAGCGCTGGGTTGACGGACCTGGGCGAGAATCGGGTCGAAGAGTTGGAGGCCAAAGTCGCGACGCTCGGACGCGGGGCGGCCACGTGGCACATGATCGGCCACCTCCAGAGCCGGAAGGCCTCGCGGCTCGTGAAGATCGCTGATGTGATTCATTCGGTGGACTCGTTCCGGCTTGCCGAGAGGATCTCGCGGGCCGCTACGGAAGATGGGCAACGGGTGACCGTACTGGCCCAGGTGAACACAACCGGAGAGGTTACCAAGGGGGGATTCGGCGTAGAAAGCGCGTCGGACGATATCCAGAGGATGGCGGAACTGCCTGGTTTGTTCGTAAATGGACTCATGACCATGGCTCCGTTCGTGGACGACGAGGCTGTTCTGGGAGCTGCTTTCGGGGCGCTGCGGCGGCTCTCGGAGCGGCTCACCACGGCGACCGATCGGGTCGGGCACGAGCTCTCGATGGGCATGACCAACGACTTGGAGATCGCGATCCGCGAGGGCAGCACGATGGTTCGGATTGGGACGGCACTTTTCGGGGATAGAGCAGGGGGCGCACTATGATCGACCTTACACCGCTCGACGTCCGCAATAAACGCGGAGATTTCAAGAAGATCATGCGAGGCTACGACCCGCATGACGTCGACATCTTCCTGGAGCTAGCCGCGGAACGCCTGGAGTCCTTGGTTCGCGAGAACATGCAGCTGAGGGAGAGGACGCAGAGCCTGCAGGAGCAGGTCGCATCGCAGGCGGGCCGCGAACACGCAGTTCACGAAGCGTTGGTGACGGCTCAGGAACTGAGGGCGGACATTCGCGCGCAGTCCCAGCGCGAAGCCGACCACATCGTCAAGGAGGCTGAGGCCGAGGCTCGCCGACGGATCGCAGAGGCCGACGCGGAGATTCGCACGAAGCTGCGGGGCACCGAGCGCCAGGCGGATCAGGCTCGGGACGCACTCGTCGAGATGGAGCGTCGGCGAGGCCGCTTCGTGAAGGAGTTCCGCATGTTGCTCGAGCGGGAACTCGACGTCGTCCGAGTGGAGGAGGGGCGAGAGCCTCTAGACGGTCGAGCGATCGATCTCGACCTCGGTCCCCAAAGAACGGTGGCAGGGGGGAGGGCGCCCGCAGAGTCCGAGGAGAGCGAACCTCCCGAGGATGCCAACGCGAGTACTGCAGACGGCCCGGACGACGCGGAGGAGGCGGTCGACGTTTCGTCCCTCAGCCCGGTGGAGCCCGTCCGCGCTCAGGCGCCGCCACCCGCGGTTGGCCACGAGCCGTCGTCTCTCGAAGTCGAGTTGATGGCCGGTGCGACGGGTGCGTCCGCCCCGTCCGGACGCCGGAGGCCCGCCGAGGTAGAGCCCTTCGCGGGCGTGCCGGACCTCGAGACGGTCCTGGCCGAAGCGGGAGCCGACGAGCCGCAGCGTCCGAAGGGTGACGGGATTGAGCCCCCGCCGATTCGCGGCCGCACGGACGACAATCTCATCCTCTTCGATCCCGACGAAAAAGACCACCGGCGCTGACGTTCGCCTGCCGGTCGAACCCCATCATGAGCGATCTCGTCGAACGCGTCGCCGCGTCTGTGGCGTCCGTGCGGACCCACTCCACTTCGGAGCCGAGGGTCGGCATTGTCTTGGGTACGGGCCTGGGTGGGCTGGCGAACGAAATCGACGTCGAGACGAGCATTCCCTACGACGAGCTACCCGGCTTTCCGACGCCCACCGTGGAGTCACACTCGGGTCGCCTCGTCTTCGGAACGCTTGCCGGTACTCCCGTAGTCGTCATGCAGGGCCGATTCCATCGCTACGAAGGGTACTCGCTCCAGGAGGTCACATTCCCGATCCGCGTCCTGCGCGAACTGGGAGCGGAGACACTCGTCGTTTCCAATGTTTCGGGTGGACTGAATCCGCTCTGGGCTGTTGGTGAGCTCGTCCTCATCGACGACCATATCAATCTCCTGGGTGACAGCCCGCTGATCGGGCCCAACGCGGAGCGTTTCGGCCCCCGATTTCCGGATATGTCCGCGCCGTACGACCGGGAACTCCAGGAACTGGCAAGGCGATCGGCCGCTGAGCTGGGCCTCCGTTTGAATCGTGGCGTGTACATCGCGGTGCCCGGTCCTGCGCTCGAGACGCGCGCCGAGTACCGGATGCTGAGGGCCATGGGCGCCGACATCGTGGGCATGTCGACCGTCCCCGAGGTCATCGTTGCCCGGCACATGAACATGCGAGTCCTCGGGGTCAGCATCATCACCGATGCGTGCTTCCCCGATGCCCTCGAAGTCGCAGACGTTTCCAAAATCATTGCCGCGGCGACCGCGGCTGAACCCGACCTGACCCGACTAATCGAGCGGGTCGTAGGCCAACTGTAGAAACTCTTCCATGATCTACCCCGAGTTGCCGAAGGGCCTCCTCGAAATCGAGGCAGAAATGCTCCAGCGCTGGAAGGAGGAGGATCTCTTCCGTCAGACGCTGGAGGCGAACGCCGACGGTGAGCGCTTCGTCTTCTATGAAGGGCCGCCCACCGCCAACGGACGCCCCGGCTTGCATCACATCCTGAGTCGCACGATCAAGGACCTCGTGTGCCGGCATCGAGCGATGCAGGGCCGGAGCGTCACGCGGATCGCGGGCTGGGATACGCATGGCCTTCCCGTCGAGATCGAGGCTGAGAAGAAGCTCGGAATCAGTGGCAAACCAGCCATCGAAGCGTTGGGCATCGCGGAGTTCAACCAGACGTGTAAGGACTCGGTATTCACCTACAAGGAGGAGTGGGAGGAGCTCAGCGAACGGATCGCGTATTGGCTGGAGTACTGGCGCCCTTATGTCACCTTCCACACTACGTATATCGAGTCCGTCTGGGCCATTCTGAAGACACTCGCGGACAGGGGTCTCCTGTACCGCGGACACAAGAGTGTCCCCTACTGCCCGCGGTGCGGCACCGCCCTGTCCTCGCACGAGGTCGCGCAGGGATATCGTGACGTCGAGGACCCGTCGCTCACCTTCGTCGCCGAAGTCGTCGACGTGAACGGAGATCCCGATGGGGCCGGTCGGGCGTTCCTGGCGTGGACCACAACACCGTGGACTGTGCCATCGAATACGGGCCTCGCTGTACATCCCGCGCTCACCTATGTCGAAGTCGCCCGTGACGGGCGACGGTACATCGTCGCTGAGGGCAGGGCCGAGGCCCTGTTCGGTGAGGATGCGGAGATTGTGGGGCGGCATCTCGGGGCCGACCTCGTCGGCTGGCGCTACCGCCGGCCGCTGGAGTTGGTGGCGGTTCCTGAAGATGGGGGCAATGGCTGGACGGTCGTTGCAGAGGACTTCGTCAGCGCAGAGGACGGCACCGGCATCGTACACATGGCACCCGCGTTCGGCGCCGACGACTACGCTGCAGGTCAGCGACACGGCCTGCCGATGCTGAACCCGATCGACCGCAGTGGCCACTTCAACGACGATGTGACGCTCGTCGGCGGGCAGTTCGTGAAGGACGCCGATCCCACGCTGGTGGAGGCACTTCGGGCGCGCGGTTTGCTCTTCGATATCGGTCGCGTGATGCACAGCTATCCGCATTGCTGGCGCTGCGATTCTCCTCTGCTCTACATCGCGATCGATTCGTGGTTCGCGGCTACATCGACGCTCAAGGACCAGATGCTCGCGAACAACGATCTCATCGCGTGGCATCCTCCCGAGGTCGGAGAAAAGCGCTTCGCTGAGTGGCTACGCGGCAACATCGACTGGGCGCTGTCCCGGGACCGCTATTGGGGCACCCCGCTTCCCGTCTGGGTGTGCGACCACGATCGCGAGCATATGCATTGGATCGGGTCGCTCGACGAACTCTCCGAAGCTGCGGGCCCGCTTCCGGACGACTTCGATCCACACCGCCCCTTCATCGACGAAATCCGTTGGCCGTGCACGATGTGCGAGGGGACCATGTGCCGCACGCCGGAGGTGGTCGACGTGTGGTTCGACTCCGGGGCGATGCCTTACGCTCAGTGGCACTATCCCTTCGAGAACGAGGCGGAGTTCGAGGATCACTTCCCCGCGGACTTCATCTGTGAGGGGCTCGATCAGACCCGCGGATGGTTCTATTCCCTGCTCGCGATCTCGACGTTGCTCGGGAAGGGGCCCTCCTTCAAGAACGTCCTCGTCAACGATCTGGTGCTCGATGCCGAAGGTCGAAAGATGTCGAAGTCCAAGGGCAACGTAGTGAACCCCTGGGATGCGATCGACGAACATGGCTCGGACGCGCTCCGGTGGTATTTCATTACGTCGTCGAACCCGTGGCTCCCGAAGCGCTACGACACAGAAGGGGTTAAGGAGGCGGCGCGGAAGTTCTTCGACACGCTGTTCAACACCTATCGCTTCTTCTCCCTGTACGCGTCGGCGGAGAAGTGGGCGCCGTCCGACTCCGATCCGGCTCCGGAGACACGCCCACTCCTCGATCGCTGGCTTCTCGCACGCCTCGAGACCGTTACGACCGAGGTCAAGCGCGACTTGGAGGAGTACAACCTCACGCGCGCGTATCGCACGTTGGGCGATTTCGTCGTGGAGGATCTGTCCAACTGGTACGTACGCCGGAGTCGGTCCCGGTTTTGGGGGAACACGGACGCGGTCGACATGAACGGCGCGTTCCGGACGCTGCATGACGCGTTGTGTCGCGTCAGCGTGCTGGCAGCCCCCTGCGTCCCATTCGCCTCGGATTGGCTACACCGCGCGCTTCGGGGCACCAGCGTCCACCTGGCACGCTTTCCCGAGGGAGAGATGGAGCCGGCATCGGGTTTGGAGGCTGATATGAGCGCGGTGCGTACGCTGGTTTCGCTCGGACGCGCGGCCCGCGAGGACGTGCAGATTCGGGTGCGTCAGCCCCTGCGGGGCCTGCAGGCCGTCGTGCCGGGTGGCGTCCTGTCGGAAGAGATGCTCGAAGTCGTCCGGGACGAACTCAACGTGAAAGAGGTCGGATTCATGTCGTCCGTGGACGGTATCGTGACCCTGATCGCTCGGCCGAATTTTCGCGCCCTCGGCGCCCGTTTCGGCAAACAGACCAAGGAGGCGGCGCAAGCAGTCCGGTCGCTGTCCCAGAGTGACCTGTCCCGTGTTCAACGGGGAGAGAGCGTCGAGATCGAGGTCGACGGGGTCACACACACGTTGGTCGAAGGTGATCTCGAGATCGTTCAGGAAGCGGCTGGGCACCTCGTGGTGAAGGGAGAGGGAGCGTTCGTCGTCGCGTTGGATCCAGAACTCGACGACGAACTACGAGCGGAGGGGGTCGCCCGTGAACTCGTGAATCGGATCCAACGTCTGAGGAAGGACGCGGGCCTGGAGATCACGGATCGTATCGAGCTCGGGATCGGGGGCGGTGATACCATTCAGTCGGCCGCGAAGGATCACCGCGACTTCATCGGGGGCGAGACGCTCGCGCGAGGGGTCTTGATCGCTGCAGCTGTCGGGGAGGGCGACTTCCCCCACGTCCGAGAGGTCGACATCGATGGGATAGCGGCCTCGATCGGACTCCGGGTTGCGGGTTGAGCGTGTCCAGTCAACGTCACTCGCTAACAGTCGGCGAAGGTGAAGGGGGGCGCCTCGATCGTTTCGTCGCCGAACGGATGGCCCTATCGAGGACTCGTGTTCAGGGCCTCCTGGCCCAGGGCCTCATCACGCTGGACGACCGACCGGCGAAGAAGTCGGAGAAGGTCGAAGTCGGCTCACGCGTCGAGATCGTGGTCCCCCCGGCCGCCCCCGTGGAGATGGTGGCAGAGGAGCTACCCCTCGATATCGTCTTCGAAGACGAATCGCTTCTGGTGGTGAACAAGGCGGCTGGAATGGTGGTGCATCCGGCACCGGGTCACCGGTCGGGGACACTCGTCAATGCCTTGTTGTGGCATGTCTCGGACTTGGCGGGCGTGGGAGGACGAGCCCGTCCGGGAATCGTGCACCGCCTGGACCGGGACACCTCCGGGCTCCTCGTAGTGGCCAAGAACGACGTGGCCCATCATGCGCTCTCCGATGCCCTCCGCCGGCGCAAAGTGAAGCGTATCTATTTAGCCGCGGCCTGGGGTCACCTCGATGAGTCGCCTCGTACGATCGAGGCCTCGATCGGTCGCGATCCCAGGGACCGCAAGCGAATGGCCGTCGTCGAGGGTGGCCGCGGTGCAACGACCCGCGCGGAGGTTCTCGAGCGATGGCAGAGTGCCGACCTGCTCCGCATTGCCCTCAAGACCGGTCGAACCCATCAGATTCGCGTACACCTCGCGCACATTGGACACCCGGTGGTGGGCGATCCTGTGTACGGCATCGGTTGGGAGCGTGGACTCGGGGGTCCGACACGACGCTGGGTCAACGAACTGGCTCACCGGACGACGCGCCAGTTCCTGCATGCCACGGAGTTGGCGTTCGATCACCCGCTGTCCGGTGAACGCAAGCGCTTTACGGCGGAGTTGCCGCCCGATCTCGCCGAGGTGGCCGATTGGGCGAGAAATGCCTAAACGGGTAGTACTCAAGCCCTTTTTTATTCCGGCGCGCGGGCCGATACTTAGCGGCTGGGGCGTGACCTCGTGCCGATGGTCGTCCGAACTGAATCTCCCCCGGATGTAGATGTCGGAACTCGATCCCAAACTCACGTTCGACTCGTTCGTCGTCGGCCCCGCCAACCGATTGGCGTCGGCCGCCGCCCGTCGAGCAGCCGAGTCCCCCGGCACGAGCTACAACCCGCTCTTCCTCTATTCGGCTCCAGGGCTCGGCAAGACACACATCCTGACTGCGATCGCCCATAAGTCGGCCAGCGGTGGGAAGGATCTCGCTGTCGAGTACATGGCGCTCGACGAGTACTTGAACCGGCTCGAGGGAAGTCTCAAATCGGGTAGTAGTGAGAAGGCGCTCTACGACCATCTCGATATTCTTCTGCTCGACGACGTGCAGTTTCTCACGGGCCAGCCGGAAGCCCAGGAAATGCTGCTCAAGACGCTCGATCAACTGACCGCGGCGGGTGGCCAGATCGTCTTGGCGAGCGATCGCCCGCCGGCCGACATCAACGGGCTTGATGCGCGCCTGCTCTCGCGTTTTTCGGGCGGGCTCATCGTCGACCTGGGTGCTCCGGAATACGAAACGCGGGTGGCGATCATCATCAAGAAGGCCACCGATCGAGGGCAAACACTCGAACCCGGTGTCGCGGAAGCGGTCGCCAAGGCTCCCTTGAAGAACGTTCGGGAACTGGGCGGGATCCTCAACAAGATCTTCGCGACTCAGGATCTCGAAGAACGACGGGTCTCGCTCGACGAGGTCGGGGCTCTGATGGCCGAGCAGGACAAGGCAGCGGCGCTCAGCACCGGGTCCGACGAATTCGGCTCCTTTTTGAGCGAGTTGGCGTCGACGGTCGCCTCTGCCGTCGAGTTGAAGGAAGAGCCTTGGAGAAAAGCGGTCCGTGAGGCCATCGAGTCTGCCGATCGGCAGGGTTTTTCGACGTTGAGACTCGTCGCGATGCAGGAAGGAGCGAAGTCGGCCAATTGGGAAAAGCTGATCGAGGCGTTCAAGGTCGACATTCACCGACTGAACGAAATCGACAACGAGCTCCAGCGACTCGGGAACCCGTGGCCTGAGGCCGCTCAGGGCGTTTTGGAGGATCCCGATCGCCTCGAGGAGGCCGAGGCACTCCTGACCTCGGTGCGAGAGCGTCAGCGGCCCTTCCCCTCGCTCGGATCGGGTCCCCAGCTCCATGACCTCGAGGCGTTCGAGAATATCGCACTGAAGGCGGGTGCGCAGTTGGTCGGCGCGGAGAAGCCCGAATACAACCCTCTGTTCGTGTGGTCCGCCGACGAGGCTGTTGGCCGGACGCTTTTGGGTGCCGTGGGTCGTACCTACGGTGAGTCCTATCCTGAACTTCGGATGGCGGTGAGTTCGGTTTCCTTGTTCGCGGCCGACTTCATCCGTGCTTTGGGCGAGGGTGTGGCGGGGGCGTGGCGTGAGCGCTGGTGGACGGTAGATCTCCTCCTGGTCCACGGGATTCAGGAGTTGACCGAGACCGAACGGGCACAGGACGAGTTCTTTCACCTCTTCGAAGCGCTGCGTCGGAGGGGCGCCCGCATGATGTTCGTTGCGGACCGTCCGCCGTCAGCCATCGAAGACATCGACGACCGTCTCCGCTCACGATTCGAAGGTGGGTTGGTCCTCGAGTTGTCGACGGGCGTGGCCGGTCCGTTCGAGTTGATCGAGCCGCCAGAAGGAGAGGCTCCCGCCGACAGCGTCTTCATGCCTGCACTGGGATCGGCCGGGAGCGGCGATTCGGCACGGGCCTCCGAGCCCCAACCGGTCGCGATCGAACCCGCGAAGAAGGGCGGCGCCTGGTTCCCAGGCCCCGAGAACGTCGTCATCCACTGGCCCCGGATGCATGAACTCCTCATCGAGGAGCTCGACTGATGGCGATCGAAGGCGCCCTTCAGGACGTCAGCCTGGCCGATATCTGCCAGCTGCTCGGTATGGGGATGAAGACCGGCTGTTTGAGCATCACGGACCGCTCGAACTTCGGTTACATCTACTTCGGCAAAGGGCGTGTCATCTACGCGTCGGTCCTGAACCGAAAGGATCGGCTGGGCGAGTTGCTTGTCCGAAACCACGTGATCACTCGAAAGGACCTGTCCGCCGCCATGGAGCGGCAGGCGAGGGAGAAGGGCAAACGCCTCGGCGAGATCCTCGTCGAGATCGAGGCGTTGACCGAGGCGGACCTACAGAAGTACATCCAAAATCAGATCGAGGAGGCAGTGTACCACCTCTTCGCCTGGACCCAGGGCTCGTTCCATTTCGACACCGACCAGATGCCCGACGAGGACGGCATCTTCCTGGTGAGCATCCCGCCCGAGGCGCTGCTCATGGAGGGTGCGCGGCGGGTGGACGAGTGGAGTCAGGTCGAGAAGAAGATTCCGTCGTTCGATATCGTCTTCCAGTTGGACAAACATCCGGACGAGTCGGATGAGGACGTCGAGCTGACGAAGGATCAAAAGAAGCTCCTCCCCTTCATCGACGGACAGAGAACGGTCCACGAGATCATGGACGAAGCCGGCCTCGTGGAGTTCGAGACTGGCAAGGGCCTCTATGGTCTCATCCAGGCGGGCTTCGTCTCCCGATCGGGGGAGCGCAGCACGACCGAGGAAACCGGCGGCGACGAGGCGCTTCAGCAGCACCTCAACGTCGGGATCGCGTACTACCGATCGGGGATGATGGAGGACGCGGGTCGCGAATTCGAACAGGCGCTCGCGGCCGATCCTAAGCAGGCTCGCGCGAACTTCATGATGGGCCTGATCGCTTTCCGGCGCGGCCGACTCGAGGAGGCGTTGGGGCACTTCGGCTCGATGCCGCCGGGCGCAGGAAACAACTACTCGGTCCACCGGAACACGGCGCTGATCCTCGAACTGCTCGGAAGGTACGATGAGGCGCTCGGAGCCCTGGACGAGGCGCTGGTCACCAAGCCGACGGATCCGGACGTGCATCTGGCGCGCGCGATCATTCACCTGAAACGCCGTGACATTCCGAAGTCGCTCGAAGCGCTGCGCCAGTACCGTACGTCGCCGGCCGTGAAGAAGCCGGCCGCTGCCTACTACGCGTATACGGTGCTCGCGTCCGCAGTTGGAGGCGATCTAGAATACGCGGTATCGGTAGGTCGCGAAGGCCTCCGTCACTACCCCGACTCCGGTCCGATTCTGGTGAACTCCGGCGCGGTACTCGAGCGACGCGGAGAAGTCGAGGCTGCCGCCGCGCTTTACAAGCGCGCAGTCCAATTGCAGCAACCGCTCCCTCAAGCCCATAAGAATCTCGGGGATCAGGCTTACGCGCACGGAGACCATGAGGGTGCTCGTGCCCAGTACGAGAAGGCGGTAAAGCTGTCTCCTCGCTTGGGCGACGACGTGTATCTGCGTTTGGGGACCATGGCGTACAAGGCGAACGACCGTGACGTCGCGTTGCTTCTGTGGCGCCGTGCCCTGGACCTGAATCCCAACAACGAGGCCGTCCAGGCGAACCTGGAGATGTTGGCCGGCGAGTAGAGTGTCGAGGCTCCACGCCGAATGGGTCCGAACGCTGATTCAGGACGTGCGGTACTGTCTGATAGGTGGTGGAATCGTCCTGGGCTTGATCGTGTCGACCGCCCAAAGCGTCAGGGGCCAACTTCCGACGGTGCTCGATGGTCAGGTCTATTCCGTACTGGAGGGGCAGCGGGCGCAGGTGCGCTTCGCGCCACAGGACGCTAGGGTCGCCGCGCGTGTTTTGGGCCTGCTCGACAGCCAACCACCCCTCCCAGGGCTCCCACCGGACCTGCCGAACGGCGTGGACGCGGTGCTCGCCCATTCGCCCCAGGCCTTCGACGAATTGACGGGCGGGGTCGTGCCGGAGTGGCGCGCCGGGGTAGCGATCCCCGACCTGAACATGCTCGTCATGCCCACGGGCGAGGGCGTGCGTGTCGTCGATGGCGAGGGTCTGCGGACGCTGCGCCACGAGTGGGCTCACCTCGGCCTGCATGGCTACCTGGGCGACCTCCGCGCCCCCCGTTGGTTCGACGAGGGCTATGCGCAGTGGGCATCAGGCGGATTCGATGCGGCCGAGGCGTGGCGTCTCCGTGTGCTGATCGCGCTCGGGCGGGCCCCCGCGCTCGACTCTCTCGACCTTCGCTGGCCCTCCGGTCGAGAGGAGGCACTCTCGGCCTATCTTCTGTCTGCCAGTGCCTTGAACTATTTGCTGGAGCCGAGCGGCGAACGCGGCCTGGAGCTGTTCTTCGAACGGTGGCGAAGGGATCGGTCCTTCGACTCGGCGTTTCTGGAGACGTTCGGGGTCACCAGCGGTCAGTTCGAGGAAGACTGGCGACGGCACGTGCGCCAGCGCTATGGATGGCTCTTCGTGGTGAGTCGCTCGAGTGTCTTCTGGTCGCTCTTGGCACTGGTCTTGCTCTTCATGGTCAGAGTCCGGGCGCGTCACAATCGAGAGAGACTTGCGAGGCTTCGCGCACGGGAAATCCCGGACGACCCCGCGTTCTGGGAGGGTGTCTCCCAAACGGGGGGACCCGTCGAACCGCCCTCCGGGGTAGGATGAGGCCATGATTGATCGCTCGAAGTCGCGCATTCTCGTCGTCGACGACGATACCGACGGACTCGAAGTACTCGAGTTGCGTCTCACGCACGCGGGCTACGACGTCGAGACCGCAGACAGCGCCGAAAAAGCGCTCGCACGTGTGAGTGCGTTCGATCCCGGGATGATCGTGACCGATGTCCGCATGTCGGGCATGACCGGCCTCGAACTGCTGGAGAAGGTGCGGGGGGCCATGGAAGGTGTCGAGGTCGTCGTCATGACGGCTCACGACGATATGGAGACGGCGGTTCGGGCCATGAAGTCCGGAGCGTTCGACTTCCTTGTGAAGCCCGTCGATCCCAAGGCCGTTCAGGCGTTGGCCGACCGCTGCTTCCGCGATCGTGCGCTGACCGAGGGAAGCGAGATCCCCGAGGCACAGGCAGCCCTCCCTCGAAGTCGGCTCATCGGCCGTGACCCACGCATGATCGAGATCTACAAGACGATCGGTGTGCTCGCCGCGAACCGCGCCACCGTGCTCATCCGTGGTGAGACCGGGACGGGCAAGGAGGTCATCGCCCGAGGCATTCACGAGAATTCGGGACATTCCGCCGAGCCCTTCATTGCCGTGAACTGCACCGCGTTGACGGACACACTGCTCGAATCGGAGCTGTTCGGACACGTCAAGGGAGCCTTCACCGGGGCGACGCACGCTCGGAAGGGGTACTTCGAGATGGCCGGGAAGGGGACGATCTTCCTCGACGAGATCGGGGACACCAGTCCAGACTTCCAGACGAAGTTGCTCCGAGTACTCCAGGAGCGGCGCTTCTACCCCGTGGGTGGTGAGGACTCCAAGAAGACCGGCGCACGCGTCATCGCGGCTACCCACCAGCCGATCGAGGAGCTCATCGAGGCCGGACGCTTCCGCGAGGACCTGTACTTCCGCCTCAAGGTCGTCGGCATCGAGGTGCCGCCGCTCCGCGAGCGTCCCGGAGACATCGAGCTCGTCGCGGTCGCGCTGCTCGGTCGGATCCGTGAGGAGACCCAGCGCGACGTCCGACGCATCTCGGATGAGGCCGTTGCGCGTCTGCAGGCCTACAGTTGGCCCGGGAACGTGCGTGAACTCGAGAACGCGCTCCTGCGTGCTGCGATCGTGGCACGCGGCACCGTCATCGGTGCCGACCATCTCATCCTCGGCGAAGCGGATCAGCACGGCCCCGCCGATTTCACATTGGCCGGTGCGATCGCACGGCAGGTAGCCCTCGCGATGGACAGGGTCGCCGGTGACGAGGCGGCTGCGTCAGAGCTTCTTGGCATTACCGTGAAGGAGCTCAAGAAGCACCTCAGCGATTGACCCACTGCGCAGCCCTGTCTAGCATTCCCCATGGCCAAGAAACCCACCAAATCCGCAGCGCCCGTTGCCCTCAAGTTCACCAAGGTGAACGCGATGCTGGGTGGGGGCGGGATCCTGGCATTGACGCTCGGATACTGGCTGCTCGCTCAGGGTTCGATCACCGCTGCGCCACTCTTGCTCGTGCTCGGGTACGTCGTCCTGCTTCCCATGGCGATCATCCGGTAGCAGCGTCCAGCTCTCTCCGCAAACCTGCCGTGCCCGCCATGCGAAAACCGCTATCCAGTTCGACCGCGTCCGCCATCGGCCCGTACTCGCATGCGATCGACGATGGCACCCACGTATTCTGCTCAGGGCAAACGCCCATCGATCCCGCGACCGGCAAGCTTCGGGAAGGGACCGTCGGCGATCAGACGAATCAGTGTTTCGACAATCTCTTCGCGGTGCTCGCCGACGGCGGCCTGACCTCCGACGATGTCGTGAAGGTCAACGTTTATCTGACCGACATGAACGACTTCGCCGAGATGAATGCGGCGTACACGACACGCTTCACAGCTCCCCCGCCGGCGCGGACCACCGTGGGGGTAGCAGCCCTCCCGATGGCCGCGCGGGTCGAGATTGAACTGGTGGCCAAGAAACGGTAGGCGATTCGCCTACACATGCTTCGACCCCGTCACTATGTTCGGGTCGTCGAAACGAGGGCGCTTAGCTCAGCTTGGTTAGAGCACCTGCCTTACAAGCAGGGGGTCGGGGGTTCGAGTCCCTCAGCGCCCACTCCAGTAAAGGCCCGTCTCGCTT
>JAQBXY010000051.1 GCA_027623325.1 Gemmatimonadota bacterium
CAACAATGAGCTGCTCGAGTTGGTCGAACGTCCCGAGGATCAGCCGGACCTAGACATGCTGAAGTGGGTTAGCTGACCGGACTTTATCGACCTCACCCCTCGCAGGGGCCCGCAATGCGACGCGACCGGAGATCGAGGGGGAACCATTGTTGTCCTCCGCGAAGCTCTCGGCGCGCTTTCCTGAGGGTATGTCGGTCCGCCCCTCTGCGTTGCCGACGATTGCGTCCCCGAGGCCGTTGGTCAGGTACACGTCATAGGAAAAGATGAGGGTGCGACTGGCGGCTCGCCCCACGACGCCGAAGCCGACCTCGGAGAGTGTGGAAGGAATGATGTCGGTCGTCACCAGGGGCCGGTCCACGAAATCCCATCGGGGGCTGTCGTGGTTCTGGTTCAAGAAGCCGATGGGCGGAAGAACGATCCCGCCTCGGAGCGTCAGTCCTGCGCTCAAGCGTACGTCAACAATTCGCTCGTCGTTGTTCTCGGTCGTCGTTCACACCGCGTGGGAGCGCTGCACCGTGGGCCCCGATATGGCCCGAGCGGGGCAGCGCGCACCCTCCGGGTTCCCAAGGAATCGCCAGAGCGAAGTTCGGAGGCGCGTTCGACCATGGCAACGCCCAGCGGACGCTCCGACCCTGCGCGATGGCGCTCTCAAGCTCACCGGCAGCGAGGCAACGGACCCGGGCTCGTCCGCGTCCGGCTACCCCACCTCAATGGCACGGCCTCCCGGGATCCGTCTATCGTCCTCGGCGCCCGACCCAGACGGCTCTCTACCAGGTCGTGCAGCACCACCTTGAAACGTTCCTGGCTCGCGCGTCCGCGGACGACCCGATGGGCTACGGATTGCCGCAGTCGGTCGAACGCGACTTCCGCGGCTACCTCGAGTGCGGCATTCTCGCCTATGGCTTCGCAAGGGCCCGCTGTGAGGATTGCGGTCACGAGCGGCTGATCCCGTTCTCGTGCAAGGGCCGAGGCATCTGCCCTTCCTGGGGATCTGCGGCTTGGAGAAGGGCCGCATGGTGTGATACGTTGGCCTGCCACCACGGACAAGAGTGGGCGGGAGACTATCGTGCCGATCTCACCCGCCGTGCGTGCGGCTCTGGAGCGCGTTCTCAGAGACCGTCCGGGGATCGGAACGGCTCCCTTGTTTCCTTCACGCGATGACCCGCAGAAGTCGATCTCACGGCACCTTGCAGATGCATGGCTTCGGAGCGCCGAGAAGCTGGCGGGATTGGAGACCCAGAAGGGGAGTCTCTGGCACGCCTACCGCAGAAAGTGGGCTACGGAGCGAAAGCATCTGCCGGATGTGGACGTTGCTACTGCGGGTGGATGGAAGACCGTGCAGACGCTCCAAACTGCCTACCAGCAGGCGGACGCCGAGACTATGTTTCGCGGCGTCATGGAGGCTGGTGAGCTTCGTGAGGCGAAGTGAAATCGCCTGAACGTTCACACCAACGTTCACACCACTCCGAATGCATGACTGGAGTGGCGACCAGAAATGGCGTACTTGAAGGGGGAAGTTGCACTTCGGGGCGTGGCGCAGTCCGGTAGCGCACCTGCTTTGGGAGCAGGGGGTCCCCGGTTCGAATCCGGGCGCCCCGATTAGTGGAAGAGCTTGCCCCGCTTAAGGTTACGACCTTGGGCGGGGCTTCGGTTTATGCTCCCGGGCAAACTTTGGGCCTTTTCAATGGGCCCATTAGGTACCGGTCCTCCTGCTTTCTAGCGCTTCCCGCATCTCTCCCTCGTCCGTCTGTTGGTAGCACGTGAGCAGCGTTTCGTGGGTCTTCCAGCCACCTAGCTCACAGAGAGTCTTGAGCGGTATCGCCTTCAGATCGGAGGCGAACTTCCGTCGCAGAGAGTGCCAGCCTCGACCGGGCTTCGGCTCGAGCTTCGCCCTCTTAACTGCCTTCTTCCACCAGTCCCGGATGCGGTACCGTCCAACCGACTGGTTTGGATCACCCGGGCCAGGGAGGACCGGAGCCTGACCGATGGCCAGGCCCTTCGTGCGAGCCGCCTTCAAAGCCGCTTCAGCTACTGCGGTCATAGGAGTCACGTGCTCGAAGCCCGTCTTCTCCGTTTCGGCTCTCCATCGGATCAGCTTTTGCTCTAGGTCGATGTCCGACCACTGTAACTGTCGAATCGCTCCGATCCGATGTCCCGTCTCATGGGCGAGTACGAGAGCAACGTGGAAGCGCCAATCCACGTCCATCGAAACATCGAGCAACCTGTCGTACTCCTCGTTACTCATGCTGACGCGCCGCGGGTTCTTCTCCTTCGGCGCCCTGTAACCCTTGAACGGGTTTCGCTCCAACAGCACTCCCGCACTTCCATCGCCGGCCATCGTGGCCCAATTGAACACCGCCATAAGGAAGCGCAGGTCCCTCTCGATGGTGCGATCGCTTACAAGCTGCCATGGGGCTTCGCCAGGGCCGATGCGTCCGTCCCGGCGGTCCTTGATGAACCGATCCCACTCGCGCAGACTCAGCGTCGCCACGACTCGGTCGGCGCCGAGGTAGCTGACGAACATCGTACTGGCCACGCGATCGTACTCCTGACTTCGCTCGCCCTTCGTGGGCGTCACCTCTCGACCGTATATGTCAAACAGCGTTTGGAGCGTTACCTCCTGCGGCTCCGCCTCCTCGGGCCTCAATTCAGTCGTGGTGAGCTTCGCTGCGGCCTCGTCAGCCGCGCGCTTGGCTCGGTCACGGTCCCGGTGACCCAACGAGATTCGCGTCCTCCGGCCTTCGTCCCGGAACTCCAGCATCAGCGTTCCAGAGTCGTGCTCGAAGACTCGGACTCGGTTCCGCCCACGTTCTCCGGTGGAATAGCTCCACCCCTTCTTCTTCGTGCGTGCCATCATGCAGCTCCTTCAGTGATGGCAGAGCGCACGATCTGCGTACGACTAAGATCGCTCTCAGCGTGGTCGAGTGCCACTATCCCCGGCTTCACAGGTACGTCTCCCCGCGCTATGCGGGGGGAGCCGGGACGGCCCGCGTTCGGGATCGTTCCTTCGCGGACGAGGCGACCGAGGTGATCGGCAGAATATCCGCTTAGCCGGGCAGCTTCCGGCAGCGTCAAGAGCTGCTCCGCCTCCGAGCGCAGTAGGTCCTCGAGCCGCTGCGCGCATCGTTCGTATGCGATGGCTATCGACTCCTGTGCATGCTCGCGAAACACGCGGGCTTGGCCCCGGAAGTCCATCGCGAGATCGCGAGTGCTCATTCGCCTAGGAGCCGAGCCCGCGGGGACGGCTGCGTCCAGGCCGCGTCTCCGTCCCATTCCAGCGGTGCCCCGCGGTGGGTTTGACTGTACCACTTCCGCAGCTCGTCGAGCGGTGGTAAGTGGTACACCATCGACCGCACCGAGAACCTTTGCTCAGTATCCACGGTCATTCGGTCGCCGGTCTTCACTCCCTGTAGCTCGTCCTGGACCAAGAAGGCGAACGCGGCCTCGGACTTCTTGTACTTCCGGTCCCCTAGGGAGGTGCTGTAGCTGTCGTAGAGGACCGCGAGTGGCACGCGAGCGCCGCCGCCGGGGAGCCCCTCGAAGCTGTAGAGTTCCCCGTCATTGAGGAGCTGTAGCACCCATGCATCTTCCGGTGTGAGCGACTCAGACACCTGAGCCAGGAACGCCTCGGTCTTCGGCGGCTCACGGCGACGCCATCCTTCGATGTCCCGAGTCTCGAGGATGTGCAGGAGTTTGCCGTAGCCTCCGGCCTTGAGCTGAGCCAACAGCCGGTGGAAGTATTCCCGATCACCAACCCGTGTACCAGAGACCCTGAAGATTACCAGCCGTCGATCATCGACGTCGGTAGGCCAAACCCAATCCTCGTTCGAGGTAATGAGCAGCCTTAGGAAGTTGGGCGACTCGACAGAGTCGATGCCCTTTCGCTCGATCTGCAGCGTCTCTCCTGTCACCAGGTTCTTTAGTCGTCCGACGTCCGACTTGCCACCAGCCCAGAACCCTTCGTCTGACTGAAGCAACAGGCAATATTCGAGATGGGCGTTGAACTGGCCCGTCACCTGGCGGGGCTGATCTGCGATCATCTGGTGCTTCCCCAAGAGCGCCTTCATCGTCGCGCCCACGATGCTCTTGCCGGCGCCCTGGCCACCCTGCAGTGCAACCGCAGTTCCGGGCTTTTCCATCGGGTTCTGGATGATGTCGGCCATCCAGTCCAGCAACCAGTTGAAGTGCTCCTCGTCGCCGTTGCACACGATGTCCTTGAGGTGGTCAAGGAAGATCGTGCAGTCGCCGTAGGGGTTGGACTCAACCGCCCAGCCTCGCCACAGGTTGTATTCGTCCTTCGTGTCGGCGATGCCAGGCTTGAAGACCACCCGCTCATACTCTCTCCGGCCCTCCCACCCAATCCAAGCATCAGCTAGGGACAATTGCTTCTTCCCATCGAGTGAGGGAATAGAGAAGGGCTTTAGCTTCAGCCTGAAGTCATCGCGACGGAGGAACTCCAACTCTTCACCGCGCTCCTGAAGGATGACGACGTTTCGGCCGACTTGGACGACTGCGTATGTGGCGTTGAGTTTGGACAACTCTCGCTCCCGTTCGGACGCCTCTTCCGGGAACTCATCTGCTGCCCATTCATAGCCGCCGAGGTCGCGCGCGAAACCCTGGAGGCGTAAGAATCCGATGCGAAATGGTGGACTTAGTGTGTTCCACGCGGACTCCACCTCGGATGGGTCGTTGCCTTTTTCCCATCGTGAAGCCCACTCCTGGAAGATCTCCAGGCCATCCCCGCCGGACGCCGCGTGAATCGCGATCGCCATTTTGATGAAGTCATCGTAGTGAGGAAAGTGTTTCGACGAGTTTGGGATCAGACCCACGATCTGACTGAGTTTCCCGAGGCTCGGTGCGAGTAGGCTCTTCTGATCCGGCCATTCGTTATCTCCGCGTTCCTCCTCCTGCGAGGGCGCTCGTTCTGTGCAGCCCCCGAGGGGGGAGATGCTCTTCCTCTTCTTGTTCCCCTTACTGCCTTTGCGACGGGCGCTGATGCTCCGCTTGCTCAGCTCACTCTCGAGCGTGTCGAGCAACGCGTCGATCTCCGCCTCGGTGATCTCCGTCAGGTCCGCTGGCTGCATGTCCCTGAGCGGTGAATCCCAGCTGTAGTCGTTCCCGGACGGATGTGTGCCCGCGACGAGGTACTGATTCCCCTCAGCCAGAACCTCGACCGCATGGCTCTTGCCACCCGCCTCGAACTGGAGAGCCTTCTTCCGAAACGGGTTCTTAGTACGGTAGGGGAGGAGCTTTCGTGGGTCGCGTGACGATCGGATTGGCGCCGGCCCGAGCTGTTCGAGGCAGAT
>JAQBXY010000035.1 GCA_027623325.1 Gemmatimonadota bacterium
CCGGCTCGGGGCCACCGCCCGCGACGGGGCCCGGGCCGGGGCACGCGCCGGGAGGGTCGACGAGGCGCGGGGGGACGTAGCCGTTGGAGGTGACCGCCGTTGAAGCGTCGGGCGCGGGTCTCTCGTGGGTACTCGTTCCTGCACCTGGGTCCGCGCCGGCTGAATGTCTTCCGGAGCGGTGGCCGGACGCCTGGTCGCGCCGACGGGTGCCGGGACGGCCCGACTCGGCCGCGAAACCGGGTTTCGCGGTGCGAAGGTCGGCCCTGCAGCCTCTTCCTTGTACTCCACCAACCGCCGCGGCGGCGCCGAGCGGGTTCGGACGATGGGACGCCATCCCGTGGCTACGCCACGCGGAGCGACTCCGTAACGGGGGCGTGGTCCCAATGCACGAGCCACGACGATTCGCGTGCCCGAGTACCGATATCTCGGATAGAAGTACGGATCGTCCCAGATCACGACCTGGTAGGTGGTACACGCGTTGGCATACGGATTCCAGCTCGAGTACCGCTCGAAGTCGTGGCAGTCGTAGCAGAGAAAGCGGGGATACGTTTGTGCCTCGCCAACGCTGTACGAGAGAAAATCGAGCGCGTAGGGGACCACGTCCCAATCGCGGACGATCGAGGCGACGTAATCGTCGATAGCCACGTAGGGATCCTCGTACACGACCGCCCCTACGCCGCTGAGGTCCCAACCCCGCTCGACATCGAATCCGAAGGAGGAGAAGTCGAGAGGTTCCGGAGATGCGACCATGAAGAAATAGCCTGCCCCGGGATCCTCTTCGACGCGCCAACGTGGAGTGTCAGGGAACATCAAACGGAAGTCCCGAGCGCCCGTGACGAAGGGATCGGCGTCGGGATGCTGCGGGAACACCAGCGAGATGACCCCATCCGTGTCGATGCGGAAGATCGCCGCGTAGGCATCCTCCGAGGTCCGATAATACACCCGGACCTCATCACCCCTCTGGACCACAGGGTCGTCGCCGCGATCCAGCCATACCCGTGTCTGAAGGGAATCGAGTTCCTGGGCGCTGACAGCGGCGGGCAAGAGCAGAACCATCAACATCGAATGAGTCGGAATTCGCATCGTTTCCCCCACGTTCTTTGGGTCACACCTCATCAACGCAACGGCCGTGCCACCCAGAAAGGCCCTACAGACCGCACTGTGAGCCCCCGGACCGTCCTCCGACGGGGACACTGGAGCGTCGTGAGCGACACATTGCGGATGGTGCTCGGGCCCTCCCGACAGGCGTCCCCGTTGAGGCGGGAAGGATGGGCCGGTAGCTTCCTTGGCTCCCATGACCGACCCCCGTCCCAACATCCGTGCCGGCGCTCGCGCCGACCTCCTCGACCCGGCCGCGCTCTCGCAGCTGGGCGGGATCGAGTTCGTCGCACGCCAAGTGGTGGAGGGCTTCCTGATGGGACTCCACCGCTCGCCCCACCGGGGCTTTTCGGCCGAGTTCGCCGAACTGCGAGCGTACCAGATCGGCGACGATCTTCGCCACATCGACTGGCGCATGTACGGCCGTTCCGACCGGTACTACGTCAAGCAGTTCGAGGAAGAAACGAATCTGCGGGCGTACTTGCTTCTCGATATCAGCGAGTCGATGGGTTGGACCTCGGAGCCTGGCACACTTCCCAGTAAGCTCTGGTTCGCGAAGCATCTCGCAGCGTCTTTGGCGTTGATCCTGCTGCGCCAGGGGGACTCCGTGGGCATGGCTGCATTCCACGACAAGGTTGTCGATCGCGTCCAGGCGCGTGGCGGCCGTCGCCAGTGGGCCGAACTGACGCGGCGGATCGAGGCGTTGTCCGCGACGGGAGGGACCTCCGCCGAGGGCGCTCTACGGGACCTCGCGGTCCGTTTGCGTCGGCGTGGCCTCGTGGTCCTCTTCTCCGATCTCCTCGTCTCTCGTGAGGAAACGCTCACGGCCCTCAAGTTCCTTCGCCATCATGGGCACGAGGTTCTGGTCTTTCACATCGTCGATCCTGGCGAGCGCGAACTCCCCGCAGCGTCGGAAGCACGCTTCTTCGACCCCGAGACCGGCGACGAACTCCTGGTGAGCGTCGCCGACATCCGCTCTGAGTACCGCGAGGCTGTGACCGCGGCGCTCGCGGAGTGGCGGCGGGAACTGCGGGTTCATGGCATCGACTACGAAGTCGTGGACACCGATCGGTCCCTGGGCGTAGCGCTCAAAGCGTACCTCCGGAAACGAGAGCGCCTGGGATGATGCAGCAGGGCCGGCGCTGATGGGTGCACTCAATCCGATCTTCCTCCTCGCCGGCCTGGCCGTCGGGGTACCGATCTTCCTGCACCTCTTCCAGAGACATCAGACACGGCGAGTGTCCTTCCCAGCTCTGCGATACCTCGAGAGGACCGAGCGGGACCACGCCCGACAGATACGCCTGCGACAGCTCTTGCTGCTCCTCGCGAGAGTCGCGGTGCTGCTTCTTCTTGTGGGCGCAGGCGCACGCCTCTTCTTCTCGGGGCGGGGCGGCTCCCATCCTCCCACCGCCACGGTCATCATCATCGACAATTCGATGAGTAGTAGCCTCGTCGTGGGGGAAGACCGAGTCCTGGACGAGCTCAAGGCGATCGGCAGGCGTTCGCTGGATGTAGCCACGGACGAAGATCGCTTCTGGGTCATTCGCGCGGGCGAGCCCTGGCTGCCCGCGATCCCCGGAGGGACGGCGGAGGCGCTCGCTGCAATCGAAGAGACCGTGGCCAGCGACGCACACGGCGACATCACGAGTGCCCTCGAACGTGCCACGCAGTTGTTGCGGACCTCTGGTTTCGAGCACACCGAGATTCATCTCCTCTCCGACATGCAACGCACCGCCTTCACGCTCCCGGGTAACGCTCCGGCTGCGGAGATCGCGGTAGTCGCATGGACCGGCCACGAGCCACCCGCTGCGAATCGAGCGCTGACCGCCGTCGTGGTCGGCGCGGGGTTGCCGCCGCTCCTCGGGCAACGCACGGAAGTGACCGTGACGGCGCTCGAAGGCTCATCGGCGTCCGACACCGTTCACGTGCCCATTCGACTCGTGGTCAATGAGCGCATCCGCGGTGCCGCAACATTGCCACCCGGCGCGCAGGCAACGATCGCGATGCCCCCGTCCGGCACGGGGTGGATCCAGGGCTATGCAGATGCCGATCCCGACGATCTACGGGCGGACGATCGACGTTTCTTCGCGTTTCGCTCTCGAGCCGCCCCGTCCGTGTCGATCGGGGTAACGCCCGGTGTCTTTGTGACCGAGGCCCTGGCGGTTCTCGAGGGTGCGTCCAGGCTGCGGCGGAGCGACGCTCGGGGCGCGGACCTGTTGATCACCGACGGGGGGGTGGGGCTGGATACGCGCGTGGGCCTGGTCCCGGCTCTCGTGATCCCGCCCAGCGATCCCACGCTCCTGCCGGCACTGAACCGAAGGCTGGCGGACGCGGGGATCCCGTGGCGTTTCGACCCTGCGAGCCTGACCGGTGAAGCAATGCTGGCCGGGTCAGCCCTGCCACCGACCCTGGAGCGGGTAACCGTTCGTGCCTGGCACGAACTCGCGCTCACGGGGAATCCCACCGCCCCGACGTTCAGACTGGCCGAGATCGAAGGACGCCCATGGGCGGTCGAAGGCGTGGACGCGGGTGGACGACGTTATCTGCTGCTGGCCTCGCCCATGACGGGTTCCGCGACCACGCTTCCCGTATCCACGGGTATGTTGCGCTTCGTCGACTGGGTCGCGAGCGAGTGGGCCGGTGCGGGCGGCGGCGCGGAACACGTCACGGCTGGGAGTCACCTTCCTGCACCAGCTGCTGCGACCCACGTACGGCTCCCCCGCGGAGTGCAGATGGAGGTCGACGGTACGCGCATGGTCCGTGGTACCGGTCAGGCCGGATTCTACACATTTCTGGCGAACGATACGGTGGTGTCCGTGGTCGCTGTGAACACGCCGACCGCGGAGTCGTACCTGGAGCTGCTTCAAGGGGACGACTTCGATACCGCTGTCGGAGATCGAGTCGTCGGGGTCGATCGGGCAGATTCATGGGAGCGGAGCGTTTACCGTGCGCGTCAGGGACCCGAGGCGTGGTGGCCCTTCCTCTTCGCGGCACTCGCGCTCCTCATGATCGAGGCTGTCATGGCCACCTCGGGGCTCCGTGGTTCCCGGCCGTCCGCGTCACGAGAGACTCCCGTTCAGGCCGCTGATGGCCACCACTAGTCTCATTCTGAGGGCGGTCGCATCATCTCCCGCGGTTATCGCGACGGCGGCCGATCTTCCAGCGCCCGGACAGTTGGCCGTGCTCGGAGGAGCGCTCGGCTCGCTCGGCCCCGCGGTCGTCGCGGCCTTGCACCGAGCGCATCCGGGGCGCGTCTTTGTCGCCGTCGCCGAGTCGCCGCAGGATGCGGTCGCGGTCGAGGCCGACCTGGAAGCGATCCTCGATGGCTCCGAGGAGTCGCATCTCTACCCTCAGAAGGAAGCACTCCCTTACGAGGAGGCCGAAACCCACCTCGAGATCGGAGGATTACGGGTCGAGGCGGTCGAGGCGCTCTTCTCGGGGCGCACCAAGATTCTGGTGACGACCCCACGCGCCCTCCAGGAGCGCGTGCCGATTCCGGCCCGGCTGGCCGACCTGCGAGCGACGTTTCAGGTCGGTGATTCACTCGCCTTTCTCTCACTCCCCCGCCTGCTCGAGGATCGCGGCTTCGAACGTGTGGCGCTGGTCGAAGAAGTGGGCCAATTCGCGGTTCGCGGCGGCATTCTGGACGTCTACTCTGTCGCGGCCGGCGATCCGGTTCGGCTTGAATTTTGGGGTGACGAGATCGTATCGATCCGGAGCTTCGACGTACTGGATCAGCGCTCGACGGCGGAGCTGAAAGAGACGCACGTGCTTCCGGTCGATTTCCGCCGCACTCACGGTGGGGATTCGGGAGAGGTGGCGCGATCGCTCATCGAACTGATCCCGTCCGACGCCGTCATCGTGCGGGTCGGTGACTGGGACCTCTCGGCGGATTTCACGCGGACTTGGGCACGGGTCTCCACGTTGTACGACGGCTTGATCGAATCGGGGGCGCACCCTCCCCTTCCTGAGGCGCTGTTCTTCCCGCCGGAGGAGCTCGACGGGCGCCTGGCTGCCTTCGCGAGGCTCGCCCTGGTGACCGAGCGCGATGCGCAAAGGGTGATCGAGTCGGAGGAGCCTCCGGCGATCGACCGCGACATGTCGAAGCTCGAAGCCTACCTCCGCGAGGGCACCGCCCGCGGCCACGAGACGCTCCTCCTGTGTGACAACGACGGGCAGATGCAACGCCTCGAGGAAATTCTCGGAGGCACGAATCGAGTCCCCCCTGGGACCAAGCTGGGCCTCGGCGCCCTCGAGGGAGGGTTCGAACTCGCGTGCAGCGACCCTCCTCTCCGCGTCCTGAACGACCACGAAATCTTTCGGCGCCCACGCCGAGTGCGCAGGAGCCGCCGCTTTCGCGGGGCGGTCGCCTTGGAAAGCCTCGCGCAGCTTACGCCGGGTGACTTCGTCGTCCACATGGACCACGGGGTCGGCCAGTTTCGGGGCCTCGAGCACATCACCATCGGGTCCCAGGAGATCGAGGCACTCGCGATTGAGTACGCCGGGGGTGACATCCTCCGTTTGCCCGTTTCGCGACTCGACCTGGTAGAGCGCTGGGTAGGCGAGTCCGACGACTCCAAGCCACCGCGCGTTCACAAGTTGGGCGGGAAGCAGTGGAAGACGCTCAAGGCCAAGACCGAAAAGGTCATCGAGGTCATGACCGTTGAGCTTCTGGAGCTCTACGCTCGTCGCCAGACCGCGGTCGGCTACGCCTTTTCCCCCGATTCCCGTTGGCAGATGGAGATGGAATCGTCCTTCCTGTACGAGGACACACCGGACCAGCGAAAAGCCAGCGAGGACGTCAAGCGGGACATGATCTCCCCGCGCCCCATGGACCGTTTGGTGTGTGGAGACGTCGGCTACGGAAAGACCGAGGTGGCGATCCGCGCTGCGTTCAAGGCGATCCAGGACGGAAAGCAGGTCGCGGTTCTCGCCCCGACGACGATCCTGGTCGAGCAACACCGCCACACCTTCGAAGAACGCCTCGCCGACTATCCCGTGAAGATCGGCTCGCTCAGCCGCTTCCGGACGCCGAAGCAACAGAAGGACCTGCTCGCCGCGGTCGCAGACGGTGGCGTCGATATCGTCATCGGAACGCACCGCCTTCTCTCCAAGGACGTCCTCTTCAAGGATCTCGGACTGCTCATCGTCGACGAGGAGCAGCGTTTCGGCGTGAAGCACAAGGAGCGCCTGAAGAAGTTGAGGGCCTCCATCGACGTCCTTACGCTCAGCGCGACGCCGATCCCTCGGACCCTTTATCTGTCGCTTTCCGGGATTCGTGATCTGTCGTTGATACGCACCCCTCCGCGCGATCGGATGCCAATCTTCACCACGGTCCTTCCCTGGACCGATCAGTTGATCGCCGAGGCGCTCCATCGAGAACTGGATCGGGGCGGACAAGCCTTCTTCCTCCACAACCGGATCGACACGATCTACACGATCGCCGAAGAGATCCGGACGCTGGTACCGGAGGCCCGAGCGGCGGTCGCCCATGGGCAAATGAGCGGTGGAGAGCTTGATGAGGTCATGCGGGCGTTCGTCGACGGTGAGGTCGACATACTCGTGTGCTCCTCGATCATCGAGAACGGGCTCGACGTTCCGAACGCCAACACCCTCATCGTGGACCGAGCCGACCGTTTCGGTCTCGCTCAGCTGTACCAGATCCGCGGCCGAGTCGGCCGGTCGGACCGCAGAGCCTACTGTTATCTGATCGTGCCCGACGACGTAACCGAAGATGCGGAGCGGCGGCTCAGAGTCCTGGAGCACTACACGGAACTCGGGTCCGGATACTCCGTCGCGGTCCGTGACCTGGAGCTCCGGGGTGCCGGCAACTTGCTCGGGGCCGATCAGTCCGGCTTCGCGCAACAGATCGGACTCGACGCCTATATGCGACTACTCCGGAAGACCGTGGAGCGAATCGAGAAGGGCGAGGAGGTCACAGAATGGCCCGAGCCCGACGTAAGCCTGGATGGGCCGGCGTACCTTCCCGACGGCTACATTTCAGATTCGAGTCAAAAGCTCCATCTTTACCGCCGATTGTCGAAGGCGGACACGCGGACCGAGGTCGAGGCACTTCGGCTCGAACTCGCCGACCGATTTGGACCGCTTCCGATCGAGGCAGACCGGATGCTCGATGCGGCCATCGTTCGGATCTTGGGCAGAACGTTGGGCGTGGAACGCATCCTTGTCCGAAAGCGTTCGGCGCGTCTCAGCTTCCGGGAGGGTGTCGTGCCGAAAATGACGGTGCTGGAAGGCCCCCTTCGGCAGCGACAGGCGTTCATGGAAGTATTGAGAGTCCATCCCCTCTCCGTGCAACTCGGACAGGACGGAGTGGATCCGATTCTCGAAACGGTACTTGTAGCACTCTCAGCACTGAATTCGGCGCGGTCCGCCGCGGCGTGACAGGTAACACGACACAGAGAACGTGGTCCAAGGAGACCTGGTTCATGATGATATCGAGAAGGGGCCTCGCCCTCAGCAGTCTGGTACTCGTAGTCGGCGGCTGTGCCCCAGAAAGTGACGAGGATCTCGTCGCACGCGTCGGCGACTACGAGTTCACCGTGCAGGCTGCGGTCGACTTGCTGGTCAACGAGGAGCGTTTGGCGGCCGACGCCACCGTCGTCCGGTCTCTGGCCGACCTCTGGATCGACTACACCCTGCTGGCGCAGTCGGTGGCCCGTGACTCGATGTTCTCGGACCTCGATCTGTCCCCCCTCGTCATGCAGCAGGTGACGCAGCTGATGGTCTTCCAGCTGCGGGATTCGGTGATTCAGGTCGATACCTTCGTGACCGATGAGGAGCTGAGGACTCGTTACGAGTCCGAGGCACCTGCGGTGGAGGTTCGCGCTCGGCACATCATGCTGCAGCTCCCGGTCGAGGCGTCGGGCGAGCAGCGCGACAGCATCAGGGCCCAGCTCGAGAGGGTACGGGGACAACTCCTTGCCGGAGCGAGCTTCGAGACATTGGCTCGTCAATTCAGTCAGGACCCCGGCAGCGCGAGGGTGGGTGGTGACCTCGGCTTTTTCCGGCGGGGCGACATGGTGGCGCCGTTCGAGAACGCCGCGCTCGCGCTCGAGCCGGGTGAGCTCAGCGGTGTGGTCGAGACACCCATGGGGCTGCACCTGATCCGGGTCGACGAGCGCCGGATTCGCGGATTCGCGGAGGCGGCGTCCGAGTTCCGATTCCAAGTGCAATCGCGGATGGTGGCCGAAGCGGAGTCGCTGTTCGTGACCGCCCTCGTCGAGCGCGTGAACCCCCAGCTGACCGAAGGGGCCATCGAATTTGCTCGCGAGATGGCGACGAATCCAGGCTCACGCCTGTCCGCGCGAGCCAGGCGCCGAGCACTTCTCGAGTGGGAGGGCGGAGCGGTTACCGCCGGAGACGTTCTCGAAGTGCTGCAGATTGAGTCGGTCTCGTTCCGCAGTCAGTTGAACGCGGCGACGGACGAGGATATCGAAGAGTTCATCCGGGGACTGGGTCGCCGAGACCTCCTCACTCGGGAGGCTCAGGCGTCCGGCCTTCAACTCCCCCGCGATAGCGTCGATGCGCTGGTAACGAACGCGGCGACGCAGCTCCGCAACGCGTCGCGGATGTTGGGGCTCCTCAACCTGGATCAAGCTCCGGGGGAGAAACTCAATGTCGCGGTCACACGCGCCGTGCGTCGGGCGCTCGTCGGGAACCTGACCGGAGCGACCCAGGTCGTCCCTCTCGGACTCGTCAGCTTCCAACTGAGAGCCAAGACGTCCAGTGCCGTCATGGACCGCGGTGTCGGACAAGTTATTCTCCGGGTGGGTCAGGCACGGGCGACCCGAAATCTCTCGCCGATCGAGCAAGCTCTCGATTCCGCCTTGGCGGTGCCCGATTCCGCGCGGCAGTGACCGGAACCCACGCCTTCAGACTGGTTTACGACCTACGATGATCAAGCGCAGCGTGCTCCTGATGGCTTTTGCGGCCTCCCTTCCCCTCCCCGCGTCGGGCCAACTGCTCGACGTCGAGATCGTCGATCGCCTCATCGCCATCGTCGGGGACTCCGTCGTGGTCCAGACGCAGATCCAGGAAGAAATCCAGCGAATGGCGTTGGGAGGGGCCCCCGTACCCGAGCCAACGGACCCGCAGTACGAAGCGCTGTTCCGCACCGTCCTCGACCAGTTCATCGATCGCCTCGTGGTGCTTCAGGCCGCGGCGAAGGATTCACTCATCCGACCGGATGAGGCAGCGCTCGACCAACGAGTCACGGACCGCATCGCCCAGCTCGCGCAGCAGTTCGGGGGGCAGCCCGCCCTGCAGCAAGCGCTCGCCGCTGAGGCACTCTCGCTGGCGGAGTACCGCGACATCCTTCGAAACGAAGCGCGGACCCTGCAGGTGCAGCAGATGTTCATGCAGCTGAGGCTTCGTGACGCCACGCCGCTCGAAGTTACAGAGAATGAACTACTGGAGCGCTTCCAGCAGGCCCGCGCCGGACTGGAGCAGCGCCCCAAGCTCCTTACGTTTCGCCAAGTCGTGATCACTCCGGAGGCGAGCGACGACGCGATGGAAGTGGCTCGCCAGGAAGCGCAAGCGCTGCTCGATCGTGTCACCGCGGGCGAAGATTTCGCGGCGCTGGCGGTGGCCAACTCCGACGACCCGGGCTCTGCACCGCTCGGCGGTGACCTGGGTTGGTTTCGCCGGGGCCGGATGGTCCGAGAGTTCGAGGAGGCCGCGTTCGCGCTCTACGACGACCAGGTGAGCGGCCTGGTCAAGACGGACTTCGGCTACCACATCATCAAGGTCGAGCGGTATCGCGCCGGTGAACGACAGGCTCGCCACATTCTGGTGGTGCCGGAGAAGTCCCCTGCGGACGTCGAGAGAGCGCGCGCGGTCGCTGAAGAGGTCTCGGTACGAGCGCGGGCCGGTGAGTCGATGACTGCCTTGTTCGAAGAGTTTTCCGATCCTGCCGCACCCGACTCTCTCACCTTCGCGTTCGATCAGATCGGGGAACTTCCACCCGTCTACGACGTGCTGCGCACGGCAAGCTCGGGGGATTTCGTCGGTCCGCTCGAGTACCAGATCAGCCCGGGGGAAACCCGCTTCGCGGTAATCTCCGTGGCCGAGATCCGCGAGGCCGGAGCCTATACGTTCGAGGACCTGCGCGGACAGTTGGCAAGCCAGCTCCAACAGGAGAAGCAGGAACGACGGCTTGTCGCTCGACTGCGGGCCGGTACACACATCGAAATCCGCATGTAGGTGGTCCCCCGCCTCGTCATCACACCCGGTGACCCTCGGGGCATTGGGCCCGAAGTCGCACTGCGCGCGCTGACACTCCTCGGCCGCGAGCAACCCACGGATTCCATTCGCATCGTCGGGCCCGAGGGGGATCTGACCGTGGGCCAGCTTTCCGCACTGGCCGCAGCCCATCAAGAGCGGTCCAGCGATGAGGAAGCAGGCACCGTGGCCGCGCGCTCCATCGAACGGGCAGTGGGACTCGCGCTAGCCGGTGACGCCGAGGCCATCATCACAGCACCACTGCACAAGCCGTCTTTGCACGCGGCCGGCTGGCCCGTACCCGGCCAGACCGAAATGCTCCGCGACATCTCCGCTGCCCCACGGGTCGGCATGTTGATGTCTGCGGAGACCACCCGTCTGAACGCTCCCCTGAGAGTCCTCTTGGCTACCACGCACTTGCCCCTCGCCCAAGTTCATGATGCCTTCACGGAGGATCTGCTCTTCGAGCAGGTCGTGCTCCTCGACCACGCGCTACGACGCGACTGGGGCATCCACGGGCCGCGTCTGGCCGTCTGTGGCATCAACCCGCACGCGGGGGACGGCGGCCTTTTCGGAGACGAGGAGCAGCGAATCATGAAGCCGGCATTGGCGCGCGCGCGCGCTGAGGGGGTGGACGTCGGAGAGGCGCTGCCGGCGGACACTGTCTTCGTCCGAGCCCTCAACGGTGAGTTCGACGCCGTGGTCACCCCCTATCACGACGTAGGAATGGCTCCCTTCAAAACCGTATCCTTCGGAACAGGGGTCAACGTGACCATCGGCCTTCCCTTCATCCGGACCTCACCGGATCACGGCACGGCCTTCGACATCGCGGGAGCCGGACGTGCCGACGCGGGCTCCATGCTCGAGGCGATCCGCCTCGCACAGAAGCTGGCAACGAATCGCTTTGACACCGCTACTGTCCATGTCTAGCCTTATCCTCCGGAGCAAGGCCTCGCCCCGCCGCCCCCTGGTCCGGTGATCAAACTTACCAACGTCTCGAAAGAATATCCGAAGCGCGGTGCCGCGCTGCGTGACGTCTCGTTCCATCTGAAGAAGGGAGAGTTCGCCTTTCTCACGGGACACTCGGGCTCGGGCAAGTCGACGACGCTCCGCCTGATTCACATGGCCGACACGCCGACGCACGGAGAGGTCCGTGTGACGGGCTTCTCTTCCGAAAAGATCACCGAGCGCGATCTCTGGAAGATCCGTCGACGAGTGGGAATCGTTTTTCAGGATTTCCGGTTGTTGCCCGGCCGAACCGCTCTCGAGAACGTGGCTTTTGTACTCGAGGTTACCGGCACCCCGGCGAAGGCCGTGCAGACCAAGGCACAACGGCTTCTCGCACAGGTGGGGCTGGCCACGAAATCCGAGGCTTTCGTCAACGAACTGTCGGGCGGCGAGCAACAACGTGTGGCCATCGCTCGCGCGCTCGCGAACGATCCGTACGTCCTGCTCGCCGATGAGCCGACGGGAAATCTCGACGACCGCGCCACCCGAGGCGTGATGGACCTCTTTTGGGACATCAATGCCAAGGGGATGGCGGTTCTGATGGCAACGCACGATCTGGAAGTCGTACGGCGGCACCCACACGCGAGGGTCTTCGAACTCGATCAGGGCGCCCTCGTCTTCGACTCGGCCGACACGAGTGAGGACGACTGATGTACGCAATGCGCGAAGCCGCAGCAGCTTTCAGGCGCGCCCCCGTTTTGACGGGACTGTCGTCCGCGATGGTAGGTCTCGCACTGTTCGTGGTCGGGCTCTTCTCTCTCGTGACATACAACCTCCGTCTCGCCCTTTCAGCGATCGAGGAGCGGGTCGAGGTCGTCGTCTATTTGAGGGACGACGCGCGCCAGAGTGAGATCGACCTTCTTCTGACGGAGTTGGCAGGGCTCGATGAAGTGCGCCTCGTCCGATTCGTCTCGAAGCGAGACGCCCTTGAGCGGGCCAGGGTTGAACTCCCGGAGTTCGGGGAACTCTTCATTGACCTCGAGGTGAATCCGCTCCCCCAATCGCTGGAAGTCGAATTGCAGCCCGGCGCGCGAAGCCCCGAGGTTGTGGAGATGATCTCGGACCAGGCGATGGCGTACCCGTTCGTCGAGGACGCGCGGTACGGAAGAGAATGGGTCGACCGCCTATTCGCGCTCCGAAGGATCGGGGCCGCGAGCACCGCCGTTCTGGGCTCCGCCTTCGGTTTGGTTGCGGCCCTCATCATTGGAACCGCGCTCCGGATCGCGATCTTCGCCCGGCGCGACGAGATCTACATCATGCGGCTCGTCGGTGCCAAGAACGGGTTCATTCGGCGTCCGTTTCTCCTGGAGGGCGCGCTCGCGGGCCTGATGGGAGGGGTCTTCGCCTGGGCTCTGACCTACGGGACCTACCGGGGGGTCTATTCCTATCTCTTCGAGATCGCCTGGATCCCGTCCGGCTGGATTGCGATCGGCCTCGCTTCCGGGTGCGCGTTCGGTGCCCTATCGAGCGCCGTGGCCGTGCGTCGTCACCTGCGGGAGGTCTAGTGAGAGCGGGCGACGTCGTATGTGCAGGTGTTGTCGTCCTCCTCCTGTCGTCGTTCGTCCCTCCGTCCCTCGCCGCGCAGGACCCTGACCTGACCCGTGAGATCCTTCAGAGTCAGCGTCGGCTCGAACAGATCCGGGAAGAACGAGCCCGACTCCTGCGCGAGGTCGGAGATGTTCGCAACAGGGTCCAGGATGTCGCGGCGGAACTCGCGAACGTCGAGCGGCGCCTGTCCGCATCTCGCTCTGTGTTGGCGGAAGTGGAATTCCAGTCCGATGCCACGGCCGAGCAGATCCAGGGCACTACACGGAACCTCATCAACTCTCAAGATCGGCTGTCCGAGAGTCAGGCGGTTCTCAATCGGCGCCTTCGCGATATCTACAAGATGGGCCCCCTACAGACCGTCCAGGTCCTGCTCGGCGCTCGCTCCTTTACCGATTTGCTCAATCGGTACCGCTACTTGCAGCGGATCGCATCGTTCGACCGAGCCCTGGTCCAGAAGGTCCGCGACCTGGAGCAAGAGCTGGCCTCCCAGAACCGTACGCTACAGGATCGTATGGCGCTCCTCGGGAGTCTGCGACAGGACCGAGTCACCGAGGTGGTTCAACTCCGCTCGGTCGAAACCGAGCGCCAGTCGGCGCTTCGGGTCTTCCGAACTCGTGAGGAGACCACCGTGTCGCGGCTCGACGAGCTGGGCGCCGACGAAACCCGGATGACGTCGCTCATCGATGATCTCGAGACGCGGCGACGTGAGTTGGAGGCCGCGCGCCGTCGATCCGGTGGTGCTGCGATCTCGGCCGAGGACGCGGGCTCCCTGGACTGGCCGGTCGAAGGCAACCTGATCTATCGCTTCGGACGTGATCAGCGCCCCAATGGCACGGTGCTACGGTGGAATGGCATCGGCCTGGCAGCCCCAACCGGGACCCCGGTTCGCGCGGTCAAGGCCGGGACCGTCGTTCTCGCGGGCCCATTCGAGGGGTACGGACCAACGGTCGTGCTCAGCCACGGGAGCGGCTTCTACACCCTCTACCTCTACCTCGAGGAGCTCGGTGTCGTCGAGGGCAGGGACGTCGAAGCTGGCCAGGTCGTGGGCACGGTCGGGGGACGCGACACACCCGAGGGTCCCCATCTCGAGTTCCAGATCCGGGCCTTGAGCGGGGGCACGTCACCTCAGGCTCAGGATCCGTTGGCGTGGTTGAGGCCCCGAGGCTCGCCATGAGCATGCACCCGGTACTCGGACACGAGGGTGTCCGCCACGCCTTGGCTCGTGCGCACAGGCAGGGGACGCTTCCCAGTTCCCTGCTCCTCCACGGAGCCCGCGGCGTAGGCAAGCAGCACCTCGCTCTCTGGCTGGCCCGCCTTCTGGTATGCGAGCGCCCCGGTGAAGGTCCGTGCGAAACGTGTGCGCCCTGTCGCATGGCGTCGTCACTGGAGCATCCCGACATCCACTGGTACTTCCCGCTCGAGCGCCCGAAGAACGCCACGGGTGATCGACTCGTTGACGCTCTCGAATCCGCGCGACACGAGGAACTCGACGACTTCCGGCACAAGCCCCTTCGTCCGAGCTGGTGGGATGAAGTGCGCGCCATCTACCTCGGCAGCGTCGTGAACATCCGGGCACGGGCCCACAAACACCCCACCATGGCCGAAGGGCCTGTGTTCATCGTTGGCCAGGCCGAATCCCTCGTGCCTCAGGAGGCCAGCCAAGAGGCCGCCAACGCCCTCCTCAAGTTGCTCGAGGAACCGCCCGGCAATGTACGGTTCATCCTGACCAGTAGTGAACCGGGGCTCCTGCTTCCGACCATCCGCTCGCGAACCGTTCCGCTGCACGTCGGACCCGTCGGCCATGACGTTGTGCGGGGGTTTCTCGAGACCCACACCGGCGTCGATAGGAAGGTCGCGGATTGGGCGGCGACTCTGGCGCAGGGCTCTCCCGGGCGCGCGCTGGCCTTTCTGCCGGACGATGGTGAACTCGGACCCCTCGAAGCGCTACGGCGGCGAGCGTTCGAACTCGTGATGGCAGCGACATCGACCCAGGCCTCCGCAGGCTATGAGGTCGCGATCTCGTTTCCCCCGGCCGGCGCCCGACGATTGATCGATCTGTTCTCCTTCACGGAGGAGTGGCTCCGAGATCTCGGGGCAGTCGCGGCCGGCGCGGACGACCAGATCTTCAATCGTGATGCGCTCGCCCGCCTGCAGAAGCACGTGAAGGCCATGCAACTCTCGCCTGTTGCGATCGCGACCTCCTTCGCCGCAGTCGAGCGTGCTCGAGAGTTGGCTCGGGGCAACGTGAATCCGCAGCTCGTGGTGAGTGGATTGCTCCGCGACCTTCGCCGGGCGCTCGGCGCGAGACCGGTGCTCGCAGCCATGTCCTCATGAGCGATCGCGCCGATGGACTCACGCATCTCGATGGAGATGGTCGCGCGCGAATGGTGAACGTGACCGCGAAGGACGTGACCGATCGGATCGCAACAGCGGAGGGTCGGATCGTCATGCAGCCGAGCACGCTGGAAAAGGTCATGGGCGGACGCACGGCCAAAGGTGATCCGATCCAGATCGCCGAACTTGCCGGGATCATGGCCGGAAAGAAGACGGCAGATCTCATTCCGCTCTGTCACTCCCTTCCTGGGGCCTCGATCACCGTACGACTGGAAGCCGATCCCTCGCTACCGGGAATCGTCGCCCAGGCGGAGGCTCGAATCGCGGGTCAGACGGGTGTGGAGATGGAGGCCCTCACCGCGGTCACCGTGGCTCTCCTCACGGTCTACGACATGGTGAAGGCCGTCGATCGTGGAATGTCGATCGAGGGAGTGCGCCTGCTTCGGAAGGATGGGGGTGCGTCGGGCGGCTGGGTGGCGGAGCCGTAACCCACCCGCCCCGGCGGATCACCAGAGGTCCGCTTACCCCGTCGCTCGACGCCGAAGTGCGATCGGGACGGTAAGACGCGCACCCACACGAAGGAAGCGCGGGCGAACGGCGGGATTCGCGGCCTGCAAATCGGCGAGGCTGATCCCGTAGCGAACCGCGATATGCGAAAGCGTCTCACCTGCCGCGACGAAGTGCTCGAGGACCGTCATACGCTCGTCCGGGGGGATCTCCGCATAGTTTCGCGCGAACGTCTCAGCGGTCCCCTGAGGCACCCTGACCGGTACGCTCCGCCCGGGTGGCGTGAACCCGCGGAACAGCTCTGGATTGAGCGTGTGAATCTCACGTTCCTCGACTTCGGCGGAGGCGGCCAGTACATCGAACGTCGTCCCATCGGGTACCGTGACGACGTCGAACCGGAGCGGCGGATTTCGTTCGGCCCCAGCGTATCCGTACCGCTCCGGGGTTCCCCCGACAATGACGGCCGCGATCAGCTTCGGTACAAACTCCCGAGTTTCGATCGGCCAATGGCGTCGGAGCGCCCAGAACACGCTATCGGATGGCTCCGCTACGGGCGCGTAGCTTCGCAGGATGCGGCGCGCTCGATTCGGGCCTCCGTTGTAGGCCGCGAGCGCGAGGAACCATGAACCGAAGTCACCGTGCAGTTCTTCCAGGAAGTCGGCCGCGGCCTCTGTGGACTTGTACGGATTCCGTCGCTCGTCGAGGAATGGGCCAACCTCCATGCCGAACTCCCCCGCCGTTCCGGCCATGAACTGCCACATGCCGACGGCACTGGCATGGCTACTCGCCGAAGGGCTGTATCCGCTTTCGATGAGGGGCAAGAAACGGAGCGAAGCCGGCAGCCGGCGTTCCGCCAGCGCAGAGTCGACGGTCGTTTCGTAGCTCCCCATCCTTCTCAGAAAATCCGGAAACCACGGCTTCGCCAGGCGCTGCCAGTAGTCGATCCAGACCGTCACCGCAGCCTGGAATTCCGGGTCTCGAAGTACCGGAGAAGCGAGCAGCTCGTCAACGACCGCGTCGCCCTCGGGTGCCACCAGGTGGGCCGGCTCGAAAAGAGAGCCGAGATCCGCCCCCTCCACTCGGATCTCGGGAACCGAAACCGCCCCGGGCGGATCGGCGGGGGCACGGGCGCCGCCGCAGGCGACCGAAGCCATTACGACAACGGGCGCGACGCGGCGCCATCGGGCGCTCGCTCTCACATGTGGTAGTTGGGCGCCTCACGGGTGATCGTGACGTCGTGAGGATGTGACTCTCTCAGGCCGCCCGTCGTCACCCGATTGAAGCGCGGTTTCGTGCGCAACTCGGCGATCGTGCCCACTCCGCAGTAGCCCATGCCGCTCCGCAGACCACCGACCAACTGATAGATCGTGTCCGAGACCGGGCCCTTGTACGCTACCCTGGCCTCGATCCCTTCGGGCACGAGTTTTCGCTTCTCCACGCCGCCGTCCTGGAAGTACCGATCGGCGGAGCCCTCTTCCATCGCCGAGAGTGACCCCATGCCGCGGACCGTCTTGAACCGGCGCCCCTCCAGGAGGAACGACTCTCCGGGCGCCTCGTCGGTGCCGGCGAACATCGACCCCATCATCACGGAGTGCGCTCCCGCCGCCAGCGCTTTCACGAGGTCGCCCGAGTAGCGAATCCCTCCGTCGGCGATGATCGGGACACTCGAGTCGACGCCATCCACCGCATCCATGATCGCGGTCAGCTGGGGAAGCCCGACACCTGTGACGATTCGGGTCGTGCAGATGGAACCTGGGCCGACGCCGACCTTTACGGCGTCGACTCCTCGCTCCGCCAATGCCTTCGCACCTTCCGCGGTCCCAACATTGCCGCCCACGAGCTGTACATCAGGAAAGCGCTCGCGAATCCGGCCGACCGCGTTGAGCACTCCCTGGGAGTGTCCGTGCGCGGTGTCTACGACCAAGACGTCCACGCCGGCAGCGACTAACAGCTCCGCGCGCAGCACGTCGGCATCCGAGGCTCCGATCGCTGCCCCCGCCCGGAGACGCCCGTGCTCGTCCTTACAGGCATCGGGATACCGTCGCCGCTTGAAGATGTCCTTGACGGTGATGAGGCCCTTGAGGCGCCCTTCGGCGTCGACCACAGGCAACTTCTCAATGCGGTGCCGGTGGAGTATCTCCTGGGCCTGATCGAGGGTGGTCCCGACCGGGACCGTCACCAGGTCCTCCGACGTCATGACCGCCGCGATCGGCTTCGTAAGATCGGTCTCGAACTGCAGATCCCGATTCGTGATAATGCCCATGAGGCGACCATCCGCATCGACGATCGGCACACCACTAATGGAAAAGCGCGACATCAGTGCGTGGGCGTCCTGCAGCGTGCCCGCGGTCGAGAGCGTGATCGGGTCGAGGATCATGCCGCTCTCGGAGCGCTTCACGCGATCGACCTCCTCCGCCTGCCGCTCCGCAGAGAGGTTCTTGTGGATGATTCCAAGACCTCCCTCACGCGCCATCTGAATCGCCATCGCCGACTCGGTCACCGTATCCATGGCCGCGGAGAGCAATGGAATCCGCAGGTAGATACCCCGCGTCACGAGCGTGGACACATCCGTGTCCTTGGGGTGCACGAGAGAGTGTCCAGGAATGAGCAGCACATCGTCGAACGTGAGGGCTTCCTTGACGATTCGTCGGCCCTGGGACCCGTCAGTCATCGACTCTAGACCTTTCAGAAAACGCGCGCGCCCGCTCCTGCAGCGCCCCAAAACAGGGCTGTGCCGGGCGGGCGCAGACTAGCTCCGGAGAGCTCGGTGATTCCATAGGAGAGGATATCCCGCCGCTCGAAAACCGTCAACCGGCACCAGCCGTCAGGCAGAGTCCCCTTCGCCCTGCCCTTTCAGACTCGCATCGTCCGAGCCCGACCCACCCGAAGCGGCGGGGGCGCCGCTCCGCGCCTTGCTCTTCCGCGGGTCGGCCTCGATGTGCTGCGCGTCCTCCGATGGAACGCGGGTCGCTGCGTTTTCGTCGACCTCGAGCGCCTGGTTGAGGTCGCTCAGAATCTGCCGTCCGGCAGACGACACACCCGACAGGACGCGGTCCGCCGCCGAGATCATTTGAAAGGCCTCCCGGATGGTGCTCGGACTCACAGCCTTCTTGCGAAGCTTGTCCTCGAGCCCCTCGGCGAACTTCTGGAGTCCCGACGCCTCGATCGCGGCGACCGTCGCGTATTTGGATTCCAGAAACTCGATATAGTCGAGAATCTGATAGATCTGCTCGTCGGGGAGACTCTCGATCTTGCGGATCAGTCTCTGTCGGAGAACGTCGTGCATGGCTCAGCATGGGCGGAAGTCGCGCCGGGTTGCAATAAGTCTAACGACGACACCCGGCGACGGCAGCCTTGCCCCGAGTCAGAATCGGGGTAACGTCCTGCCATGCCTTTCTTGCCCCTACGACCGGTCTCCGTGGATGGTGCCACCGCGACACTCTATTCCGAGTGGCTAGCGTGGCTGCGAGAGTCTCTGGACGACCCCGATTGTGATCGGAACGAACTCTGTCGCCGCGTACTCACCGATATCTACTTCCCGCATCTGTCGGGGAAGTCCGTCAGCGAGTTGCCGCAAACGGTGCAGGTGGCGCTCGCTCAGATGGACCCGCGTAACGTCACCCTCGAGCCCGAGTACTATCAGGAAATCGACCTCGAACTCTACGAGCCGCGCAAACCGTTACTCTGGCTCTGGGAGATGTTCGATCGGAGCGCACTAGGAGAAAACGTCGAGCTCGGCGTTCACCTTCGGCGCATCCTCGCCCGGCACGTCTTCGGCAGCTGCGGAGCCAACTTCAAGGCGTTCACGCACGTTCGCGTCTCGTACGGCTACAACCTGCACGTCGGCGACAACGTCGTGATCCATCGCCATGTCCTCCTGGACGATCGTGGAGGTATCGACATCGGCGACGGAGCGTCCGTCTCGGATTTCGCGAACGTTTACTCCCATTCTCACAACATCGTCGACGGTCGGATCGTGTATCTACCGAAGACCATGATCGGGAGCGGGGCACGCATCACATACCACGCCACGATCCTGGCCGGCGCGCATATCGCCGAAGACTCCATGGTCGGCGCGGGCTCCATGCTCACCAAGAGCACCGAACCGCATTGGATCTACGTGGGCGTTCCCGCGAGAAGGGTCAAGGAGAAGTCCGCGGAAGAGCGCGCGAACAAGGCTCCGCGCCTCCCAGACCCGATGGCCGACGGGTAGCAGCCCGTGGTAGGGCGCTAGCCTTCCTTCTCTTCGTGCATCTGCTGTAGCCTCCTCACGACGGCGGGATCAGCCAACGTCGTGGTGTCACCGACGGTGCGCCCCTCCGCGATGTCTCGGAGCAGCCGCCTCATGATCTTGCCGGAGCGCGTCTTCGGAAGATCGGCCGTGAACACGACGATCTCCGGCTTCGCGATCGGGCCGATCTTCTTGCCCACATGATCTCTCAACTCCGCCATCAACGCGTCCGACGTCGCGATGCCCTCCTTGAGGGTCACGAATGCGGCGATCGATTCACCCTTGATCTCGTGGGCCTTACCGACGACGGCCGCCTCGACCACCGACGGATGATCGACGAGCGCGCTCTCGACCTCCATCGTGCCGATGCGGTGACCGGCCACGTTGAGGACATCGTCCACCCGCCCCAGAATCCACAGGTAGCCATCCTCATCGCGTTTCGCTCCATCACCGGCGAAGTAGACGTTCTCCCACTTCGACCAATAGGTCGAGCGGAACCGTTCGTCATCGCCCCAGACGGTGCGAAGCATCGACGGCCACGGCGTAGTGATGGCGAGGTAGCCGGCAGACGTCTCCTGTCCTGACTCTTCCTTGATGGCCACCTGGATTCCCGGGAACGGTCGGGTCGCCGTCCCGGGCTTCGTCTCCGTCAACCCGGGAAGCGGCGTGATCATGATCGCCCCCGTCTCGGTTTGCCACCACGTGTCCACGATCGGACAGCGTTCCCCGCCGATCACCCGATGGTACCACATCCATGCTTCGGGGTTGATCGGCTCTCCTACCGTTCCCAGCAGCCGGAGCTTCGACAGGTCGGACTGGCCCGGCCAACTGTCACCCCAGCGCATGAACGCACGAATCGCCGTCGGGGCGGTGTAGAAGATGGTCACACCGTACTTCTCGCACAGTTGCCAGAAACGTCCCCGATCGGGGAAGTCAGGGGCGCCCTCATACATGACGACCTGAGCACAATTCGCGAGTGGGCCATACACGATGTAGCTGTGACCCGTGACCCAACCCACATCGGCGGTACACCAATACACGTCGTCGTCATGGAGGTCGAAGACCGCCTTGGTGGTGGCGTACACCTGGGTCAGATATCCACCGGTCGTGTGCACGACCCCCTTCGGTTTTCCGGTCGTGCCCGAGGTATACAGAATGAAGAGCAGATCTTCGGCGTCCATGGATTCGGCAGGACAGTCCGGAGCGGCGGCCGAGACGAGCTCGTGATACCAGTGATCACGCCCGGGCACCATCGTGACTGGCGTCTGAGCGCTCAACGCTCCACCCCGCTCCACCACGACCACATGCTCGATCGTGGGTGACTGTTCGAGCGCCGCGTCGGCGTTCTCCTTGAGCGCTACGACACTTCCGCGCCGCCATCCACCATCGGCGGTGATCAGCACTTTGGCTCGGGCGTCATTGTTTCGATCGGCGAGAGAATCGGGGCTAAAGCCTCCGAAGACCACCGAGTGCACCGCGCCGATTCGCGTACACGCCAACATGGCGACAGCCGCTTCCGGGACCATGGGGAGATAGATCGTGACACGGTCGCCCTTCCCGACGCCCAGGCTCTTCAGGCCATTGGCGAAGGCGCATACCTCGGCAAGCAACTCCGCGTACGTAAACGTGCGGGTATCTCCCGGTTCACCCTCCCATAGGAGCGCTGGACGGTCACCCCGACCGGCCTGCACGTGACGATCGAGGCAGTTGTGGGAGACGTTGAGTTTCCCGCCCAGAAACCACTTGGCGTGCGGCGGCGTCCACTCCAGGACCGTATGCCAGGGCTCGAACCAGTCCAACTCCGAGGCCCAGGTCGACCAATACCCTTCCGGATCACTCGCCGCCCGCTCGTAGACCGACGGGTCGTTCATGACGGCTCGGTCAGCGAAATCGCGTGGGGGTGGGAATCGACGGTCTTCGCGAAGAAGGTCGTCGAGGGCTCCGGAATCACTGCTCATGTCGCGGCCTCATGGATCCTGGTTCAACCAGCGGTGTCGATGGGGCCCAATCTGCACGCCGAGCCCCGGGGAGCAAGCGAGTCGTCGTTCAGCCACCGATCCGCTTGAGTCCTGGACCGATGAGGCTACCTTATCAAGAATCATTCTTGATAAGAGACCATGGGTAGCAACTGCTGTGACATAAAGGGCCAGGAGCCCGATCGTATCCGCCTCCAGGCCGCCTCGACCGCGATCGCGCTCGTCGCGGTCATGGCCGGCTGGCTGCTGCCACTGGTCGGCCTGACCACCGTGGCCTTTGCCGCGCTCCTCGTCGCCTACGCTGCCGGGGGATGGCACACGGCGCGCCAGGCCTTTCGCGCTCTTCGCTGCGGCGACTTCGACGTCGATCTGCTGATGTTGCTCGCCGCAGTCGGGGCAGCCGTCGTCGGTCATTGGCTCGAGGGTGCCGTCCTCCTCTTTCTCTTCTCGCTCGGAAACACGCTCGAGACATACGCCTTCGGAAAGACGCGGCGCTCCATCGAGGCTCTGGTGCAGCTGAGGCCGGAAGAGGCGGCGCGGATCGTCGACGGCGTAGAAGAGGCCGTCCGGCTGGAGCTACTGGCCCCCGGTGACGTCGTTCGCGTCCGTCCTGGCGAGCGCATCCCTGTGGACGGGACGGTCGTTGCCGGTGAATCGCGCGTCGACGAGTCGACGCTCACGGGGGAATCGATCCCCGTAGCCAAGGCGGCCGACGCGGCGGTCTTCGCGGGAACGCTGAACGTCGGAGGTTCCCTCGAAATCCTGATGACCCGGGCGTCCGACGACACGGCACTCGCCCGGATCATTCGCCTCGTGGAGGAAGCACAGGACTCCAAGGCTCCGACTCAGAGTTGGATCGAGAAGGTTGAAAGCCGTTACGCGCTGGGGGTGATCCTTGCCGCGGTCGGAGCGATCCTGATTCCCTGGCTCGTGCTCGGTTGGACCTTCGATGAAGCGTTCTACCGTGCCATGACCCTTCTCGTCGTAGCGTCACCGTGTGCGCTCGTGATTTCGATCCCGGCGACCATCGTGTCGGCGGTGTCGAACGGAGCTCGTCACGGCGTCCTCTTCAAGGGTGGCGCCTACCTCGATTCTCTGGCGTCAGTGACGACGTTTGCCCTCGACAAGACGGGGACCGTGACGGTCGGGCGGCCCGAGGTAATCGGCGTTCGAGCCGCGACAGGCGTTGCAGCGGCAACGGCAACGAGTACGGATACCGACGCCGCCTGGTCAGACTCCGACGAACCCATGGCCGGCGAAGATTGGATGATCCGGCTCGCGGCTGGAGCTGAGTCGCACTCGGAGCATCACCTGGCGGCGGCCATCCTGCGAGCCGCCTCTGACCGAGGCCTGTCCATACCCGACCCGTCAGCCTTCGTCTCGACCGCGGGGCAAGGAGTCGAGGCCACGGTGGAAGGGCACCGTGTCGAGGTCGGGCGTCGCTCCTGGATTGAGTCCCGTACCGGTGCCACCACCGATCCGTTCCTGATGGAGCTTTTCCAGGAGGGACGCGAGACGGCGACACCGATCCACCTGGCCATCGACGGTCGCCACGTGGGGGCATTCGCGGTTCAGGATCATCCCCGTCCGGGAACACGCGAGGCCTTGGAAGCGCTCACTCGCGCCGGTGTGAAACACCTCGTCATGTTGACCGGAGACGCGGAAGCGACGGCAAAGTCGGTAGCGGCCGAGGTCGGCATCACCGAAGTCCACTGGGGGCTGCTGCCGGATGACAAGGTCAAACTCCTGGCCGAGCTCCGCACCCGTGGGCCTGTCGCAATGGTTGGTGATGGCGTCAACGATGCCCCCGCGCTCGCGACAGCGGACGTCGGAATCGCCATCGGTGTCGCCGGTACGGACGTCGCCCTGGAGACGGCGGACGTCGTGGTGATGGGCGACGATCTCAGCTCACTCGCGCTGGCCGTGCGGTTGAGTCAGCGCACGAGGCGAATCGTAAAGCAGAACCTCGCGTTCTCCCTGGCCGTCATGGCCGGCCTCGTCGTCGCGGCGCTCATGGGGTGGATCGGGCTCACCGCCGGGGTCATCGGACATGAAGGCTCCACGATCGTGGTCGTGTTCAACGGCCTGCGCCTACTGGCCGACGGCAGATGACCGCGCCCGCGCCTTTAGCCTTCGTGGTCTCCCTCCGGCGGCGCGAGGCGAGCCAGTTCGTCCGATTCCAGGATCTTCGCGAAGGAGGCCATCACCTCACACACCAAAGGCACGACCGCCGCCCTCCCGCCGCCCAGCACCTTCTGTGGAATTCGAACCTTGAATCGGACTTCGGTCGTGGCGTCGTCCGCGTCCTGATCCGCGTCGGAAAGGCGGAGCCGAAGTGTGACCGGTCGGCGATGTTCGTCGCCGATGGTCGTGGCGGAGAGTCGGCCCAAGATCCGCAGCACGTCGGATACGCTCTTCACCTCTCCGAGGCGCACGAGGTCCACCACCAGGGCCAGATTGCCGGTCAGGCCACGCGTCGTCTCGTCGAGGTAGACGTCGACGCTGAGGTGCTCGGCTCCATCGTGGGGGTGGAAAAACAGATAGGCACTTCGGGTAGACTCGCCTTCCCACCGACCCTCGAACTGGTGGCTCGTGGTCTTCTGGAGTCCGGAGAGCTCCCACCCGACGCCCTCCACCCCTTCGCGGATCGCCTCGATCAGGGGTTCCAGTGTGAGCAGCGGCCCATCACCCGAGGCGGTCACGAAATCGCCCGGACGGAGCCCCTGTATGTGTTTTCATCTCATGATAATCCGGTTGACACTTCTTCCTGACGCCGTGTAACGTACGACGTAACCCCAGCAGACCCTAAGCATGACGATGAACCCCGCGCCCCGCGAAGGGCGCCTCCGACAGGCCCTCGAGGCCAATGGCCAACGCTTCACGGAGCAGCGGGCAGCGGTCTTCCGCTACCTGTCACACACCGATGTACATCCGACGGCGGACGATGTGTTTCTGGCGGTGCGTCTGGCTCTCCCGGGGATTTCATTGGCGACGGTATACAAGAGCCTTGAGACGCTCGTCGGCTGCGGCCTCGCGGTAAAGCTGAGTTACGCGGACGCCGCCGCTCGGTACGATGGTCGAACCGACCCCCATCACCACGCTCGGTGCATCGCGTGCTCACGGGTCGTCGATCTTCCCGGTGATCTCTCGCGCGGCGAAGTCGATGCCCTCCGCGATCGAGCGACGGGCTTCACCGTCACCGGGTATCGTCTGGAGTTGTCTGGGTACTGCCGCGACTGTCTCCCGGCGGGCAGTCCGGCCCCCGCCCGCGCCTGACCCGACGTTGCCTGAGGTGAGCGCTCGGGGCACAGGCACGATGATCGGGCCTGTGGGAATCGCGATCGCCCTCGTCGCGGGGCTCGCGAATTGGACGGCACCTGCGGCAGCTCAGGAGATGGCGCAACTGCGTGACCGGCTCGAGAGCGCCTTCGGAAGCTATAGTTGGGGCAACGCCGATTGGAGTGTACTGGTTCTGTCCCTCGATGCCCACGACACGCTCTTCGCCATCGCTCCGGCCAACGCGCTCGCACCAGCCTCCAACGTCAAGCTGCTCACCAGTGCGGCGGCCCTCCAGGTTCTAGGGCCGGACTACCGGTTTCTCACGTACGCGCTCGGCACAGGTGATGTCGAACACGGCGTGCTGTTGGGCGACCTGGTGCTGTATGGCACGGGAGACCCGGGGATATCGGATCGGTTCTACGGGCGCCGAGACGATGTCTTTCAACGCCTGATCGACGACCTCGTGGAAGCTGGTGTCCGGACCGTCTCAGGAGATCTGGTCGCCGACGCATCCTTCTTCCCCGGGCCCCTCCGCGGCGCAGGGTGGGATCCCCGAGATCTCAATGAACATTTCACGGCAGGCGTGTCCGCCCTGTCGTTCAACGAAAACGTCGTGTCGTTCCGGATCAGGGCCGGCCCCGTGGGAGCTGCCCCGCTCGTGGAGACGATCCCGTCGCACTCCGCGCTCGAAGTTTTGAACCGTGCGGAGACGGTCGATGGCCGCGCGCGGCCCCGCCTCGCGATTCTGCGAGATGATCCGCTCGAGCCTGTTCGCGTGGAAGGGCGAATGGAACGCGCTTCCCAGGAAGTGTGGCGACAGATGACCGTGGCTGTGCCGGCTGATTTCGCAGGCGCGTCGTTTCGGGCGGCCCTGGAGGCCAGAGGGATCACGGTCGCGGGAGAGACACGAACCACTGTGGACGCGGATGCGTCCGTCGTGAAGACGATCGCGGCACCGATGCTCGGACGGCCCGGACCTCGTATCCTGGCCCGCCATGTCTCCCGGCCGCTCTCCGCCTATCTCTCCGTGATCAACAAGGAGAGCAACAATCTCTTCGCGGAGCTCGTCTTCAGAACCGTCGGGAGGGTGGTAGAGGGCGCAGGCTCGCCTGAGGCCAGTGCTCTCGCAGTGAGCAAAGCCCTCGCGAGCATCGGGGTCGACACCTCGGGCATCGTTCAGTTGGACGGATCGGGCCTCGATGGGGGCAATCGGGTCAGTGCGGGTGCCTTCGTGCAGATCATACAAGGCATGAGTGAGAGCCAACTGTGGCCGGAATTTTGGGCGTCGTTGCCCCAAGCCGGAACCCGCCGTGAGCTCGCCCGCATGTATCAGACGCCCGCAGCCGGAAATCTCCGAGCGAAGACCGGTACGATTGAAGGCGTCTCGGCGCTGAGTGGCATGGTGCGATCGGCCGACGGCGAGCGCCTCGCGTTCTCCCTGATGGTGAACGACTCCCCTTCTCAGACGCGGGCCAAGCGAGTGGAGAATCAGATTGGAGCGCAGTTGGCCGCGTTCCGACGATCTCCCGGTGAGGTACCGCAGATTGTTGCTGAAGCCCCGAGACCCGCGTCGAATCCGGTCGCTTCGGCCGATCGCCACCGGGTGACTCGTGGCGAGAATCTGACCGCGATCGCCATTCGCTACGGGGTTTCTCTCGACGAGATCCTGCGTGTGAACCCCCGTATCGACGCGAACCGGATCATCGCGGGTCAGTGGATCGAGATCCCGCAGCGCGGAAACGGAAGCTAGAACGCCTTTAGGCGGACGTTTCGAGAACGTCGACTACCCGACTGATCTCGTCGCTGGTGTTGTAGAAGTGGGGAGCGAGGCGGATGAGCCCCTCGCGAACCGAGAACACCACCCCCTGCTCGCCGAGCGCCCGGGCCACACCGGATACGTCGGGCGGAGCGAATGCCACGATCCCTGCCCTTCGCTCCGGATCGACCGGTGTCGGACACCGCACATCGGGGCGCGTACCGATCCAGTCGAATAGGGGCGCCTGAAGGGTGCGGACGTGACGCTGGATCTCCTCGATTCCGATCTCCAGCAACACCTCGACGGATCCCGCCAAGCCTAGGTAGTCCTGAAGACCAAGCGTCGCCAGCTCGAACTTCCGAGCGTTCCCTCGCCATTCCATGCTGTAGTGAAGCATGTCGTCGAAGTCCGCACCGCGCGCCGTCGCGAGCCAGCTGACCAACGGCGGATCGAATCGGTCCTGAAGTTCGCTTCGAATCCATGTGAATCCCGACCCCCATGGGGCGCACAGCCACTTCTGGCCACCGCCCGCGACGATATCCGCGCCGACCTCCCTTGGGTTGAAGGGAGCCACGCCCAACGATTGGATCGCGTCGACGAAAAAGTAGATCCCTCGGTCGCGACACGCCGACCCCAAGCGCTGCATGTCCGCCAAATATCCGGACGCGAACTGAACCGACGAGACCGCCAGGGCGACCACGTCCTCGCCCAGCGCCTCGATGAGTGCCGGCTCGTCGGGAGTGCCGGCTTCGGTGGCGGGTATGATCCGCACGGTGAAGCCGACCGACGTGAGCGCCTTGAAGGGCAGAACATTCGCGGGGAACTCTCCTTCCGAGAGAACGATGGTCCCGGGCGGCCCTGAGCGCAGAAGGGCGGCCGCGAGATTGACACCAAAGGAAGTATTGGGGGCCAACGCGATCTCGTTCACCGAGGTACCCAGCAGCTCGGCGAGCACACTCCGACAACGGTGCTGGATGGCACCTGCCTCCGCCTCCTGGAAGCCGTCCATCAGGTTGCGGCGCATCGTCAGCTCCGCCACTTCCGTCGCCGCAACACGGGGCAGAATCCCCCAGCTCGCCGCGTTCAAGAACACCCCTCGGCGGGGTTCGGGGTACTCGCGAGAGCAGATGCGTGCCAGCCGGTCGTACTCCGTGGCGGCGCCGCGGATGGTCAAGGAGTGACGGTCGCCGAGCTCCTCCCGACCGCCGCTCGCAGCTTGCGGCGCAACTCCAACACCGACATCGACTCGAGCGTTCGACGTGCACTCCGCTCGCTGTTCCAACGAACGTCTCTGACCTCGACGCGACGTCCACCCTCTTTCTGCACCAGGATCATATAGAAGCGGCCCTTGTAGTCCGTCCCCTCTTCCTCGGCTACGGATCCGGTCCAGCCTTCTCCGTCTGCGGCGGCGAATTCTCTCATGTGCTCGTGTCGTGTGGGATGGGAGTACAGATCAAGCGACGGATCTGCCGTCCCCTAGGCTATCACCGAGTCCGCAAACGTCAAGGAAACGACCAAGCACAAGGCGAAAGGGGCGCTCTGAGCGAAGCGAGTTGGGCGTGCCACCGACGTAGTTTCGGAGCGCCCTCCGAAAAGCAGCGCCGTCTGAGTATTCGAGTTGCCGCGAGATGCTCTCTGCGCTTCTCCCGGGGTCGCCCAGCCACCGTCCCGCGTGGATGAGCTTGGCCCAGATGAGCAGGTGACCCGCAGAGGGCAGGCCGTTTTCGCGCAGTCGAACACTGAGGTGGGCCCGCGTCCACCCGGACTGAGCGGCCAGATCGTCGGCCGCCCATCCCGACAAAGCACCCTCGAGGGCGCTCCGAAGGACGTGGCTTCCGGGAAGCGGAAGCCGCCGGCCCACGACACGTCCTACGTAGGACGTCGTGTTGCCCGCACTCGACCGCACCATCGCCTGCTGAATCCCGCGGAGCAGATCGTCGAGCGGAAGGAGCACCAGATCGGAGATTCCTGCCCTGCCGAGTCTAAAGAGGGTCAGTGGATCCAAGTCCGGCCGGGCGATCAGGATCGTACCGAGACTCGGGAAGCGGCGGCTGAGATCACCTAGGGCGGCGTCGGGGTCTCGATCCACGGGTAAGGCGCCGCTGTCGACGACCACCTCCGTTACGGGGCGTTCACGCACCAGCCAAAGGAGTCGCTCCCAGGAGCGTGTGCTCGCCACGGACCGGGCCCCCGCTGAGGGCGCCGGTACAGCGGCCAGGACCGCCGGATCGTGGGTCAGAACGGTGATGAGTGCCATGATCTTCGAAAAAGACATAGCTGAAGAAGAAAGTGATACTACGCACTTCCCGGCCCGTCCGAAAGTTCATACCTCAAGGTTGTGCCCCGTACTCATCGCGCACGGAGCTGAGCGTGCGGAATACCCAAGAGAGGATCCTCATGAAGACCCTGTACCGCTCCCTGCTCGTCGCGATGCTCACGATCGGAATGGCCGCCTGTGGCACCTCAATTACCGGACCGCACAATCCGGACAGTGGCAACCACAACCCCGATAGCGGCAACCACAACCCGGACAGCGGGAACTAGGCCTCACCCAGGCACACCCGTCTGGGCCGGCTAGGCTCCGACGCCGGCCAGCTCCTCGCGCATCGCCCGGAGTCCTTCACGGACTTCGGGCGGTGCGACGGGGTCGTACACGCCCGTCTCGACGATTGCCGACGGCAGGTCCCTTAGCGCGGACTCGGCTCGGAACAACACGCGGTTGAAGTTGTGTTCCTCCGCGAAGGCGATCGCGCGCTCAAACCAGGCGCGCGCCTCGTCACCGCGGTCGAGCGCCTGATAGCTCTGCCCCCGGAAGTACAGGATTTCCGCCTTTACCACGAGCGGACCGTTCTCCCATCCCAGTGCGTCGCAGCGTGCCGCTCGCGCCGAGAACCCAGCCTCGTCCCCGCGGAGTGCTGCGATGTGCGCCAGCGCGTCGGTTGCATACACGAGGTAGTAGTGCTCGTCCGACCGGTGAGCGACCACCGTATACGCGTCCTCAGCCGCCTGTAGCTCGCCTACGTCCTTCAGGACGCCGGCGAGACTGACCATACACCGCATGCGACTGGTGTCACTCTCGTACGTCTTCACCGCTCGCCATCCGTGTCGGAGCGCAGCGCCCAGGTCACCGACGGCGTGTTCGAGCCCTAGGAGGTCCTGGTGAATGCTCGCGAGGGTATCGCGATCTCCCGACTGCTCGGCAGCCTCGAGAGCCTTCTCGAAGCCGGCCCGGGCGGCCGGCAGATTCCCGATCTCCTTCTTGATGAGGGCCAAGCCAGAAAGGGCGCGCGCGGCCAGGTCGCGAATGCCTGCACTATCCGCGACCTCGAACGCGATCCCGTACCAACGGTCGGCTTCGTCCCAGCGGGCCCGTCGCCGAAGGACTCGTCCCGCCTGCCGGGCGGCATCGATCGCTAGCGTCGCGCTCCCGAGGCCAGTCCCGATGTCGAAGGCGCACCGGTACAATTCCAGGGCCCCGTTGAAATGATCAGCATCCTCGGCGGCCCGCCCCTGCCGGAGGATCTCTTGGCCGAAATCACGGAGGTCACCCTCTGCATACAGATCGAGCGCCGCATCGAGCGTACCCAACGACTCGTCCGACTCTCCCTTGTGGAGTTCGACGCGCGCTCGCCTCGCCTGGTCGGCCCGCTGATCGTCCGGGATCGACAGATCCTCATCAACGAGCATGCGCGCGAGGCGTCCCACGAGGAACCGCCGCGCGATCGCTCCGCTCGCCAGCGAATCCGCCTCGCGCCCTTCGACATCTTGAAGGATGTGCCAGCCCGCGAACCGGCCCTCAGCCCGAGCCTCTTCGGGGAGACCAAAATCTCGATGGAGAACCAGCGAGGAACATTCTCCCGCAGCGAACAGGAGACGATCCCGGGCCGAGGAGGCGAACCTCGATCGCGGCGATAGAGACTCCGCGACGAGAAACCAGGCCCGTGATCCATCGCTACCGAGCGCAACCGCGAACACACTGGAGCCGACCGACTCACCGTCCCTTACTTGGTCGTGGGTGCCGGGAATGCCATACTCCCACGCCTTCCTCAAGGCCTCGATCGGAAAGTCGCGACGAGGTTGATCGCTGGAGACATCGAGCACCACATGGGGGTGGACGATCCCGGGACCATACTCGTCCACCCAGACGGCGGCGACCCGCTCGGAGGCCGTGAGATCGGCGACGGTGACGAGGTGATCCAGCAGCGCTTCCTTGGCGGGGTCGACCCGGTGGAGCGCCCGGGTCAGACGAAGGCGTTGCTGCCTCCGATCCCGGTACTCGTCGAGCCTCGAGACAGTCGCTGAGGACATGTACGCATGGGTGCAAGTGACCTGGGTGCCCGTACCGAGAAGCTGTCCCGTCCCCAGTTGAAGGTGGTGGCTCCGGAGTGCTCGTTGATTAGCCTGCCTTCATGATT
>JAQBXY010000052.1 GCA_027623325.1 Gemmatimonadota bacterium
CTTGGCTGCGCCCGCCCAAAACCCTGTAGGCTCCCGGATTCTCGCTCGACTGAGTTTTGGAACACGACGCGACCGCGACTGCCACGACCGCGGCGAGAATGCCGAAAACGGCAGTGGTGTCGGCGATCACGTCATGGACCTCTGGGATGAGCGGGGCGCAATACTAGCCCGGGCTTGAGGATCGAGCCATCGAGTGATTCGCCTCCCGAGCGGATCGCCGGGCCGACTGATCCCGCGGCCTGCCTCGTCCGCCTACCGCCCCCCGGTCCACCCTGGCCCGCGTACGACCCGCCCTGACATGGTGCCGGTAGCCTCCCCATCGCGCAGGACCTGGCCACCATTCACGAACACATGCAGCACCCCTGTCGAATACTGATGCGGCTCTTCGAAGGTCGCGTGATCGATGATCGTGTTCGGGTCGAACACCACGACGTCTGCGAAATAGCCCTCCGCGAGCAGTCCTCGATCTGTAATTCCAAGGTTCGTGGTCGAGAACGACGTCAGCTTACGAATCGCCTCCTCCAGCGGGATCACCTTTTCCTCGCGGACATACTTCCCGAGCAGACGCGCGAAGTTGCCGTAGGCTCGCGGGTGGGTACTGGCGTCGGTGAACGGGGGCTCGGGAGCCATCGACCCAGCATCCGAATCGAATGCGACCCATGGCAGCGCGATCTGCCGCTTCACATTCTCTTCGGACATCAAGAAGTAGACGACCTGCACCCGGCTTCCGTCCTCGACCACGAGGTCCATCGCGGTCACCTGGGGCGAGGTGCCGCGCTCAGCCGCGACCTCTTCGAGTGTCCGCCCGATGTATCCCCGCAACTCAGGGTTCCGAAAACCGACAAGCAGAGTACCCGCTGGGCCGGCGCCCTGCATCAGGTTTTCCCAATCATCCTGCTCCGCGACCATCTCCGCAGCGACGCGCACCCGAACCACCGGGTCGCCCAGCCGACCAGCCCAGGCGTCGTAACCGCCCTCCTGGACCCAAGGCGGCATCGCGGCGTCGAGCCCTGTCGAGCCGGCGGTGTAGGTGTACATGTCTGCAGTAATGCGAAGCCCCTCCGCCTGTGCCGCCTCCACCATTTCGATCACCTGATCGAGCTTGCCCCAGTTCGCCTCTCCAGCCTGCTTGAGATGGTAGATCTCGGCAGGCAGCCCGGCTTCCCGCGAGATGGTGATCAGTTCCTCGACCGCCTCGATGAGTTGATTGCCCTCACTGCGCATATGCGAGATGTACATACCACCGTGCTCCGCTGCGACGGTGGAGAGTGCGATCAGCTCATCTGTGTCGGCGTAGAAGGCGGGCGCGTAGATGAGCGAGGAGCCGATCCCCATGGCCCCTTCCTCCATCGCCGCATGGGTTAACTGACGCATGCGCTCGAGCTCATCCTCGTTCGGGGCGCGGTCGGCGTAACCTAATTCGTGGACACGAGCCGTCGTAGCACCCAAGAAGGAGGCGACGTTCGTCGCGACGCCTTTGTTCTCTAGGAACTCCAGATACTCGCCGAGGGTGGTCCAAGGCACTTCGAACGAGCCGCCCAGCAGCGCGGCCGCGCGAGCCTCCCCACCGACCATATCCTGGAACTCGTCGAGCCATTCCGCCTTCATGGCATCGTTCATGGGGCCCATGGAGGAGCCTTCACCAAAAACTTCGAGCGTCACCCCTTGGCGAATGTCTCCCTGGGAGTGCCCGTCGATGATGAGCGGCTCGGTCGCCCATGAGAGCATGTTCACAAAGCCAGGGGACACAGCCATACCGGTCGCGTCCACCACCGTGGTGGCGGTAGCGCCTGACAGGTCTCCGACCGCCACCACCCGGTCCCCGTTGATGGCGACGTCGCCGACGAATGGAGCGGAGCCGGAACCGTCGTAGACGGTACCCCCGCTAATGAGGACGTCGTAGGACTCACCTTCGGCGCACGCCGCCGTCGTGAGAAGTACCGTCAGGGCCAACAAGCGCTTGATCATATCGCGTACCGTGAGAGCGGAGGGTGCCCAGCGCGGCTGCTTAGCCGTGCCGGTTGTGCGCAAGATAGGGGCGCCAGGTGCGTGGCGGCCACCTAGCCTGAGGGTCACTCAGCTGAGGGTCACTCAGCCTGAGCGTAAGGGAGTCTCGCGCAGGTGCGTCATACGGATGACGCGCGATGTGCGTACCTGACTCAGCATGCTGGATTCGTGGCTTCGCAGCCAGTGCCCGTCCGAGAAGTCCGCCGAACACCAAGAGTGCCGATGTGCCGAGATAGCAGGGCGACCGCCTTGCCCGCCCGAGCATGCCCCGTCATCGTGCCTACGCCTCAGGCGCTACCGGACGCGGGCGGCCCGGCATCTAACCCTGCACAGTCGAACTCGAGTGGAAACAGTGATGAACAGGATTTTGCGGACGGCATTCTTAGCGGCCTTGGTCACGGGGACGGCCTCCGCCGCCCACGCGCAACAACGCCAGCCGGTCCAACCCGCTGACTACGCTCGTTGGGCGATGCGGTCGACGATGCGGTCGACGATGCAGCCGACGATGCAGCCGGCGATGCGGTCGACGATGCGGTCGGCGATGCGGTCGACGATGCAACGAGCCTTGCTCTGACTCAGGCCGAGATCTAGGGTGCGTGATCAACCTGCCACTGGACGAGACCATGAAGCATGAGGGGGAGCATCGGGTGAAGCATCGGGCGAAGCATCGGGTGAAGCATCAGCCGCAGGCTCAGCCGCAGCGTCAGCCGCAGGATCAGCCGCAGGATCAGCCGCAGCTTCAGCGTCAGCCGCAGCTTCAGCGTCAGCTTCCGAGTCGCGCTCGCTGCCTCGTCGGCGTGTTCGCCACGCTCATCATGATCGCGCCTGCTGCAGGCGGCGCTCAAACTCAGTCCCAACGCGCCCGGGCGGACTCGGTATTTGCCGACTTCAACGTGACCACCCCGGGCGCATCCGTCGTGGTCGTACGCCAAGGCGAGGTCGTTTTTCGCGCCGGGTACGGGATGGCCAATCTGGACCACGGGCTGCCGATCACACCCGAGACGGTCTTCGACGTCGCTTCCGTGTCGAAGCAGTTCGGCGCCTTCGCGATCTCCGCTCTGGTCGAGTCGGGCACGATCGACCTCGACGCGCCCGTGAGCCAATACTTGCCCGAGCTTCCGGATTTCGGCGCTCCGCTGACGGTGCAACACCTCGTGCACCATATCAGCGGTATTCGCGATTGGCCTATCACGCTTGCCATCGCTGGATGGCGCTACGACGACGTGATTTCGTTCGACCAGATCCTGCGGATGACCTGGAACCAGAAGGAACTGAACTTCCCCCCCGGCAACGAATACAGCTATTCGAACACGGGCTACAACCTGCTTGCTGAGATCGTTCAGCGGGTAACGGGGGCGTCGTTCGCCTCATGGACGCACGACAACATTTTCGGGCCGCTCGGCATGGCCAACACCCACTTCCAAGACGACCACACAATGGTGGTGCCGCTCCGCGCTCAGGGGTACATCCCGGGAGCGGACGGCACGTGGGCGGTCTCTCCCAATGGGCTGACTGCCCTTGGCTCCAGTTCGCTGCACAGCTCGGTGGACGACATGGCGCGTTGGCTTATCAACTTCGACACACGCACGGTTGGGGGGCCATCCGTCATCGATCGGATGCACACTCGCGGCGTCCTCAACTCAGGCGATACGATCGCCTATGCCTACGGGCTCAGTGGCAGCACATGGAGGGACAGGCAGATGTGGACCCACTCCGGTTCCTGGGCGGGCAACCGGACGGTGATCACCCACTTCCCAGAGATCCGCTCCGGGGTGGTTATCCTGGCCAACTCCGGCATCTACAATCCAGCCCCGGCATCGCAAGAAATGGCGGAGATCTTCCTAGCGGATCTCCTGGGCCCCGATACCCAAAGTACGGCCCAAAGCCCTTCCCCGCAGCCATCACCGGACCCACCACCGGTACTCTCATCCTTGGAGCTAGAAGAGTACGAGGGCGATTGGGTCAGCGAGGAGTTGGATACGCGCTACGTGCTGTCCGTGGTCGGTGGGGTTTTGGTGGCGGACCACTATCGACACGGTCGAACGGTGTTGACGCCTCGGGCCCCTGACGAGTTCATGGGCGACCAGTTCTTCCTGCGACCCGTGCGCTTCTCGCGCGACGCGGATGGAAGGCTCGCCGACATGTTCGTTGGAGAAGGACGCGCCAGGAACCTGCGCTTCGTCAGGAGTCGGTAGGAACGCTAGTAAAGCACGATGGTGGGCTGCGTGGACCCGTCGGCGTTTCGCCGCTCCGAGAAATCGACCATCAATCGCGCGGTGCCACCTTCGGTGCGGGTGTCTACCGTGATCGACTCCGCGCCGTATCCCTCCAGCCGTAGCTCAACCGTGTGCTCGCCAGGCTCGACGGGGAAACCGTTCACGGTCGGCGCTCGCGGCCGCGTGATCGATCCAGCGACCTCTCCGTCGATCACCACGGCGGCGCCAACAAGGATCTCCGGAGCGATACCGAATTCGATGCGAATGTGATGGTCCCCGAGCCCCATCGCAGAATATCCCACTAACGCGACGATCAAGCCCGCAATCCCTATCGCGGCCCGCCACCGAAGCGAGCGCAATGAGTCTGACATGAGTGATCTCCTCTCCTATTGAGCTGACACTAGCGAATCAACATCGCCTCGATCACGAGGCCCGGACCAAACCCGATCGCCACACAGGGGCGTGGCGCACCGCTGGCCCGAAGCCTCTCCAGAATAAACAACACTGTCGCAGACGACATATTCCCGAAGTCGGAAAGGACGTCTTTTGAGACCGCGGTGTCCTCGTCGGCCAGGCCTACAGCGTCTGAAAAGGCCTCAAGGATCCTAGGACCTCCCGGGTGGACAGCCCAGGTGGCCACCTGGTCGAGGGTCAGCCCGTGGTCCGCCAGCCAACCGTCGATCCACGGCCTAACGTTCGCCTCGACAAGTTGAGGCACTTCAGCCGACAACGTCATGCGAAACCCGTGGTCGCCGATTCGCCAGGACATGGCGTCGCGAGAGTCCGGGATGACACAGGTACCGTTGGCGACGACCGTCCAATCGTCGTCCACGGCCTCCTCCTCACTACGGATAGGAAGCTCAAAGGGCCTTTTGCGGGGGGAGGCGAGGTAGGACGGGCAAGGGGTGAGGAGGGA